>NZ_FULE01000029.1 GCF_900163965.1 Vibrio ruber DSM 16370
GATACGGTAGGTAAAAATACGAGCAAGATACAAAATTACATTAAGCAGCAACTAGAGCAGGATAAAATGGGAGAGCAATTGTCGATCCCGTATTCAGGTAGCCCGTTTACGGGCCGCAGGAAGTAGTCATATGCAAATGTCAGATCACTACGCGCCTGCTAGGGCGCTGCTAGTAGGAGAGCCTTATAGGCGCATATGAAAAACCACCGGCTATGCCGGTGGATACTTTTTTTTATATCATCACTTTTATTTGTACTGCACCCATTTTAGATGGTTCTGACAGTACCGAGATCGGAAGGGAGGCTTGGTGATGATCTCATATAATCCCTGGGTCTGCGCTGTAGCATGATGCTCATAATATTCTTACTTTTTTTGCTTTCTGTGAACTAGCTTGGGAGTTAGAGACGCTGATCGATAGGTGCTTCACTAGTTTGGCGTTTCAATTTTGTATTCTGTGATAATCCCGATAAGTTATAAACAACGCGTTGCATTAATTTTTTGTGACATTAAAAGTAAGTACCGGCCTATGGCACTAGGTCGTAGCAGATTATAAAAAGGTAATATGGAGTTTCAATCATGGCTGGTGTATTGAGTATGATCTTAGCTGGTGGTGAAGGATCTCGGCTGAGACCTTTAACCGAAGGCAGAAGTAAACCCGCAGTTCCGTTCGGAGGAAGTTATCGGTTGATTGATTTTGCTCTGAACAACTTTGTCAATGCGGATTTGATGCGTATTTACGTATTGACCCAGTTTAAATCTCAATCACTTTATGTCCACCTGAAAAAAGGTTGGAATGTGTCCGGTATTACGGATCGATTCATCGATGTGATCCCCGCTCAGATGAGAGATGGGAAACGTTGGTATGAAGGAACCGCTGATGCCATCTATCAAAATGTTCGCTTCATCGAGCTTGCCTCACCTGATTATGTTTGTATTTTCGGATCGGATCACATCTACAAGATGGATGTTCGTCAGATGCTGGATTTCCATAAACAAACGGAAGCGCATCTGACGGTCTCCGCATTACGAATGCCTATAAAAGAAGCCTCTCAGTTTGGTGTGATTGAAATTGACCATGACGGAAAAATGATCGGTTTTGAAGAAAAACCGGACAAGCCAAAGTCGATTCCCGGAGAGCCGGAGTGGGCGCTGATTTCGATGGGGAACTATATTTTTGATGCTGATGTTCTTTGCGATGAGCTGAAAAAAGATGCAGCGAATGAGCAGTCCAGTCACGATTTCGGGAAAGATATTATTCCGAAACTTTTCCCGAAAGGGCATGTTTACGTTTACGATTTTTCGACCAATAAAATTAAAGGTGAAAAAAAAGCAACCTATTGGCGGGATGTCGGAACCATCGATTCTTATTGGGCAGCCAATATGGATTTGCTGAATAATGATCCCTTGTTTTCTCTCTACAATCGAAGTTGGCCACTACATACCTACTATCCGCCGTTACCGCCGGCAACATTTGTCGATGCCGATGAGCGCCGTGTTAAGATTACTGATAGCCTCGTGTCGGGAGGGAGTTATATTCAAGGTGCGACGATTTTTAAATCAATCCTTGGGTATCGGAGTAATATTGCGGCTGGGTCTCATATCAGTGAATCTGTTATTCTGGGGGATGGAAAGATTGGTGCCGGTTGTACGATCAAACGGACGATTATTGATAAGCATGTTGAAATTGCCCCCGGCACCGTGATTGGTGAAGATTTAGAACTGGACAGGAAACGGTTCTATGTCTCTGAAGGGGGAATCGTGGTGATTGCGAAAGGAACGAAAGTTGGATTCTAACATGGAACAAATCGATGTATGGTTTACCGTTTCAGAAGTTGAAGGGATTGTAAAAAGTGGTGGGTTGGCCGATGTTGCAAAAGCGCTTCCTACAGCGTTGAGTAAATTTGGGCATCGCGTAAGAATTGTGTTGCCCGGTTATCGTCTCGTGCCGGACAAAGCTGATACAACTGTGATTTTAGAGACTGAATTGTCTCACTGGCCTCATACCGTTTATCAAGTCCGTAAGTTTGACCGGGACGGCGTTGAAATTTATCTGATTGACTGTGATAAATACTTTGACCGGCCGGAGCTGTATTCTGAACATAATCGCGCCTATGCCGACAATGGAGAACGCTTTGGATTCTTTTCGGCTGCGGCACTGGATGTTTTGCCAAAACTGGGGATTCAGCCTGATATCATTCATGCCAACGACTGGCATACCGGGTTTGTCCCTTTTCTGTTAAAAACACGCTATGCCAATGAGCCCTATTTTCAGCGGATGAAGAGTATATTGACGATCCATAATGCGCTGTTTAAAGGTGTCTTTTCTTATGATGAATTAGAGATTATTCCTGAATTACACTTAAGTGGTATGGAATCTCTACAGTATGGTCTCGGTTATGTGAGTGCACTCAGAATCGGTATCGCATATGCAGATAAGATTAATGCTGTGAGTCCTCACTATGCTGCAGAATTGCTGACGCCACTTGGTGCCCACGGACTTGTCGATGATTTTGTCCGCCGGGAGAGAGATCTGTTCGGTATTCTTAATGGATGTGACTATTCGGAGTGGAATCCACGCATTGACAGCTATATTCCACGCAATTACACCAATGAGGCCGATTCTTTGCAAGAAGGGAAAGCAACCTGTAAGCGTCAACTACAGGAAGAACTGCTATTACCAACCCGGGATGTACCAGTGTTTGGCATGGTATGTCGTGTGACCTATCAAAAAGGGTTTCACTATCTGTTGCCGATTCTGGAACAGTTTCTGCGCAATGACGTACAATTGGTGATTGTCGGAACAGGGGAGCCTGAAATTGCCAATCGTCTACATCAGCTTTCAGCAACTTCATCACAGAAATTTGCATTTGTTGATGCTTACAGCAATCGTTTTGCCCATTTAGTCGAAGCGGCCTCAGATTTCTTTTTAATGCCTTCTGAATTTGAAGCGTGCGGATTAAATCAGATTTACAGCATGGCTTATGGGACGTTGCCGATTGTCCGAGAAGTCGGTGGGCTGAAAGATACCGTGTTTGATTATGACCATTTTCCCGACAAGGCAACGGGGTTCAGTTTCACGGAACCGACACCGGAAGCATTACTCATTTGTATGCAACGAGCATTACTATTCTATTTACAACATCCGGAGAAAAAGTTGGATGTTCAGTTACGTGCTATGCAGCAAGATTTCCGCTGGGAAGATTCTGCGCAGCAGTATGTTCGGATGTATGAGGCTGCATTGATGGGCTACTAACTACTAACTAATTGACACATTGATAATGATTCGATTGACAATAAAAAAGCACCGCTAGCGGTGCTTTTTTCGTTCAGGCTCAATGACCAAATGGGAGTTGTATACATTAGGATATGTATACGATAGGGAGAAGCTTGTTCAACAAATTAGATCTGCCGAGCCAGCTCATCACGTCTTGCCTGAGAAATCACTGACCAGTGTTTTCCTTCAATCGCACCCTCTAGTGCCCACAGGAGCTCTAGCGGCGGTTGAGTTGAAGGATGAGAGCTTAAAATCGCTTTATATGCACTAAGAGAACCTCTCTGATGCAACTCTTCAACTGAATTTATACCGGCTTTACGCAGCATTCGTTCGGTCGCCAGACGCAGGTTTGGTAAATCTTTCAAACGCTGTGGTTTGGCTTCGACATGCGTTGTTTTTTCATCTTTTGCATTCAAATAGGCTTGTTTGGCGATATTGAGAATCGTATTGACATCATCCCAATAGTCATCAGGAAGTGCAAAATACTTAGTCACAACAGGGAAACCACGTTTTGTATACACATAAGGTTCAAAACCTTTTGCTTTAAACGTTTCCAGTGAGTGACTGTCTGCTCGTATATGAAGTTTATCTTGAACGACGAGTGCGAACATAATGTCGTTTACGAAAATACCAAACCCGCCGAACATTGAGCGTGATTTGACACGGCCCAGTTGTTCAAAAAGCCGCATTGAATCTCTAAGAGTTGGTTTGTCCATGCTTTACGTCTCGGTGTATTTTTAAATGAATACGCCACCAAAATCAGGTCCGAGAATTTAGCAAAAGAATGCAGAAAGTATGTTAACAAAACGTCAAATGATTGACGAACATGAAATGCATTTTTGCCATCGGTAACCCCGCTACCTATCATCTTCATGGTTTAGGCCGGAGGCTTTGCGTCCCATCTTTTCAGATGGTTTGCCCTGTGCGTGACACTTTTCCAGTACGGAATTATGAAGTATGTATCCTAATAACTACTCCACAATGTGTGATTCTAGTCCAATTAATAGAGGTTATCAATAGAAAGAAAGTGGTTGGAGGAATGACCTCCCTCCAACGAAGTGTTAATTGGGTGTTAATTTTTGTTTAAATCTTTAACGGTATTGCGTTCGACAATTTCAGGATGCATCTCAAACGTACGGCGCTCATGTTCTTTACTTTTGATCCGCTCCAATAAGATTTCAAAAGCGTTTTTTCCGACCCGTCGTTTCGGCTGATGAACGGTTGTCAGCGGTGGCGAAAAATATTCCGAGATCTCAATATTGTCGTAACCGATGACTGATATATCTTCAGGTACTTTAATGCCTCGCTGTTGTAAGCGACTTATCAGCCCTAAAGCCATTGTATCGTTGAAACAGAAAACAGCAGTGGGCTGTTCATCCATCACAATGATTTTATCGGCAGCCAAGACTGCGGTGTCACACTCGAAGTTGCCTTCCAGAATCCAGTCTTCGTTGGGGGTCAGGCTCGCTTCAGCCATTGCTCTGCGAAACCCTTGAATCCGTTCCTGACATGCTGCTTTTGCTAAATGTCCACTCAAGCAAGCAATTCTGCGGTGCCCCTTGTCAATCAAATACTTAGTTGCCAGGTAGCCGCCTTCTTCTGAGTTATCGATGATTTTGTCGGCTTGTGAGTTTTCTGGTCCCCAGTCCATAATAACTTTTGGAATATCGCTATAGGCTTCCAGCATTTCCCAAAGCTCGGCAGTAAGGTCGGAGCACATGACTAATATCCCATCGACCCGTTTTTCGGCCAGCATCCGGATATAGTCGCGTTGCTTCTCATAGAGGCCACCGGTATTACATAAAATCAGTGTATAGCCTTGTCGGTAACAATAGCTTTCAACACCGTCAATGACTTCAGAGAAAAAGGGGTTTGTTGACTGGGTGACTAACATCCCGATTGTTCGCGTTGAGTTGCACTTCAGACTCCGAGCTACTGCACTGGGCGCATAGTTTAAAGTCTTGACGGCTTCCATGACTTTTTCCTGAGTCGTTTCTGCCACAAAGCGAGTTTTGTTAATTACATGTGAAACAGTTGTTGTTGAAACTCCCGCCAAGCGGGCAACGTCTTTTATCGTAGCCATAGGTATTGTCCTGTCGCTTATGCTGAAGGTCCAGCAATCCGGAGCAAATTATTTAGTGATTGAAGATTTTATATATTCGAATAACCTACGCAGAAATGACATTCTGAAGCTATTCGGTGATTAAGGACAAAAACCGCTAAATTTAGCGGTTTTTGTCTGGTCTGGAATCAGCTTTAACCGCGAATTCTAGACTGCTGATTCAGTAATAGCAATCAAAATGAAGCACTCACCGTTTCATCCGACAGTGGATCGGGCTGAAATGGTGATGTCATCTGATACTAAAGCTTTGCTTTTATTCAAGGGCGGATTCAGAGACGGTTGCCTCCTGATTAGCGACCCAGTTCTTCAAATAGTGCCAAAACTTCCCCAATGTTTCATACCAATATCTTTCTGTCTGCTCGAGATAAATCGCTTTAGGCGCATATTTTATCCATGGTTGCGCTATATTTTTATAAGACAGGTAGTTGGTTGGAGCCGGGATTGGGTTGAGTCCGGCAGATTGAAACTCATGTAATGCGCGATCCATATGGCTGGCGGATGTCACGAGCACCAATTTACGTGGTCCGACAAAACTTGCGGCTAACTGAGCTTCTTCCCATGTATCTTTCGCACTTTCCAGCAATACGATATCTGATTTTGCCACACCGAGTGATAAGGCAACTCTTGCCAACATGCGGGCGTGACTAAAGCGGGTACCACCGGCATACCCGGAAAGAATCAGGCGAGACCCCGGATACATCCGCATAATCCGGATACCTTCTGTGAGTCGCATCAGGGCTGAGCGGCTGAGTTGAGATGTCGGCGGCAGTTGATCATCAACGACGTGACCACTACCGAGAACCATGATGTAGTCAATGTTACCTTCAACGGGTAAAAAGGCTGAATATTTGCGTTCCAGTGGCGCGAGAAGGCGATCAGAAACGGGTTGGAATGAAGCCAGAAACAGCAATGTATAAGAGAACAGAACAATCAGGCAACCGGTTTTCCTTTTGGTTGAAAACATAATCATCATCAGGCCGATAAAACCGATAATGAGCAAGGCGGGAAGGGGCATCATTAATGCAGATATGATTTTTTTAAGCTCAAACATATAAGAAATAGTCCGAAAAAACAGCAATTGAGATTAAAAACGAATAATCCTCTTTATTCCTGCCATTCCTATGACAGAATAGCAGCACGATTGGTTATCATAACTCAAGCTACTGTGACTGAAGATCGCAATTTCGACGATATTGCCCACAAATTTGCAAAAAATATATATGGCTCTGACAAAGGTATGATCCGTCAGACCATTGTGTGGGAAGATATTCAAACTATTTTAACATCATTTTCTCCGGAACAGTTCCCACTTTCTGTACTGGATGCCGGTGGTGGGTTGGCACAGCTATCGCAGCGGCTCGCGATGCAGGGACATCAGGTGACATTATGTGATCTTTCTTCTGAAATGTTGCAGTTGGCGCAGACCGATATTGAAAAAAATGGTCTGCTTGCGCAGTATCGCTTTGTCCATGCGCCGGTGCAGGATATGCAACAATATATTGCCGATCCGGTTGACTTCTTGATGTTTCATGCCGTGATGGAGTGGTTAACTGACCCGAAGGATGCGCTGGAAAAATTACTGGCTCAGGTTCGGAGTGGTGGCGTTGCGTCTATCATGTTTTACAATCATCACGGACTCGTTCTGAAAAATGTCATATGTGGGAATATCCCTCATGTGTTAGAGGGGATGCCATATCGTAAACGGTTTAAGTTACAGCCACAAAAAGGTCTGAATCCAGAATCGGTCTACCAATGGATAGAAGCTTGTGGATTCAGTATTGAGGGCAAAAGTGGTATCCGCTCATTCAGTGATTATATTGGTAATCGCCAGAATATGGGCGAATACAGCGAAGAAGATGTACTGGCGCTTGAAAGGCAATTGTGTCGGCAAGAGCCCTATTTATCTCTGGGTCGTTATATTCATGTATGGGCCAGAAAACAGTAAATAATGATGGAAACAATGATAGACGAATTGGCGCAACAAGCCGAAGTACAACCAATCGATGAATTGGTTGGATGGGTCAGGCAGCATGACTTGTCTCTCAACCTAAATACCGAGCGACTCGCATTTTTGATTGCGATTGCCGTATTGAGCCGGGATCGATTTGATGATGAACTCGGTGAGGGGGAGTTGCATGATGCATTTGCGATCGTTACCCGATTATTTGATGAGACTGCAGAAGCGTCCGCTTTCCGAGCCAATAATGCGATCAATGACTTGGTTCACCAGCGACTTATCCGGCGCTTTACCAGTGAAGTGACCGATGGGGTGAGTATCTATCGATTATCACCGCTGGCAATTGGCATCACCGATTATTATCTGCGTCATCGTGAGTTTTCTAAACTGAAACTGTCAATTCAATTGTCGATTGTTGCAGATGAAATGGCCAAGGCCAAAGAAGCCGCTGAAAAAGGCGGCACCGTCTCTCATTGGCAAAAGAATGTGTATGGTGTTTTAAAATATTCCGTCGGTGAGATTTTTGATCAGATTGATCTTAACCAGCGAGTCATGGATGAGCAGCAGCAAGAGATTAAAGAACAGATTGCTCAGCTGTTGAATAAAGACTGGCGTGACGCGATTCAGAATTGTGAATCGCTGTTGTCAGAGACTTCATCGACGCTCAAAGAATTACAAGATACCCTTCAGGCTGCCGGTGATGAAATGCAGACACAGATTCTTGATATTCAGGAATGTGTTTACGGTGAATCCGGACTGGCATTTATTGAAGAAACTTTATTTCAGTTGCAGATTAAACTGGATCGTATCATTAGCTGGGGTCAACAGACCATTGATTTATGGATCGGTTATGACCGGCATGTTCACAAGTTCATCCGGACTGCGATTGATATGGACCAGAACCGGGCGTTCAGTCAGCGTTTGCGTCAGTCGATGAACGATTATTTCGCAACGCCTTGGTTTCTTACTTTTGCCGATGCCGAGCGCTTTATGGACATGCGGGATGAAGCCTTGGTGCTCCGGGACGATGAAGTCACAGGGCAAGTTCCTGAAGATGTTGAATACGAAGAATTTCAACAGGTCAACGATGTGCTGGCCGAGCAGATCGGCGCAATGCTCACCGTGCATAAAGATCAAGGTACACCAATTGATCTCGGTATCATTTTAAAGAATTACCTCTCAGAACATCCAAAAACGCATCATTTTGATTTAGCCAGAATCGTGGTCGATCAGGCCGTCCGGTTAGGATATTCGGCGTCTGATTATCAGGCGATTCAGCCAGATTGGCAGGCAATCAATGAATTTGGTGCAAAGGTACAAGCAAATGTCATCGACAGATATGAATGAATATATGCCAGAGAAACTGGTCAAAGCACTTTCCAATCCGCTATTTCCGGCATTGGATAGTTTATTACGTGCCGGACGGCATGTTTCCGGTGAAGATATGGATAATCACACATTTTTGTCGGATTTTGAGCCAGAACTGGCCCAGTTCTACCAGCGCTATAATACTGAGCTGGTGCGGGCTCCCGAGGGGTTCTTTTATTTGAGGCCGCGCTCGACATCATTACTCAATCGCAGTGTGTTATCCGAACTCGATATGTTGGTCGGTAAGGTTTTGTGCTTTCTGTATCTCAGCCCCGAAAGACTGGCACATGAAGGCATTTTTACCCATCAGGAATTGTATGAAGAGTTACTTACGCTGGTCGATGAGAAAAAGTTGATGCGCTTGGTGACTTTCCGGGCCGGTGGTTCCGATCTGGATCGGGAAAAGCTGTTTGAAAAAGTCAGAACATCGTTACGGAAACTGCGTCGCATGGGAATGCTGGTCGTTCTGGGTGAAAGTGAAAAATTTCGGATCACCGAAGCGGTGTTCCGCTTCGGTGCTGATGTGCGTGTCGGTGATGATATGCAGGAAGCACAGCTAAGATTGATTCGTGACGGTGAAGCCGTTGTTCCCGGCCGTGATGCTCATGAAGCGACGGAAGATACCGATGAGGCATCCGCCGATGAGACCTCATCAGAAACATTAACAGGATTTGAAGGTGAAGCATGATTGAAAGAGGTAAGTATCAATCGCTGACCATGATCAACTGGAACGGTTTTTTTGCCCGTACGTTTGATATTGATAATTTGGTCACCACACTTTCCGGTGGGAACGGTGCGGGGAAATCAACCACAATGGCAGCTTTTATTACCGCGCTGATCCCTGACCAAAGTCTGCTGCATTTTCGTAATACCACTGAAGCCGGCAGTTCCCAGTCGTCACGAGATAAAGGGTTACACGGTAAACTTCAGCCCGGCACATGTTATGCCGCATTAGATGTGGTGAACTCGCGCAAGCAGAGAGTGCTGTTTGCTGTCCGACTGCAACAAGTGGCCGGCCGGGATAAGAAAGTCGATATTAAGCCGTTTCTGGTGCAGGGCATTCCCAGCCATATTCGCCCGACAGACATTTTGATTGAAACCTTGTCGGATCAACAAGCCCGGGTACGGACAATCAGTGAAGTGAAAGATGCTGTCGCTGGGTTGGAAGGAACGCAGTTCAAAACATTTAGTTCGGTGGTGGATTACCACACCCAGATGTTTGAATTTGGGGTTGTACCGAAAAAAATGCGTTCAAGCAGTGACCGTTCCAAATTTTATCGTTTGATTGAAGCCTCTTTATACGGTGGGATTTCCAGTGCGATCACGCGTTCGCTGCGTGACTATTTGCTGCCGCAGAATGGCGGTGTGAAGAAAGCGTTTCAGGATATGGAAGCCGCACTGCGTGAAAACCGGATGACGCTTGAAGCGATCAAAACCACGCAGGCGGATCGGGATCTGTTCAAACATCTGATTACTGAATCAACCAATTATGTCGCATCTGATTATATGCGTCATGCCAATGAGCGTCGCAGCAAAGTTGAACAGGCACTGTCATTCCGTCAGACTTTATTCGGTGCGCAGCAAACTTTGGTGACGCAAAGTGAATTGCTGACTCGGGTGAAAGATGAACTCGATGAACTGACGGAGCAGGAATCAGCGCTGGAACAAGATCACCAGAGTGCTTCGGATTATTTGCAACTGGTGCATAACGCATTACGCCAAAAAGAAAAAATTGAGCGTTACCGGGAAGACCTAGAAGAACTGAATGAGCGTCTTGAAGAGCAACTGATGGTGGTTGAAGAGGCTCAGGAGCAGACCCTTGAAGCTGAAAATCATACTACGATTCTGGAAGATGAAGTCGACAGTCTGAAATCGCAACTGGCCGATTATCAGCAAGCGCTGGATGTACAGCAAACCAGAGCACTCCAGTATCAGCAAGCGGTTCAGGCACTGGAAAAAGCCAAAGCTGCACTGGGTGATGAGAGCCTGACGGCTGACAATGCATCGCAGAAAATTCAGACGTTGAATCAGTCACAGCATGAGATGACCGAGCGGGTCTTGCAACTGAAGCATCGTCTGGATATGTCGGCTGCCGTTGCATCTCAGTTTGAGCAGGCATTTCAGTTAGTACAGTCCGTACTTGGTGATGTGGCACGTCATACTGCCTATGAGCACGGTGTAACCCTGATTGAAAAATCACGACAGTGTAAACAATTGATTGCACAGGAAAACCAGTGGTATACCCGTCAGAGCGAGATTTCCCGCCAGCTAGAGCGCCAGAGCAATATTGTAGCCCTGGCAGAGACCTATCAGCACGAATATCAGGAAACGCTCGATGATGAAGCCGCGATCAATGAAGCGCGTGAAAAGCATCAGGCAGTATTGGAGGTTGTGGACGAGGAATTCATCGCACTTCGGGAATCACGCAGTAATTTACGCCGCAATCAAGAAGATATCCGTGCGCAAATTCAGCGATTGGAAAGTATTGCGCCTCAGTGGATTGTTGCGCGTAATGCGTTAGATGATCTGCGTGAACAGAGTGGCGAAGCGCTGGAAAGTTCACAGGCGGTTTTTTCTCATATGCAGCAGACGCTGGAGCGAGAAAAACAGCAAACAGCAGAGAAAGAAAAACTCGCATTACAGCGTCATAATCTTGAACAGGAAATTGAACGGCTGGCCTCTCCCGGCGGAGCCAATGATGCGCGGCTAAAATCGCTGGCTGATACATTAGGCGGTATGTTGTTATCAGAAATTTATGATGATATTACGCTGGAAGACGCCCCTTATTTCAGTGCGATGTACGGTCCGGCCAGACATGCCATTGTTGTCTCTGATTTGTCAGAAATTCAGGAGCGCTTGGCGGAGCTGGATGACTGCCCGGAAGATGTGTACATCATTGAAGGTGATGTTGATGCTTTTGATGACAGTTCGTTTGATGCCGATGAGCTTGAAGGCGCCGTCTGTGTCCGTTTGAATGACCGCCAGATTCGTTATTCCCGTTTCCCTGAGATTCCTCTGTTCGGCCGGGCCGCAAGAGAGCAGCGGCTGGAGCAGCTGCGGGCTCAGCGAGATGATATTGTTGAGTTGCACGCCAAAGCTTCATTTGATTCGCAGAAATTGCAACGGTTATATCAGGCATATCAGACGTTTGTAGCGTCTCATATGACGACAGTGTTTGAAGCTGATCCGGAACAGGCACTTCAGACGTGTCGTGAGCAGTTGAATCAGATTGGTCGCTCACTGACTGAACTGAGCCATCAGGAACAGCAGCTACAAACACGGCAACAGCAAAGTAAAAACGCGCTATCACTCATTGAGAAGGTTGCGCCTTTTGTCCACCTGTTGGCCGATGATACATTGCAGGCGCAAGCCAGTGAGATTGAAGACAGCCTTGCAGAACTGGATGAGGCCAAACGCTTTTTAACGCAACATGGTTCGGCAATCGAGCAATTGAGTCGCTGTATCAATGCCCTCGAAAACGACCCGGAACTGTTTGACGCGCTGGAAAATGAGTATCATCAGGCCGACCAGCAGTTGCAGCAAGTGAAAACTCAGATTTTTGCCATTTCGGATTTGATTGAACGCCGTCATCATTTGCGTTATTCCGATGCAGTGGCGTTAGTCAATCAGAGTGATGCATTGAGTGAGCAGTTGAAAGAGAAATTACAACTTGCGGAATCCCAGCGCGGTGAAGCCAGAGAAGTCTTGAAACAGCGTCAGGGGCAGGCCAGTCAGTATCATCAGGTATTGGCTTCACTCAAGAGTGCCCATCAGTCAAAACTCGAAACTGTGCAAGAATTTGAACAAGAGTTACAAGAGTTGGGTGTGCATACCGATGCCAGCGCACTGGAACGCGCAGAGAGCCGTAAGAACGAGCTTTATGAGCGTTTGCATGTCTCCCGGCAGCGACAAAGTGAGCTGGAGAGAACGCGTACATCGACCGAGATGGAGATGACATCGCTGAGTCGACAGCTGAAGAAAGTTGAGAAAGAGTACCGCGATCTCAGAACGTTTATCGTCAATGCTAAAGCTGGATGGTGCTCGGTGCTGCGGTTAGCAAGAGCACATGATGTTGAGCGACGTTTACATAAACGGGAGCTGGCTTACCTATCAGCAGGCGAGCTTCGTTCTATGTCAGATAAAGCGTTAGGCTCTCTGCGTCTGGCCGTTGCCGATAATGATACCTTGAGAGATGCTTTACGTCAGTCTGAAGATAATGCCAGACCGGAGCGTAAGGTGCTGTTTTATATTGAAGTGTATCAACACCTGCGTGAGCGGATTCGGCAGGATATTATTCGCACCGACGATCCGGTTGAAGCCATTGAAGAAATGGAAGTTGAGCTTGCCCGATTGACAGAAGAGCTGACCCAGCGGGAATCACGTTTGGCGATTAGTTCTGAGTCTGTCGCCAGTATTATTCTTAAAACGATTCAACGTGAGCAGAACCGGATTCGGATGCTCAACCAAGGTCTGTCCAATATTCACTTCGGTCAGGTCAATGGGGTACGTTTGAATGTGAAAGTGCGTGAAAGCCACGAAATGCTCCTGACTGGGTTGTCGGAGCAGCAGGCGCAGCATCAGGACTTGTTCAACAGCCCGCGTTATACTTTCTCTGAAGCAATGGCGAAACTGTTCCAGCGGGTTAATCCGCATATCGATATGGGGCAGCGTTCACCGCAGGTATTGGGGGAAGAATTGCTGGACTACCGGAATTATCTGGAGCTCAATGTTGAAGTTAACCGGGGAACGGATGGTTGGTTACAGGCTGAGTCAGGCGCGCTCTCGACCGGGGAAGCGATTGGGACAGGTCAGTCTATTCTGTTGATGGTTGTGCAGAGCTGGGAAGAGGAATCCCGTCGTCTGCGTAGTAAAGATATTGTGCCATGTCGTCTCTTATTCCTTGATGAGGCTGCACGGCTGGATGCCAAGTCGATTTCAACCCTGTTTGAGTTGTGTGATCGATTGGATATGCAACTGTTAATTGCAGCACCGGAAAATATCAGTCCGGAAAAAGGCACCACATATAAATTAGTGCGCAAGATTCACAAAAACCATGAACACGTTCATGTGGTTGGTTTGCGGGGGTTTGGCCACAATCAGACGTCTGAATCCGAAGATATGGCGGCGGAAGCTTCCTAAGGTAGCCGGATGATTACTGGTTAAATTATAAAAACCACCTGTTTTTTCAGGTGGTTTTTTTGTTGTGTATGATGCATCTGGTCACGAAAAAGGGCGGTGAATGCCGCCCTTATATCCGGGGGAGGGGATATATTCATTTAATCAATAGAGACGAATAGTTTATCTGCTTGTTTTTCCACGGTTGCCTCTCCGCGAACCTGTGCCCTCGGGACATCTTTGACAACGATGTCGCTATCATGCCAGCCATATTGATACAGATAAGGCTTGATATAGTGCAGTCGCAGATTGGACAGATTCTTAAACGCATCGGAACCGGTGAGTCTGTAGAAATAAGCGCTGGTTTTAGTTTCATCAACACTGATAATGATTTGTTTGAACTGCTGCGGCTGTTGCAGATAATTGTGGGAATCATGCTCGGTTATCATTTCCGCAAAGAGAATACGTTTCTCGTTGTAGCCATAGTTATATTGATGCATCTGCCACGCAAACGGGATAAACAGGGTCACCAACAGTAAGGCGCGCCACCAGAAGCGGGGGACTAACAACACCAGCATTGCCATCCCCAGTGGCAGGGTGACACCAGAGCGTAGCGGTACTTTCACGCCCAGCGGAATGACACTGGCGTAAATGGAGAAGACCACCAGCAATGCGACGAGGGTGTATTTCAGATGATTTTTTAATGCCCAGACGAGCGTCACTGCAACCGGAATATAGAACAGAGGACTTAATTCTGCCAGATAGCGGGCATTGCGTTCAAAGTTCCCCGCACTCTTGGCGATATTGGCAATGATTCCGCTGATATCCGTCGATGGGGTTGATTTCCGCCATGAGACAAATTCAATAAAGTGGCCCGTACCGTTCTGGAGCAGGGTATAAGCATAAACACTCAAATTCGCGACGGCATAGCCGAGTACATAACCGGCAATCCAGAAACCAAGAAATTGCAGCAGACTTCGGAAGTTCTCTTCATTCAACTGCCGGATGAAGAGCAAAGGCATCAGAAAATAGAATGCCGGGTAGGTCGCAAACAATAGAATACCGGAGGTGAGTAAGATCACCGGGCGTGAATAGCGATCTTTAATGCAACTGAACAATGCCAACATCAATGTACCGGGAATCAATGTCATCGGCCATTTGAACAACATGGTAAAATAAGGAACATTGATCACCAGTAGCGCGAAGCAGCAGGCAAGCCAGCGATCTTGTCTTACACCGATTGCCACCTGATAACCAAAAATAAAAATAAATACATTGCATAGAGTGCCGGCGATAACAGCAGGCGTCAGCCGTAATAGGTCGAATAAAGCAAAATTAACCCAGCGTCCTTCAGAGACAAATTTAGATACATAATCGTCCATGTAAGGTAAAGCATCATGTGCCACATTTTCCAACATGGATTCGTGTAAGTTAAATATTGTCCATATCAGAGTAAACGTCAGAATTCCCCATTTGAATAGTGAGACCGTATCGAACGGATTGTATGATACCGAGGGGGATGAAGCATGATTATTGATCATTTGTCCTCCGAGACGAAAAAATAGTGCGATAACCCAAGTAGTTGATGGTCATCGAAACACCAATCGCAACAACCTGTGCGAAATAAACGTACATCGCCAGTTGTTCGACCAACAGATACAACACACCGGTACTACAGGCGAGTGATGACAAATTCACCACACAGAACGGTAGCAACTGACCGCGACGGGCGGAGCTTTTGAAGACAAAACCTCGATTGAGCATAAAACTGATCAGCATCCCGATCATATAAGACAGGATGGATGCCACGAGATAATAACCGAGAAGCTGATACAGAATGACGAATAGAATATAGCTCGTCCCGGTATTGAGCATACCCACCAGCGCAAAACGGAGAGTTTGTCTGAGTTCGGGACGAATTCGGTTATCTAGCCACGGAATGTTTCTTGGTAGATTCAAGCGCTCTTCCTTTTTTCACAATATAAAGCGGACGACCTTTCGATTCATTGTAGATCCGGGCGATATATTCACCGAGTATGCCAATCGAGATCAACTGTACGCCACCAACAAACAAAATAGCGACGAATAGTGATGTCCAGCCGGAAACCCAATGGTCGGTCATCAGACGAACATAAATCGAGTACATGAGCATCGCAAAGGCCACACCTGAACACAAGAATCCCATCATGATGGATAGTTTCAGGGGTTTTACGGAAAACGAAAGAATGCCATCCAGGGCGAATTTAAGCATTTTACTCAGCGGGTATTTCGACTCTCCGGCAAAGCGAGGTGAACGTTCGTACAAAATCGAAGTTTGGTTGAAGCCTATCCAGCTTACCATACCGCGAATAAAGCGCGCTTTTTCCGGCATCGCAGTCAGTTGATCAACCACTTGTCTGTCCATCAGCCGGAAATCTCCGGTATCCAATGGGATTGGGACTTCTGATAAACGGTTGAGCATCCGATAGAATAGTTTGGCGGAAGCGAGTTTAAAAGCGGATTCGCCTTCACGGTGATCACGCGTACCGTAAACCACATCATAACCGTCTTCCCACTTGGCGATCATCTGCTCGATAAGTTTAGGGGGATCCTGTAAATCGGCATCAATCAACACCACCGCATCACCGGAACTGGCATCTAGCCCTGCGGTGACGGCTTGCTGATGACCGAAATTACGCGACAAAGAGAGCACGATGACCTGATGATGTCGGCGGCTGTGCGCCAGCAACTGCTGTTCGGTATCGTCCGAACTGCCATCATTGACAAAAATTAACTCAAAACGATAGCCGGGAATTGCATTGGTGACGGAAATTAGCTCTTTGACCGTAAAATCAATCACTTCACTTTCATTGAAACAAGGGACGATCACGGATATTTTCTTTTTTGTATTCATAGCCTGCCACTTAGCTCCATTATGGATAACGACATGGAATCAGCCTAGCAATCGAATGTAAGAATCATGACAAAGCGAGGTGAAAAGATCAGCAATCTTAGTCGGAGAGAGCGGTTGTATCCCCCTGACGCTATCTCGGTTGGATTTTCTCATGGAAGATAGCGTACGGGGGGAGAGGCATTATTGGGTTAAATGCTGTGATGTTGCAGCAAAATGTTGCATCGCATATTCAACCCGCGCTTGGGGGGCTAAGGGTAATTCAGGTGAACCCATATGTTCAATATGTCTGAGTCGCGGTAACAAACCCGCGCCATTGGCAATCTGAATGGCGAGACCGGGGCGAGCATTGAGTTCCAGTACCATCGGGCCTTTATTTTTATCCAGCACCATATCGGTCCCAAGATAACCCAACCCCGTCATTTCCCATGCTTGCGCGGCAAGTTCAAGCAGACGCTGCCAGTGAGGTACTTCCAGTTCAATCAGTGCCCGGCCGGTGTCCGGATGATGTGTCACGGGTTGCCCGAACTGAACAGCCCGTACTGCCCGGCCGGTTGCGATATCAATTCCGACCCCAACGGCTCCCTGATGCAGGTTTGCCTTGCCATCCGATGCACGGGTAGACAGGCGCATCATGCACATCACGGGATAGCCTTTGAAAACAATGACCCGGACATCCGGGACCCCTTCATAGCTGAAACCATCGAAACAGTCATCAAACTGGATCAGGTTCTCGATGATTGCCACATCATTTTTACCGCCAAGCGAAAATAGCCCTGCCAGCGCGTTACTGACATGCCTTTCCACATCTTCAGCACTGAGTGTGGCACCAGATGGTTTGACATAAACACCGTTCTGATGAGAAGTGACTACCAAAATTCCTTTTCCGCCACTACCGCGGGCTGGTTTGATCACAAAGTTTGGCCACTGCTGAACCAGTTGGTGAATTTTTTTGACTTCATACTGGTTGCGGATCACCCCGATAAGCTGGGGGACGGTACATCCGGCTTTCTCTGCGATGATTTTGGTTTGGAGCTTATCATCGACTAAGGGATATTTAGAGCGATCATTGTAACGACCAATATAACTATGGTTGCGCTTATTCATCCCCATGATCCCCTTATGCCTTAAGCGAAAAGGGGAGGTATATTTTTCAAAAATCATAGTTCATCTACCAGAGGTTTGAAGCGCTTCAATTCGCTGACACGGTAGCCGGTATAAGTTCCCAGCAACAGAATCAGTGCCAACACAATCAACTGTAATCCGATAAAATTAAATGTGAGGTGCTGAACATAGGGGTTGGTCATTCCCAGATAAACCAGAATCGCGGTAAACAGAGAGCCGCCACCCTGAAGAAAAACTTCTTTTGCACCATCTTCTTCCCAGAGAATCGACATCCGCTCAATGGTCCATGAAAGAATAATCATCGGGAAGAACGTAATCGTGAGGCCTTCGGTAATCCCTAGCCGGAAGGAGAGAACCGTAAAGAGCGAAATAATCAGGATCACAGCAATGATGACCGCTGATATTCGTGCTACCAATAGCAGGTTCAGCTTGGACAGGTAACTGCGAATAATCAGTCCTGTCCCCACAATCAACAGAAAACCGATAATACCGGTGAGTAGCTGGGTCTGGACAAATGCCACTGCGATCAAAACGGGCATAAATGTCCCGGAGGTTTTGAGACCGATAATGACACGGAGGAATACCACGATCAGGGCACCGATAGGAATCAACATGATGGTTTTAAACATCGCTTGTTCCTCTAACGGGAGACTGTGGATCGACAGGTTGAGTAATCCGTCCGCATTGACTTTACTATTGGTGGCCTCTTGTGGTGATACCTCGCGGGAAATCATGCTGAACTGCACGCGACTGTTTTTACCGCCAATTACGTCCAGTAAGGAGACATTGGATTCATCCCATACCAATAAATTGGGATGGTTGGCTTGTTTGCCGGTATCCGGGTTAAAGACGACCCAGCGCTCCCCGTCCCAGACTTCATTCATGGGTTCAATACTCTGACGACGACGGCCATCTTCCAGCTCCAGAACCCCAACAATCTTATTGGGAATCCCCGAGTATGAAAGCATTTTTTGGGTCGCTTCAGACTTTGTCATCTGATTCAGCAGCAACTGTGCGTTCTGACTTTCTTCGTCATTCAGGGCTTTGATCAGTTCTCTGGTAAAGGTGATGTCATCGGCTGAGCGCTCATTTGCTTGTGTAATCAAAGAGACTGCCGCAGCTTCTTCCGGGCTATCGAATGTGGGGCGGTCAACCGGGCCTTGCGGTGGTTCAGGACGTGATTTAGCCTCCGGATCGACAAGGAACTGTGTCTTGTAATAGATCGTTTGTGGGCCACTGGCCCGGCGAATCGACCACTCGGCACGCCGCCCGGGGTTCGCTTCAAGGTAAGAAACCCCATAACCAGGAGAAGAGGCGGATTCACTAATCAGCGTAAATCCGTCCTGAGTGTATGGCGCTGCAAGGGAAACTTTGGCTTCTTTACCTTGCGCATTAAACTGAATGCGCGCTTCAATTTCCCAGACTTGCTTCGTCTCGCCTGGTGTCCAAGGGACACCATAAACCTGATGGCGAAAAACGCTTAAATAAATGCCGATCGCAATCAGCAGTACGATAGAGATATAAAATGGAATTCGGGAGGTCATGGTCAATACTCACCAGATAATTATTTGGCCGTAGATTGAATGTATTTCTTACTCACATCCACCAGCGCTATATCGCGGAGAAATTCACGTCCCAATAAAATTGGGTGTGACATATGAGAGCGATCGGCAAGGGTAAATTCTGTCCGTTCACGAATACTTCCGACGCTTATCCATAATTCAACCACGGCACGTCGTTCGGTTTCGGACGTTGAAGCCTGCCGAATTTTGACATAGCGTAACACGGGCGCTTCAATCCAGTTGTCTTTATCTTCTTTCGATGCTTTATCATCGGTTTTTTTCTTATCCGAGGATTTATCTGCATCCTGTTCACTGCGGCCTGATAAATGAAATCTGACCCAGTCTTTCCCATTTCTTTCAAATTCTTCAATATCAGTGGCGTCCAGAGAGGACGTCGTCGCCCCCGTATCTACTCGAGCATCGAATTTTTGTTTGATCGGTTCGATACTGACACGCTCAACCTGCCCGAGAATGACCTTATTCACCGGAACCGGGTCGGACGAAGCCATCTGCTGCAGGGTTTGCGAGTTGTGCTCTTGCAGTAATGAATGCTGATAATGATTCTGATTGAGCTTGTGAATTTGCTGCTTTAAAGAAGAAACTTCACTCTCCAGACTATCGATGTAATCAACTTGATTACTGGACTGCAATTCCAGATTGGTCAGACGCTGGTTAATATTGCTTTCTGTCCCATGAATTGCTGCGATTGTCTCTTGGTGTAAGTTTCTTTCCTCTGTTGTGACGCATCCCGCTAGTGTGGATATTGCGGCCACAAGTGCAAGTCGTTTAAACATGAGTAACCTAATTCTTCGTTGTTATGATTGATAAAAGCATTCAGTGGTGATTTCCACGCTCTAGCGTACTCTGATTTTTGATATTGCGCGTTAGATGTATGTCAATTATGGTTTCCGTGCAATCAGAATCGCTCTTCTTGGTGCTGGGTAACCTTCAATGGTTTTCTTCGGGTCTGTCGTGTCCAGATAGTCCGGCAATGAGTTATGAGTCATCCATGTGGTTGTCCGTTGCTCTTCTGCCGATGTATCGTTCTCATCGGCAATCACGACGTCAGTGAATCCACATTTCTCCAACCATACCTTTAATGCAAGTGCCGAAGGAAAGAAGTACACATTGCGCATTTGCGCGTAGCGATCATTCGGCACCAAAACAGCGGTTTCATCCCCTTCGATAACCAATGTTTCCAGAATCAGTTCTCCGCCTGAAATCAGTTGATCTTTTAACTGTAACAAATGGTCCAGCGGTGAACGACGATGGTACAGCACGCCCATACTAAACACCGTATCAAATGCTTCCAGTTTAGGGAGCGCTTCGATACCTAATGGCAATAAATGTGCCCGTTGGTCGTTGCCCATTAATCGCCGTATTGCTTCAAACTGAATTAAAAACAGGTGAGAGGGGTCTACGCCGACACACAGACGAGCACCTTCTCCCAGCATCCGCCACATATGGTAGCCATTACCACAGCCGACATCGAGCACATTTCGATTTTTCAGCGGAGAAATATGTGGTAGGACACGATCCCATTTCCAGTCTGAACGCCATTCCGTGTCAATATGGATACCATGAATGTGATAAGGCCCTTTACGCCACGGATGAAATGTTTTCAGCAGATTTTCCAGCTTTTTTTGTTCCCCGTCAGCTAAAGGCACCTGATTCCGAATGGCAACCTCTGTTTTCAGTTCTACCCGATCAGGGGTGAATGTCGGGAGCTTATTTAATGATCGCATCCAGCGTTCAAAATCACCGTGTGAATCATTCTGCCAGGCTGTCAGTTGCTGAGGTAAAACATTCAGCCAAGGTTGAAGGCGTTGATCTTGCGCGATGAGCTGATAGAAATTAGCAAAGTTAAACATTGAATCGAGTATCCTGCGAACGAAAAATAAAACTGGGAATATCCTCAGCAGAGAAAGGCGCTGTTTCGCCTGAAGTCGGGCAAATCATTAATTTGCCCTGCCAACATTATTTGATAGCAAACATTGAACCGAAGTTGAAACACTGGAACCAAACGTCAAAACTGCTGAAACCAATTCGGGCGAAACGATTTTTGTGCGTTTCAATCGTATCCGGTTGGAGGACGTTTTCAATGGCACTGCGTTTCTGACTGATTTCCAGCTCACTGTAGCCGTTGGCCCGTTTGAATTCGTGGTGTAAGTCGATGAGTAGATCATTGGTTGTTGTATCCGCAAAGCGGTATTTTTCAGACAGAATCAGAATACCGCCCGGACGTAATCCCCGGTAGATATTTTCCAACAACTGGCTGCGATCATCCGGAGACAGAAACTGGAGAGTAAAATTCAGCACCACAATGGATGCATTGGTGATCTCGATGTCCCGGATATCTGCTTCAATGACCTTAACCGGTGTATCGGAACGATAGGCTTCAATATGCATTCGACAACGCTCAACCATTGCTGATGAATTATCGACCGCAATAATGTGACAACCTTCGTGATGAATATGACGACGCATCGAGAGGGTCGCGGCTCCCAGAGAACAACCGAGGTCATAAATATTGGTATTTGGTTTGGCAAAGCGTTCTGCCAGCATCCCGATAGTCGAAATAATATTATTGTAACCGGGAACGGAACGCTGAATCATATCAGGAAAGACCTCAACAACCCGTTCATCGAATGTAAAGTCACCGATCTGTTGAATCGGTGCTGAATAGATGGTGTCTTTATGACTCATGTAAGCCTCGTGATATCTCTATGACAAACTGCGATAGGGGCAGAACCAAGAAAAGGGGCGTATTTTATGCAATAACTGGGTGATTGTCATCATGGGCAGATTAGAACATGCTGATCTGGTTATCGGCAGTCGCACCGGGAAAAGGGGGAAGATCAGGTAATCCGACCTGCTGTTGTAGCTGTTGATACAGGCGTTGTGCCAATTCGGGAGCGAGTTGGTTATCCGGGGTATGAATCATCAGATAGGGTTGTTTCCCTTGCGCAATCCATGTCGGAAGTTTTTGTATCCAAGGCGCGAAAAAGGCATCATTCTCAACCATCTCCGGGTGGCCGATAAAACGAACCATTGGACGATTCGCTGTAGCAATCGCATGAACAGGAACCCGAGGTTTTTTCTTATGCGCATCGATGATTGCATCGCTGTTCGGCAGCGCGGCAAATACAGGACGACTATCCATAATAATGCGATCCGCCTGAGTTTCGACCAGCCATTGATTGAATCGTTTTTCGTCGGAGCCTTTGTGAAAAAAGGCCGGATGACGGACTTCGACGCCTAAAGGGTAATCAGCCGGAAAGTAACGACAGAAACGTTGTAACACTGGAAGCTGTGCCGGACTGAACACCGCAGGGAGTTGAATCGTCCATAGGCCAACCCTCTCGTGCAGAGGTGCCATCAATTGCATAAAATGGTTCAGTAGATCTTCACAGCCATTCAACATCAACTCATGAGTGATTTGTTTGGGTAATTTAAAGGTAAATCTGAAGTCCGGGCCGGTAGCCGCTTTCCAGTTGGCAACCGTGGTGGGGGAAGGGGATGCATAGAATGTTGTATTCCCTTCGACAGTGTGAAAAACTTGCGCGTACTTTTCGAGTCTCTCGGCAACGGAAGTACCTCGCCCATACAGGGTTTGCTGCCATTGTGGGTGTGACCAGAGTGTGAGTCCGAGTCGGATAGGAAGTGTGTTTGTCATTTTTTCAATTTAAATTGTGCCAAATACGCGATATCGTTTTGAAGAAGCCGGTCTTTTAGCGCTATAATCAGCGCCTACTTTTTTACACCGTTATATACGGTGACAACTGCGACTGAGTTATGAATGTAGCGATGCTCTTCAGGTTTACCGAGTCATCGAATAGTGTGATCCAATGCAACGTGATTATCAAATATTGAATCAGCATTGTATGTCGGAATCACTTGGTTGAACAGTCGCACAGTTATTTAGGATATTTTGTTGTTGTCCGCTGGTTTGGAAATGAAAGCGGGCAGTGAAGATTTGAATCAGTTATTGGAAATTGGGAAACTCATTATGCGTAGCCATTATTGTGGTCACCTCAACAAGTCCCTTGTCGGGCAGAATGTAGAACTTTGTGGTTGGGTGAATCGTCGTCGGGATCTGGGCGGCCTGATCTTTATTGATATGCGAGATCGTGAAGGACTGGTTCAGGTTGTTGTTGACCCTGATATGGCAGATATCTTTGAGGTTGCCAACCAACTGCGTAGTGAGTTTTGTATTCGGTTGACCGGTGAAGTCAGAGCGCGTCCGGATTCTCAGATTAATCGCGATATGGCGACCGGAGAGGTTGAAATCCTTGCCACTGAGCTGGAAATTATCAACCGCTCTGACGTATTGCCATTGGACTTTAATCAGAAAAACTCTGAAGAGCAGCGTTTGAAATATCGCTATCTGGACTTACGTCGTCCGGAAATGAGTGACCGCATCAAATTACGTGCGCGTGCGTCAAGCTTTGTGCGCCGTTTCCTCGACGGACAAGGGTTTCTCGATATTGAAACACCGGTTCTGACCAAAGCAACACCGGAAGGTGCACGTGACTATCTTGTGCCGAGCCGGGTTCATAAAGGTAAATTCTATGCATTGCCGCAGTCACCTCAGTTGTTTAAGCAATTGCTGATGATGTCCGGCTTTGACCGTTATTATCAGATTGTGAAGTGTTTCCGCGATGAAGACTTACGGGCCGATCGCCAGCCCGAATTTACGCAGATCGATATTGAAACGTCATTTATGACCGCTGACGAAGTGCGTGCTGTGACCGAAAAAATGGTCCGCGAGATGTGGCAGGAACTGCTGGATGTCGATTTGGGCGCATTTCCGGTGATGAAATATAGTGAAGCAATGCGTCGTTTCGGCAGTGATAAGCCTGACCTGCGTAACCCGCTGGAACTGGTCGATGTTGCTGATTTAGTCAAAGATGTTGAGTTTAAAGTCTTCGCTGGCCCTGCCAATGATGCCAAAGGCCGGGTTGCCGTAATTCGTGTTCCCGGTGGTGCAAGCCTGACGCGTAAACAGATTGACGGATACGGTGAATTTGTATCGATCTACGGTGCGAAAGGGTTGGCATGGTTGAAAGTCAATGATCGCGCAGCCGGTCTGGAAGGGATTCAGTCACCGGTGGCTAAATTCTTGTCTGAGTCGGTGATTGAAGCGATTCTGGAGCGCACGCAGGCGCAAAGCGGCGACATCATTCTCTTTGGTGCCGATAAAGCCAACGTTGTGTCAGAAGCGTTGGGTGCGCTGCGGTTAAAACTGGGGACTGACTTGTCACTGACCGATGAGTCTGCCTGGGCGCCACTTTGGGTGGTTGATTTCCCAATGTTTGAAGAAGATGACGAAGGTCAGCTTCATGCGATGCACCATCCGTTCACTTCACCATTAGGTGTCACCGCTGATGAGTTAAAAGCTAATCCGGCCAATGTCAATTCCAATGCCTATGATATGGTCTTGAATGGTTATGAAGTCGGTGGGGGTTCGGTTCGTATCCATGATTCTGCAATGCAAACAGCGGTATTTGATATTTTAGGCATTGAAGAAGATGAGCAGCGTCGGAAATTCGGCTTCTTATTGGATGCCCTGAAATTCGGTACACCGCCTCATGCCGGTTTAGCTTTTGGTTTTGACCGTCTGGTGATGCTGCTTTGTGGTACAGAAAATATCCGTGATGTGATTGCATTTCCGAAGACAACCGCGGCAGCTTGCCCGATGACGGAAGCGCCAAGTGAAGCGAACCCCGCCGCACTTGAAGAGCTGGCGATTGCTGTGCGTGCTAAATTTGAAAATGTTTGATTAAGCGAAATGATGTAACAAAGGTGGCTTCTTGCCACCTTTTTCGTATTTATTAGTATTAAAAGAAATAAGTTGTACAGGCAATTTGGCTCATATCTGGATTGCCCGCTCATGAACACAGGAAAATACTTTGGCCCAGATGTATTTTTATTACTCTGCAATGAATGCAGGGAAATCGACCACACTGCTTCAATCTTCTTTTAACTATCGGGAGCGGGGCATGAACCCGGTGATTTATACCGCAGCGATCGATGACCGATACGGCGTTGGTAAAGTCAGTTCCCGAATCGGGTTAGAAGAAGAGGCTTATCTTTTTCGTGAGACTTCCGATCTATTTCAGGAAATTGACCAATTACATCAGCAGATGAAAGTGGACTGTATTTTGATCGACGAATGTCAGTTTCTGTCAAAAGAACAGGTGTATCAGTTGACGGATGTCGTCGATCGACTGGGCATCCCTGTTCTGTGTTATGGACTGCGATCTGATTTTAAAGGTGAGCTTTTTCCCGGAAGTCAGCATCTGTTAGCTTGGGCAGATAAATTAGTTGAGCTGAAAACCATTTGCCATTGCGGCAAAAAAGCCAATATGGTCGTGCGTGTCGATGCGCAAGGGCAACCGATTGCCGAAGGTGCTCAGGTTGATATCGGTGGCAATGACCGTTATGTCTCCGTCTGCCGGAAACACTATAAAGAGGCCTTGGGGCGGCTCTGATTCGCCCCGGAGGAGTCGTTATAGGTAGCGAAGTGTGTCCAGTGTGTTTTGATAATGAAACTGATAGCCGCAGTGGCGAAGTTTGTCGCTGCTGATACGTTTATCTTCTTGTGCAACAACCGGAGGTAAATCAGCTTCTGATGAGACACTGTCCAATGCTGCTTGATAAAATTCTGCTTTACTGACGGTTTGTGGCGTAGTGACGTTAAAAATCCCGGAGAGTTCTTGTTCAAGGATATAACGGATACTGCCAATGGCATCATCAAGATGCAGCATATTTGCCGGTGCGAGTGAGCTGACTTGTTTGAGCCGCGGAACAAACCGGGCCGGGTGGCGTTTGGGGCCGATTAATCCGCTAAAGCGCAGGATGGCATAATCCAGTCCGCTATCGATCACATGCTGCTCTGCTGTGAGTAAGATCCGGGCTGATTCACTAAAATCAGCATTTGCCTGCGCGAGCATCAGGCTCGCATCTTGTTCTGTCATGATACCGGGATGACTGGGATAAACACCCGTTGTGCTGATCATCACTAACTTTTTCACTTGCACGATTTTGCATTGCTCGATCAGGTAGCGCCAATAATGCGCATATTCATCCTGCTTATTCTGTCTGAATCCGGGAGGAAAGCAGCCAATCACAATTTCTGCATTTTGGGCTGTCAGTGTTTCCGCTAAAGGATGTTCAGACTGTTCGAAATCAAAGCAGAAACTGCGAATCCCCTCAAGCTTTAGCGCATCAGCGCCTGCAGGTGTGGTTTTGCTGGCAAAAACGCGGCAAGAATCAGACAAGTGATGTGACAGCGGTAAACCAAGCCAGCCGGCGCCAATAATCGTGATATGTTTCGTCATATTGGATATTTATTCCGATTCCTGAGCCAGCACGCGAAGAATGCGGTCAGCATCCTGAGCGATTTCAATGCCTTCATCGGTTAAATACCCCCCGTCCGGATGGGTACACAGTTTTTTCCGATAGAGGGCATCAACGGCATCTTGTACTTTCTTTTCGGCAGTTTTGTGGACTTTAATGCCGGTATCACGACTATTCAGATCAAACTGAAGCAGTAAATTGAGCTCATTAAGTTGCTGCGCAGTAAATTTCATAGTGTCACCTATTCACAAATGGATGGCATTACCATAGAAATAACTGCTGTATATCGCAACAGTTGAATGTTGAAATTGTTATGTCAGGTGAATAATCTGACAGGCTTTATCAGGCCAATCAGCGAGATTGGCATCATTTGGATGTAAAATAGGCAAATGATTCAAAAAGCAAAAAATTTTGTTGACTGCATTGGGTGAATCCGTAGAATGCGAACCCGTATCAGAAATGGTGATTTTATCTTTTCGATGCATCTAGGTTGGCGCGTTGGCAGAGTGGCTATGCAGCGGATTGCAAATCCGTGGACCTCGGTTCGACTCCGGGACGCGCCTCCATCCTCTTCTGAGACTTCAATGCGACACTAGCTCAGTTGGTAGAGCGCAACCTTGCCAAGGTTGAGGTCACGGGTTCGAACCCCGTGTGTCGCTCCAAATTTTCTCCCCCTTATCTCTCTTTCTGCTCAGGCAGTCTCACTGTCGTAAATATGCTTTTATATTCCTTATCCTCGTTTCGATCTCCTTGTTTTCGTTCAATGACATTGTGCTAATCAGAATGTGAACTTGAGCCTATATTGTTATGATAAATGATGAAATAGGCTAGACTTACACGTCACCTCATAGTATTTTGAACACTGTTTTTTATTTTGGTGTGATGAGAAATTATGGCATTCGATATTGTTTCCAGTGGTATCTATTTACCTAAAAATCGGTGGTCTTCGGAGCAAATGGACGCTTTTCTGGCGTTGCCAGTCGGGACGTGCAACAAAAGATTTGGTGTGGCATACCGACATGTGGCCGGAGAGACGGAAAGCGCGATCGAAATGGGTCGCAGGGCAGTCGAAGATTGCTTAAGCCAGACAGAATTAAACCTCTCTGATATCGACTTGGTGATTTATGCCAGCGGAACACATCATCAGTCATTACCTTATGATGCATCCGCATTGCTGGCTGCTCTTGATGCACCATTCGGTGTCGAAAGCTTCGATTTAAATAGCACCTGTTTATCATTTTTAACGGCACTGGATTTATCTCACAGCCTTTTTTTAGCCAAGCGTTATCAGCGTATTCTGATCGTCACCAGTGAGGTGGCAACGGGTGTAACGCTAAACCGCTCTTTTCCGCCGCAGAAAGAAACGGCCACATTATTTGCTGACGGTGCAGCAGCATTTTTACTTGCAGCCAATGAGCAGAGTCCCGGACTCATTGCCCGGCGTTTTGAAACCCATCATTCCGGGTATCAGTATTGTCAGATTCCCGGGGGCGGCAGTTTTCTCAATCCGCACCGGATCTCCCATGATGAAAATCTCGATGTATGCCGCTTTTTTATGGATGGTAAAAATCTGTTTCGCAAGGTCGCTCAGGTATTACCGACGTTTCTGAAGGCAGGATTAGAGTCGGTACAACTAACGCCAGCAGATATTGATTATTTACTGCCTCATCAGGCGAGCTTTCGGGCCTTAGCAAAAATGCCCAAAATTACCGGATTTGCAGCCGAGCAGGTTATTAATCGTTTTCCGACTTTGGGTAATCAGGTGGCAGCGTCTATTCCAATTAATCTTCATTTGCTGAGACAGGAACCGGATACAAAAGGGAAAAGTGTGTTACTGATGGGATCGGCTGCGGGGCTATCCCTTGGGATGGGACTGATTTATCTATGAAAATTCTCATTACCGGCGGCAGCGGTATGTTGGGTAGTGCGCTGATACGATTATTTCATCAGCAGCATCAACTCCGTTTTATCGCCAGGAACCGGAAGATTGCCGAGCAGCTCGAACGTGATTTTACCGCCGTCGCGTATTTACTGGATTTAAATGATCGCACAGCGTTGATCAAAGCCTGTGAGGGGGTTGATGCCATCATTCACTGTGCAGCACTCTCCAGCCCCTGGGGAACATACGAGCAATTTTTTCAAGCCAATGTAGCCGCGACTCAGAATTTAGTTGAAGCGGCCCGCATTCAGCATGTATCGCATTTGGTTCATATCTCCACGACCAGTGTTTATTTTGACTACGCTGACCGATGGGCCATTACCGAAAATGATGCGCTGGCGCGTCAATGGTGTAATGACTATGCGAAAACCAAATATCACGCGGAGCGTGTAGTGGCAAACAGTCCGGTCAAGAGTGTTATTTTACGTCCGCGGGGAATTTTCGGCCCGAATGACCGGGCGATTGTCCCGCGTGTCATGAGTAGTGTATTCCGCGGACAACTACTGCTCCCATCGGGGCGCAATCCGGTGGTCGATTTAACCTGTGTCGATAACGTTGCCCATGCTGCCATGCTGGCTTGTACGCAAATTGAAAATCTGTCACACGGGGAGGTTTTCAATATCAGTAATGGCGAACCGATGCCGGTTGAAACACTGCTACAACAGTTGTTGACCGCACTGAATCGCCCGGTGACCATACGCCGACTCCCTTATGCGGTTTTACGACCATTACTGGCAGTGAATGAGTGGCTCCGTCATCGGCTGCCGGCCAATCCGGAGCCTCGTCTGACTTGCTATAGTGCCGGACTGCTGCATCATCATCAGACGTTGGATATCACCAAAGCGAGAGAAA
The DNA here is from genome assembly GCF_900163965.1 of Vibrio ruber DSM 16370. GTDB lineage: Bacteria > Pseudomonadota > Gammaproteobacteria > Enterobacterales > Vibrionaceae > Vibrio > Vibrio ruber. The sequence continues at coordinate 29,567 of NZ_FULE01000029.1, forward strand.
TTTTAGGCTATCAGCCCCATGTCACAATTAAACAAGGAATCGAGCAATATGTCAGATGGTTTGCAACTCAAAATCTTTGAAGGAGGCTATTGTGTTCATCCGGGGTTTGTCGTCAAACCCGGCAGTGGTCTCAAACCCAGAGCTTTTCCTGCGGCAGTTGCTTTAATTAAACATCCTGAACATGGCTATATTTTATTTGATACGGGATACCATCAACATTTTTTTGATACCACGCGCACTTTTCCGGAGCGGTTTTATGCATGGACAACCCCGTGTCATTTAAAGCATGGCGAAGATATTACGGCTCAACTCGGTCGTATCGGGATTGAGACATCACAGGTCAGTCATTTGGTACTGTCTCATTTTCATGCCGATCATATTGCTGCGGTCAGAGAATTCGGGCAGGCAACCATTCATTGTGCCAAGGCTGGCTTTGATGCGCTTAAGAATCGCGGTCGATTCAGTGGTGTCAGAAAAGGTTATTTACGCCAATTGATTCCGGATGAGATGCAGCAGCCGTTACAGTTTCATAACCAGTTTGAATGCCGAATAGATACACTGTTACCACAGCTAAACGGTGTTGAATTGTATTGTAAAGACTTGTTTGATGATGGTTTGCTGTATCTGGTCAGCCTGCCCGGACATGCCGCCGGTCAGATAGGGATGTTAGTCAGATTACATACGCAATGGCTATTTTTGTTAGCTGATGCCTGTTGGTTGATCGAGAGCCTCAGTGACAATCTGGATCAGCACTGGCTGGCGAATATCATTTGTGACGACACTAAAGCTTATCGCCAAACGCTGGCGCAACTTCGGTTATGTTACCGACTGGGCAGGGCAGATATTCGCTTTGTGCCTTCTCACTGCCTGACCAGTATTCGCTCACTCTGCGAGCAGGGGTGGCTAGAATGATGACGTTGTTACGCCAGTTTGCATTTGCGCGTTACCATCGGTTTGCTTCTCGCGATCAAGTGCAGTCATGGCAGAATAAGCAATTAGAGCGACATCTGCAGTGGGTTTGCGAGCATTCTCCTTTTTATCAGTCGCTACGCAATCAGCCGCTTGAAGCCTTTCCGATCATGAATAAATCCTTGATGATGGCGAATCTGGATGCGATCAACACCCGGGGGCTGAAAACCGATCAATTGATGTCTGTTGCGCTCAAAGCGGAACAATCCCGACAGTTTGAACAATCGGTGGTTAACAGTGTTACGGTCGGTCTATCTTCGGGAACTTCCGGGCAGCGAGGTCTTTTTCTGGCCGACTCGCGTGAAAAGCAACTGTGGGCCGGTAATATTCTGGGTAAGTTGCTGCCCGGTTTATGGCAAAAACACCGGATTGCGTTGGCACTTCGGGCAAATAGCCCGCTATATAAAGCTGTTGCTAAAGGGCCGATCCAGTTTTTTTACGCGGATCTAAATCAGCCGCATGATGTCTGGATTCGGGCGCTGGATCGTTTTCAGCCGACCTTATTGATTGGCAGTGCGCAAGCACTCCAGTTTTGTGCCATGTACAGCGGCACATTCGGGGAACGGAAGATGTCTCCTGCACGACTCATATCCGGGGCAGAAGTATTAACACCGGTCGATCGGGCTCTGATAGAACAGACTTTCGCCGGTGAACTGCATGAAGTCTATCAGTGTACGGAAGGGTTTCTTGCTTGTACGGATACGCAAGGGCAGATGCGCTGGAATCAGGATATCGTACACATTGAAAAACATTGGTTAAACCCGGAAAAAACGCATTATAGCCCCATTATTACTGATTTTCGTCGTCGAACGCAGCCAATCATCCGTTATCAGCTGGATGATGTGATTGCCGCGCAACATGATGATGCGCCGTTTGAGCCGCTCGGTGCCATTGCCGGCCGCTGTGGTGATTGTTTAAGACTCGGGCAAGATGGGGCGCAGACGATGGTCTTACCGGATTTAGTCTATCGGGCTGTCACACTGGCGATAGAGGAACGTGTTGATTATCGCATTACTCAAACTGACACTCAGTGCTTAACCATTGAAGCGCTTCCCCAGATTCATGAGCGGATTCGTGATGCTGTTTTGGGAGTGTTACAGACTCTGGGCGCGGGAACGGTGAGATTCGAATATGCACCGCCGCCGGATTGGCACCCGATGAATAAACAGCGACGTGTGGTGAATCTATGCAAGTTTTGATTACCGGAGCCCGTGCGCCGGTGGCGCTTGAATGGGCGACTCTTTTTTGCCGTCAGGGACATCGGGTGATCATGACCGATGCGTCAAAACAGCCGCTGGGATCATTTCTCAAATCGATCGACGGTTATGTGCAAACCAGCTCTCCGCGTTTTTCCTTGGCCGATTATCAGACGCAAATCCTCGATATTATTGATCAGTTTGACATTGATATGGTTGTGCCGACCTGCGAAGAAGTGTTTTTTCTTGCTGACATTGTCAAGCACAGGTCTGAGGTTGACTGGCTGATGCCGGATGCTGAGTTATTGTTCACGTTACACAACAAATATACGGTGTTTGAGGCTCTGTCCGGCTTACCCCAAGTTTCTCTGCCGTCGACCCGGTTGATCACGAGTCATCGTGATGTCGTCTGTGGTCGGGATACCGTGTTGAAGCCGGTTTATTCCCGTTTTGGCGCGCAAGTGATTAGTGATGTGACCCCTCAGGCGATTAAAAATCTCAACATTACGGCTGATGTGCCTTGGGTACAGCAACAGAAAATTGAAGGAGAGCCGCTTTGTAATTATGCCTTGTTTGAGAACGGGCAGATGCAAATCCATCAGGCATACCGGCCGGAACTCTGCGTGAATCAGTCTGCGGCCAGTGCATTTCAGCCGATAGACGACCCCGCGATTACCGAATTTATGAGTGCATTTGGCCAAAGGTTTAATTACCATGGTCAGGTCTCGTTTGACTTTATTCGTGATCAGCAGGGGTTATATGTGATTGAGTGTAATCCACGGGCTACCAGTGGATTGCATTTGGTTGCGCCATTTTGTCAGTCAGCTGAGCCTCATTTTGTCTTCGCTCAACCAGAACTGGCATCGCTGTATCATCTCGGGGCAATGATATTTCTGGCCGGTGGTGTTTCATCACTATTCAGTTATCGACGGTGGCTGGGGTATTTTTCCGGTAAAAATATTATGCAGCGTTACCAATACGATCTGCCATTTTTAGCACCGTTATTGAGTTTTTCAGAACTCTACCGACAAGCAAGAAAACAGCGGATTTCACTCAGTCAGGCGTCAACTTATGATATCGAGTGGAATGGACAGATTCATCATGCCTGACATGTCAGTATGAGACCTGTGGCGGCGGTTTCGCCTATTTTAGGCTGTATTCAGAAGGGGGGGGTTCACTGTAGGTAAGCATAAATCTGTTTAAGAAAGTCGTCAAAAATGAGGCAATAGACCGATTTTTAGCCATACAGTTCATTATGTTGTATTTTCTTGTTGACGAAAATTTTGAATCCAGTAAAGTACGTCTCGTTCCTCAGCGGTGAGTGCCTTTCGACAGTCGCTGACAGTGAGGTAACCCTTTGATATGCTCTGCCCTGGTGGTGGAATTGGTAGACACAAGGGATTTAAAATCCCTCGGCGTTCGCGCTGTGCCGGTTCAAGTCCGGCCCGGGGCACCATCAAAGAAAATGCGACATTAGCTCAGTTGGTAGAGCGCAACCTTGCCAAGGTTGAGGTCACGAGTTCGAACCTCGTATGTCGCTCCAACTTTTTCTTCGTCTCTTTCCTCTCCAAATCTTAGCATCATCTTTATTTCCCATTCTATTAAATCGCCACAGCTCATTTTTTCAATCAAATTCCGCTGAATTATTGTTCAATAACCACATGAAAAACGATTACAATTTGGCTTTACAAGCGGCTTTGGTTACTATGTATAGCTATTTTTATTAGACTTAAGAATTGTTCGGGAAACCGAGAGAACCTTTGTGGGAACTGCCGAGCAAGGCAGATGAGGAAACGATGCAACATCTACAAGAGATTATTGCCAGTGCAAGTGCGGCAATTCAGGCTGCTGACACGCTGAATGCATTGGATGAAGTTCGTGTTCAGTATCTGGGTAAAAAGGGTGAGCTGACGGCTCAGTTGCAAAATCTGGGTAAATTACCCCCAGAAGAGCGCCGTACCGCCGGTCAGGAAATTAATGCCGCCAAAAATACGGTTCAGCAAGCTATTTTTGCCAGAAAAGAAGCACTACAGCGTGCAGAATTAGAACAAAAACTGGCCGCTGAAACTATTGATGTGACGCTGCCGGGCCACCGGATTGAAAATGGTGGTATTCATCCGATCACTCGGACTATCGAACGGATTGAAAGCTTTTTTGGTGAACTGGGTTTTACGGTTGAGTCCGGCCCGGAAATTGAAGATGACTTCCACAACTTTGATGCACTGAATATTGCAGAAGATCATCCGGCCAGAACCGATCACGATACTTTTTTCTTTAATCCTAAGTTAATGCTTCGCACGCATACGTCTGGCGTACAGATCAGAACGATGGAAGCCAGCCAACCCCCGCTACGCTTTATTGCGCCCGGCCGTGTTTATCGAAACGATTATGACCAGACCCATACACCGATGTTTCATCAGGTGGAAGGCATGTTGATTGATGAGAATGTTAATTTTGCGCATTTGAAAGGTATCTTACATGACTTTTTGTGTAACTTCTTTGAAGAAGAGCTGGAAGTTCGTTTTCGTCCCTCTTACTTCCCGTTTACTGAGCCGTCGGCAGAAGTGGATGTGAAACGGAAAAACGGCAAATGGCTTGAAATCTTGGGGTGTGGCATGGTTCACCCGAATGTCTTGCGCAGTGTTGGTATTGACCCTGAAAAATACTCCGGATTTGCTTTCGGGATCGGAATCGAGCGTCTGACGATGCTTCGTTATGGCGTCAACGATCTGCGGGCATTTTTCGAAAATGATCTGCGTTTCCTCAAACAGTTCAAGTAATTCAGGGGTGAAATTAGAATGAAATTCAGCGAATCATGGCTGCGCGAGTGGGTGAATCCTTCTGTTACGACAGAAGAGCTGGCGCATCAAATTACAATGGCAGGTCTTGAAGTTGATGATGTGACTGCGGTTGCCGGTACATTTACCGGTGTCAAAGTCGGCCATGTGGTCGAATGTGATCAACACCCTGACGCAGACAAACTCCGTGTGACGAAAGTTGACGTCGGTGAAGAAGTGCTACTCGATATTGTTTGTGGCGCGCCAAATTGCCGCCAAGGTTTGAAAGTTGCTGTCGCAACGGTTGGTGCGGTTTTGCCGGGTGATTTTAAAATCAAGAAAGCGAAACTGCGCGGGCAACCTTCTCATGGGATGTTGTGCTCATTTTCAGAACTCGGTATCGATGTTGAATCTGACGGCATTATGGAGCTGCCGACTGATGCACCGATCGGTATGGATTTTCGGGCGTTTCTGAAATTAGATGATGTGGCTATCGATGTCGATTTAACATCTAACCGTGCTGATTGTTTCAGTTTACGCGGTTTAGCGCGTGAAGTCGGTGCTGTGAACCGCTTGAATGTATCCACACCGGACATTCATGTGATCGAGCCTTCAATCGATGCGCAGATTGCCATTGACGTGAAAGCGCCGAATGCATGTCCCCGTTACCTTGGTCGTATTGTTAAGAACGTTAATCTTAATGCCAAAACGCCGTTATGGATGCAGGAAAAGCTGCGTCGTAGTGGATTACGTTCGATCGATCCGGTTGTTGATGTGACCAATTATGTCATGTTAGAGCAAGGCCAACCGATGCACGCTTTTGATTTGGCAACCATCGATGGTGGTATTGTGGTTCGGATGGCAGAGCAGAATGAAAAACTGACGCTGTTAGACGGTGCTGAAGTGTCACTGAACAGTGACACACTGGTCATCGCTGATCAGCAGAAAGCATTGGCGATTGCCGGTGTCTTTGGTGGGGAAGCGTCCGGCGTCAGCGAACAGACTCAAGATATTTTGCTGGAATGCGCCTTTTTCACACCAGACAGTATTCGTGGCCGGGCAAGAAGTTATGGCTTGCATACGGATTCTTCCATGCGCTTTGAGCGCGGTGTTGATTATGCGTTACAAACCAATGCGATGGAGCGAGCAACAGAACTGCTACTGAGTATCTGTGGCGGTGAAGCCGCACCAATTGTCGTCGCTGAGTCAAAAGCGCATCTACCGCAACAGAATCAAGTGACACTTCGTCGCGAGAAGCTTGACCGTCTGTTAGGTCATGTTATCGCTGATGACGATGTGGTTGAAATTCTGACTCGTTTAGGGATGGGTGTGACCACAACTGAGAGTGGCTGGTGTGCTGTTGCACCGACATGGCGCTTCGATATTGCGATTGAGCAAGACCTGATTGAGGAAATCGGCCGCCTGTACGGTTATGACAATATTCCGTTGCAAGCGCCACAAGCGGCCTTGACGATGAACCGTCATAAAGAAGCCGATTTACCACTCAAGCGCGTTCGGGATCTGTTAGTTGATCGCGGCTATTATGAAGCGATTACCTATAGTTTCGTTGAACCGGAACAGCAAAAACTGATCGTTCCTGATGTTGAGCCACTGGTGTTGCCAAATCCAATTTCAGTGGATATGTCGGCCATGCGTTTAGGTTTGATTCAGGGGTTGTTAAATACCGTGGCTCATAATCAAAAGCGTCAGCAGCCTCGTGTCCGTCTATTTGAACAGGGGTTACGTTTTATTCCGGATCAACAGGCTGAACAGGGGATTCGTCAGGAAGCGATGCTTGCCGGTGTGATTGCAGGTACTCAGACAGAAGAACACTGGAATATGGAAACTCGGACAGTTGATTTCTTCGATGTGAAAGGTGATGTGGAAGCAATTCTGGAGCTGACAGCAAACCCGGGCGCTTATTCATTCGCTGCAACCCGACATCCGGCATTGCATCCGGGGCAGGCTGCCGCAATCTACTATGAAGGACGGCAAATCGGAGTGATTGGCACCGTGCACCCTGAAGTTGAACGTAAGTTTGGCTTGAATGGCAGAACCGTTGCGTTTGAGATTGAATGGAGCGGACTGAATCAACGTTTGATTCCAGAAATTGCATCTGTTTCTAAATTCCCGGCGAACCGTCGTGATATCGCTTTGGTGGTTGATCAGGCTGTCACCTCCGGCGAAGTGGTTGCTGCCTGTGCGAATGCTGGCGGGCAACTTCTGAAAGATGCAAAACTCTTTGACGTTTATGTCGGCAAAGGTGTCGAAGAAGGTAAGAAGAGCCTTGCAATCGCATTGACATTGCAATCTACAGAAAGAACGCTTGAAGAAGCTGAAATTTCTGCTGTGGTCAGCGAAATTGTTGCTGCTGTTGCTGAGCAATATGGTGCTGTTCTGCGCGATTAATCTTTGTTATTTAAGTAGAAGCAGGCTGGTGAGTAATGACACCAGCCTGTTTTTTTATGGAGAAGAGAAAACAATCAACGTCGGTGAGCTCACATATTTGAACTTTTGATATGAATTTGACATTATTATGATAATAATCAATTGGTTATATTCTATAGTTACCTTATAATATGCGGCTTTTTCTCGATTGAATCATCAATTTTTGCTGATTTAAATGTGACATGCTCCCACAATAGTCACGAATAGCTTGCTTCTTTCGCAAGCGATTTAATAAAAAAGTTGGCGTAAATCAGAAGGTTGGCATACACTATTTACAATAAAGCCGATATGTTGTTGATTGGTTGAGTAAAAATGCTTTGGTGCTGTCACATCGACAGTAAGGTTCAATATAGCTTTGAGGGAAGTTTTATGGCGCTCACAAAGGCCGATTTGGCTGAAAACCTGTTTGAAAAGCTTGAGTTTAGTAAACGGGATGCCAAGGAAACGGTTGAAGCATTTTTTGAGGAAATCCGTAAAGCTCTGGAAAATGGCGAACAGGTTAAGTTATCTGGTTTTGGTAATTTTGATCTGAGAGACAAGAATGAGCGTCCGGGGCGGAATCCTAAAACCGGAGAGGATATTCCGATTACTGCAAGACGTGTTGTCACATTCCGTCCGGGACAAAAATTGAAAGCTCGTGTCGAAAGTATCGATCCGAATGAAAAGTAGAGTGCTCTGAAAATGTGGTGTTTATATCACTTTGATGAGTGTGTCTATTGTTTCGATCTCTAGTTTTTGCCACTGATAAACAGCCTGATACAGTGCTGATCAGTGGCTGATGTTTTTTTATATTAGAGAAACGCTTCATGGATAAAGAATTTTGGCATAGAAAGTGGGCTTCCAATCGTATTGGTTTCCACATGACAGAAGTGAATCCGCTGCTGTTGGAATTCTGGTCTGCGTTATCGCCACAAAGAGAGGAGCAGGTTCTTGTTCCTTTATGTGGTAAAAGCGAGGATCTTGTTTGGTTAGCATCAAAACATGACAAAGTTATAGGTGTTGAACTCAGTGAGATTGCCGTGAGATCGTTTTTCTCTGAACACTTTTATACACCGTTAGTCACACAAATCGATTCATTTCATCACTGTTATGAGTTTGATGAACTCCAAATTTATCAGGGTGATGTTTTTACAGCCCCACTTGATGGTGTTGAACTGATCTATGATCGGGCTGCATTGGTGTCGATGATGCCATCCCAGAGAGATGCATATGCACAGCGGTTGCGTACGCTGCTAAAACCGGGCGGACGAATGCTTTTAATCACGGTTGACTATGAGCAGACTGAACTTGCCGGACCACCGTTTAGTGTTGGTAGTCAACAGATCCAGCAATTGTTTCAGGGCATGAAAACGACGTTGCTTTGCCGTAAAGAAGCAGATCCGGAACATCCGAAGATTGCACAACAAAAGCTGAGCCGGTTTGCTGATGAAGTGTGGTTGATCGAAGCTTAGGTATTGTATCTGACAGAAAAGAGCAGGCCGGTACGTGTTTACGTTCCGGCCTGTTTTCGTTCCTGCGAACCGTTTATACAGATGAAGTTATCTTCGGACTGACGGGCGTTAATAATGCAGAACGATATGACTCGCACATGCCAGTGCTGCTTCTTTCGCCTGTTGGGTATCATCTCCTGTCGCGAGTGTTACGCCAAGTCTTCTTCTACCGTCAATGTCTGGTTTCGCAAACAGGCGGACTTGTGTATTGGCAACCTGTAATGCTTTCTCCAGTCCGTCAAAACGGACATTATCTGATGTGCCTTGACCGAGTAAAGCGACCGATGCTGCCGGTTGATACGAGACAATCTGCTGGATAGGTAATCCAGTAAATGCACGAACATGTAAAGCAAACTCGGACAAGTTTTGAGAGATCAAAGTGACCAAACCTGTATCATGAGGGCGAGGGGAGACTTCGTTGAAAATGACCTGATCACCTTTGACGAATAACTCGACGCCAAAAATACCGTATCCACCGAGAGCCGTGACAATTTTTTCTGCAACCGTTTGTGCGTTTTCCCGGGCCGCATCAGACATTGCCTGAGGCTGCCAAGACTCACGATAGTCACCATCTTCCTGCCGATGGCCGATTGGTGCACAAAAATGGACACCATCTACGGCGCTGACGGTGAGCTGGGTGATTTCGTAGTCAAAGTCGATAAACCCTTCAACAATCACTCTTCCGGCACCGGAACGGCCACCTTCTTGTGCGTAATGCCAGGCTTTATCGATATCTTGTTCTGTTTTGAGGACACTTTGCCCTTTGCCTGAAGAGCTCATGACAGGTTTGACGACACAGGGGAGTCCGATTTCCGCAATTGCATTGCAAAAATCATCGTAGTTATCGGCAAAGCGGTAAGGCGATGTTTCGAGAGATAATGTTTCGGCTGCCAGACGACGAATTCCTTCACGGTTCATTGTCAGCTGGGTTGCTTTGGCTGTCGGTACGATGTGAACACCTTCACTCTCTAATTCAACAAGTGTTACTGTTGCAATGGCCTCTACTTCGGGAACCACATAGTCTGGCTTTTCGAGTTCAATCACTTGGCGTAGCGCATCGCCATCCAACATATTGAAGACATGGCAACGATGTGCAACTTGCATAGCCGGTGCGTTGGCGTATCGATCACAAGCAATCACTTCCAGACCTAATCGCTGGCATTCGATTGCGACTTCTTTACCTAGCTCTCCGGAGCCAAGTAACAGAACCCGCGTGGCACTTTCTCTTGTCGCTGTCCCTAACATGATTTGATTACCTCTTCTTATTTTGAAAACTGCGGCAATCATACTGAAAAACCTCAAAAAAGCAAACGTTTGCTTTTTTGAGGTTCAGATATGGCGAACTGAATTTTTAGGGTTTATTATCAAACGGTTATAGTATTTTTTGCATTATACTTCTATATAATCCAGCTGAATATGCGGTGCGATTTTTTGGAGCACTGAACGCGTTGTATCCTGATGGGTTACGGTCTGATTTTTTGTTTCTGCAAGAACCACACGCTTGATATCACTGAATAAATAGCCATTCATTATCAGCTGTATCAGTGCAACTTGCAGTGGTGGCAGACTTGGGTTGAAAGCGGCATTTTCCGCATAAGCGCCCAGATAGATCTGTTGATTTATCAGTTCAATCGCAACACCACTGAGTGCTTCACTATAAGGGGCATAACTTTTGTTCAGTGCTTTGACCGCTTGTTGTTGCAATGGATCTGTACCATCGGCATGGATTTGATGTGTCTGTGGGTCCATAAATCGAATCTGCATTCCCATGGTCACTGGCCCGAAAGCTTCAGGAAGATAATCGTTTAGCTTTTTAGTTGCCTGACTGGGCAGGGTAATTCGCAGCCCTTCGACACCGGAGAGTTCATTCATAAACTGACGGCAGTGGCCACATGGTGGTGTATCAATAATGATATCACTGAGTTTGCTTTCACCACTCATCCAAGCATGGGCAATGGCAGCCTGTTCCGCATGGATCGTTTGCCCGAGTGATACACCGGAAAACTCAATATTGGCCCCCAGATACAGTGCTCCGGACTTGCCCCGGACGATTGCACCGACTTGAAAGTCAGAAACAGGCGTATAAGCATAAATTGCAGCCAGTGGGAGCAGATGCTGAGCAAGGGTTACGGCATCAAGCCCGCTGACATGAATCAAATGCTCAACCTGTTGTGCGTTGAAGGTGGCCGAGAATTTCGGATCGACGATCATCTCTTCGAGCGGTCTGGCCAATGTTTCAGGTAATCGGCTGAGAACAGTGAGTCGGTCTTGGGTCATGTGTTCATCTCTTTCATCACATCAGGCATTTTATACTAACGCAGTCTGGTGAATTTGTTGTGACCAAAGTATTATTTTTATGATGATTGTAATTCTTATTTCATTTATTTCGTGAATCAAATCACATATGAAACCAGCAATAACTCACTAGATCGTCAACAGTGGACTCAACCATAGCACCAATGCGAAAACCAGCGGTGCAAGCACAGAAGTGATAATGCCACAGAGCACGAGCGCAAGTGAGCTAAATGCTGCATCGCGGGGATCATTCTCAACACAGCTGGCCGTTCCTAGTGCATGAGATATACTTCCCATCGTTAACCCTTTTGCAATGGGGTGCGTAATATGAAGTAAACGGTAAATCGGATAAGCGAAAATTGCACCGAATAGTCCGACAATCAATACCAGAATCGCAGCTATTGATGGCTCTCCACCAAGATTACTGGTGACTTCCATCGCGATTGGTGTGGTGACTGATTTGGCCAGTAATGCCGCAATGAGCGGTGTATCGGCATGAAATAAAACTGCAATCAATGCGGTGGTTAGCATTGACATGACACTCCCGAAGACACAGGCAAACAGGATAATTCTCCATTTGGCACGTATTTGCGGTAACTGTTCATAGAGTGGGTAAGCAAGAGCGACAACCGCAGGTTGGAGTAAAAAATTCACCCACTGATTATCTGCTGCATAAGTTTCATAAGGCACATTAAAATAGAGCAGAATGCCGATAATAATCATGACGCAAATGAGTAATGGGTTAGCTAAAGGAGTTCGACATTTTTGACATAACCAGCGAACGGCAAAGAAAATAACAATGGTAATCAAAAGCCACATGCGTGATATTCCTCAGTGATGTTCTTTTTTTAGCATACGATCCAGTAGTAAACCCATGCAGATCAATACAATAACTGTTCCGCCGATTGCGCTGGCAAATATAGGCAACGCATTCTCAATCAGGGTGTCGAAATGGGTCATCAAACCGACACTGATCGGTACAAAGAGAAAAACCATATAGCGGATAAACAACGATGCACCCGGTTTTACCCATGAAACCGGTAATAGACCACTGGCGAGTGCGATAAATAGAATCAGCATTCCCAAAACACTCCCGGGAATAGAAAGATGTAACCAAACCTGAATGAGTGTTCCAAGCCATAGGGAGGCCATGATTGCTCCCAAAGAAACCACCAATTTGAGTAGTGAGATGATCATGTCGAGTTCCGAAATTGAGTGATGATTGATTCTTGGCTCATGCAAGTCATATTGATGGTAGGACTTACATGAAGTAGCGATTCAGCAGCGCAACCCGTTATGATGTCAGACTGAGCACATAATGGTAGATTGATTTCAGTATCTGCATTTTGTGTGGATCCTGCTCATGTTCATGAGCCAGATTTTCCAGACGCAGAGTGTAATCATCCAGATGCTGGGAAAAATAATCCTGACAGTGCGACTGCCATTGTTGTTGTTCATGCGGGGTGAGTGTTTCAGGCCAGTTTCTGGCCCGATAACGGAACAACAGCGGCTTGATGCGTTGATCCTGAAAAGAGATCGATAAATCTTGTAATGCGTCAGGCGGTGTTTGCCGGATAATCTCCATTGCAGCTTTATCTGCCGGATTAAAAAAGTCATGGTACAGCATCGTATCGACATCAGTATCCGTTGGATACTCTCTCTCTTCATTAAATACTTCGACCAGTTTCTCTCTGATATCCTGAGATTGCTTCATACGCGACAAATGCTGCAAACATTTGTCTCTGTCGATGCCGATTATATGGGCATTTTCTGCCGTCAAGGTCTTGGCCGGAGCGAGGATCGGGCATTTATTGAGATGCACCAGTTTCACCGGAATCGGTAACTCATCTTCTTGTAAATCATCACGTTTTGTGTAGAGCCGTTGCCGAATTTCGTCAGCATTGAGATCAAAGAGAGGCTGAGGATCTTTCGCCAAGTCGACCATGATCACGGCATTTTTGTTATGCGGATGCCAGGCAAGCGGTACAACCCAACTGGTATATTGACAGTGGCTGCCGAGCATACCGGAAACATGCATCAGTGGCGTCATACTGACAATGTCGATCAGTGCATTCAGTTTACGCTTATGGCGCATTGAGTAGAAATAATCGAATAATTTCGGCTGGGCATTTTTGATCACTTTTGCCAACTCAATGGTTGCATAGACATCGGCCATCGCATCGTGGGCATTGGTATGTTCGATACCATTGGCAACGGAAAGATGCTCGAGCTTAAAGCTGGTATTGCCGTCTTCATTTTCAGGCCATACAACCCCTTCCGGGCGTAATGCATGACAGGCTCGCGCGACGTCGAGCAGATCCCAACGCGAATTGCCGTTTTGCCAGCTCCATGCATAAGGATCAATGAAATTGCGATAACAGGTATAACGGGTCACTTCATCGTCAAAACGAATGCTGTTATAGCCCAGACAAGTTGTATTGGGATGAGACAATTCCTGATGGATACGATCAATAAACTCGGGTTCTGACAAACCTTTGCTATTCGCTTGCTGTGGCGTAATACCAGTGATGAGTGCAGCTTCCGGAGCAGGCAGATAATCTACTGGCAGTCGGCAAAAAATGACCAGAGGTTCACCAATGATATTGAAGTCCATATCAGTTCTGACCCCGGCAAACTGACAGGGGCGATCTTTAGCGGGGTGTGTACCCCATGTTTCATAATCAAAAAAGAAGAATGTCGGTTGTTCGTTGTTTTTCATATGCTTTATGTGTTGATTAAATCAGCTAAATCAACCAATTGAATGAATACGACAGGCCATTGGAACAACGGCAGAATGGACGTCACAACTGGCAGAGAAGAGCATCTCGTTGGCGGTGATTCTATTTCAATAAGTATCCGGTCATCAGTCATCGTTAAGCAAGTCAATTCATCAATATAGACTAACGTTAATTGCCTTGCCGATAGAGCGAATACTATCATTTTGGCACCGAAGAGAAAACAGAATGTCTCAGCGTGTCATGATAATTTGTTTACCGTAGCGCTGTGATTGTGCATATAAAACCTTTTGTTATCAAATGAGTTGTTCGCATTACCCTCTTGAAAACAAATCCATAGTTGTATTTAATTTTTGTAAATATTGGTTCTTATTGCAATGAAGTGGCATCGGAATGACGACACGTGGGGCCCCGCTGTTCCTGATGAAATTGAATCATATGAGATCGAAAATATTTCAAATATGCAACCATTTGGTTTTGAGATAAGGAAACAACATGAGACCGGAAACACTATTGGCAAAATTCAATCTGAAAGGGATGAATTATCAAGCGATACATCAGGGCGGGCGAAGTAAATTCAGTGTTGAAGAACAGCTTGCGATGGTTGGGGTGAGCTGGAAGTCATCACCAATTGGCTTTCTTGTTCTATTTGTCGAAACTCAAGACTGCCGTCATTCTCGTCAGGCCTTGGAAAAAGAGATCCAGTCGGAGATTGCCACGCTGACCCAAAACTGGCGCGGCCAGCGTAGTGAATCTGCATTTGCTGCGATGGTTGATGCGGCAATTGAAGAGGCAACCCATCCTCAGGGGACGATCTGTTCATCTTGCGGAGGCACCGGTCTTTACAAAACGTCACACCGGCAAATGAGAAAGTGTACTCATTGTGAAGAGGGTCGTGTATTGTGGCGCCCAGAATCCCGTTATGTTGCGATGTGTTCTCGTGGTTTTATTTGTTCGTATCCGATATTTAAACGATACAATGCGATCTTGGAAGAACTCAGTCAATGGCTTGCAGCAAAACGTAATGCAGCCATGTTGACGCTGATGGAGCGAATAGAGCGAGAAGAAGAAACTTATGCTTTGATGAATTAAAGTTATATTATAAGAAATAGTATTCCCTGATATATCCATTTTAATCGCCAATTATTTATAATATAAGACAATATCATTTTTATATGATGTCGATTTTTAAATTTATCCTGATTTTGAATTTTTATAATTCATATTTTAGCTCATCTATGCAATAAATAGTTCGCAAAGTAATGAACACAGATATTGAAATATATTTTTGAATGGCGCATGATGTCCACACTGCAAAGCTCTGCCTGACTGGCGGGGCTTTTTTATTTTAAGCTTGTTGTCAGTTTTGATATTCAATAAACAGTTCGCAAAGTGATGAACACAGATATTGAAATATATTTTTGAATGGCGCATGATATCCACACTGCAAAGCTCTGCCTGACAGGTGGGGCTTTTTTATTTTAAGCTTGTTGTCAGTTTTGATATTCAATAAACAGTTCGCAAAGGGATGAACGCAGATATTGAAATATATTTTTGAATGGCGCATGATATCCACACTGCAAAGCTCTGCCTGATTGGTAGGGCTTTTTTATTTCCTTTTTGTTATTGATGGTTTTTATTTTATTTGAATCGTTCTGTACAAATAATTAAAAGCTCATTCAGTCTGAGCCCTTGTTCAGTTATGCGATATAAAACACAACGAAATATGTGATATCCATTATCACATAGGAGATATATTTTGAACTCAGAAATATTACA
Organism: Vibrio ruber DSM 16370; assembly: GCF_900163965.1. GTDB lineage: Bacteria > Pseudomonadota > Gammaproteobacteria > Enterobacterales > Vibrionaceae > Vibrio > Vibrio ruber. The sequence continues at coordinate 45,256 of NZ_FULE01000029.1, forward strand.
GCTTGAATTCCCCAGTCAGCTTTATGAACGGATTGAAGCCTCTCTCATACAACAATTATTGGGAAACGATATCGTCGTGAAAAATTATGATGAATATCGCACGATGACAATCGAAGCTCTGACACTCCTGATTGAGTTTCGCTATGGAAGAGCAGGGAACAGAAATGAGCGAGGGCAATACTGTCATGGTTTTCATATTCGGATTCATTGCCTCTTACCGCGTTCAGCTGAGCGGGCTTTTCTCCAAGTATTGGATAGCATTGCCGTGATTGAACGCTTTATCGACAGGAACTGCTGGGGCGTTGATATCCGTCAGATCGATATGCCTGAATTTTTACGTACGGAACCAAGCGAACTTCAGTATCAACTGGAACAGGTGATTGGCCGGGCGGTCAGCTGGCGGCAAAACCTGTATCTTGGCGAGCCTCTCATTCAACCAGATGAAGCGCGAGGTGGGATTGCCTGGGCTGTGAATCCGGAACACTTGGATGACGCGGATGAATATCAGCCGTTGGAGGTCAAGTATGCGTCAGGCAATTGAATTACTCGTCCGGGAAATGCTGACTCCCTATTTAGAGCGAATTGAAATGCTTTCCAGTGAACTGGAAGAGTTACGACGTCGCAACCGGAGCCTGATTCGATTAGGGCGGGTTGAGGCCATTCATGAAAACGGCTGGTTGATCAAAGTGAAGCACGGTGAGTTGACGACTCCGTTTATTCGCTGGTTTGCTTCTTCTGCCGGTGAAACCAGAGACTATCGCTGTCCGTCGGTTGGTGAGCAAGCTTTGGTGCTTAATTATGGTGCCGGTGATAACGGCAGCCAGACGGTCGCTCTGACAGGATTATTCAGCGATAACTTCCCGTCTCCGAGTGGGGATCCCAACGAAATCCTGCGAGTTTATCCGGATGGCAGTCGTACCAGCTATCATGCAAAAAATCATGTCTTGACCGTCGATATTAAAGGCGATGTTCACATCAATGTCGAAAAAAGTGCACAGATTGTCGCTGGTGATGTGGCAACCGTGGATGCCAAAAGTATTGCTTTGAACGGTGGGTCATCTTGTGTCACGACAGCACACATTTGTCATTTTACCGGCAATCCACATGCCGATGGTTCCAGTACAGTCACTGCGGGGAAATAATATGGCTATCAATGCAGATATTTTAGAAGGGGTCATCATCCAGAAATTAGAAGATGCGGGCTTTCGGACCGCTATCAAACATGCTTATGCCCAAGTAATGGTGAAAGCGATTGCTCAAGCCGTTGTTGAACATATCCAAGGGCAAGCGGAAGTAAACGTCACAGGCGGTTCGTCGGCCGGCGTCTATAAGGTGAGCTAATGATTGGTATTGATCGGATAACCGGCAGACAAATTGAAGGCTATGAACAGTTAGTCAGTCGGGTGACTCAAGTCATGACCACCCCGTTAGGAGGCCGCGTGAAACGCGCGGCTTTCGGTAGCCGGGTGCGGGAACATTTAGCGGCGAATATGACTGACCATATGTTAGTTCGTACTCAGTCCGCTGCGCTTGAGGCATTTTATAACCCAGAAAACGGACTGTCTGATTTTATCCCGGACAGTTGTATTGCAACACGTCACGCGACTGGCCTAAGCCTTTATTTTTCAGGCAATTGGAAAGGGCGGACAGTTAAGTTTGAGGTACCCCTGAATGTTTCCACATCAGAATCCACTACCTAAACCAGAAATCATCCAGACCCCACCGTTTGAAGTGCTGCTCCAACAAGTAAAGCGCGATATTTTGGCATACTTTGCACAGCACTCTCCAGATGATGCGACTGCGGTGAATGAAACACTCGGCAATGAAGCTGAATTACTGACTAAATTTGTCGAAGCATTTACGGTGATTTTGCAAAACCATATCCGGCAATTGAATGGTCAGGCGCAACAGATGTTTGGCATGTATGCGACGGATAATGACATGATCGACTTAATTGTAAGTCAGTTAGGTGTGACTCGGCAGATGCTTGATTCCGGAGACCCCGGTGCATTTCCTCCGATTCCACCAGTCATGGAGAGTAATGATTCGCTGCTCTCCCGATACTATTTGGCCGCTTATGCTTTAGCGAGTACCGGTACACGATCCGGATACCGTTTTCATGCCATGACCTTAGGGGGCAGGCCTGAAGTTCAGATCAACAGTCATGAGAAAAATCGAGTCGTCGTGACCTATGAGTATCAGACGCATGACATGGCTGGCTTGACGAAAGATGCACAAGCCCGGCAAGTGTCTCCCGGTGTCGTTGATTGTTTTATTCTGGCGCATGAAGGCAATGGTCTGCCAAGTCCGTCGTTGATCGAGGCGACTCAGACTTATCTGGAGCGGGATGACATCGCTCAGGAAACCGATTTGATCACTGTAAAAGCGCCTGATATTCGCCCATGGCAGTGTGAAGCGAAGCTTTATATCCGCCCCGGTCCCGATGCTGATGTTGTGCGGATGGCGGCAGAGCAAGCAGTGAAAGCTTATGCCCTGAAACAACATCGACTCGGTGCCAGCATCGAGTCATCCATGCTCTACAGTGTGCTACTGGAGTCAACCGGAGCACACCGTGGGGACGTTATTCAACCTGAGCAGCCATTGCGTTGTGCTTACAGTGAGGCACCTTATCTTGAGTCAGTCAAAATTACCGTTGACACTGAAAACATATAGTGTCCTCCCGGACAACCGCAGTCCGCTCGAACGTTCAATGGAGTTGTCATTTAGCCAGCAAATTTATGCCATTGACAATCCATATCCCCATCTACTGGATGCCCAGAAAACAGCGATGGAAATCGTTCCTTACCTCGCTGCTGAGTTTCAACTCACGGTATGGGAGACGGCAGATACAGAACTGGTTAAGCGCAACCTTGCCGGACATGCATGGCAGGTTCGGAAAATGAGCGGCACCCGTGCCGGACTCAAGTTAGCACTGGAGTCATTTGATTTTCAAAGTCAAATCAAACCATGGTATCAGCAAGAGCCACAAGGTCAGCCATACAGCTTAGAGATCGTGGCTTGGGAAAATGGTAACAAGCCAGTCAACGTTACCAATGTCAAAAAGCTACTCGCTTATATTGAAGACACCAAATCAGAACGGGATCAAATCGAGCTTTCTTTGATGTTTGGGGTTGAAACGAGCATGGGTATCACCGGTGCAATCGCTCCGGTGATTAATACGCAGGAGACCTCGGGTGATGCGCAATTATGGCCAATGCCAGAGGCTCACGTTGCTCTTTCTGTCAGTGGTGCGACTGCGCCCGGGATGAGTATCAATACAGTTGAGGCAAGTGCTGTTACTCCAGTTATTGCTGGATATAGTCAAATCAAGGTGACGGGTTATGCAGCGCATTACAACATCACCGTTTTAACCATGAATGCGAGAGCTACGTTATGAGTGAAGACACAATTAAGTTAGTGATCACCCGCAAAGGCCTGGAGGAATGTATCAGCGCCAAAGCCAAGGGGATCCAGTTATCATTAAAATGGGTATCAGCCGGTGATCGGGCCTATACCCCAAATCCGAATCAAACGACGTTGCAGAATGAATTGCAGCGGGTTGAATTTGGTGAATATAAAGATATGGGGCTTGGTCAGATTCAGGCCATTGCTAAGTTTAGCGGTGAGCAGGAATACCCGATTCGAGAGCTGGGGTTCTGGCTCGAGTCTGGAACCCTGTTAGGGGTGGTCTCTGTCCCAGATACAACGTTAAACTACAAAACTAAAAATGGCCATTGTCTTCAACCGGTTACGTTAGATTTAAGCGCCCTGCCTAGCGATACCGTGACGGTCGTGGTGGGCACAGAAAATCTCAACATTTTGATTGATACAGAAATGATGATGGATGCAGTTGCGTTTTTACGTAGTCAGGTAATTCAAATTAAACAAGGTCATACATATATGAATATGAGTGAGAGACTGAGGACATTGGAGGCTAATCATGGCTAATATCATTGAAGAATTGCAGTTACTTAAACAAGCATCGCAAGAACAAACGGCAGCTTCTCAAGCTGTCGTGCAGGCAGTGTCTGGCAAAATGGCTGCGATTGATAGAAACATCAATGATTCAATCACCAAGGTTGAAAGTACATATGACCAAAAGACCAGCAATCTGACTATCATCGCAACAGATGGGTATCGAAAGGCTATCGAGCATAACTCAGGTGGTCGAAACACCGTCATTTATGATGCTCAGGGCAACCCGAATATCATGTGCGTTATTCCGCGCTTCAACATAGAAGATCTGGGATTAGCCGATCTTAATCTTGGCACCGGCGTGCATCCTGCATTTATAACCAACGGAGCGCCTCGCAGCGAAATTCTTGTCGGCAAATATCTGGCATCGGCAGCAGCAGGCGGGTCCGCCGTCATCGGTGGCCCTCAACCGCGAACCTCGATTAACTACGACACTGCAAAGCGGCTCTGCACGCAGAAGGGAGATAACTGGCACCTGATGTCGATTCATGAGTGGGCCGCGATTGCGCTCTGGTCTCTGGCTAATGGCACAGTGCCTCGCGGCAATACGTACTATGGCCGCAGCTATGAGGCGAAGTGGGAAACCGCTCGCCGTGTCGACGACGGATTGCCCGGCGATACCAACGGCACCGGACGAACCGGCACAGGCAAAGGTCCAGTCACGTGGAATCACGATCATAGCGAGTTCGGTGTATGCGACCTGGTTGGCAATGTGTGGGAGTGGATTGACCAGATGAAGCTGGATGACGGGCAGATCCTGACAACGCTGGATAACAATCCGGCAGTTGCTGAGGCCAACTGGCATCGTCACCCTGCGTATTTTGATTTAACCTCTGAAAATCAAAGCGGAACAGGTTACATCGGTTCGCCAGTGCTCAGCAACTCAGTGACCAAGCGTAACGGGCCAGCTGATAACAATATTTACAAGTATCCGTATATGCATAACTCGCATTTTGCTGCGATCACCAAGTCGGCCGGTTATACGCCTAACGAGTTGTTGCGTCGATTGCTGATTGAATCCGCAACCACGGCTACAGTTGGCGGCGGGATCTGGTGTCTCAACTATGGCGAGCGGCTCCCGTTTCGCGGGGCCAGCTGGTACGATGGATCGTTCTCCGGACTGGGCGCTATCGCTCTGAACTATGGTCGGTCATACTCGTACAGTAACATCGGTTTTCGCCCCGCTTTCTTTGTTTAACCGGAGTAAAACAGATGTTTAGTTATATTTTTCAGGGTCGAACTCAAACAGATACGACCTACAGCTATATGAATTCGTTGGGTATGACTCAGGAGCAGATCGAGTCTGTTTTGCAGCAAAAAGATTTTGAGGAGGCTCAAAACATTGTCAAACGACAAGGAGCTTACCGCCTTGAGTCAGACCCTCTGTTTATGGAGTGGCAGTACGACAAGACGCCTGACTCTGAGCAAGTTTGGCGTGATAAAGTCGCTGAGATTAAAGCCCGTTACCCGCTGCCATCAGAATCGTAATGAACCGCTTAAATTAGGCGGTTTTTTTATCCCCAAATCCCAGCCTGATGCTGAGTTTTTAGGCACCTTGTTTGGGGTGATTTCTGCGCCGAATACAATGCTGAACTATAAAGCGAGAAATGATGATGGATGCAGTTGCGTTTTTACATAGTCAGGTAATTCAAATTAAACAAGGTCATAGATATATGAATATGAGTGAGAGATTGAGAATATTGGAGGCTAATCATGGCTAATATCATTGAAGAATTGCAGTTACTTAAACAAGCATCGCAAGAACAAACGGCAGCTTCTCAAGCTGTCGTGCAGGCAGTGTCTGGCAAAATGGCTGCGATTGATAAAAACATCAACGATTCAATAGCCAAGGTTGAAAGTACATATGACCAAAAAAACAGCAATCTGACTATCATCGCAACAGATGGGTATCGAAAGGCTATCGAGCATAACTCCGGCGGTCGAAACACAGTCATTTATGATGCTCAGGGCAACCCGAACATCATGTGCGTTATTCCGCGCTTCAACATTGAAGATCTGGGATTAGCCGATCTTAATCTTGGCACCGGCGTTCATCCTGCATTTATAACCAACGGAGCGCCTCGCGGTGAAATTCTCGTCGGCAAATACCTGGCATCAACGGCAGCAGACGGTTCCGCCGTCATCGGCGGCCCTCAACCGAGAACCTCGATTAACTACGACACTGCAAAGCGACTCTGCACTCAGAAAGGTGACAACTGGCACCTGATGTCGATTCATGAGTGGGCCGCGATTGCGCTCTGGTCTCTGGCGAACGGCACAGTGCCTCGCGGCAATACGTACTATGGCCGCAGCCATGAGGTGAAGTGGGAAACCGCTCGCCGTGTCGACGACGGATTGCCCGGAGACACTAGCGGCACCGGACGAACCGGCACAGGCAAAGGCCCAGTCACGTGGAATCACGATCATAGCGGGTTCGGTGTATGCGACCTGGTTGGCAATGTGTGGGAATGGATTGACCAGATGAAGCTGGATGACGGGCAGATCCTGACAACGCTGGATAACAATCCGGCAGTCGCTGAGGCTAACTGGCATCGCCACCCAGCCTATTTTGATTCAGCATCCGACAACCAAGGCGGAGTAGGCCACATCGGTTCACCAGTGCTCAGTAATTTAGTGACTAAACGTAACGCGCCTACTGCTGATGATGGTCATGACAAGTACATGCATAACCCGCATTTTGCTGCGATCACAAAGTCGGCCGGTTATACGCCTAACGAGCTGTTGCGTCGATTGCTGATTGAATCCGCAACCACGACTACAGTTAGTGGTGGGCTCTGGTGTCTCAACTATGGCGACCGATTCCCGTTTCGCGGGAGTAGCTGGTACGATGGCTCATTCGCAGGAATGGGCGCTATCGCTCTGAACTATGGTCGGTCATACTCGTACCGTAACATCGGTTTTCGTCCCGCTTTCTTTGTTTAACAGGAGAAAAATAGATGTTTAGTTATATTTTTCAGGGTCGAACTCAAACAGATACGACCTACAGCTATATGAATTCGTTGGGTATGACTCAGGAGCAGATCGAGTCTGTTTTGCAGCAAAAAGATTTTGAGGAGGCTCAAAACATTGTCAAACGACAAGGAGCTTACCGACTTGAGTCAGACCCTCTGTTTATGGAGTGGCAGTACGATAAGACGCCTGACTCTGAGCAAGTTTGGCGTGATAAAGTCGCTGAGATTAAAGCCCGTTACCCGCTGCCATCAGAATCGTAATGAACCGCTTAAATTAAGGCGGTTTTTTTATCCCCAAATCCCAGACTAGTGCTGGGTTTTTAGTTTCTGGAGACCTATATGGTAACCCAAAAGTCAAAGCTGGCAGGGCACTTGGACTATGAGGTGCTTGCACCGTACTGAGCTCTACAGTGTGCTTGGAGCACACCGAGGAGACGTTATTCAACCTGAACAGCCATTGCGTTGTGCTTACAGTGAGGTGCCTTATCTTGAGTCAGTCAAAATTACCGTTGACACTGAAACCATATAGTGTGCTCTCAGACAACTGCAGTCCGCTCGAATGTTCAATGGAGTTGTCATTTAGCCAGCAAATTTATGCCATTGACAATCCATACCCTCATTTGCTGGATGCCCTCGAGTTATGCGCAATTATAGCCAATGTCAGAGGCTCACGTTGTTCTTTCTGTCTGTGGTGCCGACCGGGATGAGTATCAATACAGTTGAGGCAAGTGCTGTTACTCCAGTCATTGCTGGATATAGTCAAATCAAGGTGACGGGTTATGCAGCGCATTACAACATCACCGTTTTAACCATGAATGCGAGAGCTACGTTATGAGTGAAGACACAATTAAATTAGTGATCACCCGCAAAGGCCTGGAGGAATGTATCAGCGCCAAAGCAAAGGGGATCCAGTTATCATTAAAATGGGTATCAGCTGGTGATCGGGCCTATACCCCAAATCGGAATCAAACGACGTTGCAGAATGAATTGCAGCGGGTTGAATTTGGTGAATATAAAGATATGGGGCTTGGTCAGATTCAGGCCATTGCTAAGTTTAGCGGTGAGCAGGAATACCCGGTTCGAGAGCTGGGGTTCTGGCTCGAGTCCGGGACCCTGTTAGGGGTGATTTCTGCCCCGGATACAACGTTAAACTACAAAACTAAAAATGGCCATTGTATTCAGCCGTTTACACTGGACTTGAGTGTTCTTCCAAGTGACACGGTTACCGTCGTGGTCGGTATGGAGAACTTCAATATTCTCATCGATGATGAATTTACTCAGATGGCGAAAGCGCAGATAGATACGATGCACCGGCAAATCCTCCAAGAGTTTCGGATATTGGCGTTGGAAAACAAATAACAAAAGGTGGCCTTATCAGGCGTTTTTATCCTCAAACAGAATGAAGGAGTAGTTTATGCTCACGCAAGAACTTGCAGCATTAACTGAATCAGTAAATGCAGTGACAGAAGCCGTCACAGGAAAAATAGGGCAGATTGACCAGCGGATGGCGTTGGCTGAAGCCGAGTTCAAGCAGTTTTTAACTGACGCAGATGAACGTTATACCACCCGGGAGGGGATATTTGTTGATGTTTCCGGAGAGGAAGATAAATTCTATCCGGTTTATATTCCAGCGGCACAACGGGGTATCACTGAATTACAAATCAGTCGAAGTTTGCATGATAACCGTGAAGGGGCCGGTGGACTCACTGCTAGGTACTTATTACAGAATAATGGTTGGGGTGTGTTATCTGATATCTTACTGGTTGATATCTTTGGACATAAATTTAATGAGATGACACCAGATGCAGTCAAAACCGATGGGTTTATTGCTGATTTTATCAATGGCAGTGCTTATGTACTCGGGGCGATATTTTGGTTGCGTGGGGGGCACCGTTATTTAATTTCATCAACCAAAAAAGAATTCCAGCAAGTGATTACGCATAATGAGCTCATTACAACAAATGTTTTTGACCATCATAATATTCGGATCTTCAAATCTGGATTTGATATTGATATCGGCGAATCTCATCTCGTGACTGAAGCGAAGACGTCGCGGAATCTGGATCGTGTGCCGACGTTGGAATACATCCGAGGACAATGATTCATCTCAGTCCACTTCGCATCGCAACTCACCATGATGAATACCTTCATTCAGCAGCCATTCAGACTGCTGTCATTGGAACAATAATTTGTTAGGTAATAAATATGAGCACAGAAACCACAGCAGAAATGCTGAATAGCGTGAACCGATTGACTGAAACCGTCATTCATAAGATTGCCGAAATCGATACAGCCGTAGTCAGGGCAACGACAGAGGTAAAAGAAACAATTACAAATCAGACGAGAGTGAATGTTTATGTTGATGCTGAACATGGAGATGACAGTCATGATGGCATCTCCGCTCCGTATAAGACCCTTAAAGCGGCATTAACGCGATCAATGCCATACGGGTCTTATTTAAATGTTCGACTATTATCAAACGTTGAGATTACGTCACAAATATGGTTCAGTGGGCGCCATATCATTATGGATTTACGAGGATACACACTGAACTTCCCGTCGGTTAATATATTTGATGGTTCTGGTGTATTGGTCGGGACAGGTTTAGCGCCATTGAGAGGAGCACGAGACGCCACACTCGTGATTCATAATGGAGCAATCACGACAGGCGATGCGATCTCCAACAATCTGGGTGATCAATGGTTCTTTCACCGTAATCGTGTAATGATCCAGATGGGGGGCATCGCTATTAACCCTGGTCTTTATACGGTGACGCTCAACCGATTGAACATCACTCTTGGTCAACGCATTGTCGGACTGAGTGGTGGCAGTGATGGTGCCAATCTTTATCGTGGACAGGGAATGATTCAGTCAACCATGTTTGAAACAACGATTGATGTCACAGCGACAAATGCATCGATGTTCGGATACGGGGTGAATATTCGCAACGACACATTTATTGATAATGCAGGCAATACAATTACAGGAACCGCAGCATGAACAAGATGATAAAAAACTGGATCTATAACGGTATTCACTTGATGAACTTCCCCGTGTCAAACACTGATGATGGTGGTCGGAAAATGAACAAATCGTTGTCTCCAGAATTTTTGACCGCAGCTTATCAGGAAGAACGCTGGTCAGAAGTTCGCGCTGAGCGTGACGCGCTCATTGCGGCAACGAATAGCATTTATATGCGCCATAGCCGAGAAATCCGAAGCGGCAAAATTGTCGATGATGTCGATAACCGGACCACACTGTCATCAAGCGATTTAACCAAACTGGATAGTTATGTTCAGACGCTTGCTGATATTCCGCAGCAATTCAGTGATCCCGATGCTGTGGTCTTGCCGCCATTCCCTGAATTCTGACCGATAACATTCATTCGAACACAAAGCGCCGCGAAAGCGGTTTTTTTGTCCCTGAATTACCCCGGCATTTAGCCGGTTTTTTTATGTCCGGAGTTTTTATGGCGCAACACAAACTCAAAGTTGCACCTCAATCCTATGAGGTGCTTGCACCGTACCAATGCCCGAATCAGCGGCACTGGTATCAGAAAGGCGACATCGTCGATTTGCTTCCTTGTGAAGCTGAATTTTTAAAACTGGGCGGTAAGGTCAAACTGATGACCTCACTGCCTACTCAACAGAAGGAGAAGGCGAATGCCTGAAATTGCATCATTTGTGCATAACGGTATCAGTGTTATCAATCATCCCGCACCACCCCCGATGGGGCCGCTGGGAAGCATCGTTTTGGGCGTCGTCGGGACTGCACCAGATGCTGATTCATCACTGACCAAAAATACACCGATTCGTATTGCGAATATGGCTGATGCCGCAAAGCTTGATACGACCGGCGCAGAAAAAGGAACTTTGTGGCGGACTTGTTATGAAACATTCCGTTTAGTTTCCGTTTCGATTTATGTGGTGATTGTTGAGGAAGGTGCGGAGCAGTCGGATACAGTCAACAATGTGATTGGTCAGGTTGACGCAACCACGGGTCAACGGACTGGTATTCAAGCCTTGGCTGATTGTATGGAAACGCCAACCCATATCAGCGCGCCGGGATTTAACACCAAACCGGTAGCCGATGCTCTGGCCGCAATGGGGAAACGCTTATTTGCCATCCCTGTCGGCGACGGCCCGAATACCAATGATAACGATGCGGTCGCCTATTCACAGAGTCTTGGTGGTGAAGGCACGGGGTACGAAGCTTTCTATCTGGTGGACCCGCAGGTGTCTGTTTACAGTCAGGCAGCAAAGGGCAATGTGTCATTCTCCGGTGCTGCGGTGGCGCTGTCTTGCTTTGCCCGTGTTAAAGCATGGGAAAGCCCGGCGAAGGGCGGCATGGGCGCATTGATCAGCGGCACAGCCCGGACGATTGACTATAACATTATGGATAAATCCACCAATGGTGATTTGTTAAATCGTCACGGCGTTTCCTATTTTGCGCGGACCTCGTTAGGCGGCTTCTCTCTGATTGGTAACCGTTGTGTGATGGGGCGTTTCGTCTCTCAGGTTGGTCTGGAATATGCCATTGTCCGTAAGTTGGCGAAGACAGCTCAGAGCGCAATGGCCAGAAATCTGAGCAAGTCCTTTATGGAACAGGAAATCACCAAACTGAATGTTTGGCTGAAATCACTGCAAGCCGATGAAACCGTGATGGGCGCTGAAGTCTACCTTCATCCGACACTCAATAACGTTGAAAACTACCGTAATGGCGAGTGGCATATTGCGATCAAATATTACGGCTACGCGCCTAATGAACATATGGTGTACCACCTGATTGAGGACACCGGTATTGTTGAATCATTTCTTGAGGAGGTCCTTTAATGGCAGGTCAACGTTCACGAATTACGCGTTATGCCATGATTAACTCTCATCCGTTAATCAAAGAGCTAGACGAATTTACCCCACCAGAGATCAAAAAGGTTATGCAGGAAACCCGCGGTGGTTCTTTCATTCCGGGCGAGATCATGGTCGGACTTGAAAAAATGAATAGTAAGTGGAAGGTCAAAGGGGCCGATCAGGCGCTTTTATCTGCTTATGGATTAGCGGCCGGAAGCTGGTGTCAGGTGGATATTAAAGAGTCCCATCAGGATGAAGACGGAAACAATTTTGCCATTGCGTATAGCTTAACCGGTGAAATTATTTCGGTGACTGAATCGGCCAGTAAAATGGGGGAATTGCCGGATCACGATATGGAAATGTCGGTCAGAGCGTACAAGAAAACCGAAGATGGCAAAGTCATCTATGACATTGATCGTCATGCCCAAATTCTCAATCTGGGTAACGGTGATCTGATGGAAGCCCATCGCCGTAATGTCGGTATGGCATAAGTTCGGTTATTTATTTTTCCGGTATTGCTACAAATCAGGCCCCTTGCGGGGCCTTTTTTTATGCGCACCTTTTTTATGGCGCACCTTTGTATACGTAACGTTGATGAGGAAGGAGTTACCCCCTATGTTGCACACACATAACCTAGTCTGGCCGATTGAAGATGATAAAGGTCAACCACTGAATCAGGTAAACATTCACACGATCGCCGTCGGACAACAGCGAGAACTGACCCGCCATCATCAACACGATGATAATCAATTGCTTTGGGAATGTATTTGTCTGAGTACCGGACTGACATCCTCTGAATTGAAGAAGTTGGTCACTCCGGATTTCAACTCGATTCGAGAACAAGTTCTGGAACTGATGCAATCCAATGCATCCACATTACTGGACGGTCAGTTTGACCTCAATGAACCGACATTACTGATCCCGATTCAGGGCGATGATGGTCAGGAAAAAACCGGCTATAAACTTTGCCCGCCAACGGTTGCAACCACAGAACTGATGGAGACTCATCAGGACGAGTGGGAGAGAACTCTCTTTATCAGTGCCAGCTGCTGTGGGTTTACCCATCAGGAGCTCACCCGTTTGAGTCTGCCGGACTGGAATCAGCTTCAGGAGCGACTAATCGATTTTTTGCAACAACCGGCGGACTTCTTTCGCCAAGAGATGTTGAAGTCCTGACAGACGTGATCCCGCTGGCCTACCACGTATCCCCAAAGGAGATCATGGAGTGGCGTATTGATGATGCTTTGCGCCGTTACTACTTAGCTGCGGCAAAACTGGGGATAGAGAAGAGATAAGTCATGGCTGATTCGACAATAACGACTCAAGTGACGGTGATTCCCCGTCAGAAAACAATGGAAAACCTCGTCGATAAATTACCGTCGGCCGGGGATGTGAAGGCGGAGGTGGTGAGTGCTGTCACACCGATCTTGAAACCGCTCAAACAAGCAGTTACCTATGAACGTTCATTTGCTGATGTTAAAAAATCAGTGCACTTTGCCAGTGACCAAGAAGCCAATCAGTATCAGGGTAAAATGCAGCATTTGGCTGGTCAGCTGGGAGTAAAACAGGCAAATATTAACCAGATTGTCAGTGATGGAGCCCAATCCGGCATTGGAAAAGAACAACTGTTGTCATTTGCTGAATCCGTCTCAAAAGTCGCTGTCGTATGGAATGTATCGGCAAGAGAAGCAACTGAGACACTGGCCCGTTGGCGCACTTCGATGCAGCTCTCTCAGCAGCAAGCTGTCGGGTTGGCGAATGCAACAAATGCCTTGAGTCATAGTATGGGGGTTAAGGCGAAATCGGTGGCTGCAGTTGTGTCTGAACAGGGAGATACCGGCCTCAATGCCGGATTGAATGTTCAGCAAACAGCGGCATTATCCGCCAGCCTGCTGGCTGGTGGTGCCAGTGAAAAACAGGCCGGTGAAGCTATCCACAGTATTCTTGGGACACTCACCGCTGGAAAAGCTGACAAAGTGCAACAGCAAGCCGCGATGAAGACGCTGGATATTGAGCCTGCTGATTTGGCTCACCGAATGCAAACGGATGCTCAGGGAACATTGATTGATGTTTTCCAGCGTTTAAAAAATGTTTCGGCAGAAAAACGCCAAGGGGTTGTTTCTGACCTGTTTGGTGATAAATCCACAGCCGCGATTTTAAAGCTCGTCGATAATTTAGATCAGAATAATAAAGGTTTCATTGCCGCATCGAAGCTCACGGCTGAGAAAAGCAACTATTCGAATAGTATCGGCAGTGACTACAAGACGGTATCCAATACCTCTGCTTATAAGTTGGCGCAACTCAGTGCGCGTTTCGAACAGATAAGCATCACGTTGGGTGAGGGGTTATTACCGGTTGTGGAGACGATGCTGCCACCGTTGCTCACTGTGGTCGATAGTATGAGTGCATTCGCCCAAACGAACCCTAAACTTGCCACGGGTTTACTGGCTGTGACTGCGGCTGCGATTCCGTTACTCAAAGTCGGATCGACGGTTGTTAATTTTTTCCGCGGGATGAAGGGCGGAGGTAAAGATCGTCTCAATCCCGAACGTAATTTATTTGCCGGTGGATTGGACAGAACCCGGCAAGCCGCCCGGCGCGCTACGCGTCAGCTAGCCCGACTGAATCGGGAGTTGAATGCGCTTGGGTCGCAACAGGGCAGTGATGCTGGATATGGCGATGATCGTGAATCTCGCCGCAAGCGTAAAAAAAATCCTCGGAAGCGTTCACGGTTCCGGCGTCGTTTTGCCGGTAGCTTCCGTCGTAAATCTGCGCGGTTCGGTCAGTTGCTCACTCGCTTTCCCCGTGTTGTCGGCAATGTATTTAAGGGTGCAAAACTAAAGTCGGGCATCTCAAGTTTGATGCCCAAAGCCGGTGCTGTAGCTAAAGGCAATGGTATTGGTAAGAGATTATTCAGCGCCCGGACTGCCGGGAAGATGTTTAGTGGTGTGAAACTAAAGTCGGGTATTTCAAGTTTGATGCCTAAAGCCGGTGCTGTATTTAAAGGCCTTGGGAGGAAGTTATTCCGCCCTCTGGATATGGCTCTCAACGGGGTCGAGCTGGTTTCTGCGATCGCCAAGGGCAATCCTAAAAAGATAGCAGGGAAGGCCGGTGATCTGCTCGGGGGAATGGGCGGTGCGGCTTCCGGTGCGATGGCCGGAGCTGCAATTGGCTCTGTGGTTCCCATTCTTGGTACGGCTGTCGGTGGTCTCATTGGTTCTGTCGTGGGCGGGTTAGGCGGCAGTGAAGTAGGGCGTTGGCTTGGCGATACGGTCGGTTCACTGTTTGGTGCGAGTGATGAGAGCAACGACAAACAGGATCCGTCCCAGCGAAATTCTTCGAAACCGAATTCTTCGAAGAAACATGCTTCGAAGCAAGATCCGCTCAAAAAACAGCGCGGTATTTCGCTGAAATCCCTCGGTGGAATCGCGATGAAAGGCGCATCCTTTTTATCTCTTGGCGGCATGTTGGGGGGGATGTTGAGTGATCAGGTCGTCTCTTGGTTTGGTGAAGATAAAACCGATAAAGCAGCCCCTGCAACGGTTGCCGAGCAGAGTAAAAAGCTCGAAAAATCTACCCAACAACAAATTAATTTTGCCCCCGTTATTCATATCACTCCGTCCGGTAATCCAACCTATGACCAAGGGGTTAGTCAGCAGCTATTAGAGCGGATGAAAGCTGAGCTGAGCCCGATCCTGATGGGGAATAATGATGTTGCAACCCGGGCAGATGCCAGTCTTTTAGACAGGAGCAATACATGAGAAAAATGATGTCATTAGGTGGCTTTGTGTTCTCATTGAGTGAACAAACACCGTATGAAAGTTTGCAGCGCACCAGCGATGGGGGATGGGTTTCTGTCCCTCGTTATGGTCAGAAACCCATCAGTCAGAATATGGGGCAGAGTTTGGAGAAAATCAGCATCAATGGCACCTGGTTTCGTGGCGAAGGCATGAACAATATGAAGGCGCTGAGACAGTTACAGGCGCAGCGAAAACCTTTAGTGCTGTCAGACGGATACGGGCAGACCATGGGGCGATGGGTCATCAAACAACTGCAAGAAAAACAAGATCGGATTATCGATGACGGGACTGCCTTTGTGGTGGGTTTCTCCATTGAATTAGAGGAATATGCAGAATGAGAACCGTGGTTAGTCGTGACGGAGACTTAGTGCCGCAATTATTATGGCTGTCACTGGGGCGGGATGATGATGAAGCGGAAGAGGCGCTTTATATGGTCAATCCCGGTCTGGCACTTTACGGGCCAGTGCTACCGGCAGGTGTCGAAATCAAGTTGCCGATACTTCCTGAACCAGTGCCGACGAGGGTGATGAACATATGGGATTAGGAATCATGCCGCGGGTCCGAATCAGTGGGCCCGGGGAGCAAATTATCAATTCACGGCTGACCTCATGGGAACGGATTGATGTTTCTGCGGCTCAGTCGGATCAGATTACATTACATATTGATACGGCAGGACAGACCGGGCTCCCGAAAGAAGGTGCCGAATTGGTATTTTCTGAAGGGTATGATGATCGGCTCGTCCATAAGGGAAAGTATGTGATTACCCGTATTTCACCCAAACTTTTTCCTCCGACAGTCACGATTGTGGCGACCGCTGCGCCGTTTCAGGCTCAAGACAACACCGGATTTAAAGAGCGCCATACGCGGACGTTTACTGAAATATCGCTGGCTGAGATCTTCCGTCAACTGGTGACATCTCATGGTTTTAGTCCGCGAGTGGCTTCTAAATTTGAAACGGTGTGGTTTAAACATATCGATCAGATGAACGAAACGGATAGCGCTTTCTTAGTCCGCCTGGCAAAGTGCCATGACGGAATTGCTAAACCTGTCGATGGATTGTATGTACTGGCTGAAAAAGGACAGATTAAAACTATCACGGGGCAAGATGTCCCGTCAGTGACGGTAGATGTCTCCGATAATAATGATCCCTCAGATTTCAGACGGTTTATCAATTGCCAGCTCGAATTAGCGAGCCGAAGAAATTTTTTGGGTGTCAAAGCGAAATGGGTTGAGGGTTCTACCGGACTGGAATATGAAGTCACTTCCGGAGAAGCCCCTTTTTTGATGTTGCAACAGGTTTATGAAGCTTCATCTACAGCGCAACAGGCATGTAATGAAGAACTGCAGAAAATCAAGCGTGAAAAAGACAGTATCAGAATGGATTTGCCCGGTGACCCGTATTTGGTTGCAGAGGGTATTCTTGAACTCAACACATCGTTTCCTCCGGAAATGGTTGGCCGGTGGTCGATTGATCAAGTGACCGCCCGCGGTGATAGTTCCGGTGGTTATCGCTGTTCTGTGACAGCGACACGACCGGCAAGAAAGACTCAATGACGACTCTTTGATGATCATTGTTCGCTTGGTCGTTGATATTTCTGTGCGCTCGTCACATCTTCTGTCCGAAAAAACAGTAACATAGCCGAAACCTTAGATTCCGGTTAGACTTGAATGCATTGAGGTATGATGAAAATTTGCTGCTGTTGCGTGCTATAAGAGGATGAGAAATGTTGGATACCAGTCTGAGTGATGTGATTCAAAACCGAATTGACCAGAAAACTAAACCGCTTGGGGCTTTAGGTAAATTAGAGGCAGTGGCACATCAACTCGCATTGATTCAGAGTCAGGGACTGACTCAACCGGTTGCGCAAATCCGGATTAATCAACCGACCGTGCTGGTGTTTGCCGGTGATCACGGCATTGCTGATGAAGGGGTGAGCATCGCACCCAGTGCTGTGACACAGCAGATGGTTCTCAATTTTCTTGCCGGTGGTGCAGGGGTGAACTGTTTTTGCCGAGCCAATCAGGTTGAACTGAAAGTGATCGACGCGGGAATTTTAATTCCGGTTGAATCTGATTCACCGCAATTGATTGTACAACGCCTTGGCGAGCGGACGGGAAACTTGGCAAAAGAACCCGCTATGACGATGGCGCAGGTGGAACAAGGGATTGAGTTAGGGCGAAAAATTGCCTTAGAGACGATTCACAATGGATCGAACTTGGTTATGTTCGGTGAAATGGGAATTGGCAATACCAGCAGTGCAGCGGCAATTTTAGCGGCATTATCGGCGGGTGACATTGAATCTTGTGTTGGTCTGGGAACTGGCATCTCACAGGAACAGTATCGGAAAAAAGTAGCGTTGGTGACAGCCGGTGTGCATCGAGCCAAAGGACAAGCGCCCAAAGAAATCCTTGCTCAAGTCGGTGGGTTTGAAATTGTCCAGATGGTCGGGGCTTTTTTAGCGGCCGCTGAGCAACAGGTGCCAATTCTCGTTGATGGTTTTATTGTCACTGTTGCTGCTTTGGTCGCTACACAGCTACAACCTGCGTGTCGTGAACTGATGATTTTTGCCCATCATTCACAAGAACCGGGACATCAGCGCGCGTTAGAAATCTTAGGAGCCAATCCGCTGCTGGATCTTGATCTGCGTTTGGGTGAGGGGACGGGCGCGGTACTCGCTGTGCCGCTCATCCGTGCTGCGGCTGAATTTTATAATACCATGGCCAGTTTTGCGGAAGCCGGAGTCGAAGTGACATGTTAAGTCGGGTTACCTACCAGATTGAACTGTTTCTATTGTCATTGAGTTTTTTCACTCGGATTCCTGTGCCAGCATCGGTGCCTTATTCGACTGAACGGATGAATCAGTCCGGCCGCTATTTCTCGTTAGTCGGCTTGTTGCTCGGATTGATTTGCTATGGTGTTTACAGCCTCTGTGCGTTGGTGCTGCCGGAACATCTAAGTATTCTCCTGATGATGGTGTGTAGCTTACTGTTGACAGGGGCGTTTCACGAGGATGGTTTGACCGATATGGCTGATGGAATTGGCGGCGGGATGACAACGGAACGACGTCTGGCAATTATGAAAGATAGCCGAATAGGGACTTATGGTGCTTCAGCGTTAATGATGGCGTTACTTGTTAAGTATAGTGTGCTCTCTTCTCTGGCAATGCAGACCTCTATGTTACAACTTTTGTTGATTGGGTATGGACTCAGCCGTGCAGTTGCTGCTTCTCTTATCTATGATATGCCTTACGTATCGGATGCCCAGACCAGTAAAAGTAAGCCGCTAGCCAGTCGTCAGACGACCCGGGAGTTAGGAGTCCTACTGTTTTTCGGTATAATTCCCTGTATTGGGTTAGATTTATCTACGCTGTTGATGATTGGATGTGTTTGTTGCTTACTCCGGTTTGCTTTAAAGCGGTGGTTACTTCGCCGCATTGGTGGCTTTACCGGGGATTGTCTGGGGGGCGTTCAGCAGATCATCGAATTGACGATCTATCTGATTCTGGCAGCGACCATGATTCCTCAGATTACGTATCTTTAAATATAAATCTCGACGGGGATGATGATGGATAGGGTGATGTCAGAGCCGTGGATGGTGATTGTCTGATGCGATGTAAAAAGCATTGGCGTCACATTGTGAATAATCACGCAATGCTTTTCTGCAACTTAATGATAAAATTGCGCTTTGTCGAATCACTTGGGCACTGCGGTTAGGCAGGCCTTAACATTGCTGTTCTATCGGTTGAAGGAGTAACACATGAGCAATTCACTTTTTCGTCAGTCATTTCTGATTGACAGTTTATATAGTGATGGTGCTCTTTTATCGAGTGAATATACAACAGATGATGGTGTGTTGTTAAAACTACATGGCCCGGGGATTCTGGAAGTGATTCCACCACACATCGATGAGCAAACACAGCATATCGTCGTTTCGTGTGCGATTCACGGAAAAGATGCCGGGCCGGTTGAATTAGTGAACCGGATTGTTTCTGATATTGACAGCGGATTTCAGCCAGTACGAGAACATTGTCTGTTTATCATTGCTCATTTAGAAGCACTCAAGCATCACACGCGGTTTTTTGATGAGAATCTGGAGCGTTTATTTGATGATAAACCGAGAGAGCCTTCACAAGAATTAGTGATCGCAGATAATTTGAAAGTTCTCCTCAAGTCATTCTGGAAAGACACCCCCAGTGATCAACGCTGGCATTTTGATTTACATAGCACACTAAATCCCTCCCTCTATCATTCGTTCGCAATCAGTCCAAAAGTTCGTCACCCTGTCCGGCCGAAAGAACTGATTCATTTTGCTGAATTAGCCCATCTTGACGCAATGGTTTTAGCCAATGCTCCCTCTAGCTCTTTTAGTTGGTATACCGCAGATTGTTATTCGGCGCGTTCTTTAGCGATTGAACTGGGTCAATCATCCCGGTTAGGGCAAAGCCCGTTAGAGGGCTTTAATGCATTTGATATTACGCTCCGTGATTTGTGTGCCCGAGAAATAAATGAGCACTTGCCAAGAAAAATAAAATTTTATCGGGTGAGTCGGACCATTGTGCGCCTCAATGAAGATTTTGATTTTATTTTTGCAGATGATGTTAAAAACTTTACTGCGTTCATGCATGGAGAAGTGTTCGGGAATGATGGTGATAAACCATTGATGGCAAAAAACGAAGGAGAAGCGATTCTGTTTCCCGACAAACATGTTCCTATCGGTGAGCCTGCGCTATTAATGGTCTGTCCGGTAACCGTAAGGTATGAGCAGAATCAACTGGTTTATGATTAGGGGCTGTTGATACGATGGTGTTTGTCACCCTCGAATTATGATTCAAAGCAGAGGTCTGCCGGATAGGAGTAATCATGGGCATGACCTCTTTCTATTTCGCGGGTGAAACGTTAAGGTTAGCCCATCTGATTTCTCTGATTTGGTATTCATGAATTTTACTCAACTTCTTTTTGAAAAAAGGAAGCGTTGGTATCGTGCAATGATCACGATGGGGGCGCTGCTACTGGTTTCTAGTGCCGTTTACACTTTTGCCGGAGAGGTTTTTATTGCACCGTGGCGTGAGATGACTGGCTTTGAGCAGCAATTGATTTTAGATCTGCGTTTACCCCGGTTGATTGCTGCGATGGTTATTGGTGCATGTTTGGCGGTATCCGGAGCAACATTGCAAGTGTTACTGGGTAATGTTCTGGCTGAGCCGGGAATTATCGGTGTCTCGGGTGGTGCCAGTGTGGCGATGGTGGTTATTCTGTTTTTCTTTCCGTTTGCGGCCACACCATTGGTTTTTATGTTGGGTGCCATTGTTGGTGCTATGGTTTTTACGGTTATCTTAGTCAGCATAGCCCGAAGTATGAAGTTGACGACAATTCGACTATTGTTGGTCGGTGTTGCGCTGGGAATTCTGACTCGGTCAGTGGTGACTTGGGCGTTTTATTTTAGTACGGATTTGAGTTTAAGACAGTTAATGTACTGGTTAATGGGGAGTATTGGTGGGATTGATTGGTCCTATCATTTGCTTTCATTGTTGATATTACCAGTTTTGATATGGCTGATTGGACAAGGACGTGTACTGGATCGATTGATGATGGGGGAGATGCACGCTAAGCAGCTCGGGATTGATGTTCATCGTGTGCGCTGGAAACTGGTCGTTGCTGTGGCTGTGTTGGTCGGCGCATCGGTGGCTTTAGGTGGCATTATCGGTTTTGTCGGGCTGGTGGTGCCACACTTGTTACGTCTGGCTTTTGGAACCGAGAATCGTTATCTCTTGCCGCTTTCAGCAGTTGCCGGGGCACTGTTACTGGTCTTCGCGGATTTAATTTCCCGGACGGCTCTTGATGCTGCAGAGTTACCTTTAGGTGTTGTGACAACAACGATCGGCGCACCAGTATTTGTATGGATGCTATTGAAAAATCATGATTCACGTTAAAGATCTCTGTGTTGGTACGCGCTTGCTGCCTTTGGGTTTTGATGGTGCTCAAGGCGAATTGATTCATGTTGTCGGCCCGAATGGTAGTGGAAAAAGCACCTTATTAGCCGCTTTGGCTGGCATGATTTCTCATCAGGGTCGTGTCCAGCTGGGGGGAACTGATCTGACACGTCTTACTCTGCCTGAATTAGCTCAGCTCCGCTCCTATTTATCGCAACAGGAACGCCCGGCGTTTGCGATCGATGTCTGCCAATATCTGGCACTTTCTATTCCGTCATTTTTATCTGTTACTGCCGAGCAATCATCTGAAGTTATTGAACTATTGGTCAGGCGCTTAAATTTGCAGGATAAGTTACACCGTTCTATTCACCAGATTTCCGGAGGGGAGTGGCAACGGGTCAGGTTGGCTGGTAGTTGTTTACAAGTATGGCCGACACTCAATCCTCATGCTCGCTTGATGATTTTAGATGAGCCCGCTGCTGCACTGGATGTCGGGCAGGAGTATATGCTGTATGAATTATTACATGACATCAATGGGATGGGGTTGACGGTCATTATGGCGAACCATGATTTGAACCGGACACTACGATATGCCGACAAAACCCTATTACTCAATCAGGGGATTCTGCAACAGTGGGGGGAGACAAAAGCTGTTCTGACACCTGAACATATTGCAGAGGTTTTTCAAACGAAAGTCCAGTCAGTCGAAATCCAAGGTAAATCATATCTACTTTTCGATTAGCCGTTGTGTATGAGTTGTGTATGAATAGTTTTGGTGCATCAAGCACAATGCTAGAGCAGAGAGTCGGGTGAAATGAGTGGTATTTGAGAATGGTCTAAGTCATTTTATTACAAATCAATGAGTTATCATAAAATAAAAAGTTGGCATATAAATCGCATTAATATGATCGATACATTCTCGTTCTTGTTAGGCTTTTTATAGTCTCCTTGGCCACCTTGCTCCACAAAGTGGCCTTTTTTTTATTCTATTGAGTCAGCTTTGTCAGATCTGCCGGGCGATAATACACTGATTTAAGAACCTTCCCCTGACGAATCGTTTTTTCTGCACTGATAAAATCTTCTGCACATTTAGCAATAATATAATCACCTTTGATAACCGGAGATAATTTGATGCCTTGCTTTGCATAAAATGATTCCGTTTCATCATACTCAGCTTGGTTGCGGCAGACCTTACTCATATTTGAACTATGAACTTCATCCCAGCAAGGAATGAAATCTATGTTGCGATGAGATGCGACGTTCAGCAATAGATCAATGAGATAGCTGATCCCCGGATTATGTGCCGGCGTGTCATGTCCAAGATGTACCAGCCGTCCCATCAAAACGTAAACGGTATCCACAATTGCATCTGCCTGCTCAACTTTATCTTGTGCTTCAGCAAGCTCAGTGAGCTCTTCAATTGCCAATGAAGTATGGAGCGTATCTGCATCTTGGTCGAGGCTATCTGGTTGGTTCACCGGAAGATCAAAAGTACGACGAAATTCAACGATATCGTTATATAAATGTGTGAACACTGCTGGCGTTAACTTAGATAAATACATGGGTGTCATCTCAAAACTATTTGATGCGAAAAGTCAGGCTAAACCATTCGTTGTGATGGTCTCAGCCCAAGAAATATAATCAGCGAAGAGTATCATCCCAAGCCGCAAAGTGGTACACCTCATCTTTGTCAATTGCATGTTAGTGCCCTATAACATGCAATTGCTGTTGTGACTGATTATCACTTTTTCTTGTTCGATACCGATAAGCTAATAGGTGTGCCGATTTGGTGGGAGTGTAGAAAAAATAGTCCATTTTTTCTCAACATCGCCTTTGTAGCCAACAACAGTTGCAGAGACACGCCGATTTTTGGCGTCACTGATCTGATCTTGACCGACAGCTTCTGGGTTAGATTCGCCAAACCCCACAATTCTGATTCTGTCTGCAGAAACCCCTTCCTCAATTAGCCGAGCTTTCACACTGTCTGCCCGTTGTTTAGATAACTCTTGGTTATACTGAGTTTCTCCACTGGAACTGGCATAGCCTCTAAGCTCGATTGAAGTTTCAGGGTAATCCGCTAAAAAATTTGCCATTTGTTTGATTTGTGCCTGAAAGATTGAATTAATATTGCTGGAATCATTCTCAAATAAAATTCGGAGCTGTCGCTGGGTTTTATTTCGGTGATAAGTTTCACAGCCATCATTGTCTATTGTGGCATTTTTGGGGGTTTTGGGGCATAGATCCCGCGCATTAATCACACCGTCATGATCGGAATCGGCAAGATCAAAAGCTTGTGTAACAGCCGGAGATGCAATGTAATCATATTCATCTTCACTTTGGTCTGCGATATTCGCAGACCAAACCGGCAATGAGAGTAAAAATAGTAAGTAATTGAGTTTCATCTTAATCACCCGAGTGTGCAATCCATTCCTGTGGAACCGTGATTTTCAGACTATCAAGCAAGTTTCCTACTGAATTCATGACGCGGTATTGGGCATATACTTCAGTATATTTCGCGTCAAGATAGTCTTTACGAGCCTCAAAGAGTTCATTTTCACTATTCAATAAATCAAGCAAGGTTCTTTGACCGATTTGATATTGTTTTTCGTATGCAATCACCGTTTTTGATACTGAATCAACGAGATCAGCCAGAAAAGTTCGTCTTTGACTTGAAAAATCAAGTGCTTGCCAGGATAATTCCAACCCGCCTAATACTTCCCGATAGGATTTTTCCCGTAAATCTTTTGCTTTATTCAGTGCATAGGCGGCACTTTTCTCATTTGCAAGGTCAGATCCGCCATTATAGAGATTATAATGCATCCGTATCATAGCCGTTGTTTCACTACTACTGCCCAGGTAACCAGCAGCATCGTTTCTGAGACTATGATTGGCTTGCAAGGAGATGCTCGGATAATAGGGGGACTGATTTTGCTTATATTGGTAACGCGCTGCGGCAATATTTTGCTGCGTCACTTTTAGGATAGGATGTGACTGAAATGCCAGAGCTTTCGCATCCTGAAAAGTGTGAGGAATTTGTGTCTGATCGGCCTGAGGAAAAATGAGATCAACCGGTTCTTCTCCGACAGACTCTTTAAATTTTGAATGAGTTTCGAAGAGGTTGTTTTGGGCCGCTAACAGATTCGCCTCTGCTTTTGCGACACGAGCTTCAACTTGGGTTACATCTGCTGTAGAGCCAAGTCCTGATTCTGTTCTGCGCTTAATATCCCGGTATATTTTCTTATGTATTTTTAAATTCGCTTCAGACAGTACCAGCACATCACTCGCTTGCTCTGCATCCAGATACAATTTTGTCACTTCCAGTGCTTTATCTGCCGCATCAGCGAGTAATTGATAACGACTTGCTTCCGCTTCCGCAGTGGTTCTGCCCATGTCATTTATGGTTGAAGAGCCGTCCCAAATCAATTGAGTCAAAGATATAGTGACTTCTTTTCTTGTTAAATCAGTATCTTCTTTGGCATTTGCAGCTGCAGGTTCGATCCCTTCATATCCTATCCCAGCGTCTAAATCCACTTTAGGCAGGTAAGCTCCCTGAGATGCTCTCGAGTTCTGTAATTTACTTTGATATTGATTAAATGAACTTTCCAATTCAGGGTTTGTCGCCAGTGTAGTAGAAACAGCTTGCTCAAGTGATTGTGCAAGAACATGACCATTCATGAGTACAATGAAAAAAACAGCAATTTTGAGTAGGAATGTTTTCAAGGAGTTTCTCCTATTAGACTAATTGCACTAGATATATAAAATATTGTCTGACAAGCGCCCAGCCTACGCAAAAATCGATCTCATTAATGAGAATATAAGTATAGTAAATCTAATTTTCTGAAAATGTATCAGTAATATGACTGACATTAATATGTGGAAATACAAGTATATAACTATTTCAGGGCTTTTGAGATAGTAAAAAGCTATTGTCTTCAATTTTCAAAAAAGTAGCGCCATAAGAAAGCTGAGCTATTATTGTAAAAACACCCTCTTAATAATGTGATCTGTGCCACGCATATGGTGTTAAACTGCTGTATGATATACAATCAGCAAATGTATGCAATATAGAACTGTCAGGTGTATCGATTAAAAACCGATAGTTATGCGTTATGTTTAGTAGTATACCATTGATCTATACGTGATTTAGAGGCGCCACTTATGAGGTTTGAGTCAAAGATTTCTCTACCTGATGTAGCAAAAGACCAAGTAATTATCATCGATCAGGATGGAAACGTCATTACAATTAAACCTGGAGAAATTATTCCACCGGGGGTGGTGATTTTAGAAGGTGGAAATTTTTTAAATCATGATGATTATACTGCACTGAATGCTAAGGTCGTTACACCGAATGGCGATAAAGTTGATATTACCGATGATGTCAATCAATTACTTACCGCGATCGAGCAAGGGAATGACCCGACACAATTAGGTGAAGAATTTGCTCCGGCGGCCGGTAATTCTTCTGCTGGCTCAAGTTTATCAACAAGTGCGACGGTTGAAGCGGTTAATGACGAATTGATCGCGCAAACCGATTTTAGTACACAAGGTCTCTATCGTTTCTCCAGCTTATCGTTATCAGATACACAAGGTCTGGCGTTGCTTGATGTTTTTAATACATTATCATCATCAGCGTCAGCATCCACAAATACTGCTGATTCTGCGCCAATTGTATCCGGTACATTTACCGGTGATGTTACAGAAGGTGATATCGGAGATGTTGTCCAGACAAGCGGTTCACTGAGTATCAGTGATGCAGATCCAAACGATAATCCTGTATTTGCTGACACGACTCTCGATGGTACTTACGGAAGCTTGAGCCTCGTCAATGGACAGTGGACGTACACACTGGATCAAAGTCGTGTTCAGGATCTGAGTGAGGGGGAAAAAGTTAGTGATACCATCACGATAACGGCCAGTGACGGAACCACTCAGAATATTGTCATTAATATTGTTGGTACTAACGATGCCCCTGTGGTACAGGCCGCAACAGGCTCAGTGGACGAAGATGCCACCATAACCGGTAGTGTGACCGCCACGGATGTGGATTTACCGTCCGGTCAAGCGTTGGTGTTTACCACTGATTCAACCGTTCCCGGCCTGACGCTCAATGCCGACGGCAGCTATCGCTTTGATGCATCCAGCTACGACCATTTGTCGGCAGGTGAGACGCAAGTCATAGAAATCCCTGTGACGGTGCTCGATGAGCGCGGTGCCACAGCAACCACGACACTAACCGTTACCGTGACCGGCACTAATGACGCCCCGGTTGCACAGGCAGCTACCGCGTCGGTCACTGAAGATGCCACCGTGACCGGCAATATTACCGCCACGGATGTGGATCTACCGGCCGGTCAAGCGTTGGTGTTTACCACTGACTCAACCGTTCCCGGTCTGACGCTTAATGCCGACGGCAGCTATCGCTTTGATGCATCCAGCTACGATCATTTGTCGGCAGGTGAGACGCAAGTCATAGAAATCCCTGTGACGGTGCTCGATGAGCGCGGTGCGACTGCAACCACGACACTGACCGTTACCGTGACCGGCACTAATGATGCGCCGGTTGCACAGGCAGCTACAGGTTCAGTGACCGAAGATGCCACCGTGACCGGCAACATTACCGCCACGGATGTGGATCTACCGGCCGGTCAAGCGTTGGTGTTTACCACTGATTCAACCGTTCCCGGCCTGACGCTCAATGCCGACGGCAGCTATCGCTTTGATGCATCCAGCTACGACCATTTGTCGGCAGGTGAGACGCAAGTCATAGAAATCCCTGTGACGGTGCTCGATGAGCGCGGTGCGACTGCAACCACGACACTGACCGTGACCGTGACCGGCACCAATGACGCCCCGGTTGCACAGGCAGCTACCGCGTCAGTCACTGAAGATGCCACCGTGACCGGCAACATTACCGCCACGGATGTGGATTTACCGACCGGCCAAGCGTTGGTGTTTACCACTGACTCAACCGTTCCCGGCCTGACGCTTAACGCCGACGGCAGTTACAGCTTTGATGCCTCTGGTTATGACGCACTGAGCGCAGGCGAGACGCAGGTCATCGAGGTGCCAGTGACCGTCACTGACGAGCAGGGCGCGACAGCGACCACGACACTGACCATTACCGTGACCGGGACCAACGATGCTCCGATTGCGCAGGCGGCGACTGCATCCGTGACCGAAGATGCCACGGTGACCGGCAGTATCGCTGCCACCGATGTCGATTTACCGGCGGATGCCAGTCTGACCTTCAGCACGGAATCCACTGTGGACGGTTTAACCCTCAACGCTGACGGCTCTTACAGTTTTGATGCCTCCGGTTATGACGCGCTGGGCGAAGGTGAGCAACAGATCATCGAAGTACCAGTAACCGTCACGGACGATCAGGGCGCCACCGCAACCACGACATTAACTATTACCGTGACCGGTACCAATGACGCCCCGGTTGCGCAGGCAGCCACCGCGTCGGTGACCGAAGATGCCACGGTGACCGGCAATATCACCGCCACCGATGTCGATTTACCGGCGGATGCCAGTCTGACCTTCAGCACCGACTCTACCGTGGACGGTTTAACCCTCAATGCCGACGGCTCTTACAGCTTTGATGCCTCCGGTTATGACGCGTTGAACGCAGGTGAGACGCAGGTGATTGAAGTGCCAGTGACCGTCACAGACGATCAGGGCGCGACCGCAACCACCACGTTAACCATTACCGTGACCGGTACCAATGACGCCCCGGTTGCACAGGCAGCCACCGCGTCGGTGACCGAAGATGCCACGGTGACCGGCAATATCACCGCCACCGATGTGGATTTACCGGCAGATGCCAGTCTGACCTTCAGCACAGACTCGACCGTGGACGGTTTAACCCTCAATGCGGACGGCAGTTACAGCTTTGATGCCTCCGGCTATGACGCGCTCAGCGCAGGCGAGACACAGGTCATCGAAGTGCCGGTCACCGTCACGGACGATCAAGGCGCGACCGCGACCACGACACTCACCATTACCGTGACCGGCACGAATGACGCCCCGGTTGCTCAGGCAGCTACCGCGTCGGTGACCGAAGATGCCACGGTGAGCGGCAGTATCACCGCCACCGATGTGGATTTACCGGCGGATGCCAGTCTGACCTTCAGCACTGAATCTACCGTGGATGGTTTAACCCTCAATGTCGACGGCTCTTACAGCTTTGATGCCTCCGGTTATGACGCGTTGAGCGCAGGTGAGACGCAGGTGATTGAAGTACCGGTGACCGTCACTGACGATCAGGGCGCGACTACGAGTACCACGTTAACCATTACCGTGACTGGTACTAACGACGCCCCGGTTGCACAGGCAGCCACTGCGTCGGTGACCGAAGATGCCACGGTGAGCGGCAGTATCACCGCCACCGATGTGGATTTACCGGACGATGCAACGCTGACCTTCAGCACCGACTCGACCGTGGACGGTTTAACGCTTAATGCGGATGGCTCTTACAGCTTTGATGCCTCCGGTTATGACGCGCTGAGCGCAGGCGAGACCCAAGTCATCGAAGTGCCGGTAACCGTCACGGACGATCAAGGCGCCACCGCGACCACGACACTGACGATTACCGTGACCGGCACTAATGACGCCCCGGTTGCTCAGGCAGCTACCGCGTCGGTGACCGAAGACGCCACCATCACTGGTAGTGTGACCGCTACGGATGTCGATTTACCGGCGGATGCCAGTCTGACCTTCAGTACCGACGCGACCGTGGACGGTTTAACCCTAAATGCCGACGGCAGTTACAGTTTTGATGCCTCCGGTTATGATGCGCTGAGCGCAGGTGAGACGCAGGTCATCAAGGTGCCGGTAACCGTCACCGATGATCAGGGTGCCACCGCAACCACCACGTTAACCATTACCGTGACCGGCACGAATGACGCGCCGGTTGCACAGGCAGCCACTGCGTCGGTGACCGAAGATGCCACGGTGAGCGGCAGTATCACCGCCACCGATGTGGATTTACCGGCGGATGCCAGTCTGACCTTCAGCACCGACTCGACCGTGGACGGTTTAACGCTTAATGCGGATGGCTCTTACAGCTTTGATGCCTCCGGTTATGACGCGCTGAGCGCAGGCGAGACCCAAGTCATCGAAGTGCCGGTAACCGTCACCGACGATCAGGGTGCCACCGCAACCACGACACTGACCATTACCGTGACCGGTACTAACGATGCCCCGGTTGCACAGGCAGCGACCCATACCGTCACTGAAGATGCCACGGTGAGCGGCAGTATCACCGCCACGGATGTGGATTTACCGGCGGATGCCAGTCTGAGCTTCAGCACTGAATCCACCGTAGATGGGCTGACGTTGAACGCTGACGGCAGTTATAGTTTTGATGCCTCCGGTTATGATGCGCTGAGCGCAGGCGAGACGCAGGTCATCGAGGTGCCGGTCACCGTCACGGACGATCAGGGCGCGACTACGAGTACCACGTTAACCATCACCGTGACCGGTACTAACGATGCCCCGGTTGCACAGGCAGCGACCCATACCGTCACTGAAGATGCCACGGTGAGCGGCAGTATCACCGCCACGGACGTGGATTTACCGGCGGATGCGACGCTGACCTTCAGCACCGAATCCACCGTGGACGGGCTGACCCTCAATGCCGATGGCTCTTACAGTTTTGATGCCTCCGGCTATGACGCACTGAGCGCAGGTGAGACGCAGGTGATTGAAGTGCCGGTAACCGTCACGGACGATCAGGGCGCGACTACGAGTACCACGTTAACCATCACCGTGACTGGCACCAATGATGCCCCGGTTGCACAGGCAGCCACCGTATCCGTGACCGAAGATGCCACCATCACTGGTAGTGTGACCGCCACCGATGTGGATTTACCGGCGGATGCCAGTCTGACCTTCAGCACTGAATCTACCGTGGACGGGCTGACC
>NZ_FULE01000081.1 GCF_900163965.1 Vibrio ruber DSM 16370
AACACTTGCCTTCTATATTTCGGTGCAAAGACTATGTGGTATTTACAGTTCCAGCGCGTGTGCGCTAAGCTCTTTTCGTCCCCCATTGGGACCCCCTTTCAATTCTTAATTAACTCTTGTAGTTGCCAGACCACAAGACGTTTTTATCAAATTGAAAGGGGTTATATAACTGACTTATAGCTGTAAGCTTTACGGAACCCCCAGCCTAGCTGGGGGTTTTCTCTATACAAAAAGAAACGGGGCTGTAATGCCCCGTTTTTTCATGTTTATCTTTCATCATGACTGCAAATCGCGGTGAGTTAGAAGCGTAAGGGCGCATGGTGAATGACTTCTTTCATGACAAAAAAAGTGCGGATCTGCCGCACTCCGGGCAGGGCGATCAACTGATTCGCATGGAGTTGGTTAAAATCGGCCATATCTTGCACCCGAACCCGGAGAAAATAGTCAAATTCCCCTGCAACTAACTGACAGTCAATAATGACAGGCAGGCGAACAATTGCCGTTTCAAATTCGGCAAAGCTTTCCGGTGTTGAGCGATCCAGTACCACGCCGACCGTGACTAAAGTTCCTAAATCAATATGATGCGGATTAATTTCAGCTCTGACTGACTGAATCGTGCCCTGTTTGAATAATCGTTCAACGCGGCGATGACAAGTCGCCGGGCTAATATTGGTTTTTTCCGCCAGTTCAGCGTTACTCGCTCTGCCATCTTGTTGTAACAGGCGTAATAGCTTCAGATCGACACGATCAAGTGATTGGTTCATGGAATAATCTTTCATTTCAATGAGCATATTTTTAATAAAATAGCTATTTATGGTGTTTTTGTAAAATTTATATTAAAAAAATGAAAACAAATCGGAAGCACATTTCATTTCAGATTAAGTAATCTAAGTGCATATCCTTTCAGCAGGAATGATTGGACGGCTTATCTATATAAAGGAAATCTGTGATGAATTTAGAGAAGTTTAAACGTTATCCGCTTAATTTTGGTCCGACCCCGATTGAGAAGCTTAGCCGGTTGAGTGAATTTCTGGGGGGCGAGGTTGAGATTTATGCCAAGCGGGAAGATTGTAACTGTGGGCTCGCTTTTGGCGGTAACAAAATTCGTAAGCTGGAATATATTGTTCCGGATGCGCTTGCCAGTGGCGCAGATACATTAGTCACTATTGGTGGCGTACAGTCGAACCATACTCGTCTGGTCGCAGCGACGGCGGCAAAAATCGGGATGAAATGTCGGCTGGTTCAGGAAAGCTGGGTGCCGTTTCAGGATGCGGTCTATGATCGTGTGGGGAATATCCTGATGAGTCGGGTGATGGGGGCTGAGATTGAGCTTGTCGATGAAGGCTTTGATATCGGGATCCGCGAAAGTTGGGAAAATGCGATCGAAGATGTGAAAGCCAAAGGTGGTGTACCTTATCCGATTCCTGCCGGAGCATCTGAGCATCCATACGGTGGATTGGGGTATGTCCGGTTTGCTGAAGAAGTTCGCGAACAAGAAGCCGAAATGGGCATTCAATTCGATTATATCGTGGTGTGTACGGTGACTGGTTCGACAATGGCCGGGATGGTCGTCGGTTTTGCGGCAGATGGCCGGGCACAAAAAGTGATTGGTATTGATGCTTCAGGGACACCGGAGAAAAACCATGAGCAGGTTTTACGCATTGCACGGCATACGGCTGATTTGGTTGAACTGGGTCAGGAAATCACCGCAGAAGACATCATCATCAAGGATGATTATGCTTATCCGGCTTATGGCGTTCCTTCAGATGAGACCAATGACGCGATTCGAATTGCCGCTCGTACGGAGGGGATGATGACCGATCCGGTCTATGAAGGAAAATCGATGCAGGGGTTAATTGATCTGACGCGCAAAGGGTTCTTCCCGAAAGGTGCTAAGATATTATATGCACACTTGGGCGGTGTCCCTGCAATTAATGCTTATAGTTATATTTATCGTAATGGCTAATTGATTAAAATCAATTTATTCATTTATATCTGGCACAATATTTGTTGTGCCAGATATTATATAATGTGTTGATTATTTTATTCAGATCAATTTTCATTTAATTATTTTTTTGTCAGTAATAACATGCACCAAAAAGGTGATCTAAGTACTGTTATTTTTGCGTTGGTACGGTATGATGAAACCCAAAATCAGGATGGATTTTTAAGCTAATCTTTGTTCAGAAAGGATTCTTATATTTTAGTGGCAAGTCATTATTGAATGATTTCCGACATAATAAACTAAGGGCCCTTGATGATTCATATGAGAGATGTTTTCCATTTTTTATCTGTCCGTCTCCCTCTATCAGGTTTACCTGTCAAGATCCCCACCGTTTATTTTATTGTCACTGAATATGAAACAATAGCGAGTGTTATCAGTAAACTCATTTGTTTTATTTATAGGAAATAATGAAAGTTCAGCCAGTTACTTCAAATTATAAAATGTTTCAAATGTAAATATAGCGTATTTTTTATTTGTGAATCTAGGACGAATATTGATTTCATAAATATATTTTTGTGATGAGGAAGTTATCCATATTTTGATTTCCTGTAACAAAAAGCAAGACGGAATTCGTAAATTAAAGTCTGTATTGAATGGTCGAGATGTAAGGGATTTTAGTTTGTGAGAGGGTGCTTGCAATGGATCTGCTATCAATTGCCCCACTAAGTCATTATTCGATATTGAAATAAAAATTAGTAATTAAAATACAATAACTTAACGAGGTATCATCATGGTAGCAGTAGAGCTGTTTATTGTCCTGCTCTTCATTTTTCTCGGCGCCAGAATTGGCGGTATCGGCATTGGATTTGCCGGCGGGGCGGGGGTCATCATTCTGACAATGGGATTAGGTATGCACGCTGGTACCATCCCGGTCGATGTTATTTTAATCATTATGTCCGTGATCACGGCTATTGCAGCAATGCAAGTTGCCGGTGGGATGGACTGGCTGGTTGACTTGGCAGAACAGTTTTTAAGAAAAAACCCGAAACAAATTACCTTTTATGCACCTATCGTCACTTTTCTGATGACACTTTTGGCGGGCACTGGTCATACGGCATTTTCAACTTTGCCGGTAATTGCTGAAGTTGCGAAAGAGCAAAAAGTCAGACCGTCACGTCCACTCTCTATTGCGGTGGTTGCTTCTCAAATTGCCATTACGGCATCACCGATTTCTGCTGCGGTGGTATTTTTCTCCGGGATTCTTGAACCATTAGGCGTCGGTTATCTGATGCTGCTGGCTGTTTGTATTCCAACCACGTTTGCGGCTTGTATGGTCGGTGCTTTTGTGGCGAATTTCTTAGGTAAAGATCTCGAAGATGATCCGATTTATCAAGATCGTCTGGCAAAAGGTCTGATTAAAGTTCGTGGGGCGACCAACCGTGAGATTCTACCGTCTGCGAAGACCTCTGTTTATATCTTCGTCATTGCGATTGTCGCTGTGGTTGCTTATGCAACGATGATTAGTAAAACGGTCGGACTGATTACTGACCCTGCAATCGGCCGCAACCAAGCGATTATGGCGATTATGCTGATGGCAGCAACAGCAATCATTTTGTTTACCAAAGTGGATGCTTCAAAAATCAGCTCGGTTTCAACATTTAAATCCGGGATGAGTGCCTGTGTCTGTGTACTTGGGGTGGCTTGGTTAGGTGATACCTTCGTTTCCGGTCATATCAACGAGATTAAAGAATTATCTGCACATATTCTTGAACAATATCCGTGGATGCTGGCAATTACGCTGTTCTTTGCGTCAATGCTTCTTTACTCTCAAGGTGCGACGACGACGGCATTAATGCCGGCTGCATTGGCTATCGGGGTTGCTCCGTTAACTGCGGTCGCTTCTTTTGCTGCGGTCAGTGCACTCTTTGTGCTGCCAACCTATCCGACATTATTGGCGGCAGTGGAGATGGATGATACCGGGTCAACTCGAATCGGTAGCTACGTCTTTAACCATCCTTTCTTCATTCCGGGAGTTGTAACCATTGCTTCAGCAGTGACATTCGGATTTATCTTCGGTGGGATGATTCTGTAACAGACTTGTTGTTTGAGCTGAAGAGGGGGAGCGTGAAGCTCCCCTTTTTTGTATAGAGAAAACCCCCAGCTAGGCTGGGGGTTCCGTAAAGCTTACAGCTATAAGTCAGTTATATAACCCCTTTCAATTTGATAAAAACGTCTTGTGGTCTGGCAACTACAAGAGTTAATTAAGAATTGAAAGGGGGTCCCAATGGGGGACGAAAAGAGCTTAGCGCACACGCGCTGGAACTGTAAATACCACATAGTCTTTGCACCGAAATATAGAAGGCAAGT
>NZ_FULE01000085.1 GCF_900163965.1 Vibrio ruber DSM 16370
GTTGGGACAATAGCCCGATGGAGCGGTTCTTCAGAAGTCTAAAGACAGAATGGATACCGGTGTCGGGTTATAGGAGTTTTAGCGAAGCAAGACAGCATATAACTCGTTACATCACAGGTTATTACAGCCAACTTAGGCCCCATCAATATAATGGTGGGCTGACACCCAATGAGTCTGAACGACTATATTGGAAAAACTCTAAAACCGTGGCCAATTTTAGTTGACCACTACAATTGTTAATTTCACGCGTGTCTGTATAGTGGAGTGTTTCTAGTTACCGTACAATCAGTTTTTAGATCAATGGAAATAAAAATTGACTCGCTGGATTTGAGCTAAAACATAATTTCGCTCTGAAAATTAAGTATAATTAACGAATCGGATACAAATCGAGATATAGCTGTGACCTTGTAGGTGTATTGGTGCGCATGCTGCAATTGGTTTGTTTTTTTGTCTTTGGAATTCTGTAACGATCGCTCATGCTGCTCGGCAGAATAGGACCTATTAAATTCGGGATAGATACCATGCTAAAAAATATCAACCCAACAGAAACACAGGCCTGGAAAGCACTGTCTGCTCATTTTGAATCGATGAAAGGTGTTGACTTAAAAACACTTTTCAGCCGAGACAGTCAGCGCTTTGAAACGTTCTCTCTACGTTTTGGCGATGATATTCTGGTCGATTATTCTAAAAACCTCATCAATGAAGAGACGCTGAAACTCTTATTGGCGCTGGCAGAAGAAACTGACCTGAAAAGCGCGATTGAAGCGATGTTCAGTGGTGAAAAAATTAACCGGACGGAAGATCGGTCTGTGTTGCATGTCGCGTTGCGCAATCGTTCTAATACACCGATTTATTCAGATGGTGAAGATGTCATGCCCGCGGTGAATGCCGTGCTGGAGAAAATGAAACACTTCTCTGAACGGATTATTTCTGGTGAGTGGAAAGGGTATACCGGCAAAGCGATCACTGATGTGGTGAACATTGGTATCGGTGGTTCTGATTTAGGGCCATACATGGTTACCGAAGCACTGAAACCTTATAAAAATCACCTCAATATGCATTTTGTCTCTAATGTGGACGGAACACATATTGCCGAAGTGCTCAAGCAGGTTAATCCGGAAACAACATTATTCCTTGTGGCGTCCAAAACATTTACCACGCAGGAAACAATGACCAATGCCCACACCGCACGCGATTGGTTCCTTGCCGAAGCAAAAGATGAGTCCCAAGTGGCGAAACATTTTGCGGCACTTTCAACCAATGCTGAAGCAGTTTCTGCCTTTGGTATTGATACCGACAATATGTTTGAATTCTGGAACTGGGTTGGTGGCCGTTATTCTTTATGGTCTGCAATCGGCCTGTCAATCATTTTAGGCATCGGTTTTGATAACTTTGTTGAGTTGCTCTCCGGTGCCCATGAGGTCGATCAGGCATTTGTATCGACACCATTTGAGAAAAATATCCCGGTATTGCTGGCTCTGATCGGTATTTGGTACAACAACTTCTATGGCGCGGAGTCCGAAGCGATCCTTCCTTATGATCAATATATGCATCGTTTTGCTGCTTACTTCCAGCAAGGAAATATGGAATCGAATGGTAAGTATGTCGATCGCAATGGCCAGCCTGTTGATTACCAAACCGGGCCGATTATCTGGGGTGAACCGGGTACCAATGGTCAACATGCTTTCTATCAGCTGATTCACCAAGGTACAAAAATGATTCCTTGTGATTTCATTGCGCCTGCGATTTCACATAATCCAACATCGGATCATCATCCGAAACTGTTGTCTAACTTCTTTGCCCAGACAGAAGCTTTAGCGTTTGGTAAAACCAAAGAGCAAGTCGAAGCTGAGTTTATTGCTGCCGGCAAAACAGCAGAAGAAGTCGCTGAGCTTGTTCCGTTTAAAGTGTTTGAAGGGAATCGCCCGACCAACTCAATTCTGGTGAAACAAATTACACCGCGGGTACTTGGTCAGCTGATTGCGATCTATGAACATAAGATCTTCACACAGGGCGCAATCTGGAACATCTTCACATTTGATCAGTGGGGTGTTGAATTGGGTAAACAGTTGGCAAATGCAATTTTGCCTGAGCTAGAAAGTGATGAACAGGTGACATCTCATGATAGTTCAACCAACGGGCTGATTAATGCGTATAAAGCACTGCGGTAAGGCTGAACATTTAGCGTGATGCAAAAAAAAAAGTATCCACCGGCATAGCCGGTGGTTTTTCATATGCGCCTATAAGGCTCTCCTACTAGCAGCGCCCTAGCAGGCGCGTAGTGATCTGACATTTGCATATGACTACTTCCTGCGGCCCGTAAACGGGCTACCTGAATACGGGATCGACAATTGCTCTCCCATTTTATCCTGCTCTAGTTGCTGCTTAATGTAATTTTGTATCTTGCTCGTATTTTTACCTACCGTATC
>NZ_FULE01000016.1 GCF_900163965.1 Vibrio ruber DSM 16370
GCCGACGGGCTTCGGAGACATCCATTCCCGCATATTTTTTGCGCCAGGTGTAAAAAGTCGCATCCGAGATCCCGTGTTTACGGCACAACTCCCTGACGGGAATACCTGCTTCGGCTTCTTTAAGAATGGTAATGATCTGTTGTTCGTTGAATCGCTTCTTCATGTTCATCATCTCCTTGGTTGGATGAACATCACTAAGTATAGACTGGACTAGATTTAGGGGAGCAGGTCACATCAGCCAAACTAGGGGCTACGCTAACTTCAGGAGCAGGAGCAGGAGCAGGAGCAGGAGCAGGAGCAGGTTGAACCTTTGTCCTTGCCTCATTATTAATGCTAACTACTGTACATTTTGATTGTGGGTTATCCTCATTGGGAAGGTTAGAGCTAAACTGCTGGCGAACCTTTGCTACTTGAGCATCGAGTTCCATTTTAAAGCTGACATAAGGAATCCTTTCTGTGAGTGCTTGCTCGTATAAAGTGTGGATTACGCCAGAAAGCTGAGAATTACGCTTAGAAGCAAGCCTACGTTGCTTAGTCAGAAGTGAAAGTCGAATCTCTCTCGGATAACCCAGAGAAGTTTGCAGAATAGCGGGTGTGGAAATACGTGTATAAAACACGTTATTGCTCAATTTAATCAAATACATATGTATCACCTACTTGTATTAGGTGACATTTGATCGTCTTAAAACGAGAAAAGCCCTTGATAAATCAAGGGCTTGAATGTGGCGGAGAGATAGGGATTTGAACCCTAGGTACGCTATTAACGTACGCCGGTTTTCAAGTTAGACTTTATTTCAAATATTTCATATAATTTTCAGTTAGTTAAATGTGGTAGTTAGCGGCTAACAATAAAACTAACAACTTTGAGAGTTATGAAATGAGCATAAAAAGCATAAAGATCCACAACGGATTGTCGATCCGAAAACTACCACAGAGCAAAAATTTTAGCGTTTATATTAAATTTGAAGGATACCCAAAACGCCAATTCTCACTTAAAACGTCTGATCTTGATGAAGCTATTGCCAAGGCCAAGGCTGAATATCAGTTTAACAAGATGATGTTGGAGCGTGATTTACCGATCCAACAGCCAAACCAACGCCTAACCGTTCATAAGATTATCGATCTATTGATAAAAGAATATGAATCAGCACAAGACAAAGTAAGAGAAAAAAACCGTGATGGAAGACATGCCACACACATTAGGATCTTTAAAAAAATTAAAGAATTTTATCATGAAAAGCTTCGACCATCTGCTTTAGATATTGGACAAGTAAGATCCTACTTTCAAGAACAACCCGCTTTTTCGAATACTCAATTAGTTGCAACAAGATTCTGTTTTACTCAAATTTTTGATCGATCCTTTGAAAAGAAATTAATCACCAAAGATCAGATCGTTGATTTAAAAAAAATCAAAGTTGAAAAACAAAAACAGACCAGAAGAGATCATTTTACTTATCAAGAATTTGCTAGTTATTTTGTCTATGCTATGAATCAAGTTTCAAAAGCTCATGGCAAAGGAATTCACACTCAAAAAATGACAGTGTTTTACAGTTCTTTTTTATTTCATTCTGGTGTTAGAGCTGGATTTGAAGCATTGGGTATTAAATGGTCAGATCTAGATTATACAAGTTTTGGCGATCTATATTGTGTTATTAGAGATGGTAAAACTAAAAACTATGAGAAAAATAATCGCAATGTTATTTTTGATCTATTTGCAGAGGATTGCATTCACCACGCAGCACAAGAAAAATACAGCGATTTATTGAGAGGAATGGATAAGAGAAAAGTCATAACTTATCTTATCAATAAAAAACCAAATGAAACTATTTTTTCTACAAAATTTAGTGATAAACCCACTTATGATAGGATCTTTAAAAAATGGGTTGATGAACTCAAAGAGGCAGAGGTATTGCCTAAGGCTAAAGAACTAACACTTTACAGTTTGAGACATAGCTATATAACTAGATCAATTGAAAATGATGTGCCTCTGGCGTTGATCGCTGAAAATGCAGGAACAAGTATAACAATGATCGAGAAACATTATTCTCATGTATCTGTTATGACTCAAAAAGCTAGAGAAATACTATTAAAAGATAAACTATCATTCATTGGATATAATGACGATCAAAACGAACAAAAATATGATAAAGCAAGTTCTAGAAAAGATTTAGCTGGATTGTTAGAACGCTTGAAATAAAAAATAGCTGTTTTTTGCAAGATTTTTAATTTTGCGATATAAAAGCTGAAATAGTAAAAACATCGTCCAGAATGACAATTTAATAAATCTTTAAAAATATCTTAAACAGTTAAGCCCTTGGGCTATTGGGGGGTGTGGGGGAGACCAGCCCCCCACGTAATACCTACCCAAATTTTCAAATCGAGCCGAACCCTCGATTTTTCGACAAGTCGAACAAGGAAAATTTTACTCGCTACCGCTCAAACACTCGTAAAAAATTTTTACTCGTAATTACCTATAAATAAGACCATATATAAAGGTAAATAAAAAATGGCTTAAAATAAGGTTTTATTTTATACCTATGTAAAGCCTAGACTTACCATTAATGTAAAGGGGGTATAACAAAAAAATCGGTTTTTTCGCTTAACTACGCCAAAAATCAATGTAAACCCCTACCAATATTATTTATAAAAAATCCTTATTTTTAGCTAATTTTTAAAATTAATGTTGATTTGACATTAAAGTAAATATTGGTTTACGTGTTGACAAATAATTTATTTATGTTTTATTAATTAATATACAACTAAACAAATTAATAAAAAGGAATAAATTATGACTGATGAATTAAATATTAAATCAAATACAAAATACACAACAACAAGGGAAGACGGTCAAGAATGCTTGGTAGATTTGAAAGTTAATGAAGAAACAAGCGAATATACAGCATCTCAAAAATCAGCGTTATTTTATGCGTTTAATAGAGAAAATTACAAAAATAAAGTTTTGTTAGCAAGAGAAGAGCCTTTAGCTAATTCAATATTAGAGTTTCTAATATCAGAAATGGATAACACAAATGCTATTTGTATATCAATGGCAACACTTGAAAAACTATTTAAATTATCACGACAAACACTTTCAAAACATATAAAAACCCTTGAAAAAAGAAATTTTATTGAGATTTTCAAAAATGGAAATATGAATGTCTATGCTATAAATGCTTTTTTTGTGTGGACACAAGGGGATAAGAATCTTTGGAAAGCGAAATTTAAAGCGACAATGTATCTTAATTTTGATGAGCAATCATCACAAATAAAAAAAATATTCAAAAGAAATAACAACAAAGTAATAGGAGAAAAATAATGAATGGCATATATATAACTTACTATAAATATAAAAATGATGCTGAAACAGCTTTTAAAAATGTTCTTAAATATATTTTAAAAGATAAGTTTGAAGAGAAAGATTTTCATTTATATAAAGAGGATTATTTTAATGATTTTAAAGATTTTCATTCTAAAAAATTAGCATTTATACAGTTTAGTAATGAAAAAATTCAATATCAAAGCTTTATTTATACAAATCCTGATTTTTTCCCAGACAGAAAAAGTTTTTATGGTGTTTCTAGCGGTGATTTTTGTTTTACCAATATAACACCAGATGCTGATTTTGAAAAAATGGATCATTATGTACAAGAATTTAAGGAAAAATTAAGTAAAATCAATTTTAACATTGATGAACCTTATCACTTATTAGATCTTGATTTAATTTGTTTTATTTCTTCAAGCATTGAGGAAATAGAAGAAATAAAAGATAGTCTTGAAGTGATTGAATATGAAATTGATGATATTGAAGAATATTAAAAGAATAGACAAAAAAGAAATATTGAATAAAAAAGACTATTCAATATTTTTTTCGCCGCAATTTAATTCTTTGCCCTTTTACCATATTTGCGTTTTTGATTTTGTTTTTTTACTTCGGCTTTTTTCTCTTCGATGCTCATTGTTTCAAGCCTTTCTTTTGTTTCTTCCCTCTTCGCCTCGATCTGTTCCAAAACTGTCAATACTTCCGGTTCTGGCTCAGGTTCAGGACTTTGAGCAGCCTCTGGCTGCGGTTCTGGTTGATTTTCTTCAACCTCTAATTTTTGCTTGGGTTTTGGTAAAAAATCGCTTGGTTTTATATCTAACAACTCCAAAAGTTCAGATCCTTTTTTCTTGATATACTTAAATACTTTTTGTTCTTTTTTTTCTATGTATTTAACTATATTTTTAAAAGGAGTGTTGCTAAACAAGGCTTTAAGTGATGTTTTGGCTAAAACTTGCAAATTATTATAATTTTCCAATTCTTTATCAATAAGTTCTCTTTCTGTTCCTTCTATTATTATTTCATCTAATATATCTGAATATTCAGATTTTAATTTATCAAAATCTTTTTTTAGTTCTTCATTTTTTTCTATTTCAACTTGTAATTTTTTTAAATATTCATCTTTATTTTTATGATCTTTACTTTGATGTTGTTTAGGTTCTCCACGGTCAAAACCATATTTTTCAAAATGCTTATGAAGTAAATCTTGACAGTCGGACCAGTCTTTTTTTCTCATTTTTCTTAAACAGGTTGTTCCTGTTTCTTTGTTGAAATTTAAGAAAATTGCTTGGGCGTGCATATTTTGCTTTAAATATCCTTCTTCTCCATCTTCATTTTTTGTTTTAACGAGTCTTTTTTTCAATTCTTCATCTTCTAATTCATTAAATTGTTTTTCAGTGAAGAAAGTTCCTTCATCTAGATGAAATTGAAAACCGATTGGCTCAAACCCGTATTTATCTTTAAAATCCAACATATAATCTTTTATAGATTGTTCTACTTGTTTTTTTCCATCTTCACTATTTAATAAATCAAACATTAATTGATGATCAAAAACTAGAACAGAATCTATAAAAGTATTTGATTTTTTTTGAATAGCACTTGGATTTTGTTTTTTTGCTTCAGCTAATTTCAATTGATAATTTTGAACTAAATTAAGATCTTCATTATCAAAAGTAAAACCAAAATTGTTTTTTGTTAAGTCTTCAAATGCGTTCTTATTTTTTAACATAGAACGTATTACATGGGCTATTTCGGACATATTACTATCATTGTAATATTTAGTATTATTAGCTACATATTTTTTTCCACTCATATTTTTACCTCAATCTATATATTCAATAAAACATATTTTTAAGGTATTTCAAGAGCAAACAATTCGAGATTGAAAATCGAGGAGTGTTTTAGCTCACTAAAACACCGCTGCGCAGTGTGTGAGGTCTCCGACGGCTGGGGACACCCCAGACCCGTGAGATAAATCTCACCCGCTACGCTCTCGAATTGTTCCAATTCTCACAAGAACAAAAAGACAGTGCGCTGTAAGCTATTCTAAGCGACTTTTCTCAAGCATTTGAGCCAATGCTCAAACACTTTCAAAAACTCCCTCTGTAATAGAGGAACGAAATCAGGATATAAAAAAGCTATATGCCCAGTCAGGTATGCCAAAGAGAAAACTCCACCCACCCAACAGCGCAGCAAAAGGAGCTGTGATAGGGAAAAGCGCCATTGCAAACATTGCAAAACCACCAATCTTAACCGCTATCCAGAGCCAATATATCCATCCCAACGGTAGGATTAGGTAAAGCGACATTAACGCATAACTAAAAATTGTAGAAAAAAAGTTAGCCATAGACGACCTTTGTAAAATGTGATTATGCAACTATCTTATCAGCAATAAGCATCATCAAACAGTAGATAA
The DNA here is from genome assembly GCF_900163965.1 of Vibrio ruber DSM 16370. Taxonomy (GTDB): domain Bacteria; phylum Pseudomonadota; class Gammaproteobacteria; order Enterobacterales; family Vibrionaceae; genus Vibrio; species Vibrio ruber. Next base: position 5,733 of record NZ_FULE01000016.1, read on the forward strand.
CAACACATTGTTTAGAAGTTAAAATCGGTAAACGATCCTATCTCACAGAATGAGCTATATACGATTTTTCTCAAGCATTTGAGCCGATGCTCAAACACTTTCAAAAAACGCTTAGAATCACATTGAGGGGATTTCTTGATATGAGTTCTGGGAAATGCTAAAACTAACTAACGCTAACAACTGTATTTTTAGCTAAAAATTGAAAGTTATAAACGCCAAAAAGCAAGAAAGGTAAGACTAAAAAAGCCTTACCTTTCAAGCACTAATGTGGCGGAGAGATAGGGATTTGAACCCTAGGTACGCTATTAACGTACGCCGGTTTTCAAGACCGGTGCTTTCAACCACTCAGCCATCTCTCCATTAAGTGCAAAAATCATAACCATGATTACTTTGCTTGTAAAGTCTTCAAATTGATTTTTATCAGTATTATGCGACTTTGATTAAAATTTTATCAGTGAAGGCGAGTTTTCTTATGCTTAACGGAATGAAAAAAGGGAAGTCTTCATAAGAAAACTTCCCTTTAGGTGTATGGTCGGACTGAGAGGATTTGAACCTCCGACCCCCGACACCCCATGACGGTGCGCTACCAAGCTGCGCTACAGTCCGATGGCATGTAATCTACCGCCTTTCCTAAAACGAGTCAAGCAATAGCTTGATTTAATTGTCTTTGCTGTAGAAACGTTTTAGTTCAGTTAACCCTTGCATCAGAACCGGCAGTGTCGGATTAGTATCCGGCAACCGATGGTAATTGTTATCAAAGACTTTGAAATTACCAAACTTATCAATCACTGTTGTTTGCTTATTGGTCACTAGAGCCAATTCCCGGGCATCTCCGGCTAAAATCCAACGTCTTTTGTTTTCATCAAACAAGTTTTGACCACTACTGTAGTCATTCGGGTTTGAAGAAACACCGAGTAAATCTTGTAACAGTGTCACTGAAAAATCGAGGTGACTGGTGCGCTGGGTATATTTGGCAGCAACTTTGCCCGGCCAGTGAATAATCATCGGCACTTTAAGTTGGTACTGACTGTAGTTGGTATTGGAGCCCCAGCTATTAGTATTGGTTTCATTAAACTCAGTGCCGTGATTTGAGGTAATAACAACGATTGTCGAGTCCATTAATCCTGTTTTATACATTTGCTTAATCAATTGCCCAAGCTCATGATCCGCGGCTTCAACTGACTGTTCATAGTTATTTTTGAGTTTGTCTTGTGTGGCGCTTTCGAACGAATTATCCGGTGCGTCGAACGCCTGAACGGTCGTCAATTCTAAATAGCTGAACCAACGGCCTGATTGATTAGCCACCCACTTGGACCAAGCTTCGATGGTCTGATCATCTTTGCTGGCACTTTGAGTAAATGCAGTTTGATGTAATGGCAACCCTCTGAATACGGTTTCTGCATAGAGTGGATCGCTGAAGTTATTGCTGCTGAAAAGCCCAAACTGATATTTCTGTTCTTCGAGTGTATCGAGCAGAACCGGCAGCGTGCCTTGAACTTTTATACTTGATGCATAACTGCTCGGCAGGCCATAAAACAGCCCGAAGATACCAAACATGTCATTACTGGAGCTGTAATGGTTGCTGAAGTTCAGACTCTCTTTGGCGAATGTCGTCGTCAGCGGCATATATTTGCTGTTGAGCATATCGGCACGCAAGTTATTGACACTTACGACCAGAATATTGAGTGGGTTAATCCGGCGATCAAATTTGATCGGCTCTAACGGATAGTTAACCAGTACCGATTTGTGAGTCTGTTTTTCATGCAGACGTTTGAGATATTCATCGCGATTAAACAGCCCGTGTCTTTCCATAAACGATTTTGCCGTCATCGGATAAGACAGTGGAAAATTCGATTTTTGGCTGGTGACCGGTGTATACAAAGAGGCATCAGACCAGACATAGATGAGGTGACTGGTAATGAAGCTAATAAAGAAAATGGTCGCCAGTGGTCGGCCGATATGTTTATGCGATAAACGTCTCTGTTTTCTCCATACCCACTCGGATAAACCAATCTCCATGGCAAAAATCAGCGGTAATAATACGAACAGATGCTGAAGATCGCTGGTTGTCGTTTTGGAATTATCGCTGAAAAGCACCTCCCATACGACGGGGGTTAAATGGAGATTGAGTTTGAAATACAACTGCGTATCGATGAGCAGGACGGTCAGGCCACCCGTTGCAAAACAAACGGCAAGAAACCTGAATAACTTGCGTGAGGGGACAAGAAAAGTCAGTGGAAACAGTACCAACAGGTAGAGCGCAAAAACAAGAAAGCCAAAATGTCCGACCCATGAAACAGCTAAGTAAAACTGCCCCAGTAATGTTTCTGGCCATGGTGACTGCGATATGTAACGTGTGCCGATCAGCATGGCTGCGATAATGTTAAAAAACGCAAACCAGTGTCCCCAGCCAACTAGACGGGATACACGTTCTCCGTAGGTGTTTTCACTCTCTACCATGTTCTTTTCGTTTTATCCGTTCTTTGTTAGTGAATCGTACTGTCGATTGAAGATATCAACGCTTGAGCGAATTTCTCTGCAATGGCTTTTCTCTGATTTTCTGCAACGTTCTGATTCAATACATTGGTTGCGATGTTTCCGGCGATCATCAAAACCAGATCCGGAGACGCATCATGTTTATCAAAAACGGCAGCAATTTCAGTCAGGATCGTTTCAATTTGTTGATCACTATATTTTGATGTAATGGGCATATAGACTCTAACGATGATAGTAAAAACGGCTTATGATAACCTACTATACCTGTCAACTGAAACCACAACGATGATAAATTCGCTATGAGTCTTGATCTCTCCAATGTAATACTACACCAGTTACTGAAAAATGAATCGGATGAACTGGTTGTCAACTATCGCTCTCAGTCTTTAGAAAACAATGCTTCAACGCAAAATCTGGTGGCTGAATTGCACCGTGTTTTTAGTGCTAAGCCGTCTAAAGGGTTTGGCTGTTTCCAACCAGACAGTGAGTTTCAAAACTGGTTGCGTGAGCTCAAAAGCGGCAGTTTAGATTTTTATGATTTCTCACAGTCCAGCGCCAGAAAACTCAAAGATGAGCTGATCAAGTATCCTTTTGCTGACGAAGGGATTCTGGTGATGGCCGAATATCAGTCACTGGCGACGCAGTACCTGTTCATCGGGCTGTTACCTATGAATCAGAGCCTGAAAATCACAGAAGGATTGGATATCAGTGCGACGGATTATCTCGATATCCGACAGATGGATATTGCAGCCCGCATCGATCTCTCGCTGTATCAGTCCGATCCGGATTCTAATCGTTACCTGACTTATATTAAGGGGCGCGTCGGGCGCAAAGTTGCTGACTTTTTTCTCGATTTTCTGCAGGCTGATGTCGGGCTGGATTCAAAACAGCAAAATTTAGTATTGATGCAAGCCGTGGAAGATTTTTGTAGTGATGCGCAGTTTGAAAAAGATGAAACAATTACTTACAAAAAGCAGGTCTACGACTACTGTAATGAACAGATTAAATCAGGTGATGAAGTTCAGCTGAAAGATTTATCGAAAGAGTTGCCGGATGATACTAACGGAACAACGTTATGGGACTATACCCAAAGCCACGGCTATGAGCTGGAAGAGAGTTTTCCGGCGGATCGCTCGACAGTGCGCAAACTGACAAAGTATGTGGGCTCCGGTGGTGGGTTAAATCTGAGTTTCGATAGTTTGTTGCTGGGTGAGCGAGTCTTTTATGATCCTGAATCGGATACGCTGACGATCAAAGGCACACCACCTAACTTACGTGATCAACTGACAAAAAATAATCGTTGATACGCTTATGTGAAAAAATGCCGAGGCACCTTTTGGGGTGCCTTTTTGTTTTATTTATCTGATATTGTTATTGTTTATACACGGTAATTATCGTGTTGGCTGCGGTAATCAAGTTGAAAAACTTATGGGAAATTCCAAATTGAGCTTGAGATTTTGTTCTGAACCGCTTATAGATGTTGGATTAGTTTTGAATCAGAAACACATGGAGAGTTTGTGCAATGAGAGTTGGTTTAGTCGGGTGGCGTGGTATGGTTGGTTCTGTACTGATGCAGCGGATGGTTGAAGAAGGTGATTTCAATCATATTGAGCCTGTATTTTACAGCACTTCACAAGTTGGTATCGCGGCTCCCGATTACGGGAAAGATGCCGGATTGCTGCAGGATGCTTACGATGTTGAAAGCTTAAAGCAGTTGGACGCCGTCATTACATGTCAGGGCGGGGGATATACCGAGAAAGTGTATCCACAGCTTAGAAATGCCGGTTGGAAAGGCTACTGGATTGATGCAGCATCAACATTACGGATGGCTGAAGATTCCATTATTACGCTTGATCCGGTCAACATGAAGCAAATTCAACAGGCTATCCATGCCGGAACCAAGACCTACGTCGGTGGTAACTGTACCGTGAGCCTGATGCTGATGGGCTTAGGCGGACTCTTTGAGAGAGGTCTGGTCGAATGGATGAGTGCGATGACGTATCAGGCTGCATCCGGTGCCGGGGCTCAGAATATGCGTGAGCTGATTTCTCAGATGGGTGTGATTAACGATTGTGTCAGTTCTGAGCTGGCAAATCCGGCCAGTTCTATCCTTGATATTGACCGTAAGGTCGTGGAAACGATGCGTTCAAGTTCTTTCCCGCGTGATAACTTCGGTGCACCGCTGGCCGGTTCATTGATCCCATGGATTGATGTAAAGCGTGACAACGGACAGAGTAAAGAAGAATGGAAAGCCGGTGCTGAAGCAAATAAGATTCTCGGTTTGCAAGGTTCTCCGATCCCGATTGATGGCACTTGTGTGCGTATCGGTGCAATGCGTTGCCATTCTCAGGCGCTGACAATCAAGCTGAAACGGAATGTACCAATGGATGAAATCGAAGAAATGATTGCGTCGCATAATGACTGGGTAAAAGTGGTTCCGAATGATCGTGATATCACAGCTCAAGAGCTGACACCGACCAAAGTTACAGGGACGTTATCTGTGCCTGTGGGTCGTTTACGTAAAATGTCGATGGGTGATGACTTCCTCAATGCCTTTACTGTCGGTGATCAGCTACTGTGGGGTGCAGCAGAACCGTTGCGCCGCACGCTACGAATCATTCTGAACGAGAAATAGAGACGTCAAATCCTCATCACGTCTTGTGAGCGGATTGAGAAAAGAGTGTACAGTGTGCACTCTTTTTTTTATCTGAGTAATTTTTATCTGAATCACAACTATGGTGTTTCTTCTGAAACAACACGTTTATCCGGATCGGCTAACTGACTGCCGCAGTGTTTACAAAACAGTGAGTCACTGTCATGCCCGGTGCGAGAGCAGTTCGGACACTTGACTAACTGGCGATGAATATTCATCTCTTTACTCAACTCCGCGGTAATAATGCCTGTCGGAACCGCGATAATTGAGTAGCCTAATAACATGGTGAGTGATGCGAGCCCTTGACCAAGCGGGGTCTGAGGCACCAGATCACCATATCCGACCGTTGTAATGGTGACGATAGCCCAGTAGATACATTTCGGGATACTTGAAAATCCATGTTCCGGACCTTCAATGACATAAATCAGCACTCCGAAAATCGTCACCAATATTGAAACGGAGCTAAAAAAGATAAAAATTTTCCGCCGCGCCATAAGCAGTGAACGCATCAGAATATTGGAGTCTTGCAGATAACGAACCAACTTAAGAATTCTGAAAATTCTCATCACACGAATCAGTCGGACAACCGCCATAAATGACACACTAGGAAAGAGTAGCGAGAGGTAAGTGGGCAGAATGGCAAGTAAATCGACAATCCCGTAAAAACTCTTCGCATAAGCCTTGGGATGAGGGGAGCAGTAGAGTCGGATGAGATATTCCATTGTGAACAGCAGGGTAAACCCGTACTCAAAGTAACGGAGTTGTTGGTGCCATTGCGCATTGATTTCCGGAATTGACTCTAGAATCAAAACCAATAAGGAACTCATAATTGTCGCAATCAGGCAGAGGTCAAACACTTTGCCTGCCCGTGTATGTGTCCCGAAAATAATGACATAAAGATTTGTTCTTAGTGACGGTTCAGTCATAGTTTTTCCATTGATCGATTGGCGTTATCTGTCTTGTTTATTTTAAGTGTGGTTCATGATTGGTAGTTACGTATGTATAGGCATGGTGACTTTGACGGAAAAGTTATCCCCATATGTCGAAATCTCGCAACATGGATGCCGCTCATCATTGGCATTCGTTGAATGATTATCCCGTGATATGAATAAGATGTCATCTATTCGGTGATTTTTGTGGTGCACTGGCAAAAGGTTATCGAAATGGAACCTTTTACATCAGATAAAATCAGAACAAGTGTTTAGATGTGCAGATTGGTTTGTGTCTCATATGTAGGGATATTGTAAAAAAGATCGTTTAAAAATGGTGTTCTCGGCCATGGCTTATATACTGACTAGTAGCACGAAAACAACGGATTAGGTCTTTCTCTGTTGCTTCATCATGAAAATTTATTACATAAAATTGTAGTTTTTTTTATTTTATGTCTCGATGATATTTCTTTATGAAACCGGTCTCTTTATTTATTTTTCATTACAATTCATATGGTTATATCTTGTTTGGGTAATATTTCGATAAGTGAAGGAATTGTTTTTTAGAACTGATCTGGGTCAATGTTTTCAAATACTGAAAGATTATACTCAGAGATGAAAGCTATTTACTAAGCTTGTTTCTAAGAAAAATCTGGATTTTGACCGTTTAGACCGGATGACAGTCTTAATAAAAAGTTTTTAACATTTTTTTAATTTTAGGAGATTCACTATGCCTGTAACCAATATGGCGGAACTTAATGCTCTTGTTGCACGTGTGCAAGCTGCTCAAGCAGAATTTGCAACTTACTCTCAAGAGCAGGTAGACAAAATTTTCCGTGCGGCATCACTGGCAGCAAACCAAGCTCGTATTCCTCTGGCACAACAAGCGGTCGAAGAATCTGGCATGGGGATTGTCGAAGATAAAGTGATCAAAAACCACTTTGCATCAGAGTACATCTATAACAAGTACAAAGATGAACAAACTTGTGGTGTGCTGGAAGAAGACGAGAACATGGGCACAATGACGATTGCAGAGCCTGTCGGCATCATCTGTGGTATCGTCCCTACAACCAACCCAACGTCAACAGCGATCTTTAAATCTCTGATTTCTCTGAAAACTCGTAACGGAATTATCTTTTCTCCTCACCCTCGTGCTAAGAACTCAACTAACGATGCAGCGAAACTTGTGCTTGAGGCTGCGGTTGCCGCAGGTGCACCAAAAGACATTATCGGCTGGATTGACCAACCTTCTGTTGAGCTGTCTAATGCCTTGATGAAACACGAAGGGATTGCTCTGATTCTTGCAACGGGTGGTCCGGGAATGGTTAAGGCTGCTTACTCTTCCGGTAAACCAGCTATCGGTGTGGGTGCCGGTAACGTGCCTGTTGTTATCGATGAAACTGCTGATATCAAGCGTGCAGTTGCTTCTGTCCTGATGTCAAAAACATTTGATAATGGTGTTGTGTGTGCTTCTGAGCAAGCCGTCATTGTTATGGATGAAGTTTATGACGAAGTCAAAGAGCGTTTTGCTACTCACAAAGCACACGTGCTGAACAAGTCTGACGCAGATAAAGTCCGTAAAGTTCTGCTTATCGATGGTGCTCTGAATGCTAAAATCGTGGGTCAGCCAGCAACCGCTATTGCCGAAATGGCTGGTGTGAGTGTTCCGGCGGATACTAAGATTCTTGTTGGTGAAGGTATCGGCGAAGTTTCTTACGACGATGAGTTCGCTCATGAAAAATTATCACCGACTTTAGGTATGTTCCGTGCGTCTTCTTTTGAAAATGCGGTAGACCAAGCGGTGAAAATGGTAGAAATCGGTGGTATCGGACATACATCTGGTTTGTATACCAATCAGGATGTGAACAAAGATCGTATCCGTTACTTCGGTGACCGATTAAAGACAGCTCGTATTTTGGTCAATATTCCGACAACTCATGGTGGTATCGGTGATCTGTACAACTTTAATGTTGCACCTTCTTTAACACTGGGTTGTGGTTCTTGGGGTGGTAACTCTATCTCAGAAAACGTCGGTCCTAAACACTTGATCAACAAGAAAATTGTTGCTAAGCGAGCTGAAAACATGTTGTGGCATAAATTACCTAAGTCTATCTATTTCCGTCGTGGTAGCCTGCCTATCGCACTGGGCGACCTTGAAGGTAAAAAACGTGCATTCTTGGTTACAGACCGTTTCTTATTCAACAATGGTTATGCCGATGATGTCGTCAGCCTGCTGAAGTCTCAAGGGATGGAAGTTCAGACGTTCTTTGATGTTGAAGCTGATCCGACATTATCTGTTGTGAAAAAAGGTGCCGCGCAAATGGCGAGCTATCAGCCTGATGTGATTCTGGCACTTGGCGGTGGTTCTCCGATGGATGCTGCGAAAATCATGTGGGTCATGTATGAGCATCCGGAAACGCATTTTGAAGAGTTAGCGATGCGCTTTATGGATATCCGTAAACGTATCTACAAATTCCCGAAAATGGGTCAGAAAGCTGAATTGGTATGTATCACAACAACATCTGGTACCGGTTCTGAAGTAACACCATTTGCCGTTGTAACCGATGATGAAACTGGGGCGAAATACCCACTTGCAGACTACGAATTGACACCAAATATGGCAATCGTTGATGCAAATCTGGTGATGAACATGCCTAAGTCACTCACTGCGTTTGGTGGTTATGATGCGGTAACTCACGCATTAGAAGCTTATGTCTCAGTGCTTGCTAACGAATATTCAGATGGTCAGGCTTTACAGGCGCTGAAAATGTTGAAAGAGTATCTGCCATCAAGTTATGCAAATGGTGCGAATGACCCGATTGCCCGTGAAAAAGTGCACAATGCTGCAACAATTGCCGGGATTGCATTTGCTAACGCATTCTTAGGTGTATGTCACTCAATGGCGCATAAAATCGGTGCAGAGTTCCATGTTCCTCACGGTCTGGCAAACGCACTATTGATTGCAAACGTTGTTCGTTATAACGCCAATGATAACCCGACCAAACAGACTGCATTCTCTCAATATGACCGTCCTCAAGCACGTCGTCGTTATGCTGAGATTGCCGATCATTTGGATCTGTCTCAACCGGGTGACCGTACAGCACAGAAAATTGAACGTCTGTTAGGATGGTTGGAAGAGCTGAAGCATAATCTTGATATCCCACTGTCTATTCAGTCGGCCGGTATTAACGAAGCAGATTTCCTTGCTAAACTTGATGAACTGTCAGTTCAGGCGTTTGATGACCAGTGTACCGGTGCAAACCCACGTTATCCGTTAATCAGTGAGCTGAAAGACGTGTTACTGGCATCTTACTATGGTCATGCTTATGTTGAAGGCGATACTGTTGAAGGAACCACAGTCATCAAGAAGAAAGCGGATCAAGAAGCGGCCGTAGAAACGCCTAAAAAGCGGACTTCGAAAAAAGAGAAATCTGAAGCTTAATTGCATTCATACTGTATAGATGAAAATGCCCCAGCCTTTGGTTGGGGCATTTTTTTGCGTCATATTTTTCTGACTTTGATTGAGTTTCAAGCCTTAACGAGATTGGTGATAGGTCTGTTTGTACTCATAACCATTCAAGATGAGCAGAAACTTGGCCACAGTGGGATGACTTGTGATATTGGCCAATGCCACTAAAACCATCAGAGGGCAGGTAGCAATGTGCTGGAGTTATGCCTAGGAATATGTGCGACAGTCTGACAATCAATAATAAATAGAAGAAGAGAAAGGCAACCAAAGGTAAATGTTGCTGATAAGAAAAAGGCGTTGCTTCGTGATGAAGCAACGCCTTTTTGTGAAGTGTCGTACTTTGAACTTATCCGGCGAGGACGTCGGTTGCAACTTTGTAAGTTGGATCTTCCTTCACATTCGTTTCTATCAGACTGCTGGCTTTATGAAGCAGTTTACGACAATCCTGACTCAGGTGACGTAAGTGAAGCGTTTTACCTACGGTTGCGTAACGTTCCGCGAGGGTTTCAATCGCATCAATTGCTGAGTGGTCTGTCACTCGTGATTGAGCAAAATCAACAATCACGTGTTCCGGATCTTGGTGAGCATCAAATAACTCCAGAAAATTTGCCACCGAACCAAAGAAAATCGGTCCATGGATTTTATATTCTTTAGAGCCGTCTTCGTTTGTATGGCTGGTTGCATAAATGTGTTTAGCATGATCCCATGCAAACATCAGTGCTGATGTAATGACACCGACAGCAACGGCAATCGCTAAATCGGTAAATACAGTCACAATGGTCACAAGGATAATCACGAAGAAGTCTTTCTTCGGTACTTTTCTGGCAAGTTTAAAGGTTGCCCATTCGAAGGTTCCGATCACCACCATAAACATGACACCGACCAATGCTGCTAGTGGAATCATCTCAATGAGTGATGAAGTAAACAAAATAAAGCACAGCAACATCACTGCAGCAACGATACCGGACAGGCGTCCTCTGCCACCGGAGTTGACGTTAATCATCGATTGACCGATCATCGCACACCCACCCATAGCACCGAAAAACGAACAGGTAATATTGGCAAGCCCTTGCCCCATACATTCTCGGTTTGACTGGCCGCGGCTATTCGTCATTTCATCAAGTACAGTGAGTGTCAGCAAAGATTCGATCAGTCCGACGGCTGCTAAAATAACAGAATAGGGCAGAATAATTTTTAGGGTTTCGAATGTGAGCGGGACATTTGGCACTGCAAACGTGGGAAGTGTTCCGGCAAGTGTTGCCGCTTCATTTCCGGACATGGTACGAAGAAAATCAACCACAGTCCGGGTTTCCAGACCGAATCCCTGAACAATTAAAGTGACGACAATGATAGCGGCCAGAGAAGAGGGGATTGCCGTTGTGATTTTCGGCAGGAAAAAGATAATCGCCATGGTTAAAGCGACAAGGCCTAGCATGAGTAACATTTGGTCATAGGGTAGCCAAGTCATTACGCCATTCAAAGAGGGCACCTTGAATTGCCCTAACTGAGCAAGGAAGATAACGATAGCAAGTCCGTTGACAAAACCGATCATGACCGGATGGGGCACAATCCGGATAAATTTTCCGAGTTTGAATAAACCGGCACTGATTTGAAGGATACCTGCTAATAAAATAGCAGCAAACAGATAAGAGATGCCGTGTTCGGAAACCAGGCTGACCATCACGACAGCCATGGCACCGGTTGCACCTGAAATCATCCCCGGGCGGCCACCAAAAATGGCAGTAATCAGACCGACAATAAAAGCAGCATAAAGACCGACCATCGGGTCCACACCTGCAACAAATGCAAAAGCAACGGCCTCGGGGACTAATGCCAGTGCGACGGTCAATCCGGAAAGGACATCATTTTTAATTGAATATGTTGATTGGTTTGGGAATTCAAGCATGAGTATGACTGTTTTCTGTTAGTGGCTGAACAAAAAAACCGATATAAAGCTATCGGTTCGCTCTGGGTATTGTAACCAAGCAATATGAACTGGTGATTTCAGGTTCATGTGCCGCAAGTTCTTTCATGACTAAAAGGACATTTCGGTCTTGGACTTTACTTGGGCATAAGCTGGCGAATGCTACAGAAAAGTGTGATTGAGGTCAACTGTTCGGTATCTTGGTGACGAGCTGCCTTTTATGGATGTAATGAGATGCGCTGACCGAAGAGGCGTAAAAAAAGAGCTGCATTCAGCAGCTCTTTGAAGACTAAAAGTTACGCAGAAATTATTCAGGATAACTGGAGTGGTTTTGCCATGACAGAACTAGCATGATTGGTTGCTGCATGACTGCCGGCACCTTTTAATGGATAGCGTTGATCTCGCAAAGGCGCAGCATCAAGAATAACGTTTACCAGTTCACCGCTTCCGGGGGCTTTAGTCATTGGAGAAAAAGCATGGCCTTTTACTGCGATGACACTTTCCGGCGCCGGTTGTAAAGGCTGCTCTGAACTTTCCTGAGCTGGTTCTGGCATGTCTTGTGGGCTGTCCTGAACTTGTGCTGTCTGTTCAGTATCCGCGACAACTTTATCGGTGATCTCTGCTTTCGGCTGTTCAGCGGGTGATGGTTGATCTCCCACAGCTTCCGTCGGCGTAGCAACCTCAACATGCTCACCTGAAGATTTATCCGTTTCCTGAGTTACCGGGTTCATCTCTTCATGAACCATTTTTTCAGGCGTGACTATATCCGGTGTCACTTGCGGTGCATTTTCTGATGTTGCAATCTCTGAAGTGTTAGATGCTGCGGCTGAATGAACAATCACCTTACCCATTGCCATTTCAGGGAACGCGACACCGCTGAGTTCCCGCGTTTCTGGCTGTACCGGTGTTTGTTCAGATTTAACGGGTTGAGATGTGGACTTTTTCGTTAAACCGTAGCTTGGCATCACTTTACCCATTGCCATTTCCGGAGACGCAACACCGCCTTTCCGTAACCGGAATGGGTTTGGTCTGCGTTCTCTGCCTCTGCGACGACGTTGGCCGTTTGCACGTAAATGGCGAGGCGAACGACGACTGCGACGCTGTTTAGGCTCTTCAGTATTTGTGTTGTCATTCGCATTATTTGCGGTCTGATCTTGTTGCGTCTCTTCCGATGAAGACTGCACCGGTGATTGTGACGATTGTTCATCCGTCACTGCCACAGGGGACACTTCTTGATTTATCTCATCATGTTCGGATACACGTTTATCAGTTGCCAAAGTTTCGTCAGTCGTTTGAGACTGAATCCGAATCTGTTTGGTCAGTTTACGGCGTTGACGGCGCTCTTTAGCAACGACAGCTTTATCTTGTGTATCCCGTGGTTCTTTCTTCGCTTCAGATTGTGCTTCCTGAGCGATTTTTTGTCCTTCTTCGGCCAATTTATCAGCCGAATTTTTATCTTGTGGCCCACGCTTATCTTGTTTTGGTTTACGAGATTTCGCTGGCTTTTTATCATCAACAGGCTGTTGCTGTTTGGTTTCAGCTGAGTCTGTTTTCTCTGATTTTGGTTTGTTGTTTTCCTGAGTTTGTTGACGAGGACGTCTGCGTTGCTCTTGATTACGTTCACGAGAACGGCGAGGTTTTCTGTTCTCTGAGGGTTTTTCCTGTGTGGATGTTTCAGTTTCGACCACCGGTTTTTCCGGCTGAGCTGGTTCTGAAGCAGAAAACAGATTATTCAGGCCTTTCATCAAGCGACTGAATAATCCCGGTTGTGCCGGTTCCTTCGATTCACTTGTTTGAGTGGTTTGAGGCGCTTTAGGTTGAGGCGCTGATGTTGTTGGCGCAGCAAACCCTTTTAAGACCGGCTCTTCGATGCGTCGCTGTTTCGTTTCAGGCTCAACGATATCTTTACCTTCGACCTCACGAATACTTTCTAATCGTTTTGGCACGAGGTAAGACAGCATTTCCTGTTCTTCACCTTCGCGAACCCGAATTACCTCAAAGTGAGGGGTTTCCATATCAGAGTTCGGTACGATGGTGATTTTAACATCCTGAATTCGCTCAATGTGATTAATTGAACGACGTTTCTCATTTAATAGATACGATGCAATCGGTACGGGCACAACGGCGAGGACTTGTGACGTATTGTCTTTCAACGCTTCTTCTTCAATGAGTCGAAGTACAGACAGCGCGAGAGATTCATTATCACGGACAACCCCTGTTCCGGAACAGCGCGGGCAAATATGATGACTTGCCTCTGCCAGAGAAGGGCTCAGGCGTTGCCGGGACATCTCAAGTAAGCCAAATCTGGAAATACGGCCAATCTGAACCCGGGCACGGTCAACACGAACCGCTTCTCGAAGTTTGTTTTCAACTTCACGTTGATGACGGACTGGTGTCATATCGATAAAGTCGATGACAACAAGACCACCTAAATCTCGTAAACGAAGTTGGCGAGCGATTTCTTCGGCTGCTTCCAGGTTGGTATTCAGTGCCGTTTCTTCGATATCACCACCCTTGGTTGCACGAGCAGAGTTGATATCGATCGACGTGAGTGCTTCAGTCGGGTCGATAACTATCGAACCACCGGAAGGTAAACGCACTTCACGCTGGAAGGCTGATTCGATCTGGCTTTCGATTTGATAGTGGCTGAAGAGCGGGACTTCACCTTCATATTTTTTGACCCGATTGACAAAATCGGGACGAACAAGGCGGATATGCTCTAATGCACGTTCGTAAATGGTATTGCTATCGATCAATATTTCACCGATATCGCGACGCAAATAATCACGAATTGCGCGAGCAATAACATTACTTTCCTGATGGATTAAGAAAGGAGCCGGATTCGTGTCGGAAGCCTGCTTAATTGCACTCCAGTGGTTGAGCAGAACGTTTAAATCCCACTCTAACTCTTCAGCACTTTTACCCACACCGGCAGTGCGGACTATCAGCCCCATGCCTTGCGGAAGTTCGAGTGTGCTGAGTGCTTCTTTCAGTTCAGTTCTTTCCGTTCCTTCGATACGACGGGAAATCCCACCGGCACGAGGATTATTTGGCATCAGAACCAAATAGCTACCAGCCAGAGACACAAATGTTGTAAGCGCAGCACCTTTACTGCCACGCTCTTCCTTCTCGATTTGAATGATGACTTCCTGACCTTCTTTCAGAACTTCCTTAATACTAGGACGTCCCTGATAAGTGTAGCCGGCCGGGAAATATTCTTTCGCAACTTCTTTGAGAGGAAGAAAACCATGTCTTTCCGCGCCATAATCCACAAATGCAGCTTCAAGACTTGGCTCAACTCTGGTGATTTTTCCTTTGTAAATATTGGCTTTCTTTGATTCGTATCCGGGACTTTCTATATCCAGATCGAAAAGTCGCTGGCCATCAACCAGCGCGACACGCAACTCTTCTTTTTGAGTTGCGTTAATTAACATTCTTTTCATTTAAAAATCTCGTTGTATTTCTTTTGTTTTGATTATTTGTTGTTCTTATTGCTTGCATTTCGTCTTCACGGTGCCTGATCCCATGGCTTTTTTTTGCAGCCTCTCGGCTGGAAGGGACGCTCAAAAAGGCACTTCAGTCCTCACCCTCTGATTACTTCACCAGTGATGAGCCGCCGTGTGCGGTAGATACTCAACATGAATGACGATGAGTAGAACAATAAGATGTTACGGTCTGTCTGTCTTACGCCATTTGCAGCATACAAAGAACCGTAAGTTTCTACCCAAAATTGCTCGAAACATGGCATCATGAGTTAAAACATTGCCAGTGTGTCTATTGCAGCTATGAACTATAGCAGTGGCAACGTATTTCAGCAATCTGCTTTATAAAAAATAAACCTAAAAAAATCGGCTCCGGAAGCTGAGATGATTTATGAATTGGCGACTTTGGCGTCGTTTGTTCAAGATTAACACGCGAGGGGGCGAGAATCGTCAATATTTATCACTATGATATCGATCATCAAGATAGTATGATGCGCGCTTTTGAGCCAGAATTGCTATCCCAGCCAACTTTTATGTCCAGTGATGAAGCGCTAGGTTGAGCGGATCGCCTGTAGCAGCAACTTCTTTTTATCAACAATTTTGTATAAACAATAAGCAAATGAGCGAAATCAGAACACAAGTCCAGTTTGTCAATATTGATGAAGATATGGCAGGCCAGCGCATCGATAACTTCCTGCGTAATAAACTGAAGGATATTCCGAAGAGTGTCGTTTACCGGATTCTGCGCAAGGGCGAAGTGCGTGTGAATAAAAAGCGGATTAAACCTGAATATAAATTACAACCCGGTGATGTGATTCGGATCCCGCCGGTGACTCTGCCGCAGAGTGACACGACGCAAGAACCATTGAGCCCTAAACTGGCAAAAGTTTCGCAATTAGAACAGTGTATTTTATTTGAAGATGATGCGCTATTGGTGCTGAATAAGCCGTCTGGGACAGCCGTTCATGGTGGGAGCGGGTTAAAATTTGGCGCGATAGAGGCATTGCGGGCGCTCCGGCCACAGGCCCGTTTTCTGGAATTGGTACATCGGATTGACCGAGATACTTCCGGAATCCTTTTGGTGGCGAAAAAGCGTTCGGCTCTCCGTCATTTACAAGCTCAGTTTCGGGACAAGTCGGTTCAGAAGCATTACAACGCGCTCGTGATGGGAACGTGGGATGCCAAATGTCGCAACATAAATGCGCCACTGCTGAAAAACGAAGTCAATAGTATTGTTCGGGTCAACCCGCAAGGGAAAGCTTCGGAAACTCGTTTTAAAGTGATCGAAGCTTTTTCTCAGGCAACATTAATTCAAGCGAGCCCAGTGACCGGACGGACTCATCAGATCCGTGTTCATACCCAATATGCAGGACATCCGATCGCTTGGGATGATCGTTATGGCGACCCTCGCTTTGATGCATATACGGGTAAATTAGGATTGGATCGACTCTTTTTACATGCCGCACAGATACGTTTTATCCATCCAATAAGTAATGAAGTGATGACGCTTGTCGCTCCGATGGAGCAAAAGCTTGAAAATGTGTTGGCACAGCTACGTTTATAGCACTGTCATTCCTTCAGCATCGAGTAAGTCGATCAGTTTGATCAAGGGCAATCCGATGAGTGCATTCGGGTCGTCACCCTCTAAGCGTTCAAACAGGGCAATGCCAAGCCCCTCACTTTTGAAACTGCCGGCACAGTCAAGCGGTTGCTCTATTTCAATATAACGTTCAATTTGCCCGGGAGTTAATTGACGAAAGTGAACATGGAATTGGTCAACAATCGATTGGGTTGTCCGGGTGACATTATTATAGACGGCGAGCCCTGTATAAAAGGTGATTTTGTTTCCCGATTGCGCCGTCAACTGTTGAACTGCCCGTTCCTTAGTGTGTGGTTTGCCGACGATTTGCCCCTGCACAACACACACTTGATCTGAGCCGATGACCAGACTTGGTTGGTGCCGCGGAGGGCAACTTTGTGCTTTTTGTCTGGCTAAACGTTGAACCAGCGCTTGTGGCGATTCATCCGCAAAGGGGGTTTCATCACACTCAGGTGCCATTGAAATGAAGGGAATGGCTATTTTTTCCAACAATTGGCGCCGATATTTTGAGGTAGAAGCTAAAACAAGTTGGTAATGGCTCATATAGATATTTGATGAATTCTTTGGTGTTGTGCCGAGAATATATGATAATGCTATGGAGATCACCGTAAGTGGATCGGAATGGCGAAAAAAAGCTAACTTTTTTCCCTTTTTCTTTGACTAAATTTGATTTGGAAGATAATATTCGCGCCCTATGCAAAAGGTAAAAATCCCGCGAACGGTTGATCCCGTAAAAGCAGCTCAGAAACGACTCGACTATGATGGTATTATTCAGGTCGGTCTTTTTAAGCGCTTAGAGGAAGCAGTCGAAGGCGTAAAATGTGACGCTGATGTCTCATTGTCATTTGGGTTTGATGAACAGCGACTCGTTGTTATCTCTGGTAAAGCTAGCATCGAAGTTGATTTGCAGTGTCAACGCTGTAATGAGGTTTTCCCACATCGTTGCGATGTGGATTTCACTTATACCCCGAATTTAGGGAAGAAAAGTGAAGATGCACCGGCATCATACGATTTGGTAGATCGGAATGAGTACGGTGAAGTAGACCTGATTCAGTTGGTTGAGGACGAGTTCATCATTGGTTTACCCCAAGTTGCGATGCATGATCCATCAGACTGTCGTGTTGATTCAGACAATATGGTATTTGGTGACATTCCTGATGAAGTTCCGGAAGATAAACCGAATCCATTTGACGTATTAAAGAGCTTGAAGCGCTAATTTTTATCGCTAAGCATCCATTAACATAGGAGTAGGGTCCATGGCCGTACAACAAAACCGTAAAACACGTTCTAAGCGTGGTATGCGTCGTTCACATGATGCGTTGACTACAGCTGCTTTGTCTGTAGATTCAGCATCAGGTGAAACTCACCTACGTCACAATGTAACTGCAGATGGTTACTACCGTGGCAAAAAGGTAATCAACAAGTAAGGTTGGACCTTTGCAATATTATACCGTTGCACTTGATGCAATGGGCGGGGACTTCGGACCTCGCGTTACAGTGCCTGCCGCCGTGCAGGCACTGTCGCGTTTCCCAGCGCTAAAAGTGATTTTGGTCGGTGATCGGAACGCAATCACCTTTCAATTGTCTCAGTTAGGTTACTCTGACAGCTCACGTATGAGTATTGTTCATAGTGATCAAGTCATCTCTAATTCAGAAAAACCTTCTCTTGCACTGCGCCGTTTTATGCATAGTTCAATGGGAATGGCGATTGACTTGGTGACAGAGCAAGTTGCTGATGCATGTGTCAGTGCAGGGAATACCGGTGCGCTGATGGCTCTTTCACGTTTCCGTTTGAAGTTGCTCCCCGGTATTGATCGGCCTGCGTTGATTTCTGCGCTTCCGACGGTATCCGGAAAACGGCTGTGGATGCTGGATTTGGGCGCAAATGTTTCCTGTGATGCCGATTCTTTATTTCAGTTTGCTGTCATGGGGAGTGCTTTGGCTGAAGTTCATCTGGGGCATAAAGCTCGAGTGGCTGTTTTAAATGTCGGTGAAGAAGAAATTAAAGGCAATGATTTTGTCAGACGATGTGCCGATATGTTAAGACAGACGCAGTCAATTCATTTCACCGGTAATATCGAAGGCAATCAGATATTCAATGATCTGACTGATGTTGTGGTTTGTGATGGTTTCGTTGGCAATGTCTGTTTGAAAAGTTGTGAAGGGACTGCCCAGCTGTTTATTGATCAGCTAAAAAATAGAATGTTTGGTTCATCAATAAAGGGTTGGATCGCAAGAAAATTATTTTCTGAGCTATTTATTGGGTTAAAAAGCCTGAACCCCGACCACTATAACGGAGCAAGTTTGTTAGGATTGCGTGGCATCGTGGTGAAAAGCCATGGTAGTGCTGATATATCCGCTTTTGCCAATGCGATAGGAGAAGCGGTACACGAAATCAAAGAGCAAGTACCCAGTCGTATTAGCGAACGATTAGAAGCAGTTTTACTCGAGAGGCATTATTAGTCTTCATGTATAGCAAAATATTAGGTACAGGCAGCTACCTGCCATCTCAGGTGCGGACTAACGCAGATTTAGAGAAAATGGTAGATACGAGTGATGAGTGGATTGTTACACGCACGGGCATCCGAGAACGACGTGTTGCTGCAGAAGATGAAACGGTAGCCGATATGGCTTATCTGGCAGCGGTAAAAGCGTTGGAGATGTCTGCTGTTTCTAAAGATGATATCGATATGATTATCGTTGCAACAACCAGCGGTAGCCACTCATTCCCTTCATCGGCTTGTCAGGTTCAGGCTCAGCTTGGAATCAAAGGATGTCCGGCTTTTGATATAGCAGCAGCATGTTCTGGGTTTATGTATGCTTTGTCGATTGCTGATCAGCACATTAAATCAGGCATGTGTAAAAACATTCTTGTGATCGGTTCTGACGCGTTGTCAAAAACCTGTGATCCGACTGATCGTTCAACCATTATCCTTTTTGGCGACGGAGCGGGTGCTGTTGTGCTTGGTCGTAGTGAAACTCCCGGAATTCTGTCAACTCATATTTATTCTGACGGTGAATATGGCCCATTGCTATCTTTGGAAACGCCACAGCCCGGCGGAGATTCTGACAAATGGGTCCATATGGCTGGAAATGAAGTCTTCAAAGTGGCTGTGACCCAATTGTCACAACTCGTTAAAGATACATTAGCCATAAATCAAATGGATAAAACGGAGCTGGATTGGTTGGTGCCTCATCAAGCAAATCTAAGAATTATCTCTGCTACGGCACGAAAGCTTTCCATGTCTATGGATCAGGTTGTTGTGACTTTAGATCGGCACGGCAACACATCAGCGGCGTCAGTACCAACAGCTTTAGATGAAGCAGTTCGGGATGGCCGCATCCAACGTGGTCAGACATTGCTGCTGGAAGCTTTTGGCGGTGGCTTTACGTGGGGCTCCGCACTAGTCGTATTTTAATACTGAGAAAACAATCCATATCATGGTGTGATGATGCTCCGTGTGGG
The DNA here is from genome assembly GCF_900163965.1 of Vibrio ruber DSM 16370. Classification (GTDB taxonomy): domain Bacteria; phylum Pseudomonadota; class Gammaproteobacteria; order Enterobacterales; family Vibrionaceae; genus Vibrio; species Vibrio ruber. The sequence goes on from NZ_FULE01000016.1 coordinate 25,752, forward strand.
GATTGTTTGGCGAGAGGAATAAAAAATGAGCAATTTTGCTATCGTGTTTCCCGGTCAAGGTTCACAAACGATCGGAATGCTTGCCGAGCTGGGTGAACAATATGACGTAGTTCAACAGACGTTTGCAGAAGCATCAGATGTCTTGGGATATGATTTATGGTCACTGGTTCAAAATGGACCTGCGGAAGATTTAAATCAAACGTTTCGGACCCAGCCTGCACTGCTTGCTTCTTCGGTTGCAATCTGGCGGGTATGGCAGTCTTTAGAACTGGGGATGCCCGCTACGCTGGCAGGACATAGCCTCGGTGAATATTCTGCTTTGGTTTGTGCTGGTGTGATTGACTTTAAACAAGCGATCAAATTAGTTGAGTTACGTGGTCAACTGATGCAAGAAGCGGTTCCTGCCGGGAGTGGTGCGATGTTTGCCATTATCGGTCTCGACGATGATGCAATTGCAAATGCATGTATCGCAGCTGCAAATGGGCAGATCGTATCTCCGGTAAACTTTAACTCTCCGGGTCAGGTTGTCATTGCCGGTGAAAAAGATGCCGTGCAACGCGCAGGGGAGCTTTGTAAAGAAGCCGGGGCGAAGCGTGCTCTGCCACTGCCTGTGTCTGTGCCATCTCACTGTGCTTTGATGAAGCCAGCTGCAGATAAGCTTGCCGAAACACTGCAAGCAATGACATTCAATACACCTGAAATATCAGTGATTAACAATGTTGATGTGATTGCGGAAACAGATCCGGAAAAGATCAAAGATGCGCTTGTTCGCCAATTGTATAATCCGGTACGTTGGACGGAAACTGTACAGAAGATGCATGAACAAGGTATTGAAAAACTATTTGAAATGGGGCCGGGAAAAGTTCTGACCGGTCTGACAAAACGAATTGTTAAAACACTGACTGCAGAGGCAGTAAACGATACTGCTTCATTGAATTCAGTTCAGTCATCATAGGGAAAAGAAACATGAGTAATTTCATGAATCTAGACGGTAAGATTGCATTGGTTACAGGGGCCAGCCGAGGTATTGGTCGGGCTATTGCTGAACTTCTTGTAGAACGCGGTGCAACGGTCATCGGTACTGCAACCAGTGACAATGGTGCTGCTGCAATCAGTGAGTATTTGGGTGAGAAAGGTAAAGGCTTCAAACTGAATGTCACAGATACCGATTCTATTGAGTCGGTTCTTAAGACTATCAATGAGGAGTTCGGCGGGATCGATATCCTCGTCAACAATGCCGGTATTACTCGTGATAACTTGCTGATGCGGATGAAAGATGAAGAATGGCTAGAAATCATGGATACCAACCTGACTTCTATCTATCGTCTTTCAAAGGCTGTTTTACGTGGCATGATGAAGAAACGTTGTGGTCGTATTGTCAATGTGGGTTCTGTTGTGGGAACCATGGGGAATGCAGGCCAGGCAAACTATTCTGCTGCGAAAGCCGGTGTAATTGGCTTTAGTAAATCGATGGCCAGAGAAGTTGCTTCTCGTGGTATTACAGTCAATACTGTTGCACCCGGTTTTATCGAAACTGATATGACAAATGCTATGAATGATGAGCAAAGAGCTGCTACACTCGCTCAGGTTCCCGCAGGAAGATTAGGTTCTCCGCGTGAAATTGCAGCGGCTGTTGCGTTTTTAGCTTCTGAAGAAGCAGCGTATATCAGTGGAGAAACGTTACATGTCAATGGTGGCATGTATATGATCTAAGTCTGTAGTGAAAATGTTTGTAAAAGTGGATAAAATGCAATTATCGATGTTTATAAGCATTATCACCATGAGTGCTTAGTATTTATGCATGATTTATATCAAAAATGGTCTGAACTTCGGTTAAAATCGTAAAAATTGTGGTTTGACCAGCGATGACCCTCTTGCAACTTTCCCTAGTTCTAATAAACTACGGGACATCGCATTAAGCGAAATCTGTAAAGGAAAAGAAAAATGAGCAACATCGAAGAACGCGTAAAGAAAATCATTGTTGAACAGCTAGGTGTAGACGAAGCAGAAGTTAAAAACGAAGCTTCTTTCGTTGAAGATCTAGGTGCTGATTCCCTGGATACAGTTGAGCTGGTTATGGCTCTTGAAGAGGAATTCGACACTGAGATTCCTGACGAAGAAGCTGAGAAGATCACAACTGTTCAAGCTGCGATCGATTACGTTAAAAGCGCTCAGTAATCTATCTCTCCAGGCGGCTATCTGGCCGCCTGAGTTTTAATTAACTCGTCTCATCTCTTCTATAGAACTTTTTCAATTCCGGAGAATATGATTGTGTCCAAGCGTCGTGTCGTTGTTACTGGTATGGGGATGTTATCACCAGTAGGCAACACAGTAGAATCTTCTTGGAAAGCTTTGCTGGCAGGACAAAGTGGTATCGTAAATATTGAACACTTTGATACTGAAGGCTTTTCAACTCGTTTTGCAGGATTAGTGAAGAACTTTAACTGTGAAGACTATATGTCTAAAAAAGATGCCCGAAAAATGGATTTATTTATCCAATATGGTATAGCCGCGGGTATGCAAGCATTAGATGATTCAGGTCTTGTCGTAAACGAAGAAAATGCAGCACGGGTTGGTGTTGCGATCGGTTCTGGTATTGGTGGTTTAGATCTGATTGAGGCTGGTCATCAGGTTTTGGTTGATAAAGGTCCACGTAAGGTTAGCCCTTTTTTCGTGCCTTCGACAATTGTGAATATGGTTGCCGGTAATTTATCAATTATGCGCGGATTGCGCGGACCAAATATTGCTATCTCCACTGCCTGTACAACAGGTTTGCACAATATCGGACATGCCGCTCGTATGATCGCATACGGGGATGCCGATGCAATGGTTGCCGGTGGTGCAGAAAAAGCTTCAACACCGCTCGGTATTGCCGGGTTTGGCGCCGCGAAAGCGCTGTCAACTCGCAATGACGAACCGGAGAAAGCATCCCGACCATGGGACAAAGGGCGCGATGGGTTCGTCCTTGGTGATGGTGCCGGTATCATGGTGCTTGAAGAATATGAACACGCGAAAGCTCGCGGTGCAAAAATTTATGCAGAATTAGTTGGTTTTGGTATGTCTGGTGACGCCTACCACATGACTTCACCAAGTAGTGATGGATCTGGTGGTGCATTGGCTATGGAAGCTGCAATGCGCGATGCCGGTATTACCGGAACTCAAGTCGGTTATATCAACGCTCATGGAACCTCAACACCGGCTGGTGATCTTGCCGAACTGAAAGGTGTTAAACGTGCTTTAGGTGAGGAAGGTGCAAAGCAGGTACTTGTATCATCGACAAAGTCGATGACCGGGCATCTTTTAGGTGCAGCGGGTTCTGTTGAAGCCATCATTACTGTGATGTCACTTGTTGATCAAATCGTTCCACCGACGATTAATCTGGATGATCCGGAAGACGGCTTAGATATTGACTTAGTCCCGCACACTGCGCGTAAAGTCTCTAATATGGAATATGCGATTTGTAACTCTTTCGGGTTTGGTGGAACTAACGGCACTTTAATCTTCAAAAAAGTGTAAGTTATTATCTTATCCACTTGTATTGATACGGCTTGATGCATAGCATTAAGCCGTTTTCTTTTTGTAGGATGCAGATATGATTTTGATTGACGGGATGCCAGTTTCATCCATACCTGCTGATGACCGATCTTTTCAATATGGCGATGGTTGTTTTTCGACGATTCTGACCATCGACGGACAGATGCAGCACTGGTTGTATCATCAGCAAAGAATGGAAGCTTGTCTGACCATATTACAGATTCCGTATCCGGATTGGGATGACGTCGCGCGCTGGATGAGTCAGGTTATTGTGGCAGCGCCCAAAGCTGGTATCAAAATTCATATCAGCCGCGGCAGCGGGGGACGAGGATATAGCCCCAATGCGATTCCCTCACCAAGGGTGACTGTCCAGTCATTTGATTACCCGAACCATTATGAGGCGTTGCTCTCAGATGGTGTCCGGTTAGGCATCTGCCAGCAGCGTCTCGGGCATAACCCATTGTTAGCCGGGCATAAACATAATAACCGTTTAGAGCAGGTTTTACTCAAAGCTGAAGCTGAGCGAGCCGGTTGTATGGATGCGGTCGCGCTGGATCTGCACGATCAAGTCATTGAGACGACCATGGCAAATTTATTCTGGTTTCGGGATAATGTGCTCCATACACCGGACTTAACATTAGCCGGTGTTGCCGGAGTAATGAGACGTGTCGTGCTCGATATTGCGACTCAGCAGGGAATCATGGTGAATATCGGCCATTTTTCTGTGGATGATATGCTTGGTGCCGATGAAGTTTTTATGACGAATTCAATTCTGGGGGTGGCACCTGTTGTTCAGATTCAGTCTGCGTACTTTGTACTGGGAGAGCGGGTGCGAGATTTACAAAAGAGAGTAAACCGGTGTTAAAGAAATTATTATTTGGATGTTGTCTTGTCGCTTTCGTGGTGGTTGGCAGTGCTATTGTGCTTTATCAAAAAGTAGATACTTATCTCACGCAGCCACTTCAATTGTCGGCGGAACAGCAATTTGTGACGATTCGTCAGGGTGAGTCATTGCGCTCGGTTCTAAAATCTTTTGAAGCAAAATCTTGGTTATATCCTTCTATTGCGGTCCATCTGATACATCGGTTCTATCCGGCACTGGCTAAAATTAAAGTTGGAACCTATCAGGTAAAGTCCGGAGAACCGTTGCATAATGTTCTGCATCGGTTTACGGCCGGAGACGAATATCAATTTACGATTACCTTAATTGAAGGGAGTCGTTTTCAAGATGTTTTGCAAAAGTTGGTTGCAGAGCCCCATCTCAAGCATGAGATTCAGTCAATGTCAGAGGCTGATATTGCGAAACGATTATCGATAGACGAGTCAAAATTAGAAGGGTTATTCCTTGCGGAGACTTATCACTATACAGCCGGTACCAGTGATATAGAAATTTTGAAACGGGCAAATCAGAAGTTGAAGTCGGTACTTCAGAATGCTTGGGAAAACCGCCAAGAGGGGTTACCTTTGCGTTCCCCCTACGAAGCGTTAACATTAGCGTCTATTATTGAAAAAGAAACAGCGATTAAAGATGAGAGACAGTTGATCGCCTCTGTCTTTATCAACCGACTCAATAAAAGAATGAGATTACAGACCGATCCAACGGTTATCTATGGTATGGGATCACGCTATGACGGCAATATCCGTAAAAAAGATTTGATCACCCCCACACCTTACAATACTTATGTTATTTATGGTTTGCCACCAACCCCGATTGCGATGGTTGGAAGGGCGTCAATTCATGCTGCACTCAACCCTGAAGTCAGTGATTATCTTTATTTTGTCGCAAGTGGAAATGGCGGCCATGTTTTTTCTAAATCGCTGGCGGAACATAATGCTGCGGTAAAACGTTATTTGAAACAATTAAGAATTAAGAAATGAACGCGAAATTTATAGTCGTTGAAGGGTTAGAAGGTGCCGGAAAAAGCACTGCGATCCAAACCGTGGTTGATACTCTGAAAGATTTCGGTGTTTCTTCTGTCGTCAAAACACGAGAGCCGGGCGGAACGCCGATTGCGGAGAAGTTACGTCGTCTCGTCAAGGAAGAACATGAAGGTGAGGTCGTCTATGATATGACCGAGTTACTGCTGATCTATGCGGCTCGGGTACAGCTCGTTGAAGGTGTGATTAAACCTGCGCTACAAGGTGGACAGTGGGTGATTGGTGATCGCCATGACTTATCTTCTCAAGCTTATCAGGGGGGAGGACGGCAAATTGACCCTGCGATGATTCAAACGTTAAAAAAGTCAGTTCTGGGGCAGTTTGAACCTGATTTTACGCTTTATCTTGATATCAACCCTGAAATTGGATTGGAACGGGCTCGGGGGCGGGGGGAGCTGGATCGCATCGAAAAAATGGATTTAAGTTTTTTTGAGCGAACTCGTGCCCGATATCTACAATTAGCCAATGATGATGCGCGAATTCAAATTATTTCGGCAGAGCAGCCGTTAGCGATGGTGCAGCAAGATATACGGCATGTATTAATGAATTGGTTATCTGCGCAATAGAGGCTTATGCAATGTCACTCTACCCTTGGTTTCAACAGACCTGGCAACAGTGGTGTCAAACACTGGCACATGATTTAGTTTCGCCAGCGACGTTGCTGGTGGTCAAAGACGGGATGGGGGAAGCCGCTTTTATCGAAGCTGCGGCTCGTTCACTTTTATGTGTCCATGGTGCTGAGTTATGTGGTTATTGTCATAGTTGTCAGCTGATGGATGCTCAAAGTCATCCTGACTTTCACTGGGTGCAGCCAGAGCAGGAGGGGAAATCAATTACGGTTGATTTGGTTCGGCAGATTAATCAGTTGGCTCAGGCTTCTTCTCAGTTTGGTGGTTATCGGGTCATCGTGATTCAACCTGCTCATCTCATGAATGAATCAGCGGCAAATGCTTTACTTAAAACATTGGAAGAGCCACCGAGCCATTGCTGCTTTATCCTTGTTACGGATTGCGTTGACCACGTGCTACCAACCATTTTAAGCCGATGTCGTCAGTTACACGTGCCTGAGCCGGATCAGACGATTGTCGCAGAATGGTTAGCAAAAGAAACTGGTCAGGATGTGGCGCCGTATATGGTTAAACTGAATGATAGTGCACCGATCCGAGCACTCCAGTTTATTCAGTCGCAGTCGCATGAAGATTATTTGCGACTGGTTGAACTATTCTGTCATTTTCTGCATTCGCCATTACAATTTATACATACCTTGGTTGATGAGATCCAAACTTCTCCGCTTACGCGCTTAACTTGGCTATGGTATTTGCTGACTGACGCACAGAAACTTCATTTTCAGACCCAAGATAAAATAACGTTGCCGAAGAGTGAAGAAGTTGCGCAATGCCTTTCTTATAGTATGCTTTATCAACAATATCGAGAATTAATCACGTTACTGCATCGTCTGGAAGTACACCGTGGTTTAAACTCAGAACTACTGGTTTTTGACTGGTTATCGAAATTTAAAGGAGCCCCATGTTTGTCGACTCCCACTGTCATTTAGATAAACTCAATTACGATGAGTTACATCAGGATATTCAAGATGTTTTAAATAAAGCGCGCAATGCTCAGGTTGAGCAAATCCTGTCCGTGGGTGTGACGCTGGCATCATTTCCTCAAATGCTAGAGATGATTGAACCATTTGACTGGGTTCACGCTTCCTGTGGAGTTCATCCGTTGGATGTTGAAAGTGATTTTGCATTGGATACTTTTTATGAATATGCCAATCATGCCAAAGTTATTGCCATCGGAGAGACAGGGCTTGACTATCATTATCGTCCGGAGACAGCTGAGTTACAGAAGCTGAGATTCATGCAGCAAATTGAAGTGGCAGTTGCACTGAATAAACCTTTAATTATTCATACTCGTAACGCAAGAGAAGATACGCTGGCATTGTTGCGTCAAGGAAAAGCAGAGCAATGTCGTGGTGTGATTCACTGCTTCACAGAGGATATGGCATTTGCTCAGGCAGCGATGGAGCTTGGCTTCTATATTTCAATTTCGGGTATTGTGACCTTCCGTCAGGCGATGGAATTAAAAGCCGTCGTCAAAGACCTTCCTCTAGATCGTCTGTTGATTGAAACAGACTCTCCTTATTTGGCTCCCGTACCTCATCGAGGACAAGAGAATCAACCCGCGTTTGTTACTGAAGTGGCAAAGTATATTGCTCAATTGAAAGAGATACCTGTGAGTGAGGTTGCACAACAAACCACTAAGAATTTCTTGGATCTTTTTTTTCTATAAAAAAAATGTTTGTTGTTAAAAATATTACTATGCACCATTTTGGGGCGACAAATTAATTTGCTACGCAAAAAAATATATTTTTGGTCGGTTGTTTCGCTGATTTAATCGACACATATCGTAGAAAAGTTAATTTGTAATGATAATTAACATAAAGACGGCATTTATTTTCGTTGAAAAATTAGATTTTATAGTAATAAATTCCATGTTTATCAATGACTTATATTCATTGCAATCCATTTCATTATGCTTGCTATGATTGTGATCTATATATTACTTTGAAACTAAAGTTGCTAACTTTCTGGAAAGTTTGAGAGACGTCAATATATATTTAGAGCCGGAAAATATAATGCCTATGTGGTTAACTTTCCACGAGAACTTGGGGAATGGCGACGGGGGTGGCCATAAGGTTCTCGTAAATTAAATTCTAATAACTTACTCAGGAGCATAAAATATGTCTAAGAGCCTTTTTGCGGAACTGCAAAAAGTTGGTAAATCCCTGATGCTACCCGTATCAGTTTTACCAGTTGCAGGTATATTACTTGGTGTCGGTGCCGCTAATTTTAGCTGGTTACCAGAAGTCGTTTCTCATCTGATGGAGCAGGCAGGTGGTTCGGTATTCGGACAGATGGCGTTGCTGTTTGCTGTCGGTGTTTCATTAGGTTTTACAAATAATGATGGGGTTTCTGGGCTTTCTGCAATCGTGGGTTACGGTATCATGGTTGCGACATTAAAAGTCATGGCAACTGTGATGGGTGTTGAATCCATCGATACAGGGGTGCTCGGGGGGATCCTTTCGGGTGGTCTGGCCGCTTGGGCATTTAACCGTTTCTTCAAGATTCAGTTACCGGACTATTTAGGTTTCTTTGCTGGTAAACGTGCTGTACCGATCATCACGGGCTTCCTGTCGATTATTCTGGGTGTCGTACTTTCGTTTATCTGGCCACCGATTGGTTCTGCTATCGCTGCATTCTCTGATTGGGCCGCGCAACAGAACCCTGTGTTGGCATTCGGTATTTACGGCGTAGTTGAACGTTCTCTTATTCCTTTTGGTCTGCACCACATTTGGAACGTACCATTCTTCTATGAAGCCGGTACATGTACAAACAATGCGGGTCAAGTTGTTCATGGTATCATGACTTGCTTCCTGACTGCTGATGACGCTTCTCGTGCTGCGGGTAATGGCTTTGGTCAGCTTGCCGGTGGTTATCTGTTTAAAATGTTTGGTCTGCCTGCTGCTGCTTTTGCAATTGCGCGTTGTGCTAAACCTGAAAACCGTGCAAAAATCATGGGTATCATGGCGTCAGCTGCATTGACTTCATTCCTGACTGGTATTACTGAACCTATCGAGTTCTCATTCCTGTTCGTTTCACCATTACTGTATGGAATTCATGCGCTGCTTGCTGGTCTGGCATATGTCATCACTAACTACTTGGGCATAGTTCACGGTCATACATTCTCAAATGGTTTCATTGACTTTGTCGTGCAATCTGCACATGCACAGAAAATGTTACTGCTTGTTGGTGTCGGTCTTGTTTATGCTGTGATTTACTATGTTGTATTCACCGTTGTCATCCGTGCTCTGGATATCAAAACACCAGGCCGTGAAGATGAATCACTGATGGACGACGTTGTTTCTGGTGATTCAGAAATGGCATCTGCACTGGTTGCTGCATTCGGTGGTAAAGCGAACATCACAAACTTAGATGCATGTATCACTCGTCTGCGTGTTTCTGTGGACAACACTGATGCTGTTGACCAAGAGAAACTGAAGTCTCTGGGTGCTGCAGGTGTTGTTGTGGTTAAAGGTGGCGTTCAGGCTATCTTCGGTACTCGTTCTGATGTATTGAGAACTGAAATGGATGAATGGATGCGTGGCCATAACTAATGGCTGGGTGAATTTCATTTTATTACCCAAAGGGAGCTTCGGCTCCCTTTTTTATGGTTGTTATTATCGGAGTTAGTTGAAGACGATGACAGCCAATTTCTATTCAAAATCTGGCCACTGAGCCCCATCTATCCCGTATAGTCAGTGATATTGACTGGTGTTGCCTCTTGAAAAACCGGGGTATTTCCAAGGCTGATAAATCAAATCTTTTGAATTTCTTTATTTTTCATTTACTCATTCATGACATTAATGACTTTTAAGTAATTAAAGTAATGTTTATTTATTCATGTTTATAAGAGAGTTGTACGATGAGAATAATGACTATTGCGATCGGTGCCTTAACACTGTCATCATTTGCTTATGCTGCATCATCGGTCACATCATCTCCTCAGGCTGCTGTTGGTATTGGCGTCGATCAGGGGTTAAGTGCCATATTAGAACTGAATGACCAGTACCGTTTTTCCCTTGGCAATGATGGTATGAGTGCGGATTATTTGTTTAAGAAAGGGCAGTTTGACCAGCCGAATATTCCTGTGGATTGGTATATCGGTGCCGGTGGCTGGACAGAGTGGGGTGATGACGACAATGATTTTGGTGTCAGATTACCTCTTGGGGTGGACTGGACATATAAAAACCGTATCCATGTTTATGGACAGGTTCATCCAGAACTTGATTTACATGACGATGTCGAGCTTCAACTCGGTGCTGCGGCTGGCGTGAGTTATCAATTTTAAACAACACAACAAATTGCATCACGAGAGATGACGAAGGATAGTGAACAACTCAGTTAATCTCGAGGGAATACGAAAAAGGCCGATAGATGGATATCTATCGGCCTTTTGGGTCATTGCTAAGCATTTTTAGTTTAGTCAGATTGACGCATGGCTTTCTTCATACAGATGAATGCACCGCCCCATGTAATACCGAGGCCTAGAACCATCATAATAACTGAGCTGATATCCATGTTATACCTCCTGAGAGCGGCTGTTCAGATTAATTAAAATACCGACAACGAACAGGGCAATGATGATAACCCAGCCAACGGTTAGGTCATAGCCACCATAACCTTCGGTCAACAATGTATGTAGTTTGGTCGTAAGAATTGTGGCCAATATGACAGGTGTGATGAAGCGTAGGCAGATATCAAACCAGACACCGATAGAGAAGTCCGATTTTGCATTTGCATATTTACGAATATCGGACACTTTGAACAGCCAAGTCATCATGACAATCTCGACGAAACAGCCAGTCATAATGCCGATATTATTGGCAAAATGATCGACAAGATCGAGCAGTAAGATACCCCCATCCGTAACGAAAGCCATTGAGACGATAAAGCTTGTACCGATAACAATACTTGCAGCCTTGTTACGACGCCATTTGGTTTTATCAATGATAGCTGAAGTGACAGCTTCCATAATGGAAATATGTGAGCTTAAACCAGCGACAACTAAGGCAAAGAACATCAATGGTCCGAAAATATAAGGTGCAGGTAGTAGGTTAATTGCTTCTGGCAATGTAACAAATGCAAGCCCGACCCCTGATGAAACAACATCAGTAAGTGCTTTGCCCTGTTCTTGAGCCATATAACCTAATACAGAAAAAATCATAATCCCTGCGAGAATTGAAAAACCGCAGTTAATCAAAACCGTCATAAATGCATTGTTGGTGATATCTGATTTTTCCGGCAGATAACTGGAGTAAGCCAGCATGATGGCAAAACCGATACTCAGGGTAAAGAAGATTTGCCCGTAGGCGGCAGCCCAAACTTTGACATCCCATATCTTACTGAAGTCTGGTTTGAACATATAGTTTATGCCATCTAATGCTCCGGGAAGCATCGACATACGGCCGATCAGAACCAGTACCATAATGAATAGAATTGGCATCATAATCTTTGATGCCCGTTCAATACCTGATTTAACGCCATTCACAACGGCAATGTAGGTAATTCCCCACGCAAGCGCGACGGTCAATGCAATATTCCAGCGGATACCACCTAAGTTGGTCGGCGTGTTCTCACCTAGGCCAAGATAATTACTGAAGAAAAAGGTGTTGGTTTCTGTTCCCCAGCCTTGGGTGAACGAAAGACCGAAATAGGAGATGGCCCAGCCGATAACGGCAACATAATAAACACCAATGACTGCAGCCACACCGACTTGGAACCAGCCGAGCCATTCAAATTTTGAATGAATCTGGGAAATGGTCTTTGGTGCTGAACCGCGGTGTTTCTGTCCCATGCTGAATTCTAGAATCATGAATGGGATACCGGCCGTGAGCATGGCGAAAAGGTAAGGGATAAAAAATGCGCCACCCCCATTTTCATAGGCCATATATGGAAAGCGCCAGATATTACCCAGACCGATAGCGGATCCGACCGCAGCTAGGATAAAACCAGCACGAGAGCCCCATTGTTCTCGCTTCATTTGATACTCCTTTGGTAATGCTTTCTGAGTGATGAAATTTCACCCTATCGTAATAGTTGATTATAGAGAGTTAAAAAATAGAAGGGGGCGAATGAACACCCTTGGCTTAATTTTTATGACTCATAATCACTAATGTTTAGAATTATATTTTTATTTCTAAGCGATATCTCAGAATATTGTTCTGTATGTTGTGATGTGTGTATGCGACAGATGAGATGTTCAACTGTACATAGCTATCGAGATTACAGATTTATAAATAGAAAGGCAATAGATTGTAAATGTATTGAGAATTTTGTGTTGCAGATATATATATTACTTATATTTAACAGTGTGGGGTATTAAATTGTTGTTTTTGTATCTAATCGCGTTATTTGTCTGTTGTTAGTAATTATTTTAGTTTTTTTATCTACACTAATATCATTGGTGCTCTGTCTGATTTATATCCAAGAACCAGTGTATTACTCGTCAGAGAAGCAAATATGTAGCAGTGTTTATTACACTGCCATTGTTTTCAATCGAGGCGATAGACTGTTCGGTGTCAAGAGCATGAATTTATTTGACTAATATTTGTGATATCCTTTTCATAAGTATGATGAAATAATTGACAATAATTGTCATCTTATTAGATAGATATAGATGCTGAAGCTGTAACTGGCATGTATAGCTTCTTTATCATGAATAGGGTCATCTGACCCGGAAAACTGGAGGTGTGTATGGACGTTGATCTAAAATATGCGTTGGCTATTACAGGCATCATTTTTGCTGTATTGATTGGTTCTGGGTTGATCGCCATTGCGAACTAAATTACAACAGCCGCCTATGGGGAAAAATATTGGTGTCGTTTCTGAACAACAGGTCATCGAGAATTGTGACCGTTTGTCTCGGTTCATTGGTGGGAAAAATGCTTTGGTTGCGCAAGGTGGCGGTCAGCGCGGCATTTTTACTGCTGGTGTTCTCGATGCTTTTAATCTCTCTAACTTTGACCCGTTTGACGTCTATTACGGTACCTCTGCGGGGGCGCTCAACCTTTGTGCATTCCTGTGTCGTCAGCATGGGCTTGGCAAAGCGTTCATTACCGATTTAACCACCGACTCTTCATTTTTTAATCTTTTTGCCTATATCAGGAAAAAGCAGTACGTCGATTTATCATGGGCACTTGAACGTATTGTTGAGTACCCGTACCGGCTCGATTTAGATATGGGTCGTCAAGTTTTGGGTGAAAGAAAAGCATATGCCGCAGTCACCAGTTCAGATACATTAATCGACCATTATTTACCGATGACGCACTCAAACTGGAGAGACGTTTTGTTGGCATCATGTGCGATACCGACATTATGTCATCACCCGATTAATATCAATGGTGAATCCTATGTTGACGGGGGCATTTCTGCATCGATTCCTGTTCAGGAAGCATGGCGGCAGGGGGCTCGTTTTATCGCTGTTATTCGGACTGAATCGGTCATCAACAACAAAGCCGGTATACCGTCTGCTAACTTGCCGCCGAAACCGAGTGAGGCATGGCTGCGTCAGTCGTTTAGTTACCTGCAAAATCAGTGGCAGCAGAAAGTGACACAGTGGCGTCAGGATTGGCGTAACTATGTGCGTCAGAAAATGTCGCTGGTTCCTCAGGAAGAAATGTTGAACGGGGGGCGCTGGCTATTTGGTTCGGAGCAATTGTATCGGATGAGTCATTTAATCGGAGGGGCTGTAGACACGCATCTGACCGATATGCTGATGGTTCATTATCAGACATATGCTTTGACTCTTGAGTTTTTAAAACGTCCGCCAGATGATGTTTTTGTGATTCAGATTGCCCCGGAACAGCCGCTCCGCTCCAACACCTTGTTGAGTCGGAAAAGTGATTTGTTATGGGATTATGAGCAAGGTTTACAGGCTGGCTATAACTTTATCCGTAGCTGGGAGAATGCCCGAGCCTTGAGTGGTCAACCGCTGAAAGCGTCAAAATCAGGGCTGCTGGAATCATAGCAGCCCTATGCAGATCGAGTGTTCTTCAACTAAAAAACAGGGAGGACTCGCATACAGTTTGTTGTTCCTTCGACGCCCATCACATCACCCTGAGTGATAATCACAATATCGCCAAATGCCAGTTGCTTTTTCTCTTTGAGAACAGAAAGGGCTTCCAGTGCGATCTCATAGGCTGATTCTTGGTGACTATCAAAATACCAGGGAACCACGCCGCGATACAGCGCACAGCGATTTAACGCTTTTTCATTACTCGACAGCGCAAAAATAGGGAGTTCTGAATTGAGGCGTGATGTCATTAGCGCAGTTCTGCCTGATTCGGTCATGGTCACAATTGCCTGAATACCATCCATATGGTTGGCTGCATAAATCGTTGACATAGCAACGGTCTCTTCTGCAGTAACAAATGTGCTTTGCAGTCGGTAACTCTGGGTTTTTACTTCCATCACACTTTCTGCGCCAATACAGACTTCAGCCATTGCTTTTACCGTTTCGACAGGGTATTTCCCCGCAGCCGTTTCTCCGGAGAGCATTACCGCATCGGTGCCATCGATAACGGCATTGGCAACATCCATCACTTCTGCCCGGGTTGGCATCGGGTTCTCTATCATTGACTCCATCATTTGGGTGGCTGTAATCACAACGCGATTCAGTTCTTTGGCCCGATAAATCAATTTCTTTTGTACCCCAACTAATGCGGGATCACCGATTTCAACCCCTAAATCGCCTCGGGCGACCATGATGACGTCAGATGCCATAATAATGTCATCAATATTGGCTTGGTTTGAGACAGTTTCTGCGCGCTCAACTTTGGCGACGATCTTGGCTTCCAGTCCTGCATCCCGTGCCAGACGCCGCGCATATTGGATATCTTCACCGTTTCTGGGAAACGAAACGGCCAGATACTCGACGTCAAGCTCTGCCGCCAGCAGAATATCTTGCTTATCTTTATCGGTGAGAGCCTGAGCGGAAAGACCACCGCCCTGACGGTTAATGCCTTTATTATTGGAGAGGGGGCCTCCGACCGTCACGATCGTATGGATTTTTGAGCCTTCCACCATGATAACCTGTAGCTGAACCCGCCCGTCATCCAGCAACAAAATATCGTTCCGCTGGACATCATTAGGAAGATTTTTGTAGTCAATCCCGACTGCTTCTTGATGGCCCGCACCGGGAGGCATATCTGCATCCAGAGTAAACCGATCACCGACATTGAGTATGATCTTACCGTGAGTAAAAGTAGAGACACGGATCTTCGGCCCTTGAAGATCTCCCAGTATTGCGACGTTACGCCCGAGTCTGGCTGTAATTTCCCGGACTTTTCTTGCCCGCAGACGATGGTCATCTGCTGTTCCGTGTGAAAAATTCAGGCGAACCACATTGGCGCCTGCGCTGATCAATGCTTCAAGATTATTATCCCGGTCGGTTGAGGGGCCGAGGGTTGTAACAATTTTAGTTCTTCTTTGTACTTTTTTGGGCATGATTTGCTCCTGACTGAAAATCATGGATGAGCAGTGTAAGTATACTTGAGAACACTTAAAACGTAGCGGGAATGCATAAAAATTTAACATTTTCGTAAAAAGTGGCGAGAGTTCAGAATTCTTCGAATGAGTAAACATTTGACTCTCAACACAAACTTGATTGATCGTGCGTGATGCTTGTCACGCTCACATACCAAATCGCTTCACAATTACTTTGCAAAGTAAAAAAATTAGCAGGTTGTTGATTTCTGGAGCACATCATGTATACGGCTCAGCCCGGCCATATTGATCACATCAAGCAAATTAATGCTGGTCGTGTTTATAAATTGATTGATCAAAAAGGCCCTATTTCACGAATTGATCTGTCTAAAGAGAGTGAACTTGCTCCGGCAAGTATCACCAAGATCACGCGTGAGCTCATCGATGCCCATCTTATCCATGAAACAACCGTACAAGAAGCCATTAGCCGCGGACGTCCTGCCGTCGGTCTTCAAACCAGAAATGAGGGGTGGCAATTCCTCTCGATTCGTTTAGGGCGAGGGTATCTGACCATTGCGCTTCATGAATTAAGCGGTGATGTGCTGATCGATACCAAAATCGATATTCATGAAGTTGATCAGGATGATTTGCTGGCTCGTTTGTTTCACGAGATCGAAGAATTTTTTCTGACTTACACCCAGCAACTTGAACGGGTGACAGCGATAGCTGTGACCTTGCCGGGATTGGTCGATGCGGAGAATGGGGTTGTCCTGCAAATGCCCCACTATAATGTCGATAATCTCGCGTTAGGCGCAGAGATTTATCAAGTAACAGGGCTACCGGTGTTTATTGCCAATGATACCCGGGCCTGGGCACTTGCGGAAAAACTATTCGGTCACTCTCAGGACGATGATAACTCGGTGTTAATTTCCATTCATAATGGCTTGAATGCCGGGGTGATTGTCAATGGGCGTGTATTGCAGGGTAAACACGGCAACATCGGTGATTTGGGACATATCCAGATTGATCCGCAAGGTTTACTTTGTCACTGTGGTAATCGTGGTTGTCTGGAGACGGTGACAAGCTCGAAGGCTTTGCGAGAACAGGCGATGTCAAGAATTGCCAATGGTGAGCAATCGTCACTGAGTCGCCTGAAGGAAATCTCAATTGAGGATATCTGTATTGCGGCAGCACAAGGGGATCCACTCTCGTGTGACATTATGGATCGACTGGGCAGACATCTCGGTCAGGCGATTGCGATTGTGATTAACATGTTTAATCCGGAGAAAGTGCTCATCGGCGGGGTGATTAATCAGGCCAAAGCAATTGTTTACCCACCGATGCTCAAGTATATCGAGAGCCAATGTAATCCCGCCTACCGGGAGCAGGTCAAAATTGTTGAATCCCGCTTTTATAAACAGTCAACGATGCCCGGAGCTGCGCTCATTAAGCAGGCTTTATACGATGGTTCATTATTGATGACCATTGTTGATCGTTAAGTCGGGTGACAGGTCAGAGGTAAGATCACCGCGAGTTTCTCTACGATTGTCTATTTTCTGATGTATTCTCCTAGCTTTATCGCTTAATATGTTTCACAGTTACATCAGGCATTTTGACGACTTTCTATCTATAATCGGTCTCTCTGCTGTTTGACTCTGGTTTGCATCAGACCAAATCATTCACAGAAAGGTGCAGACCTTGTATCGATAAATAGGAAGTACAGGGTGCTGAAACGGGTATATTGCACAGCACCCGAAAGCGTTTAGGTATATACTATTAACAGTTTTTAATTGGTGGAATCTCGTATGTCAGGTGTTTTAAATACGGTTGACCAGCGCACGAATCTCGTCGGAGAGAATCGCCTTGAACTGCTCCTTTTTAAATTGAACAGTCGACAGATTTTTGCGATTAATGTGTTTAAAGTCAAAGAGGTGATTAAAGTTCCGGTGTTGACCAAAATGCCCGGATCACACCCACATATCACTGGTGTGGCTTCTTTGCGCGGGGAGCCGGTTCCTGTCATCGACTTGAGAAAGGCAATCGGTTTTCCTGCTTCCCAAATTGAGTCAGAAGAACAGAACCTGATCATTACGGAATATAACCGGTCAGTGCAGGGTTTTTTAGTCGGGCAAGTGCGTAATATCATCAATACCGCTTGGACGGAAATTCAGCCGCCGCCTCGGACTGCGGGAAGAGCAAATTACCTGACGGCAATCACTCAGGTGAAAGAACAGGATCAAGCGCACATTGTTGAAATCATCGATGTCGAGAAGGTCTTGGCAGAAATCATTCATTATGATGTTTCGATTTCAGCTGAAGTCTTAGATGAGGACTTAATGCCGGAGATGATGGGGCGAAAAGTATTGATTGTCGATGACTCGGCAACCGCCAGAAATCAAATCAAAGGCACATTGTCTCAGTTGGGATTAGAGATTATCGAATGTCGGGATGGACTAGAAGCGTATAACTTACTCCGAAGATGGTGCGATGACGGTAAGAATGTCAGCCAAGAGATTCTGTTTATGATCACCGATGCGGAAATGCCGGAAATGGATGGTTATAAACTCACCTATGAAATTCGTAATGATGAACGGATGAAAGATCTGCATATCACCTTAAACACATCATTGAGTGGTAGTTTTAACGAAGCAATGGTGAAAAAAGTTGGCTGTGACCGTTTTATCTCGAAGTTTCAGCCTGATATGTTAGTTCAAGTCGCACAAGACCGATTGCGTGAAGTCTTATCCTGATCATTGTGCAATAAAGCGTTGATAAATAACCGGGTCATCAAACTGATGACCCGGTTTCGTATTAAACAGATACTGGCTTTCAACAGCCTCTAGTGAATACTGCGTTAGTCTTTTGACTGTGCTGCAATACACTCACCGTGAACAGCCCGACCTTCGGGAGCCATCAGGTAAAGATATAGCGGCATAATATCTTGCGGTGTTTTCAAGGTGTCCGGATCTTCTGAAGGGAATGCTTCAGCACGCATCCCTGTTCGTGTGCCGCCCGGGTTAATCGCATTAACGCGAATATTGGTCTCACGGAGTTCATCCGCCAGTATTTGCATCATCCCTTCTGTGGCGAATTTGGAGATTGAATAGGTTCCCCACAGAGCTCGCCCCTGATGTCCTACCGTTGAGCTGGTAAAGACAATTCGCGCATCGTCAGACTGACGTAATAGTGGTAATAGCGCCTGAGTCATCATCAGTTGAGCACGGACATTAACTTGCATGACAGCGTCATAAGTCGCGAGTTCGATTTGTTCAAGCGGGCACAGTGTCCCCAGCAGGCCTGCGTTATGCAGGACACCGTCCAATCGACCCAATTGATGCTCTATCGTTTGCATCAACTCACGATAATCTTGCTGTGTCGCCTCTTGTAAATCTAAAGATATGATGGTCGGTTCCGGTGCTTCAAGTGCCACTATCTCATCATAGGTCTGTTCCAGTTTTTTGACTGTCCGGCCGAGCAAAACGACCGTTGCGCCATGTTGAGCAAAACTGATGGCTGCCTGTCTGCCAATACCGTCACCGGCACCTGTAACCAGAATCACACGGTTTTTGAGTGTGTTTGGTGCAACAGAATAATTCATCTAGCCTCCTTTTGTTATGCTTTGTTGTTTAAGATGGTTACAATACACCAATTCGTAAAGGAGAGGATGAGAACATTGGATTTTTTATTGGATTATGGCCTGTTTCTGGCCAAAATTGCGACATTAGTTATTGCGCTGGTTGCCATACTTGTGATTATCAAATCTGTCAGTGGGAAGAACCATGGTTCCAAAGGCGAACTGGAAATTATCGATCTGACCGAGAAGTATAAACAAACAACTCATCATTTAGAGTCTTACCTGCATGATGACGCTTACCTGAAAGCGCGTGATAAAGCAGAGAAAAAAGAAGAAAAAGCCAAGCATAAGTCTGTAGAAAAAGAAGTCAAAAAAGCAGCGAAAGACGGGGCGCTTGCCGCTCAGCGAGATCCGCATCTGTTCGTGCTTGATTTTCACGGTAGTATTGATGCCAAAGAAGTCACCTCGCTTCGTGAAGAAGTCTCAGCGATTCTGGCGGTTGCACAATCCGGAGATGAAGTTCTGCTACGGCTTGAATCCGGTGGCGGAATGGTACATGGTTACGGTCTTGCCGCGTCACAGCTGGATCGCTTAAAGTCAGCCGGATTACCCCTCACGATTGCGGTCGATAAAGTGGCTGCAAGCGGTGGATACATGATGGCATGTATTGCGGATAAACTGGTTGCTGCACCTTTTGCGATTGTGGGTTCAATTGGTGTCATTGCTCAGTTACCGAATTTCAACAAGTTATTGAAAAAGAATCATATTGAGTTTGAACAGCTGACTGCGGGTGAATTTAAACGTACCTTAACCATGTTTGGTGAGAATACCGATAAAGCACGCGATAAATTCAAACAGGAGCTGGAAGATACACATGTGCTGTTTAAGGATTTTATCCGTGAACACCGGGCATCTCTTGATATCGATAAAGTATCAACAGGCGAACACTGGTTTGGCACGCAAGCGAAAGATTTAGGGTTGGTCGATGATATTCGCACTTCAGATGATTTGGTAACTGAAGCTTGTCAGCAGAAAAAAGTTCTGTCCGTCCATTATGTACAAAAGAAAAAACTGACCGAAAAACTCCCGGGAATGGCTGCTGAAGCTGCTGATCGTGTGTTACTCAAATTGATTAGTCGGGGGCAACGTCCGATCGTTTGAGAACCGATTGTGCCCCATCATCAGTATGGGGCACAGTCCATTCCGATAGCATCACAATGTGCATAGGATCAGCGAGGTTAAGGTGAATATGGCAAATCCGTATCAGATTTATTTCTTGATCAACTCGCAAATCCATTTACTTGATCTTGCCGGCCCGGTTCAGGCGATCAATAACGCTAACCAACTGACGGATCAGTTTGAGACTCACTTCATTGGTTTTTCTGATCATATGGACAGTCATCAGGGGCTTGGGTTGGCTCACATTGCGACCCCTCCGGAGCAACTTCCCGACCGTGCTGTCATTTTTGTCTGTGGTTCAAAATATTCACAAGATATCTATACCGATACCATCGCGCAGCAAAGTATTGACTGGCTGAAACAAGCGATTCAACCAGATACTTATGTTGTGGGTGTCTGCACGGGGACTTTCTTACTCGCGAAAGCGGGACTCACTCAAGGTAAAGATGTGACCACGCATCATGATCTGGTGCAGGTGCTGGCTAACCAGTTCCCCGGGACACAGGTACTGGCGGATCGAATTTTTGTTCACTACGACAACTTGATCACCAGTGCCGGCGTGACCGCAGGGATTGATACCACCTTGTATCTGATTGAACGGCTGACTTCAGTTAAAACCGCAGTGGATGTCGCAAGGGAACTGGTTGTTCATCGACGCAGAATGGCACATGATCCACAAATTTCGGTTCATTTTAAGCATCGTAACCATATCAGTCCGTTGATTCATGCCGTTCAGGATTACATTCTGGATAACTATCAGCACCCTTTAACGATCAGCGATTTATGTCAGCATTTCCGAGTATCACCACGTCATCTGCAACGCACATTTAAAGCACATACTGAAGCAACATTGCGTGATTACATTGCCGAAACTCGCCTGCAAGAAGCCAAAGTGTTGATCGACAACGGCATGGGGGTTGAACAGGCCGCTTATTTGTCTGGGTTTCCCAATCCGGCTGCGTTGCGTACCGTGTGGAAAAAACGGTTTGCTTCATTACCCAGTCAGCTATCTTCACATTTGTCGTCAACAGTACGTTCTGACTCTTCCCGGGACAATAGACTTGCGGCAAAGGCCGCACCGACACACAGTAAGACTAACAGCAAGATAAGATAGCGGTAGTGATGGAAGGTGTCATACAGTAATCCCCCGGCTGAAACCGTCACAAATACACTGAGCTGGTGGGCGGTGAACAATAAGCCAAACAAACGTCCCTTGAGTTGGGTGCCAAAATAATTCAAACACATCAATGAGGTGATAATGACGGTTCCCATATAGGTTAATCCAAACACAATCGCGAACAGCAGATAGGCGAGTCTCGATTGCGTATCATAGATAAGTAACAATGAACCACCACGCAGCAGATAAAGTTGGATCAACAAGCTCACCGGTGATGAGCGCCTCAGCCGCCAGCCAACGATAACTGCACCGCACAACTCGGCGATACCGAGTAAACTCAAGGTAGAGGCTGTGACTTCCTGATAAATCGAGAACGTCGTGAATTGCTGTTGAATCAATGGAACGAGATGAACATCGATAAATCCCATTGATGCACCACAGCCAGCAAAAGAGACTGCCAGACAGATGAAAGTCGGTGTATACATATTTTTGAGTACCTGCCGTGGTGTCACCTGACGGAAGGACTGTTGTGGTGGTAAGGCGGAGGATTGAGTCATTTGACGATGGAGCAGGATAATCAAGGGCACGACGCAACCGAGAAAAATCCCCCCGATTGCCGTGCAGAGCATTGACCATGACACAAATCCGCTCAACCAGACTAAAACCGGTGAGAGTAAGATAAACCCGATAGCTGTACCGTTTGAAATCGCTGCAAAGGCCATTCCTTTGTGCTGTTGGCTGAACATCTGATCAATAAAGATACCCAGTGGAATATAGGTCATGGCGGTTAAAGCGTAGGCCGACATGATACCGTAGAGCACCAAAAAAACGGCATAATTGTCGGTAATCGTGAGCAGCAGGAAAACTGCCGATGCCATGAGTGCGCCACTCAATATAGTAAGTAGCGCGCCATATCGGTCACAGACCCATCCGACAAGCGGTGACATCACGCCAACAGACAGCCCGAATAGTGCACCAGAGACGGATAGCTCACCCCGGGTGACCGAGAGGAACTCTGTCAGGGGGATAAAATAGATTTGATAGCTACTTTTGATCGTGGATGCCAAAAAGGTAATGCAGATGCCAGCCACAACCATTAGCTGAAGTTGAGCGCGTGTGAAAGTCAAAGTGCAAACTCCTTTGCCAAATACGTCCAATACAACGGTCATACCCTCATTATCGGGTATCTGAACAATGGAATCCGTTGAAAATACGCCATATCTCCGGCACATTTGTGCACACATCTGAATCATTCAGGCTGCTATAGACAGAATTTGGCTAGTTTTTGTTGCGGGTTACTCAGAGCATGAAGAACGATCAATCGATTTGCTGGTGTGATATCGCGTGACTATTTTTCGGTTTGAGTGAACTGGATCTGCAAAAGCAATGCAGATCCAGTTTCAAAACTAGTGGTGACTGTGGCTATGTGTCGGTGTTTTGCTGGACAGACGTTGATAAATTCGCGTCAGGAGGTCATTGCCAACCAATAGCATCAGAACCAATCCTGATAGTCCGGCCAACCAAAGTGGCATAAGTTCATTACTACTGCCTAATTCACCTTGAATATCAATGTGCCATAGCTCAACGAGCGCGTTAGTCAGATAGCCAAATCCAATGGCAACACCAATCACACCGGTCAAGTAGCTGCCTAATGTGTGCCAGCCCATTTCACGACGTACAATGCCTAATGTGGCAACGTTTGTCGCCGGACCGGCCAGCAAAAAGACCAGTACTGCACCGGGTGAAACTCCTGCCATCAACAGTCCGGCAGCTAACGGAGTAGAAGCGGATGCGCAGATGTACATCGGAACGCCAATCAACGCCATAATGACCATCGCCCAGCCACCCCAGCTGACTTCGGCTAATGCATCATAGGGTACCAGTGCTACGACACCGGCAGAAATGATCAGGCCGACTAAAAGCCAGAGGGAGAGATCGCTTAACAAGTCAGTAAATGCATACACTTGACCGCGCCAGATTCTGTGCCACAGCGAATCCGGCGCTTGATGGCCGGTGGGATGCTTTTGTTGATGACAGCAGCAGCCACCATCATTTTCCTTCGTACCCGAAGCGCTACAGGTAGATGGCTGTTGTTCGGGAGAGTGTTCTGGCCGGGCAACGGCTTTTTCTCCTGACAGCACCAGTGCTGCGGCAGCAATCGACGAACAGATGGCAGCGATCGGGCGGATAATGGTCATAAACGGACCAAGTAGCGCGTAAGAGATAGCAATTGAGTCAACGCCGGTTTCCGGTGTAGAGATGAGAAACGCCGTCGTGGCTCCTTTGGATGCGCCGGCCCGACGCAGTCCGACTGCTGCGGGAATCACACCGCATGAGCAGAGTGGGAGAGGAATACCTAAAATTGCGGCTTTAATCACAGGCCAGAACCCATGCCCTTTTAAATGATGACCCAACCGATCACTTTTGATAAACGTATGCAGCAGCCCGGCGATCATCAGACCCAACAGGAGCCAGAATGCAGCATCCAGCCATAGATCGAGAAAGGCCTGACTAATGCGTGTTAGGGTGTTCATGAACAAGCTCCTCGGTTGATGATTCGGTATCTGCTAATGCGGTCAGAATGGTGCAATGCTCTGCTGAATGAGAGCCACCGCAGCAACGATTATTGAGTACCGTCAGGGCGTCGTACATATGTTGTAATTCATCGATTTTCTGTTGAATCTCTTGCTGCTTTGCCTGAGTAATGGCTTTGACTTCTTCACATGTGTGTTCGCCCCGGGCAATTTCCAGCGTCAACAATTCGCCAATTTCTTTGAGACTTAAACCGACACGCTGAGCACGTTGAATAAATTTAAGCCGATCAATACAGCCTGGCTCGAAGCGCCGATATCCGTTGTCATCTCTGTTAGCCTGCAACAGACCTTGTTGTTCGTAATAGCGAATGGTTTCCGGAGACACACCGACTTCTTTAGCCAGTTCACCCCGTTTGAGTGTCCTCATATCCATGCTCTCTTTTCCGGATAACATAGGATGAGTTTAAACCCTGTAGCTGAGTACAGGGTCAAGTATTTTTATAAATTTATATTTTTAGATTCAGTTATGTCTGCGCTGGTTCTCAGCTCCATGACCGAGAATCAGATCGATTATTCCTGATCGATAATCCATTTACGGAATGCTTTTCGTTCCTGCTCGCTTGATTTTTGATACCAGTGTTTGAGCTGAGCAAGGTTGGGTGAGTCTGCTGAGGGAAGTTGTGTTGTTGATGCCGTCGGTACTTTCGTTGCTGAGAGCTGATGTTGTTTGGCGGGAGTCGCAGGTTGTGGCGATGTTGCGCTGATATGGATGGCGGCAATTCCTGAACCAGCATTGTAATGTTGTGCTTCCTGTACATAATCACGACCAACCTGAAGACCATTTTTCTGTAAAGTATCTTCTGCAATGACAACATTATTACCCTGTTCATCAACGAGAGCCCATTGCAGATGGTCGATTTCTTGCCGGGCTTGCGTCAGGCTGCGATAAGACGGGAGTTCAAAATGAAGCTGAGTCTCTGACGCCTTAAATTTGGCAATGATCACCTGACTATAGGCATGTCTGATATCTTTGCCGATTTCAAAGGCAGGGGAGTATTTGAATACAATTTGGTTGACGCCATCATCTAATGTTTCGGTATCTGAAGGGAATAAGCCGCTTGCCTTTTCAGGTGGTTGTGCATTGATAGCAAGGACATCAACATTAGCTGGAATATTTAAGATAGTTTTAGCCGTAACGGTATATGGCATCATCCCCAGAGAAAGTGTGACGAGTAATGGCAATGCGATTTTCATTTTTATTCCTTGAGTCAAAAG
Source organism: Vibrio ruber DSM 16370 (assembly GCF_900163965.1). Lineage (GTDB taxonomy): Bacteria > Pseudomonadota > Gammaproteobacteria > Enterobacterales > Vibrionaceae > Vibrio > Vibrio ruber. The sequence continues at coordinate 50,952 of NZ_FULE01000016.1, forward strand.
GTCATGCGTGGACAACATAGATTGTAGGGATAAAGGCAGGTTGATACAAAAAGATGGTGTATTAATCTGGTCACAGCCGAAGGCAGACGACTGTGACCAGCCATTTACAGATTACCAGTAGATGCGAACACCGATACCCCAGTAACTGTCATTACCGATTTTATCAGAGTCATTAAATCCGGTTTCAGCATAGACCTTGGTCCAGCTCGCATATTTATACAGTAAGCCGGAGTATACCCCGTTGAAGTCATTACCTTCTTCTTGAAGGTCTTTGATGTATTCATAACCACCGTAGAGCGAGAGCTTTTCAGTAAAGCTATAAGAACCGGCAACTGCCACAGAGTCAGACGTGAGCTTAGTGTTTTTCGCATTATCATCGACTTGAGCATGCCAGTAGGTGGTGCCTAAGTTCCAGCCGTCACCTTTATAATTAACGGTGAGCATACCATGTTTCAGCTCTTTGCTGTTGACCGTGGTGGTCTTGGATTCAACCGTGTGTGTTGCACCGCCACTGGTAATGGTAATATCTTTGGTTTTCGTTGAAGTGGTTTTATCTTCCAGATAACCGACACCACCGTATAATTCGATGTTACCGAAAGTTGTACCGGCGAAGATTTCCGCGGTGGTCGGGTCATCATTCCCGTTTTTGTATGAATAAGCTGCTTTAAACCAGCCCGCAGAGCCTTCCAGCGTATACTTGATCATCGCATCCTGAAGCCAGTACATGCCATAATCATCCATTTCCGGAAGGACACTATAACCTAAACCGATCCAGTCGTTTTCGACGCCCCAGACATCATCAGTCAGGACACTCTGTTTACCGACGGTCACTGTGCCCCATTCCTTGGATGCAAAACCGAGGTAGTGTTTACGGCTGGTGCCGCTGTTGCTCTGACCGATGCCAAATTCAACAGTTGCCAGTACATCAAGATCATCGTTGATGGTGTAGATGGAATTGACCCCGGCCCGCGATGAGCCTGAAGAGAGTGTGGTGTGAGTATCATCACTTTTTTTTGCCCAATCCACCTGTTTTAATTCTTCGCGGAGTTGGCCATAAAAATCGACGGATGCGGAGTCTGTTTTGAGAATTTCAGCAGCATTAACCACATTTGCAGCTGAAAGCACTGCGAGCGCTATAAGCGTTTTTTTCATAATAGTCCATTACCTTTTTTATTTAAAAATGAAGAAGCACTTTCCTGGCTTCCTGTTTTTCTGCTTATTATGTGTATCTACGATTAGTGACATGAGTCAATAATTGAAGTCGCTAGATTGCAAAAGAGAAATATATGTGTCAAGTGGTATAAATTTGGGAGCATGTTCCTAATTTTATTTTTATAAAACAATTATTTATATTTGTCGGGTGAGTGAATTTTGCGAATTTTTACATATTAATTACGTTATTATGACAAAATCATTTATGTTATTTATTTGCACTTATCATGATATATATTTGTTATTATACTAATAATATGGTTATTTATATTGATTTTTTCATTCAAGTTGGTTCTATAAACTATTGCATTTTTCGTCAGTTGAAAATGTATATCAAATGTTTATTTTTGTGACTTAAATCAAGATATGTAATGTATAAAATTTAAACAAAATGTAACTGGCATATTTTCAATATGATTAACCAACAGAATATTTATCGTCGATGGAGAGTGGTGTTTTCATGGTGTTATCGTATAGAAAAGCGACTATTGACTGGAGAGCAAGTACCTTAAAATGAATGATATCGGCTCCTGAGGGATTAACAGAAGACCGATATCGATCACGAAAGTTCACTATTCGTTTTGTGTGATGCAATCGATGGTATTAATCAAGTAAGTCAATACTATCGATACTATAACCGGCAGACAGATAACCACTCAGTCCTGAGCCGCTGATTGCTGTGACAACCAGCCGATTCCAGTTATTACCGCTGACCCAGGCACTTGCAGGTACATCAAATGTGTAGGTTATATTGTTTCCCCGGTATGTTCCGACGGTTAAAGTCCGAGTCTTGGGTTGTGCCGGTGGTGGTGGGTTTGACGACGTCCAGTTATTCACTGAAATTTTAGGACGTCCCCCGGCATAGGCCACAGTAATACCGATCCGGACACGGTGTGCTTTTGCTCGTTGTGCATCGTTGAGGCGGAAATAAATAATGTGATCATTGTTGATATCCTTCCACATATACGCAGGAAAGGCACTGGCCGGCGTATTACCGACGATAAAGTTAGACGGATTCCAGTTTGCCATTCTCACATCCGAAGGATGCATGGTGGTTAATTTGTCGCCATTGAGAAATTCTTGCGGGCTGCCATCCCAGTCACCGATCCGCCAGATGGCGCGATCACGGCTTGGATCTCCGGTAATTTGATAGGAATTTAAAACAGTTGTCTGACCGGGACGAACAGTTACTGTCTGAGTGTTGACGGCCAGTTCATTTTTATAAGTGGTCATCGTGTAAGTACCCGGTAACATATTGTCACTGCTGAAGTAACCACTTGCCGGATTTGCAGTTGCCCAATATTGGGCGCGATTGTTGGCAAAGCCAACGGTATATTCATAATTGGTGTCGCGTCCGGCAATGCCAACGCCCGCAACCCGACCTCTGTTTGATGCCGGAACATAGCCCTTCAGCCCCATTTGTGCAAACCAAGAGAGGTTAATATCTTCATCAGCAGGGGGTTGCTGGCCGCTATTGACAACCAGTGTGTAATGATTCAGTACACCGGTACGAAAGGCTTCTGTCTGAGCTTCGGCATAGTTAACGATATAGGTAATTTCTTGATCGGTTGCTGTGCCCTGATTCAGAAGGCTGCGATAGAATGGGCCGCCGGAGCCACCTTCATGATTATCCCTGACCAGCCAAACCCCGACATTGGGTCCTCGCGCACCAATGGCATGCCAATCTTTTAGCCGCATATTAGAGTAATGTTTAGAGCGAGTTTCTCCATTGGAGAGTGCAAAAATATCACCTGATTCAACGGTTGATACAGTTTGAGAAATATCAGAAGGTTCCGGTCCGTAAGGGAGGCGGTTACGATGCAATCTTAAAATATAACGGACATGGCCATGAATATTGGGTTCAGATGAAAAGTAAGTCGCCATATAGATATATGGATAACCATTTCTTGCCATATAATAATGAGTTAAATTGCCAGCCTGAACCGTAATTTTTATATATTGATTCTGATAATTTTGGGCGTAAACCTGTACATTGGATGTATTGTTATATAACCAGTCAAATCCCGAATTAATCTGAGATCCTCTACGCTGATTTTGATACTCAACACCATTAATCTTGAGTGATGCAAGATCACCGGGTGATTGTGTACTCACACCCCGATCAACTCTGCGTATACTGAATACCACACCGGCATTAGTATCAACTGTATAAAAATCCTGAGAGGTGGATAGCTGAAAAGCGGCTTGTGCACTGAAGCTCGATATGCAGGCGGCTAACACCCACATTATTATCGATATATATTTGATTCTTTTCATATTATTTCCTAGTGACGTCGTTGGGTTTATCAATAAATAGGTTGAACCTATGTTTGATTTTTTATTCTGACTTCTGTTCTGTATGAATATATAAATAAAGTAAGTAATCGAAAAATTTATAGAAATATTTGATATATCAAGAGAATGCATTGATATTATTCTTGATTGTTAATTACATCAAAATATCTAATTAACAATGAAATATATCGTAAGTCTAACAGAGAAAAAGTTGAGGGGTGTGAACTCCTTCAATAAAAATGACTTCGAAAAAAACCGGTTCATTTTTCAACATAGATCAAAAAAGAAACAATGTTTCATTTTAAAAGGAATTGTGTTTTGTTATATATTATTTACTTTAATTTATCTGAAGCTTATCAAAAAGAAGAGGTAGGTAGAGAAAGGCTTCTATAAAGCATGATATTCACCCAAAAAAGAAGGTTTCAGAAATAAAAGTAATTGAAAAATAATTAATTTATCTGGATAAGGTCTGTTTCTGCCGCGAGTGAGAGGCGAGAAAGATCATCAATATTTTTAATGATATAAATGAGGAAGAACATGATGACCAAAAAACAATTTCAGCACACCATAGTCGCGTCATTGATTTCATCGCTGGCATGGGCTGCATCACCTTCATTTGCCAATGGCTTTCATACCGAAAATGGTGGCACAACCGGTGGTGAAGGGGGACAAATCGTCCATGCAACAACGGGTACGCAAATTCATGCTGCGTTATGTAACCGGGCTTCAAGTGATACACCGATTATTATTCAGGTCGAAGGTACTATCAATCATGGTAATACTTCAAAGGTTTCTGGTAACAGCTGTAATACCGCAGCAGATAAAATTGAACTGAAAGATATTAGTAATGTTACCCTGATTGGCGTCGGGCAAGGGGCACTCTTCGATGAATTAGGTATTCATATCCGCTCTTCATCTAATATTATCATCCGGAATGTGCATGTCAGAAACGTGAAGAAATCCGGTTCTCCGACGTCAAATGGCGGTGATGCTATCGGGATGGAGAAAGATGTCTCAAACGTCTGGGTTGATCATGCCACATTAGAAGCGAGTGGTGGCGAAAGTGATGGCTATGACGCTTTGGTAGATATGAAGAATAATACCAAATACGTGACGGTTTCTTACAGTATTCTGAGAAATTCCGGCCGCGGCGGGCTGGTGGGCTCAAGTGATAGTGATGATAATAACGGGCCGGTGACTTTCCACCATAACTACTATGAAAACATTAATTCGCGGACACCATTATTACGTCATGCCACAGCACATTCTTATAATAATTACTACGATGGCTTAATTTCTTCCGGGATGAACCCAAGAATCGGCGGCAAGATCAAAGCAGAAAATAACTATGTCAAAGATTCTAAAGACCCGCTCGGTACTTTCTATACCAATGACATGGGATTCTGGGATGTGAGTGGCAATATTTGGGACAATGTGCGTTGGTCTAATGATGGCAGCAAAGTGCATCCTGCTGGCCCGAACCCGGTTTCAACCACATCGATTCATATTCCTTATCAGTATCAGCCTGATCAGGCAAGTTGTGTCCCTGCGATTGTCATGGCGACAGCGGGTGCCAATAAAAATCTGGCTGTATCCGATGGTCGTTGTCATGTCACTACACCGGGAAATGATCAACCGGGCAATGGTAACGGTAATGGTGATGGCCAGAATAACGGTGGTGATAATGGGGGCTCACCTTCGGGTTCGAACCTCGCTTTAAATGCGGCTGCTGACGGTAGCTCTAAGGGTAACGGAACCAGCTATGGCAATGTGATTGATGGGGATAGCAGTACTTACTGGTCACCAAGAGGCAGCACCGGTACGATCAGTGTCAAACGCCTCAATCAAACGATTAATGCGGTGCGCATTGTTGAGTTGTCCGGTACTCAGGGAACGGTGACTGCCTGGTCTTTGGTAAACCATGATGATGGGACGACGCTGGCATCAGGCAGCTCAATTCCTGGCATGATCTCTTTCCCGGATACTAATCTGGATAAAATCAGTTTTGTGATTCATGCCGCGAGTGGTACACCTGCGATTGCTGAGTTTGAAGTTTATAAAAATTAATTGACCCGGTAGGGAAGATGTAACCTTGAAAGGGGGCCGTTCATGGCCCCCTTTTGCTTTGTTTGCTTCATCCGGTGATGTCTGGAAGTTGTCAATGTACTGAGCGGCTTAATCGGCACTTAAAATTAGTTTCACCTGCGGCTCACGATCATTCAACTCGGTTTTACTGTCGAGCAGAAAAATACGTTCCGGAGGTAGCCCGGCCTCATTGACCAGAAATGCCTTCACCGCATTCACCCGCCTTTGAGCCAGATAGCCCAGTTCATCATTACTCACCGCTTGAGCATTCAGCAGCTGATTGTACATCGCGATGTGGAGTCGGGTTGTCACCGTGACCGGCTCGGGGTCAACATCCGGATTTTCACCTTGCAGTTGCTGAATAATCATTTGTCGTTCGGCATCCGGCTGTTTTTGTAACTCAGTGCTAAACAGCTCGTTCAATGCCTCAACCAAGGGGCCACTTTCAGGAAAGCGGCTGGCGCTGAGATCAGCCGGCAAGGGCACAACACCACTTTGTCTCTGGAGTTGTTGCTTCAGCTTCATGGTTTTGATTGCCTGACTATCTTGTGTGAGAGATACGTGACCTTTGGCACTGACGCTGAGTTTGGGTCGGTCGGTCAATGCCGTTGCCAGCGTTTTTAGCCGCTCTTGCTCTGCTGTACTTAAGGTTGCCAGACCGGGCTCAAACTGAACCATGTTGAGTTCATCATCACTACCGACTAAACCTGCCAGTAAACTAAATGGTGCCGTGACGGCTTTCGCGATCATGTTGGTCAGGGCCGTCATAATAATACTGCCGAAACTGAAGCTGGGGTTATCGAGATCGCCAGATATATCCAGCCCCAGATCAATCACGCCGTGGCGGTCCTGTAATAGTGCAATGGCGAGTTTCAAAGGCAAGTTAAGGGCTTGCTCGGAATGGCTTGCTTTTCCCAGTTGCAGCTGGTCGATCACGATGTGGTTTTTACCGACGAGCTGATTCTGTTCGAGTTGATACTGTAATCCCAATGACAGCTGTCCTTTATCAATATAGTAACCGGCGTAAGTCCCGGAGTATGGATTAACCGATGTGAGTTCAACACGATTGAAATTCACGGCTAAATCGAGATAAGGAGGTGTGGAAAGTGGGTTGATTTCTCCGTCAATGGAGACCGGCGCATATTGGTCTATCTTACCGGTTAAATGAACCTGTGCTTTGTTCTCCGGGTCAGATGAGAGTCGACTGATTGTACCGTTCAGAGATTCAATCCCGGTTGCGAAATTCGGGGTAAGCGACTGATCGGCAAAAAAAGCCGAACCATGCCTGATTTTGATGGCACCGATTTCAAGCTGAAAGGGGGAGGGGGATTTCGACTGCGTCCGGGCGTCAGATTTGACCGTGGTGGTGGTTTCAGAAGGCTCCCCGGACTGAGGCCCAGTCACAAGATGATCAATATTGGTATTTCGATTTGGGTCGATCAATATTTTTGCATACGGTTTGTCTAACGTGATTTCGTGAATCGTGAGTTGATGTGCGGCTTGCTCAAAGGCGATCGCATCGATTGACATCGCCTCCCATTTCAGCAGCGGCTGACGATTACGCGAGTCTTTGACCATCAACTGATTGAGAGCCGCAGTCCCCTGATAACGGACACCAGATGTCGCCGGGGCGACCTGAACATGGCCTTGGGTCGAAAATTCCCCGTGGCTGAGCTGTAAGTTCAGGTAGGGCTGTAAATACGGTTGAAACTGGCTGAGATCCAACCGTTGCAGTTCAATATCACTCTGGATGCTCAGTGATTGCGGTGCGACAATCCCCTGAGCAATGAAATGCCCCTTCACCTCTTCAGGCGGGTGGTGAGGATCGGAGGCAAGGTCGAATGCCAGTTGATAATCGATCGGCTGACTGAGACGACTGTCAATCTCTCCGGTTGAGAGCGACAGATTATGAATTCGCCAATAAACCCCGGAGGTCAGTTGTTGTTCCTTGAGGTTCAAATCGGTCCCCGTCATCCAGAGCTGATGAAGGCGCACGAGCCATGAAGACGGTGCCGGCGATTGGTTTTCAGGCGGTGTCGGGGAGGGCTGAGATGTTGGGGCACCGGCGTTATGAATCGGGGTAAACAGGTGTTGTAAGTCGAGCCCTTGCGCGTTGAGTTGTCCGTCTGCCCATAAACCGGACAGTTTGAGTTGCCCGATATCAAGGGTCTGTGCAGGGCTGTCTAACACGATATCACTGAGCGTTAATCGGGATAGTTTGAGATGCGGCTTACGACTGGCCTGAAAAACCAACTGCTGTAGCGTCAGCTGACCTTGTCGGGAGGTATAAGCGAGCCGGTTGCGGGTCTCTTGCAGATCATAACGTGTGTGGAAATCGATGACACCGTCAGTTAAGCGGGCGGGGATTAGGTCCGCAACAAAAGGCCAAAACGGTGCCAGTGTGACGGACTGAACCGACAGCTCACCACTGACTTTAAGGGGCAGTAGCTGTACCTGACCACGCAGTTGCACCTGACCCTGATCCGCGCCGGTGATTTGTAGCTGATATCGGTTCGGGGGCAGGGGGGATGCGGATGATTGGTCTGACGTTGATGAGTGGCTTGGTTCTGACTCAAGTCGCGCCATGCTTGCTTGTGTATCGAACTGCTGTAAACGGATATCCAGTCCGTGGTAGCTGAGCTGAGCACCGCTGACCTGATCGGAGAAATGTATCTGCCCTTGCGAGAGATGAATATCTTCGCTGCGGAAAGCGGCAATCGTTGTCTCACCGGCTTCATCTGCGACTGACGGTGGCTGAGATGTTGTGGTTGCTTGGGACGCGAGACGCTCAACAATATCACTGATATTAAAACGGACTTGCCCAGCGTCAGTTTTGAACCGTACAAGATTGAGCGACGGTTGAGTTATCCATAGATGATCGATGGTTGGTGTCAGATGTAACAGACTACGCCAGAAACTGAACATCAACTCTGTATGGCCGATTGTTACCACGCTGCCCTGTTGATCCGGCGTCATGACTTGCAAGTCCTCGACTCGGGCACGCAGTAAAAAAGGGTTGATGCTGATGTGGGCAATCTGAACCTCTCTTCCTAAATGTTCACTCAGGACTTTCGGCATTTGGGATTGAAGAATGAGTGGCGTGATTCCCCCGAGCAGCAGTGCATAAGCTGCGTAACTAAGTAACAAATAGCTTGAGATACGGAGCACTTGGGGAAGCTGCCGGAAACGGCGCCAGAATTTGGCAAAAATATGAGTCATAGCAGGAGGCCGATAGAGATGATAGACATGCCTTTATTTTAGCTAATTTTTTTTAAATGGCTGATTCAACAACCCCTAGTACGTGATGAGAGTGCTGTGAACTTGCGCAGAATGTGCGGGCATCGACATGAATGACTTGTTTTCATATGCAAATTAACGAGTGTGCTGAGGTTGTCACAAAAATGTAATATTGCGCGTATGAAAATGCGATTGGCTCGAACGAACGTTTCGTTTGTACTTTATGGTCTTGTCCTGATGAAACTATGCATCAGGACATTGATATGTCCACCATCGCTGAGGTCATCATGTTTGGAATTTTCAAACCACAGGCTCATATTGAGCCACTTCCCCGTGAGCAGATTGACGGGGTTTACACTCGACTACGCTGGCAACTTTTTATCGGTATTTTCGTGGGTTACGCTGGTTACTATTTGGTGAGGAAAAATTTTAGTCTGGCAATGCCATTTTTGATTGAACAGGGATTCAGTCGCGGTGATTTGGGGGTTGCGCTGGCTGCGGTTTCGATTGCTTATGGCCTGTCTAAGTTTTTGATGGGGAGTGTTTCTGACCGCTCAAACCCTCGCTATTTCCTCAGTGCCGGTTTAGTGCTTTCTGCCTGCGTCATGCTGTGTTTTGGCTTTATGCCGTGGGCAACCGGTAGTATTACCGCCATGTTCATTTTGCTGTTTTTGAATGGCTGGTTTCAGGGAATGGGGTGGCCGGCTTGCGGCAGGACGATGGTGCACTGGTGGTCACGCAAAGAGCGTGGTGAACTCGTTTCAGTATGGAATGTGGCACATAATGTCGGAGGCGGGCTGATTGGACCGATCTTCCTGTTGGGGCTATGGCTATTTCATGACGACTGGCGTACGGCATTTTATGTCCCGGCATTTTTCGCAATCCTCGTGGCGGTTCTGATTTGGGTCACACTGAGAGACACACCACAATCGTGTGGTCTACCACCGATTGAAGCGTATAAAAATGACTATCCCGAGGATTATGATCAATCGTATGAGCAAGAAATGAGTGCGAAAGAGATTTTCTTCAAATATGTGTTGTCTAACAAACTGTTATGGTCAATCGCGGTTGCGAATGCTTTTGTCTATTTGATCCGTTACGGCGTACTGGACTGGGCTCCCGTCTATCTGAAAGAAGCAAAAGATTTTTCGGTTGATAAATCATCGTGGGCTTACTTTTTGTATGAGTGGGCCGGTATTCCGGGAACTTTATTGTGCGGCTGGGTTTCCGATAAAGTTTTTCAGGGACGTCGCGCTCCCGCGGGTATTTTGTTTATGGTACTGGTGCTACTTGCGGTACTGGTGTATTGGTTGAACCCTGCAGGTTATCCGAGTGTCGATATGCTGGCACTGATTGCAATCGGTTTTCTTATTTATGGCCCCGTGATGTTGATTGGTTTGTATGCGTTGGAGCTGGCACCCAAAAAAGCAGCGGGAACGGCTGCGGGACTTACAGGTCTGTTCGGTTATCTGGGCGGGGCTGTCGCTGCAAACGCCATTTTGGGATATACCGTTGATCACTTTGGCTGGAATGGCGGATTTATTATTCTGGTTGGCGCATGTATCGCTGCGATTATCTGTCTGATCTACGCATTGATTGGCGAAAGAAGAGTGCACCGAGGCAAGCAAGAGCAAGCATTGGCCTAGTCTGCCGGCTGGCCGCCTTTAACTCAACGGATGCAACCCAGCGTGATTGTTCGCTGTATTGCATCCGTTTTTCACGTCCGTTGACTCGGAGTCATCGGCTGAATTTAACGTGAATTGACCACATCTGAAGCGGAGAACTGCGGATAATTATCGGGTTTGCCACGATTCAAATTACTCAGAAAGCTCCCATCTTTGATCGGCACATTGGCTGATCCATAGTCATAACGATTGAGTTGGTTTCTCAGCGTGTCGTTACTGACCTGATCGCCATACATGGTATACCAACTGATAATATCCGGCGTGACAAAGTAGCCGTATGGGTTCTCAGCCACTTCTTCCATCTTACTGAACCGGAATGCATGAGTCAGGAGACCGTCCTTGTGATAAACGAATTTGATGTGTTTGCCATTGGTATCTAACTCAGAGACGGCACGTGTCGTCAGTTTTCCGTGAGCGCTGTAGCTGCCGTGTGTGACGCGGCCATTTTTCGTCCAGATCACCACATTTTCCCAGTCATGCCGATGGCCACTCTGGATACCGTTGAGAATCTGATCTTTGAGGAAATATAACGCGTAGAAGTGACCACAATACTGATCTGAGCCATTGATTTTGCAGGCATAGCGATGATAAGTATTGGATAAATTGAGGAAGTTGGTGTTGCGACAACCAGAGGTTAAGCCACCAGAGGGTTTCAAGCCGCCATTTTGCTGGCCGGTCCGGCTGATGCCGCCACTCGGCAGACAACCATCCGTATCGAAATCAAATACCGGAGCAATAGAGTAGGCATCGATATTTGCAGGGAGTGCCTGATCCAGTTTAGAAAAATCATCGGCATAAGCGGTGTTGAAAAATAACAGAGATATGGAGAGTGCTAAACCAGAGTGACGTATGTGTTTCTGCATGGTCATGCTTCCTTTCATTCATTGAGTAAAAATTAAAATTGGGTGAAAATTAATATTCAATTGAGTGCTTATGTTCGTCAAGTTGTTTTCACTTGAGCGAGTCAAGTCTAAACTTGATAGATGACAAGAAAGCGACTCTTTTCAGTCATGGACGGCACTTTTTGTCTCGAAGGGACTTCTTTCTCTCCCGGATTTACCGCACAATAGTCTGAGTGAAAGTTTGAGTGAATTTTTTCGAATTGATAAAGCCATCCCACGAGCAGAAATGCGTGTTTGCTATATGTACATCAGTGAGTGATGGGTGAATGAAACATGGAGCCGGATGTGAAGCAAATTCCGAGACATCAGAAAATAATAGAACTGGTCAAAAAACATGGTTACATCAGTACCGATGAACTGGTGACACGCTTTCACGTTAGCCCGCAAACGATTCGTCGTGATTTGAATGAGTTGGCTGATGCAAATAAAATCCGTCGTTATCATGGTGGCGCAACCGTACCCATCAGCTCGGAAAATGATTCCTATACAACCCGGAAGTCACATAACTATTCTGAAAAAGATCATATTGCCGAAGCATTGGTGAAGCATATTCCGAATCACGCCACCTTGTTTATTGATATCGGCACAACCCCGGAAGCCGTTGCCCGCGCACTGAGCCGAAGTCATAAGCAGTTGCGAATCGTGACGAACAACCTGAACGTGGCCAGTATTCTGCTCTCAAAGCCGGACTTTAATGTCATTCTGGCTGGCGGGGAAGTGCGTAACCGTGATGGCGGAATCATTGGGGAAGCAACATTGGACTTCATTCAGCAGTTTCGGCTTGATTTCGGTATTCTCGGGATCAGCGGGATTGATTTTGACGGTTCTTTGCTGGACTTTGATTACCATGAAGTCAGAGTCAAACAGGCGATTATTGAAAACAGCCGCAGTGTTTTTCTCGCGGTCGATCACTCTAAATTTGGTCGCAATGCGATGGTTAAACTCGGTAATATCTCCCAAATTAATACGTTGTTTACCGATAAACAGCCCCCGCAGGAAATCCAGTCAATACTGGAAGCGAACCAAGTATCTTTAGAAGTTGCAATATCCCCCGAGCAAACCGTTTCAGAGTTGCCTTCATCGGCTTAATCCGGTCTTAATTACCAATACTGATGACCTCATAAAAAACCTTCTTAACAGAAGGTTTTTTTAGATTTATCGACAAAACGAACATAATCGAAAATAAATGATGCATTTAAACGGCAGTTAAGTTACGCTCAATAATGTTTGTAAATGTTCGTTTGCTCATTTTGAGGTTACTTTATGGATGTAATAGCACCCAATCAAGAAAATCGTCTGCTGGACTTAATTATTGTCGGTGGCGGCATTAATGGTGCCGGAATTGCTGCTGATGCTGCCGGACGGGGCTTATCTGTCGGGCTTTATGAAGCACAAGATTTTGCCTCTGCGACCTCCTCATCCAGCTCTAAGCTGATTCACGGGGGATTGCGCTATTTGGAACATTATGAATTTCGTTTAGTCGCGGAAGCGCTTGCCGAACGAGAAATTCTGTTGAGAAAAGCCCCTCATGTTGCACGTCCGATGCGCTTTCGATTGCCACACCGACCTTATCTCCGGCCTGCGTGGATGATTCGCTGCGGACTGTTTTTATATGATCATCTCGGCAAGCGAACTACGTTACCGGCCAGTCACAAAGTCAATCTGGCTGAAAGCGGGTTACTCAAACCTGAGATGAAAACCGGGTTTGAGTATTCGGATTGTTGGGTCGATGATGCGCGTTTAGTCATTCTGAATATTCTGGCCGCTCAGGAAAATGGCGCAGAAGTGAGTAACTACTGTCGGGTTGAGCGGGCAGTCCGTGAAAACGATGTCTGGCGTGTCACGATTTATGATCAACAAACGGATACACGTTTTGAACGTTATGCTAAAGCACTGGTCAATGCTGCCGGGCCTTGGGTGAAACAGTTTTTTGATGATGGCTTATCAACCGAGTCTCCTCGTAATATTCGTTTGGTGAAAGGGTCACATATCGTTGTCCCCCGGATCCACCATGAAGAACAGGCATATATCTTACAGAATAAAGATAACCGAATTGTATTTGTCATTCCGTACATGGACGATTTCTCCATCATTGGAACCACAGATGTCGAATATCATGGTGATCCCCGTCAGGTTGAAATCGACGATGAAGAGCAGGATTACTTAATCGATATTGTCAATCAGCACTTTGTGCGACAGCTTTCCCGTGAGGATGTGATTTGGTCATACAGTGGGGTTCGCCCGTTATGTGATGATGAATCAAGTTCACCGCAGGCTGTTACCAGAGATTATACCATTGAGCTGGAACAGACAGGCGATCAGGCACCGCTGTTGTCGGTGTTTGGCGGTAAGTTAACGACTTATCGTAAATTAGGTGAAGCGGCGATGCACAAGCTTGAACCGTATTTTGAGCAGATGGGCAAAGCGTGGACAGCCAGTGTACCGCTTCCGGGGGGTTACTTTAGCTGTACCCGGGAGCAACTGGGTGAATCATTCCGGGCCAGTTACCCTTGGTTGAGTCAGAAGCTGGCATTTCGCTATGCAATTCAGTTTGGTACCTATACCCGCAAAATGTTGTCCGGTGTCGATAGTTTAGAAGCAATGGGACGCTGTTTTGCCGAAGAGGTCTATCAGCGGGAAATCGACTATATGATTGCCTGTGAGTTTGTCAGAAACAGTGATGACTTTTTATGGCGCAGAACTAAACTGGGTTTATATCTCAGTCAGGAAGAGCAACAGGAAATCTCAGCATACATTGCTGATCGTTGTACTGACGCATCGGTAACCGACCTGTTTAAAGTCGGTTAAGGGGCGGGTAACAACAGTGTTGCTGTTGTTACCGTCGCGTTATTGTGGCTGTTCCGGAAGCATCGGTTCAAGATGGTTCCGGAACTGATCATTGTAGAGTAAGCGGTGTAAAGGTTCCGGCGGAAAATGAAGAAAGCCTTGGGTGTAGTGGCAACCGATTTTCCCCAGAGCCTGTTCGACACTGTAAACTTCTACACCTTCGGCAACAACACTCAGATTTAAATCTTCTGCTAACCGAACTAACGCGTAGATGATGTTCCGGTTGGATTCTTTTTGGTGGTACTCCATGACAAACGAGCGATCAATCTTAATCTGAGTGACGGGTAATTCACGCAAAATTACCAGAGAAGAGTAACCAATGCCGAAATCATCAATACTGAAGCGAAAGCCCAGTGCATGTATTTTATGAATCACACATTTCGCCTTCTCAATATCTTCAAATACAGCGCTTTCGGTAATTTCAAATATTAAATCAGTCGCCTTTATCTGGCCGACATGAAGCAGTTCGCGCAGTTGCCCGATAACCTCATCATCCTGAAAATCTTTGGCAGAGAGATTGATATGAATAGAACCATGGAATCCGTGTGCTCTTAAAACACTCAAATCCTGAGCGGCTCTGTTGATCACCCATTGTGTCAATACTGAAATCAGCGCACTTTTTTCGGCAATGGGAATAAAATCACCCGGGTCGATAAAACTGCCATCTTCCTGAGGCCAGCGCAGTAAAGCCTCGAGACCGGCAATCCCTTGTGTCTGACCACGGATTATCGGCTGATAATGCAGTTCAAAGACATCATTTTTGAGTGCCTCAGATAATTTGATAGATAGTTTGAGCTTTTTATAAGAGTCGGAGCCCAGCTGGTCATGGTAAAACGTATAAGGCTTATGTTTCTTCTTCGAATCATACATAGCCAAATCCGCTTGTTTCAGCAGATTAGAAACCTCATGTCCGTTAAGAGGATACTTGGTGATCCCGACGCTTGCCGATGTCTTCATCGAGTAAGTCATCACTTTCACCGGCGCATGGAGGGCGTCGTGGATGGATTCAACCGCACTGAGAATCATGTCGTCGTCATTGCCGGGAAAGATAAGCGCAAACTCATCACCTCCCATGCGGTATAGCCGGCCATACTGTTTGATGTTTTCTTGCAACAGATTGGCAACCGAAATGAGAAATTTATCGCCGAAGTAGTGACCCAAACCATCATTGATCTGTTTAAAATTATTCAGGTCAATCAGCAATAAACTAAATAACTGTTTTGATTGGACAAGGGTTTGAAGCGAACGGAGTAAATATTTGCGGTTTGCCAGTGACGTCAGACTATCGTGCAAAGCATTGTACTGTTCATCCTGAACAGTACAGTTGACTTTGTGGATGATGTTTCGGGACAGTGAAACGGTCAGCGCAATAAAAAGACCGACGCCGAGAAGAATCAGTGAAATTGTCAACAGGTAGGTGTTCATCGGGCTGGAAACCAACACGATAATCACAGAGAGGTAGCTAACAATAAAGAGAAAAAGCAACGTGATAAGTATTTTCCAGCCAGACGAATGTTCAGTGCGACCTATCTGATAGGTGGGTTTCATACTGTAAATCAGTAGAAAAATGCCGACAGCGATATTCGCGAAGGCGATATATTTCATGACCATACATAGACCCCAGCGATGCAGCGTCCAACAGCCCCGATGGGCATACCACGTGATTTGGCGAAATGTTACACAGTTTTTCTTTTTATGACAATCTCTTAGAGACACTTCTTTCGGTGTTCAAACAAATATTCCAGATTACATACTCAATCATATGAGCATGTTTTCCGCTTAAAAAGTTATCTGAGTACGCCTGAAAACAGCCTGATTGTATCAAGCGTAGAACATTTTTGGCGTGAATGTCAGATAGGTACACCGGGTCAATGCATTAAAACTGAATATTCGGGAGAAATGTTCGGGGTGCTAGCTACTTGATCATTTGATACAAGCGTCTTGGCCGGCCACCTGTATTATAATTGAGTACCAGACGTAATATGCCTTCAGATTCAAGGTATTCCAAATACCGTCTGGCGGTGATACGGCTGAAATTCATCCGTTCACTGATATCATCCGCAGAAAAGTCGTGTAACTGTTCCCGATAGAGCAACGTTTTCAATGATTCCAGTGTTGTTGCGTCAATTCCCTTCGGCGTCTGACGAATTGGCTGGATGGGTGATTTACGCAGTAGCTGGTCAATATCGTCCTGATCAACGGTCGAAGCGCTGACCAGCTTCTGTTTATATTGTAGGTAATCATCCAGTGCCTGATGAATGCGCGACATCCGGATCGGCTTGACCAGATAGTCGATAACCCCGAGCTGAACCGCTTTTTCAACCGTTGTCGTTTCGCGCTCAGCGGTTGTCATGATGAAGTGACAATCGGCTGATTGTTGACGGAGTTGCTGAATCAATGCCAAACCGTTGCCATCGGGAAGTGTAATATCAACAAACACCAGTTGTGGTTGAAATGCATTGAACTGGATTTGTGCATCCGTACAGCTTTCACTGACAGCAACGACCTGAAACTGAGGATGTTGGTTGATCGTCGATTCCAAGGTATAGCTGGCACGAATATCATCTTCAAGCAACATTACTCGGGTCTTCATCGTTATGCGCCTCTTGTTGTTTTTCTAAATAGATACTGAATAGCGTGGTGTGCTGTTCAGTGCGTTCCCAGTCAATACTGCCGTGAAAGTAATCGACTAATTGTTTGACAAGATACAGACCAACGCCATTTTGTTCATCTTCTTGTTTTGAGCTGACCCCGAACTCAAGAATATGCTCAGCGATTTCATCGGGGACACCGATGCCGTTATCCTGAATTTCCAGCATGATATGTTTACCACGATCACTAAGATAAACAATGACTTCAGGATGTACCGTTCCCCGGTTTTGCCAGGCAGCCAGCAGCGCATTATCTACCAGATTGCCAATAATCGTCACGAGTTTTTCCGACGTTTGTTTGGCGTAACTGGCCAATGTGGTATCAACATCGATAGTAAATTTTACCCCCATTTCGGAGGCTTTATTGAATTTAGCCAGTAGCAGACCGGCAACAGCGCTGTCTGAGATACTGAGTACAATATGATTGATGACGGCCTGATAACGATCGGTTTCTTGCTGGATAAAATCAATAGACTCTTCATATTTACCGATTTGCAGCATCCCCGACAGCACGTTTAACTTATTTGAATATTCGTGCGTTTTACTGCGCAGCAGTTCAGCATAATTTTTCAGGTAGACCACCTCTTTTTCCAGTTCATTGGGCGTCAGATCAGTGAAAAATACAATAACATGACCAATCAAGCCTTTGGCGGTTTTGATCGGATACAGATTGGCCCGGTATTTGATTTTACCGATACTGAATATTTCCTGATGGAAGCGTCCTTGATTTTCCAGCACCAAATGGCTTAAAGGAATCGAATAATGAGAAAGCGGGTGGTGTTGGTAATCGTAGCGGCTTAATACCCCCATGGAGAGCAGTTTCATGGCACTGTTATTGATCATCGTAATATTCATATCGTGATCAACAGCAATGATGGCATCCCGGATACTGTCAAAGACCATCCCATGTTCACGGAATTTATTGACGATGAATTCAGGTTCGTAATCGAGAAAGGTTTTTTTTATCTTCAGCAAAAAAGCAACGGTTGTACCGATACCTAACAGATAGATGAGCGCAATCAATAGGCCGATATGCATATGTTGGCGAAAAATAATATCGGAGATTTTTTCAGACAAATAGCCGATACAGACCGCACCAATTTGTTTGCCGTGATCATAAATAGGGACGAAATTGCGGATCGCTTTCCCGAGGGAGCCTTTTGCTTCGGTACTGTAGGATTGACCGGTTTGCAAGACCCGGTTGATATCTTCACCGATAAAATGTTTACCGATCCGGTTTTGATCCGGATGGCTGAGACGCATCCCTTGCTGATCAACAACCACAATGTAAGAAGCGTCAGTCCGGGAGCGAATTGACTCAATGTAATCACGAATGGTATCCGTTGACGGATGTCCGGGATTGGTGCGCAGAGCCTGAATGACTTTGGGATCATGCGCAATGACACGGGCAAGTTCCAGTCCCCGAGCCTCGAGGCCTGACTGATAAGAATTCTGTAACAGATACAAGATTGCGATTGTGATGAGGATGACGACCGAAGAGGTGGTCGCAATCGTTGTTAATGTCAGGTAACTCTTTAATTTCATATGCTTATCTTTATAAACCGTACATCAGAAATGATTTGTCAACAGGCCGGTAACGCTCGGTGCGCAAGCCGGTGGCATTGTAACATGGGTCTGATGTTCAGAGAGATAAGCGTGAAGTGCTGCCGACAGGAAGTGAGAGCCAGCTCCCGTACAACGGATTGTGTACGGGAGCTGGGTAATGTGAAAAACGACTCAGTGAATGGTGGTTGAAAGGAAATAACCGACCACGGTTGACGTCAGGACACAAATAAATCCCGGCAGAATAAAGCTATGGTTGAGAACGTATTTTCCGATACGAGTGGTGCCGGTGCGGTCAAAAGTAATTGCCGCGAGGTCACTCGGGTAGAACGGGAAGAAGAAATAGGCATAACAAGCGGGTAATACACCAATCAGCACTTTCGGTGGAATGCCCAGAGAAAAACCGAGCGGAAGCATAATGGTGAGTACCGCTGCCTGACTTTTCAGGAAGATCGACACCGAGAACATGGCAAAGGCGAAAGCCCACGGATGTGAGTGCACAATACCGCTAACCATATCAATCAGATAGGTTTTATGGTAACCGATGATGGTTTCACTCATCCAGGCAATCCCAAAGATGATAATGACCGCTGTCATCCCGGCGATAAATACATTACTGTGCACGATTTTCTTCGGTGATACATTGGTACTGACCAGAATGATCGCTCCGACAGCCAGCATTAAAAACTGAATACCGACGGACATTTTGACACCCGGAGGCAGCAGATTAAGGTCTTTACCAAACATGGCGACAAACACCACGGTTGCAATCCCCAGCATGAAAATGATCAAGCCTTTTTTCGCACTTTTATCGATCTCATTGCCTTGCTCCAGCGCACTGTTATCTTCGAGTTCCTGCACAAATTCAGGATCTTGACAACGAGCTTGAAACTCAGGGTCTTTATCCAAATCTTTACCGCGTTTCAGACTCCACGTACAGGCAACCAGTAAACCGGTCAGTGTGGCTGGAATCGTCACAATCAGTACATCGATCAGACTAATATCGAGATGATTATCTACTGCGGTTGCCATGACTACGGCTGCTGCTGCGGCAATCGGGCTGGCCGTGATCCCCACTTGTGATGCAACAGATGCGATTGCCATCGGGCGTTCCGGACGAATCCCTTTTTTATAGGCAACATCGTAAATGACCGGTAAAAGCGGATAAACAGAGTGGCCGGTCCCGACCAAAACCGTGAGGGTATAAGTACAAAGGGGGCCGAGAAACACAATCTGACCGGGATGTTTACGCATTAATTTTTCAGCGTATTTGACCAGTAGCTTCAAACCACCGGTTGCTTCGAGCGTAGCCGATGCGGCAACGACCGAAAGAATAATCAGCATGACACTGACAGGGGGATGCCCCGGTGTCACTTTGAACACAAAAGCCAGAATGGAGACACCGAGTCCACCTAACAGGCCGAAAGCGATACCACCATGCCGGATCCCGACAAAGATGATGGCAAGCAACAGCAACATATGAATATAAAACATGTCATTATCTCTTTCATTGTGTGACCTTGGCGACTACAACGTGTAATCGCAAGGTCACATGGGGGGGAACTACCCCAGCATAAATATAAAAGTAGCAGCCATGGCTGATGCGGCAAATGCAATGGCATAACACAAAATTTTACCGACAACACCGGTATGGATTTTCAGGTCATGCATTCCGTGGTGAACACGGTGCATGGCGTGCCACATTGGAAGGGCAATCGTGGCAATCACAAACAGTGCGCCAAGGATATGGGTTGCAAAGTCGATAACACGGTCATAGCTCAGCGCGTCTGCATCAAGCAGACCCAGTGGCCCTATAATCCCCAGTACCAAAATGGTGATTGGAGTAATCATGGCAAACCATGTACCACCGGCACCGAACAGGCCCCACCAGATTGGCTCGTCTGAACGTTTTGGATTTTGATTAATCACGCGTGCCTCCTTAAACGATGATGAGCACAAAAACAGAAATCACGGCAACAGCAACCCATTGGCTCAGCACGATAATTTTCTTATCAATCAGCTTGCCTTTCAGGCGCATGGGTACCACTTGTGGCATCATGCCGAAGAACGTATGGGCATGGAACAGGCTGGCGATGAGCGCTACGATGTTGATCGCAATGACCAACGGATTCGCCATAAAGTTCAGCCAGGATTGCCATGCCTCCGGCCCTTTCACCAGACATCCCAACCCGACGGTGAGGAATAAGGTAAACAGGATTAAAGGAAGCACGGTTGCCTCACGGATCATATAAAAGCGATAGAACGGATGACTTTTCCACCATGTCCGCTTCATTTCTCTTACATAGGGCTTACGATTACTCATCTCTTATGCCTCCTGAGGTTTCAACATCGCAATGACAAAGTCCATCGACGACGCCACTTTTCCTTGGTTGACCGCTGCTGCCGGATCAACACTCTTCGGACAAACCTCAGAGCAGTAGCCGACAAAAGTACAACCCCAGGCACCATTTTCGCCATTGATCAGTTTCATCCGCTCAGCCTGACCATGGTCACGGCTGTCGAGATTATAGCGATGCGCCAGTGTCAGAGCGGCCGGACCGATAAACTCCGGATTCAGACCAAACTGCGGACAGGCGGCATAACACAAACCACAGTTGATACAGCCGGCAAACTGTTTGTACTTTGCCATTTGCTCCGGGGTTTGCAGGTTGGTGCCGTCTTCCGGTTTGCGGTCATTACCGATGATGTAAGGTTTGATTGCTTCCAGACGCTCAATAAACGGGGTCATATCGACAATCAAATCTTTCTCAATCGGGAAGTTTGCCAGCGGCTCGATTTTGACACCATCCGGGTAGTCGCGCAGAAAGCTTTTACAAGCGAGTTTCGGCACACCGTTGACCATCACGCCACAAGAGCCACAAATCGCCATCCGGCAAGACCAACGATAGGAGAGGTTCTTGTCCAGATGATCTTTCACATATGAAATCGTGTCGAGGATCGACATGGTTTCATTGAACGGCACTTCGAAGGACTGTAAGTAAGGCGCCTCATCTTTTTCCGGGTCATAGCGCAGAATGTCCACTTTTTGCATACGTTGGGTGACCATGATTATTTCTCCTCTGCGCGCTGTTTGGCTTCTTCTGCGGCGGCTTGATCAGCAGCAGCACCGTAAAGGCGGGCTTTCGGTTGTGACTTGGTGATAGTGACATCACTGTAGTCAATCCGAGGAGCCGCATCTTGTTGATAGAATGCCAGTGAGTGCTTGAGGAAGTTCACATCGTCACGCTCGGTACAGCCTTCATCAAGACGTTGGTGAGCACCACGGGACTCTTTACGGAGAATCGCTGAGTGAACCATCGCTTCAGCCACTTCCAGGCCATAACCAACTTCCAAAGCGTACAGCAGGTCAGTATTGAAGACTTTGCCTTTGTCTTTAATGCTGATTTTTTTATAGCGAGCTTTCAGTTCAGCCAGTTTATCAACGGCCTCTTGCATCAGATCTTCCTGACGGTAGATCCCACATCCGGCTTCCATCGCATGACCCATTTCAGTACGGATATCGGCCCAGTTTTCATCGCCTTCTTGCTCGGTCAGTGCGGCAATCCGGTCTTCGGTGGCTTTGATTTGTGCGGCTATCGCAGCGTCATTCCATCCGGTAAAGGTCGCTGCACGTTCAACAGCGTGCTCCCCGGCAACGCGGCCGAATACCACAAATTCCGCCAGAGAGTTCGAGCCGAGACGGTTGGCACCGTGCAGACCGACGGAAGAGCATTCACCGACCGCGAATAAGCCTTGGATCCGGGTTTCGCACTGACCGTTGGTTTCAATCCCGCCCATGGTGTAGTGCACCGTCGGACGGATTGGGATTGGCTCTTTGACCGGATCGACATTGACGTAAGCTTTGGCCAGTTCACAGATAAATGGCAGACGCTCATGCAGATAGTCTGCTCCCAGATGGCGCAGATCCAAGTGGACAACATCACCGAGAGGGTGCTTGATGGTATTGCCTTTTTGTTGCTCGTGCCAAAACGCCTGAGACACTTTGTCACGCGGGCCGAGTTCCATATATTTGTTTTTTGGCTGACCGACCGGCGTTTCCGGCCCCATACCGTAGTCTTGCAGATAACGGTAGCCGTGTTTATTGACGATAATCCCGCCTTCGCCCCGACACCCTTCGGTCATCAGGATCCCGGTACCGGGCAGACCGGTCGGGTGATATTGGACAAACTCCATATCGCGTAGCGGTACGCCGTGACGATAAGCCATTGCCATACCGTCGCCGGTGACAATGCCGCCATTGGTATTACAATGATAAACACGACCTGCGCCACCGGTTGCGAGAATAACGGATTTGGCTTTAATCGCGACTAACTCACCTTCTGCCATATGAATGGCGATCAAACCCTGCACTTGACCGTCATCGACCAACAGGTCAACAACGAAGTATTCGTCAAAGCGTTTGATTTGTGGGTATTTAATCGAGGTTTGAAACAGGGTATGCAGCATATGAAAACCGGTTTTGTCTGCGGCAAACCAGGTTCTCTCGACTTTCATCCCGCCGAAACGGCGGACATTAACCTCACCATTTTCTTTCCGGCTCCAGGGGCAGCCCCATTGCTCCATCTGGATCATTTCGCGGGTGGCATTGGCAACGAAATATTCAACGACATCTTGCTCACACAACCAGTCGCCACCGCCAACTGTATCATTGAAGTGGTTGTCCAGACTGTCTTCTTCTTTGATGACGGCAGCAGAACCACCTTCGGCAGCCACTGAGTGAGAACGCATGGGGTAGACTTTAGAAATCAGAGCGATTTCCAGATCTGGATTTGCTTCGGTGGCAGCAATCGCAGAACGAAGTCCCGCACCGCCTGCACCAATAATTGCGATATCTGTGGTTAATGTTTTCACAGCTATCCTCCAAGTGTAAAATAATCAATTCAAAAGTACCGAAGTACCTTCCACATCGAACAGGTGGTATACCGACCCATGCGGGCCGGATACCGATGCATTCTTGTTATTCTGAAGTGAATGCTTATTTTCCTTGGGCTGACAGTATTGCTTTTTTGGTATTGTCTGACGATTAAACGTGACTCGGTGCTGAGCAGATACCGGACACTGATTGATTATTATGTTTAATCTCAGTTTATTATTTCAGGAGATGCGTCTGCGACGCATCTTCGCCGTTCGTTTGAATGTTATTACTTATTTCAATAATGTAAGAATGACGGTGGCTAGAATCAGCATAAATGCGCCGCCGATCCGCGATGAAATTTGAGCGAACGGCATTAATTCCATCCGTCGTGACGCTGCCAGTACAGCCACATCTCCGGTGCCACCCATATTGGCCATACACAGGCCGGCAGTCAGTGCCGCTTCAATGGCGTAGAATCCCATCAGTCGGCCAACCAATGCTGCACCAACCACGGCACCAACCACGGTGGCAAAAACCATCAGGAAATATTCAACACTCAGAGAGGCGATGATCTGATTGAGATCGGTATAAGCGACCCCGATACCAACCAGCAGAGCCGGTGTGAGGTTATCGACCACAAACTTGTACCACGCATGTGCTGATTTTTCGAGTTCACGGGGGATGACGCCCATGACTTTGACGAAAGCGACAAATAAGATCATCAGAGCATAGGTGTGCATACTGATCACTTCAGTGAGCATCGTACCGACAAAAAACATGGTAATTGCAAGCAGTGCACCAATACCCAATGTATCAACGGATGGTTTTTCGTTTGTTTCTTCTACCGATGGTTGTTGAGAGCCACGGATCAGTTGACCGTTACCGGTCAGAGACGGATAGATCGTTCCTAATTTATTCAGCAAACCCGCGATAACAATAGCCATGGCATTACCGATAGCCAGTGCCGGAACCATTTTTGACATCAGTTCTGCAGCGGTCATTGTGGTGTTACCGGACATGATTTCAACCAGAGGCACCGCACCGGCGCCCATACCCCCGCCCATGATTGGCAGTGCAATCAGCATGATTGAATCGAAAAACCCGTCACCGACCATGAAACCGACGAGTCCGGCGAACAGAAACGCAAAAATAACGCCGCCGAAAATGACCGGAATATATTTCAGAGCGGCTTTTTTGAGGATTTCTCTGTCCATACCTAAAATTGAACCGGTGACCAAACTGGCGATAAAGAAAGAGAGGAAGCCACCGCTTTTCATAAATGTGGTAATTGAGCCGGCAATCTGCTGCGGCATGAAGTCACTGTGGAACAGATATGAAGAACCGAAAATAATCGCGATAGCACCGCCACCAAAAAACTGGTTCAGAATGGGGGTTTTGTCCCCGATGACATTCAAAATATATCCGACGACGGCCATGACACCGATTGCGCCAATGATTCCCGTCGGCATTTTATTTTGAACCGTGGCGAGTAAAATCACGGCCGCAGCAAGCGCAAAGATAATATGAATCATGCGCTTATCTGTAGGGTTGATAGAGTTATTGGTTAACATAGCTTACCTGCACCTTTTCTGTATCTGTAGGGGGTGGGTGTTTTTGATTTTGTATGGCGAGTCTATCAACACTGAGACGAAGAAAGATTGATTTTATGGCTAATGTAACTATCTTGTGCTTTTGTAACTTTTGTTCACGGGCTGTTCATGGAAGGCGCTGTTTTTTTAATCGCCCGGTCGGTCAAAAATAAAACATGTTGCTGAGATAATCGTCTTCACATCACGCCAACCGCTGAGTTTTTGCAATCGGTCAGGCGGCGTGCAGATGACCTCTTAAAAAGATAAGAGGTCATTGCTTATGGTCATCAATGCGGTCACAAATAACTTTTCAGGCTGCTGACAACTCAGACCGAAAACCGTTTGATTTGCGTGGCAAGCGCTTCAATATCTTTCACTGCATCTTGCACGGATTGATTCACTGTATTTGACATCGTTTTGATCTGTTTTGACATCTCGGAAAGGTTGGCTAGGTTCGTGTTAATTTCATTGGCAACCTGACTCTGTTCATCAGTTGCACTGGCGGTCTGTAAGGTGAGGCCTTGAATCTGATCCGAAGATAATTTCACCGAATCGAGCAGACCTTTGGTTTGAGCATTCAGGCTTTCGGTACTGGCTGCAATGTCAACGCTGGTGTTGATTGATACGACGGCATCTGAGACTTCATTCTGGAGATCGTTGATCATCTTGCGAATATCTTCAGTGGAGAGTTGGGTTTTACTGGCTAGGTTTCTGACTTCATCCGCGACTACAGCAAATCCCCGGCCTTGTTCTCCGGCTCGCGCTGCTTCAATGGCCGCATTCAGCGCCAATAAATTAGTTTGTTCAGAAATATTAAGAATCACATCTAAAACCGAGGAAATTTTTTCGGAGCTGTGAGACAAACGCTCAATCACCACTGAAGCGTGTTCAATCTGTTGAGTTAAGCTATGCAAACGCTCGGTCGAATTAAGAATGGATGCTTCTCCGTCATCCACCAGCCGGGAGAGCAATTCAACCTGCGTGGCTGTTTCCGAGGCATTCTGGGCAACATCTCTGGTGGCTGAACTCATTTCCTCGATTGCGGTGACGACCATATCCAGCGATTGATCTTCTTGGTCACTCAGAGACGATGACTCGGCAGCAGCGTGGCTGATTTTCTTCATTTCATCCTGAATACTACCGCAACCGTTTCTGATTTGGCGGATAATATGACTGAGTTTGTCGACGAAACCATCCAGCTCTCGGCTCAGATCACCGGTTTCATCTGGTTTTTGACTATTAATCCGTCGCGTTAAGTCGCCATCACCCTGACTGATTTGATTAATGTCCGACGTAATTTTCTTAAGTGCATCGGATATTTTTTTCGGGGCAAACCAAGCCAGCATCAAGCTTGAAAATAGTACGATGATAGAAAGAATTGAGACAAATAATTTGAATCGATCAGCATGTCGATCAATTTGTTGTCTCTCTTGTTCGGCATATTTAGTGATTAATTCTTCAGAGCCGTCATATAAATTTCTTAATGCTTTAAATGACTCAGAATTACGCGTCAAAAATAAGTTAATCGCTAAATCATGTTGTTGACTTTCGAGTGCTTTTAATACTGCGGTGTATTCTGAGTGCCATCGTTGATAAGATTTTTGAAAGGGAGAGAGGTAATTGACAATTTCTGGCTCATCTTGAGTCATTTTGATAAAAGCCTGCATTCTTTCTAAGGCCTGTTGGGCATTGGAAAGCACTTCTTCTTTAAGCGCGGGTTGATGTGTAAGCACATCATTGTCTTTTGAAAAGATTAAAGTTGAGAGAGCAAGTCGTGATTGGTAGAGATCCCGGTCGGCATTCTGAATGAGGTTCGCCCCCTGAGAATAACGTCCCGTATTATTCTGGATATAATTTACCAACTGATATGCTGCGACCACAACCATAAGAAAAACAATACTGAGTAATGAAAAATTAAAAGTATATCGAGCCCTTATTGTTCTCATACTAAATAGGTTCATTCTGCTTCTCCTTAGCCAAATGATCACCTAGAAAAGCTGCAAAACAGTAATTTCTTACCAATGCAGGCTAATTTATGTGATGAATTGGTTTGTTATTAATAAAATTATAACAAACCAATTCTAACAAATAGTATAGAGCGGTTATTTTTTCAAGAAGTAACTGACAGTCGGTGGTATTTGTTGTGGCCTTTTGGGAGAGGCCGGTTTCACAATCAACCCGATGCCGACTAAAAACAGCATACAAGCGACAATCTGAGCAACGTTGAGCAGCTCGGCATACATCAAATATCCGGATATCAAAGCAAATACCGGCACGAGTAAAGTCAGCGGTGCTGTCGTACTGAGCGGGTAACGAATCAGCAGCCGGTTCCAGACCCAATAGCCAAACAATGTAGTCGGATATGCCTGAAAGATAACAGCAATCGTCGTGTTCATATCCCAAGCTGTAACAGCATCTAGTAGGATGTCGGTGCCGTAAATGCTCGTTGCAAAAAGCACCAGCGGAATCGGTGCAAAGAGCATTCCCCAGACGTTAAATGCAAAAGCTTGGGTGGTTTTCGAGGCTTTGACAATCATGCCCATGATGGTCCAGCAGGAGGCTGCAATCATAATCAGCATTAACCCTTGCGGAGTTATGTTGCCGTTCGTGGCAGAAACCAAGACCAAAAGTGCCACAAGGGCTGCTGCTGCACCAGTCATTTTGCGTTTTGAAACGTGTTCTTTGTGGATCCATACACCAGCGAGCATACTGATAAGTGCATTCGATGAAAGCAGCACTGATGACATCCCTGAAGAAAGACCCGCCGTAATTGACCAAGACGCCATTCCCCATATACCGACTCCGAATACGATGCCGTAAGCGATTAAATAACGCCAAGCCACATCGGGTCTGCGGATAAAAAATATCGCAGGTATGACGGCTAAGGTAAAGCGTGCTGCTGTCGTCAATAGCGGATGTACTTCTGTAATCCCGAGCTTAATCATTGAGAAATTAAATCCCCAAATCGCCATGACAAAAATTGCCAAAAATAAATCGTTTCTAACCATCACTGTTCTCCCCTTGACTTGAAAAACAGTATGACTCGGGTACAGTTAAGGGTACAGATACAATTTTTTAGATTAAAACCAGTACAGTGGTAGCCTATGACAATGTACAAGATGATGGCGAGTCAGATTATCCGCGAGATTGAAGCGGGACAGTTGAGCGAAGGCAGCCGGCTCCCTTCGCTGCGACAGCTCGCAAAACAGCAAGCTGTCAGTATGTCTACAGCGGTGAGTTGTTATCAAGAGCTAGAATCTCAAGGTTGGATCCATGCTCGCCCTCAGGCCGGATACTATGTGTCTCCCCGTCGCCATAAATATCACACTCCGGAGTGGGCACAGTTTGTGAGCCAGGTCTCTCAGGTCAGGCAAACATCCGTTGCTCTGCCTGTACATAACGGGCCTCTCGGGATCTCAACCACCTATCTTGATGAAACGGTGCGTCATGCGCTTGAGCAGAGTTTTCGTCGTGCCAGCAAACGGCTGGGCAGGCGACTCAGTCAATATCCTCATCCGCAAGGTGACTTGTCACTGCGCCACGCACTCAGTGCTCACTTTGCTAAGATCGGGCTGCATATCAAGCCGGATGAACTGGTGATTACCTCCGGATGTATGCCGGCCATTAAGTCGGCAGTCGAAGCCTGTACGCAAGTGGGGGACGCCATTGCAATCAGCTCTCCTTGCTTTAGTGGCATTTTAGATTTACTCGGACAAATGGGGCGTCAGATTGTCGAGATCCCATCACTGGACGAAGGTATCGATCTGGAACAACTGGAACAACATTTACAGCAGGGGAGTGTCAAGGCGGGGATTTTCTGCACGTCACATATGAATCCGCAGGGGATCACCATGTCTGCCCGGCAGAAGCAGAAGCTGGCAGCCTTGGCAAACCACTATCAAGTACCGATGATCGAAGATGACGTCTATCTTGAGCTTTCTTATGGCGAGCATACACCTTTGCCTGCGAAGTATTACGATCAGGGCGGTTATATTCTGTGGTGCGGGTCAATATCGAAAAGCCTGTCACCGAGCTATCGTTTGGGGTGGTGTTTGCCCGGACGATTTAGCAAGAATTATGTCGATCAACATACGGCTTCTTTTTTTGGCGTCTCTTTGCCGATTCAGCTCGCTGTGGCTGATTTTATTGAGTCCGGCCACTATGCCAAGCAACTGAAACACCGTCGCAGCCGATTACTCAACCTCAGACAAGCGTATCTCAGTTTTTTATCGGCACGTTTGCCTGACAAGGTAAAAATGAGCAATCCGCAAGGCGGTATGGTGCTCTGGTTACAGGTGCCGGATTTGAATGTCACTCAGTTTATGGCGTTGCTGGAGGAATATCAGATTGATATTCGTCTGGGGCAGCAATTCAGTACGCTATCGCTCTATAACGATTGCTTAAGAATTAATATTGGCTTTGAACTCACCCCCGAGGTTGAGCAGGAGTTAAATCTCTTGGTCGAGGCGATCCGGCAATCAAGCGGAGTCGGTGATGATGTGTGAGTGAAAATTAAATCGGGCACTCAAGAGTGCCCGATGCGATTAAGACGTTTTAGAAACAGCGACATCTGCCATTAACGGGATTGAGCCACTTGTCCCAGTTTCAGCCAGGTATCAATCACCGTATCCGGATTGAGTGATACAGAACTGATGCCCTGTTCCATCAGCCATGCGGCCAAATCATCATGGTCAGACGGGCCTTGGCCGCAGATTCCGACATACTTACCGGCATTGGTTGCTGCTTCAATGGCCATTTTCAGCATTGCTTTAACTGCCGGGTTACGTTCGTCAAACAGGTGAGCGACATCCCCGGAATCCCGATCCAGCCCCAGCGTTAATTGGGTCATATCATTCGAGCCGATCGAGAAGCCGTCAAAGTGCTTCAAGAAGTCATCCGCCAAGACAGCGTTCGATGGCAGTTCACACATCATGATCACTTTGAGCCCTTGTTCGCCCCGTTTCAGACCGAATTTTGCCAGCAAGTCAATCACTGATGACGCTTCATCCGGGGTGCGGACAAATGGGATCATAATCTCGACGTTTTTCAGCCCCATCTCCTGACGAACTCGTTTGATTGCTTGTGTTTCCAGCTCAAAGCAGTCTTCAAAGGCCGGTGAGATATAACGCGAAGCACCACGGAAACCGAGCATCGGATTCTCTTCATGCGGTTCGTAGCTTCGGCCTCCGACCAGATTGCTGTATTCATTTGATTTGAAATCTGACATCCGGACGATTACCCGCTTCGGCCAGAACGCGGCTGCAATGGTGGCAATCCCTTCTGTCAGTTTACTAACGTAGAAATCAACCGGATCCTGATAGCCTTTGATTCGCTGACGAATCTCAGCTTTGAGCGCATCATCCTGCTTATCAAACTCAAGCAGCGCTTTAGGGTGAATGCCGATCATCTTGTTGATGATAAATTCAAGACGTGCCAAGCCAACCCCTTCATTGGGAATCTGAGCAAAGTCGAAAGCGCGATCAGGGTTACCGACATTCATCATCACTTTGGTCGGTAAGTGGGGCAGTTCATCGACTGAAGAGCGGCGCACTTCGAAATCGAGCTGACCCCGGTAAACATAACCGGTTTCACCTTCAGCACACGAGACAGTCACCAGCGCACCATCTTGCAGATCGCTGGTGGCGGTGCCACACCCGACAATCGCCGGAATGCCGAGTTCACGGGCGATAATTGCAGCATGACAGGTGCGCCCGCCCCGGTTGGTTACAATCGCAGCGGCTTTTTTCATCACCGGCTCCCAGTCGGGATCGGTCATATCCGTAACCAGAATATCCCCGGATTGCACCAGCGACATTTGATCGAGTGAGTCAACCAGACGTACAGTGCCCGACCCGATACGCTGACCGATAGCCCGGCCTTCAAGCAGGACATCGGCTTTGGCATTGAGTTGGAAACGTTCAATCACGTTGGTTTCATTTTGCGAGCAAACCGTTTCAGGGCGAGCCTGAACAATGTAAAGCTTGCCGTCAATACCATCTTTGGCCCATTCAATATCCATCGGACGCTGATAATGTTGTTCAATGATCATCGCCTGTTGTGCCAGTGCTCTGATTTCATCATCATTTAAAGAGAACTGCTGACGCTCTTGCTCATTGGTGTCAATAATCTCGACTTGTTTGCCGATTTCTTGTCGTTCTGAGTAGATCATTTTGACCATTTTAGAACCGAAGGTTTTCTTCACAATCGCGGTCTGACCCGCTTCGAGTAATGGTTTATGCACATAAAACTCATCCGGGTTTACTGCGCCCTGAACGACCATTTCACCCAGCCCCCAAGCGGACGTGATAAACACCACCTGATCAAAGCCGGACTCTGTGTCCAGTGTAAACATCACGCCGGAAGAAGCTTTATCTGAACGTACCATCCGCTGGATACCGGCAGATAACGCAATACCACGATGATCAAAGCCCTGATGCACCCGATAGGAGATGGCGCGATCATTAAACAGCGAGGCGTAAACATGCTTGGTGGCTTCAAGGACGGCATCGATCCCTTTAACATTGAGGAAGGTTTCCTGCTGCCCGGCAAAAGAGGCATCCGGCAAATCTTCTGCGGTGGCCGATGAACGGACGGCGACGGAGATTTCAGGATTATTTTCGGTCAGCTCTGCGTAGTTATCACGAATTTCCTGTTCTAAATCAGCCGGGAAGGGGGCTTGTAAAATCCACTGACGAATGGTCGCACCGGTCTGACGTAATGCATCAACATCGTCGATGTCGAGTGCATCAAGCAACTGATGAATGCGATTATCGAGTCCTTCATAATCCAGGAATTGATTAAACGCATACGAAGTCGTTGCAAAGCCGTTTGGTACAGAGACTCCGGCATTCGCCAGATTTGAAACCATTTCACCGAGTGAAGCATTTTTACCACCGACCTTATCGACATCTGTCATCGATAAGTTGTTGAACCAGAGGGTGTTGTTGCGCATTTCTTTCTCCAGAAGTATGACTTTGTTATTGGCAATTTGGTAATCGTTTACATCTGCCGGCTAAAAAAATAACTGCGGATATTTTCAAAGCTGTGGCACCCGTCGTTGAATACCGAAGGTCGTTCTATTTATAGTGTGACAATGATGCTAATCAAAATAATTTGAAAGTTTAAATAAAATATGCAGATTGATAGTCAAAGTCGTGACGTATTCTACGTTTCTGATGGTACAGCGATTACATGTGAGACCTTAGGACATGCTGTATTAGGCCAGTTTCCCTTCATTGCCAATGAGCAGACTTTTCCGTTTGTTGAAAATGATGAAAAATTGACAGATCTGATCAGACAAATTGAATTGTCTCATCAGCAACACGGTGTGCCACCGCTGGTTTTTTTCTCGATAGTCGTGCCGGAAATTCGTGTCAAACTGCTTCAGGCCTCTACCCATTGTTATGATGTGCTGGAGAATATTGTTCAGCGTGTACGGTCAGATACGCAAACCGAGCCGCAGCCGAAATTGCATCGTTCACGCAGTATCAGTAAAAATACCGATACATATTTTGATCGGATTGCTGCTATCGAATATACCTTAGCCCATGATGACGGGATGTCACTGAGAGATATTGAACAGGCTGATATTGTGCTGCTCGGGGTTTCCCGCAGTGGTAAGACGCCGACCAGTTTGTATATGGCAATGCAGTTTGGCCTGCGGGTGGTCAATTATCCGTTTATTCATGATGATATGCGTTCACTCAAACTCCTGCCGGCATTTGAGATTCACCGACATAAATTATTTGGCCTGACTATCAACGCGGAACGCCTGACGGCCATTCGGCAGAATCGTCTGGCGGGGAGTGAATATGCCAGCGTTCATCAATGTGAACATGAGCTGGCCAATGTAGAAGCGCTCTTTCGCCGTGAAGCGATTCCTTATATTAATACCAGCTCACTGTCGGTTGAGGAAATTTCAGCCCGCATTCTCGAAAAAGCAGGCTTGAAACGCCATCTCTGTTAGCCAGTCACGCAGATAAAAGACCGGTGAGTTTACCCCTGTTCGGCAAAGTCGAGCAGCGTCTGACCGGTCATCCGGTAGATAATCCATTCATCCTGCGGTTCAGCACCGATACTTTGATAAAAGTCGATGGATGGCTGATTCCAGTCGAGTACGGTCCACTCAAAGCGGCCACAATCTTTGCTGACCGCCAGACGAGCGAGATATTTCATTAACGCTTTGCCTGCCCCGAGGCCACGGTGCTGTTCACTGACATATAAATCTTCCAGATACAGGCCATATTGACCCAGCCAAGTCGAATAGTTGAAGAAGTAAACGGCAAAACCGATAGGCTGATTATCTGCTTCACAAATCAGGGCATGGGCACGAACGTCGTCACCGAATAGCTTGCGTTCAATGGCTTCGACTGTATTGGCGACCGCATTTGGTTCTTTCTCATAAATTGCCAGTTGATTGATAAAATCTAAAATGGTCGCTGCGTCTGAAATTGTGGCAGGTCTGATATGAATGGTCATGATTCCCTTACTTTGGTTGACTCAGGTTAGCGACAGTGTATGCTCAAATGAATTATGAATGAAGTGCACTTTATTCAGGCTTCATATGAACAGTATTCATGACAGATGGTTACCCATCAAGAAACAGTCCCATGCGTAAATTTCCTAATCTAGATTTGAACTTACTTAAGGTGTTCGCCAGTTTATATCATACGGGCTCGGTAACGCTCAGCGCCGATGAACTGAATATCAGTCAGTCAGCGTGTAGTCATGCCCTGCAACGTTTGCGAGAGCGGCTTGGGGATGACCTGTTCATCCGGATTGAAAATCGTATGTTACCGACCGCTTATTCTGAGCGGTTAGCTGAACAAGTGTTGCCGGGATTGGCATTACTGGGGCAGGGGCTGGCCTCATCGCATCCTTTTACACCGGAGGATACGCATATATTCCGGATCGCCGTGACGGATTATACATCATGGTGTCTGCGGGAATTTATCACTTACCTGAGCGAGTCGTTTCCTCATATCCACATTGAATTTATCCAGTTGGCCGAACGATTACCGGAGGCAGCGCTAAAATCGTCCGCTATCGATCTGGTCTGTGGGTTTGCCCATCAACAGGAAGAATCAGAAAGTCTGAATCGCTTGGTCTGGCTGAGCGACTACTATGTCAGTGTGCGGTGTCAGAGTCATCCGGTGGCTGAGCATCTTTCACTGGCTCAGTTTCTTCAGTATCCACATATTTTGGTGACACCGTGGAATGAATCCAGAGGGATTGTTGATATTACATTGTCACGGCAAAGAAAAAGGCGCCAAATTGCGATTCGGACTGCCAGTGTCCTGGCTGCACCTTATTTTTTGCAGCAGACATCTTATCTGCTGGCTGCACCGTCCCGGTATGCTGAGACCATTGCTGAAAGCTTATCGCTGCGTGTATCACCTATGCCGTTAGATGTACCGGATTATCAGCTGACGCTTTACTGGCATAAAACCCGTCATAATGATCCGAAAATCGCATGGTTTGTCCGGTTGTTCAGCGATTTTCATCAGTGTTCATGAATGACGGTGACGGGAGGGGGTGATTTGGATGGCGTGACATCTTTTTAAAAAGCCAACTTAATCGATGTTCTCAGGGTGAAAAATTATGGAGGATTTTTCAGGATTGCCTGAGCAGGATGCGAATCAATCCGACCCTGATTATGCGTGCTGAACTTAAACCTAGGCCTTTTGGGGTACTTTTTCGGCCTTGAAAAAGTACCTGGGGCGCATTCGGAGATGTCGATGAAATCGAAGAAAGTTATTGCGCACCAAACACCTACATCACAAGTTTTATCTTCCTAGCCTCCGGCTCCCAAATTTGACGCACAATTGTGTTCCTCAATTTCAGAGGCATTGGTGCTCTGTGCGCCAGTTACTCTTGCAGAGATGCAAGCGTAACCAGAAAATCTTTTTTGTTTGGCTTGATCAAACGCTTTCCAGAACCGACTTTTACGGGCGTCCTGCCCGGAAAAGCTTAACCATTCTTCCGTGAATGGTTTTCTTTGTTGGGTGGTTGATTTGAGTTGGGTGAAACTCTGAATCAATAAAACTAAATTGATCGATGATCTCAGGGGAAAATTCAGGGATGCATTTTAAGCTTTTCGTGAGCAGGAGCGAATAAAAGCGACCCTGATTACGCGTGCTGAACTTAAACCTAGGCATTTTGGGGTACTTTTTCTGCCGTGAAAAAGTACCTGGGGCGCTTTCGAGGATGCTAATGAAATCGAAGAGCGTGATTGCGCACCAAACCAGCAGATTTACTATTGAACACACCAAGCTACAATTTAATCACCTCAAGCGAGCCTCCCTGTTACCCTCATTCCAAAAATAACCACTCCCCATCAAAACCCCAAATTTAAACATGTTTTACAAATCCATTTGAGTATAATTATTAATTCATATGAAAATAACTTTATCAATAAGCATCCATCGATAAAACAATCACGGCTCAGTCAACAACGTCAATGAACTATCAAACCACTCAAATCTACAACCTGATGAGGTACGAATTTGCTCAAGTTGAGGGGGATTTTTCATCCCTGCGCGAATCGGATATCAAATCTGTCATGTCTGCCGGAATGCGCTTTGCAGATTTTCTCGAACAGCTTCGTAGCGGTCATCAGGTATTGCTGACGGATGTGCCATCGATTCCGTTGCTGATCCGGGATCGGGATGAATGGGGCAATCAATATTGGCGAGTCAATCCCGAGGTTGAGCCTCATCTCGACTTGCTGGCTAACAAGGCTTATACCGCCAGAGTTGAATGGGTCAATCATGGCATTGGTTCAACTTATTCCGGCTGCGTGAATGCCTCTGTTTCTACCGAGCCTTATGTTGAACGCGAACCTGAGAAGCTGAGTTTACAACAGCGGTTGTTCCGCCAGCGTCAGGAACGATTACGAGAGCTGGATAAAATCCAACTGCCTTCATCCGCATGGCAGAACATATTTAACAAGTCGGCAGCTAAACCCTCCCGTTTTGCTAAATCTGCGCTGGTACCGAGCGGTACGTGTGATATCGGTACACAAAGAGAGTCGCTTTCTGCGCTGGGGGATTATGCGGCTTATACACTGGCCGTCGGGCAGGGGATCAGTACCGTTTCTGAAGAAGCCTTTTTGACGCGTATTGGCGGTGCAGCGCTGGCAGAACTGCCGGGACTGGCGCTGAAAATCGTCGGGAGAATTGGCATTCTGGCGGCATTTGTGCCGAACAAATTAGCGGACAGTACGCTCTACAGCGCTGCTGATATGCGTAATAAAGACACGGTTGAAACTAATATTCGCCTAGGATTCAATACGAAAGGGCGAATTTACGGTTATCACGTTAATGGGGCGGATATCCCTAAGCGTGAAGTAAAACGGGTCGGTGATAAATTTGTCGTCGAGTTAGAGCCGGATATCACCATTGAATGGGTGCCGATCAGTGGTGATTTTGGCGGTAAACCGATTCTGGTTAATCCCATCCCGGAGATGGAAAAGTTCGATATCTGGATCCATCCGCAAGCGGATCAAGGGCAAGAATTTGATAACACCTACATCACCCCAATTGCTGATGCAGATCTGCAAGACTATATTCTGACCTTTCCGGCAGAGATTGGGTTACCGCCGTTGTATGTGGTGTATAGCCATCAAATCCGTGAACCGAATGGTCAGTTTGGCGCGAGCAAGTATCCCAAACCGGAACTGAACCGAACATCCCTTCGGGCTGAAACCAAAAGACAGATTGAAGAAGAAGCCTTCAAAGATGCAAATGGCCATTTCACCGATTCAGATGGTAATGTTTTAACTGACTGGCATTATGGACATAGATATGGTCTGGAAAACCGACGGATACTCAGAGCCGCTGATCAGATGGGGATGACTCAGGAAGAATTAAATGATTTCGTGAACGCTCATCCTGACTATTTTGTGATTGAGGATGCCAAGACAAATCTGAGTCATGTGAATGAGAAACCGGACAGTGATGATTTAAGAAAAATTCTCAGAGAGATGCGAATTTTTTTGAAAAACAGGAATACATAATGAGTTACGAATACGAATTATACGATGCTGTATTGGATGGTGATATTGATGAAGTCAGAGCGCTTATTGATAAAGGTGCTGATATTCATGAAATCACGGAATCAGAGCACTGGACATATCTGCATCACGTATTTATCTCTCCCTCAACAAAACGAGAGGAAAGAACACCCCTTGAATCGGTGCAGTTTCTGATTGACCAAGGGCTGGATGTCAACGCAATTGATAGCTACGGTTATACACCGCTACTTTTTGCAGTTCGTCAACGCAACGTAGAGGGGATGCGGCTGTTGTTAGAAAATGGCGCAGATAAACTCATTGGTCACAGAAACGAAGATGGTGTTGATGCTTTAAAAATGGCATTCGATAGGAAGCCTAGTCATTTTGATGTTGTAAAGTTATTGCTGGAATATGGTGCTGATCCTGATGATAAGAGAGAAGGCGGACGGTCAGTTCGGGAATTATTAAACATCATTGTCGGGGTCGATTCTGAGATTATTGAATTAGTAAACCGTTACTAAATAGTGTTCAGTCATCAATAAAACGATTGTTTTAAACGAAGCGAATTGAGAGCCACATTATATTGTGGCTCTTTTTGTATCAGCCCTTTCCGGCAGAGACCGGATTACCACCGCTGTATGTGGTGTATAAAGAAAGCGTTCGCAACAAGTCAGGTGTTGTGACCGGCAACGGTGAAGATATCACCGGCCAGTGGTTAGAAGCTGCCGGAAAAGAGTTAGGTGTGTAGTGGTCAACTAAAATTGGCCACGGTTTTAGAGTTTTTCCAATATAGTCGTTCAGACTCATTGGGTGTCAGCCCACCATTATATTGATGGGGCCTAAGTTGGCTGTAATAACCTGTGATGTAACGAGTTATATGCTGTCTTGCTTCGCTAAAACTCCTATAACCCGACACCGGTATCCATTCTGTCTTTAGACTTCTGAAGAACCGCTCCATCGGGCTATTGTCCCAACA
>NZ_FULE01000019.1 GCF_900163965.1 Vibrio ruber DSM 16370
TGTTGGGACAATAGCCCGATGGAGCGGTTCTTCAGAAGTCTAAAGACAGAATGGATACCGGTGTCGGGTTATAGGAGTTTTAGCGAAGCAAGACAGCATATAACTCGTTACATCACAGGTTATTACAGCCAACTTAGGCCCCATCAATATAATGGTGGGCTGACACCCAATGAGTCTGAACGACTATATTGGAAAAACTCTAAAACCGTGGCCAATTTTAGTTGACCACTACATAGGGATGAATCTAAAAATCGTGTTCCGACAAAAATTTTTGAGGAGTTCTAAATGAAGAAAATATTTTGGGGCTGTTCTTTGTCTTTTTCGCTTTTGGGATTCTTATTGAGCTGTCTTGACGATATTGTGAGATCAGACATGCCCATCGCATATCCAACCATCCATGACTACTTGTCGATAACACCAAGCTTCAGAGCTGTTCCTTATTCATTCATCGGTTTTATTTTCGGTTCGTTGGTTTTCCTCATACTTCTGTTCGTGAAGAAACTCATCCAACGACGTATACAGTCGTAACCCGATACTTATTTATAGCACTCAACACAAAGACGGAGACCAAATTGGTCTCTGGTATCATAGTACTGTCTTGTCATAAAAAGCCACCATCCTATGTTCTGAATTGCGCAGAAAAACAGCGGCTTTATTATGCAATTACATTAGCTATCTTCTATAAAAATCAATATCATCGACTTTCTCGGTAATATTGATGCTTTCTCTTGGAGTTATGTTTCCAGCTTTTTGCCACATCATAAACATATGCCGGATAGTCGTCCCAGGGATCGGCCAGTGCTTTCCCGCGAGCGGCACGAAACTTTACCGGATAACCTTTACATTCAACCAAGCGCATAAAGTAAAAGCTTTTTTCTTGTTTGGTACTAAAATGCTTGTGAGTACCGTTTCTGATACTGGGATAAAAATGCCACAAATAGTCCGAAGATTGTCTATCAACAGCGTGTTTGTACTGCTGTTTTAATTTTTTCATATACCCTCCAGGTTTACATTACCTAGAAGGGATCCTCTGCAAAGTAGTACATCTTCTTTCCTCCGGTTTGAACGCTACAAACCTACTCGTAGTCGCAATCTGGACTACCCCATTCGTTCCCTACGGGGCCGCCGAAAGCGCCTTGTAATTTTCTCTGTTTACACCAGGCAACCGCAATTTCATCGAACACATCAGCCGGGATTTCAGCCATAAGCCTCCCGAATGCTTTTCCGTCGGCATTGGTTGAATAATTTACTCTGAAATCAACCGGGTTTGCTATCTCAATGATCGCGGGATTATCATTATTCTTCTCAAGCGTCATTTCCTGATATAAACCAAACCCTTGCTCACTCTGATAAACCCATTCTTTGGTGCTCATTGTTGATGCTCCGGTAGTTTGCTTTGGTTCAGTGTAACACTGATTTATGGCCCCCTAATAATCTGCAATTCAAAAGATCAGTATTGGGACCCGGCAATTATAATATCTGGGTTTTTCTACTCCTCATTTTGTGGCGATGAGGTCCCAAATGAGTTTTACTCCCATAACACATCATGAAGCAGGAAAAGATACCTATCACTAATATAACTACTCGACTCCAACTAATTTCTCTAGAGCTATCGAGTGGTAAAGAGATAAATATCAGTAACATAACCCAGACAAACAGGGTAAAAAAGCTCACCCATTGATTCACTTTAGATACAGATATTTTTGCGGGTCCTGTTATGAGTGTTTCAACTACCGAAGAGCTTCGAGGCCGGTGTAGCGTCGTTTTATAAAGAGGTCCCGTAGTATCATTTTCCAACATGTCTACGTGGTTCTCCCAATTCTCTTGCCAAAATTTACTTCCTCTATTTGCTAAGAACCAAGCCCAAGTAAACACAAACCCGATAACTGCTATAACAAAGGCAAAAAATTCTTTGCTTTTTAAATGCTCACTCGCCAAAACCGAGAAAAACCCCGCAAATGCTACAGCAATTAATGCCCAAAAATATGTTGCCCTTTTCCAATACAATTCAATTTCAAATTTTCTTATGTCGAGGGCATGTTCCAACGCCAGAGCTGCCTTTTTTTTATTTGAACCATCAAGCCCAAACTTTCTTTTATACCTGTTCTGATTGTCCATATAGTTTTCCTGTTACAATCAATAGACATCGCCCCATAACAAATCAAAATGATATGCAACCAAGTCAATTGTCACTTTGAAAAATGCTCATACTAGCTGTAAGTCAGATCTGGACAAAACTTTCTTAGGGTAATTACTTAAACTAGAAAAAACGGATAACTTTTGGTATTAGAAAGTTGTAACCATCCCAGTTTTAATGGCACGATAAGTTAGAGTTTTTCCTGCTGTCGTGTCTTTCCAAATACTCCCAAGGCGTGAGATCATTTAGTGAGTCATGTGGCCTTTCTTCGTTGTATTCCCTCATCCAGTTTTCTGTCAAATCCCGGACTTCATTCAGCGTTTTAAAAACATACATATCCAGAATTTCCGTTCGGTAGGTTCGATTAAAACGCTCAATATAAGAATTTTCT
>NZ_FULE01000020.1 GCF_900163965.1 Vibrio ruber DSM 16370
CATCAGAGGCTTCCATACCACCGTACTTCGATTTCCAGTTATAGTAG
This sequence comes from Vibrio ruber DSM 16370, assembly GCF_900163965.1. Lineage (GTDB taxonomy): Bacteria > Pseudomonadota > Gammaproteobacteria > Enterobacterales > Vibrionaceae > Vibrio > Vibrio ruber. The sequence goes on from NZ_FULE01000020.1 coordinate 48, forward strand.
GTTGCATCAGAGATCCCGTATTCGCGGCACACTTCATTGACTTTCCTGCCGGCTTCGACTTCCTTCAGGATCTTGACGATTTGCGTTTCTGTATAGCGTGATTTTTTCATCATGCACTCTCCGTTTATTTCAGTGTAAACGGAAAAGCCCTATTTACCAGCGTCCATTTTTTCGGGGAGGGTTACAGTGTTGGTTCTAAGTATTCTAACCGCCTTAATCTTCTTTCTGCTTTTTATGTCAAAAATTAACGTAGAGTATAGTGACATTAAAGATTATATATCCATGTTACAAAATACTTCTGCAATGATTTTTGCCATAGTAGGATTATGGATATCATCGACGTATCCAACAACTAAAGACGCGCTTATAAATGGTTCGGACAAAATAAAATTCACTGAATTTGGAGAGCAAAGTAAAAGATTAGAAGCGCTTGTAGGTGTTCTCATCACATCTGCAATTGTAATGATCTGTTTGCTTCTGTTCCAAGGTGCAAAAATGATAGTCCCAAATTTCAAAATATACGCAGACTATTATCTTATCATCAAACCTGCCGCTGTTGCTTTTTTGTTTGGACTAGGTCTATTACAAGTACTAGCTACTGGCTACGTGATTGTCGTTAATGTAACTTTCATAAATGACATTTACAAAGTTATCCATGATGATGACAAAGATAACCAGTTTTAACATATCCTGATTCTCACACTCATTAATTCGAGTGTGGGAACGTCAGCAGTGATAACACTTAAAACATCCCTACCAGCAATTAGCTCTCTTTGATTCAAATCAACTAACGTTAGCTATATCACGAAATTCAGTAGCTAAGCGTTTTTAACTTAAATGCTCCTACTTTAATATTTAATCTTAATTTACGATCTTTAAGTATACTGTTGGAGGATAATATGACGTCACTAGTAATCATTGGAAATGGGTTTGATATTTGGCACAGACTTCCAACAAGCTATTGGTACTTTTATAATCAATACAAAGATCTATTGCAGGAGCACATACAATATTTTGATGCTTTTAGCGATGAAGACGCAGAATGGGCAAACTTTGAAGAGTCTTTAGGTTCTTTCAATGAAGATAATTTTCATGACAATGCCATCTATCAGCCAACAGTCGAAGAAATGGCTGATGATCACACTCTTCTATATGGGTTTGAAGATGAGATATCAGAAAAAAAGGAAGAACTGGTAAGCGATATACAAAATGCATTTAACGACTGGATTAATGCTGTTGATGTGAACGCTACTATAAAACTGATTGAACTACCTACTTCATTTAAATTTATCAACTTCAACTATACAATGACTCTACAAAATGTGTATGCCATTCCAGAAAATAATATATTGCACATTCATGGAAAGGTTCATGATCACATCATTTTTGGTCATGGTCTTCATCAAAATAGTGAATCACCTCAACCTGAAGTCGAATCAGAAACATTTGACCCATGGTTTGAAGAATCACATCGAACAGTATCTTCCGTTGGCTCGCTCTTCCATAAACCAGTCAATGATATTTTGGAATTGAATAAGGGAAAGCTAGATAACCTCGGTATGATCGAGAACATCATAGTTATAGGACATTCGGTAAATTCCATAGATATACCATACTTTCAATATATTTTGAGTCAGTATCCCGACGCTGAATGGCATAACTACAATTACATCAATGAAGATGAAGGTGTTGATGCTGTAACTGAAACTCATGAAAGACTATTAATGGCAGGTGTAACTTCTGATAAATTAACATCACAATCATCAGAAGTTCTTAAAGCACTTTTTCCCATAAAAGAAACTTGTAAGTAAATCACCTTACTGTAAATAGTGGGATAAAGAATAAGTTTAGCTCATTCACCATTCCCTTGTATGGGAAAATCCCTCACAAGAACACACTCTGTTTGTGGCTGCATGTCCTGTGTTCCAATAATTCTTCTGTCTAGCAGAATAGAATTATGTGAGGAACATGTTGTGCTCAATAGACCACCAATTCGAGTGTGCCTTCACCTCACAACAGCCCCACCTCTCTCGCTATACTTGGGAACTTCTTCAGCTCACTTGCCATACGTTGCAGTGGGTTTGTACCGTAAGTCGCACCAACGTTTGTTGCTGCGTGACCTGTTATCCAGTCACTCACTGCGGTCTCAATCCCTGCTTCACGGCAGAGTGTCTTAAAGGTGTGTCTAAAGCCATGAGAAGGACTCGCTTGGCTCTCCAGTTTCACTTCTAGCTTCAAGTATTTCGCCCAAGCCTTACCGATAGCGTGACCATAGCCGTTCACTGGGTGAGGCTGTAGTTTAGGGAACAGGCGACTGCTGGTGGACAAAGTTTGATGGTAACGGATGAAACCAAGCTCAATCAGATCATCATGCAGTGGCACTTTCCTGATACTGTTGCTGGTTTTCACGGTTTGGTCTTCACCAGATTGAATCCACAGATACCAGATGCCTGTATCTTTGTCTTGAAGGACATCCTTAGAGCAAAGCTGACACAGCTCTTCCCTACGAGCACCCGTGTAGAGCATCAACAGTGGCAACCAGTAGAGAGCTTCCCCAAAGTCAGCTTTAGGTGGCTGCCAGTTACGAGTAAAGAGTGGGCTCTGGAAGATGGTCTTGAGCTCAGTGTGTGAATACTGCTTATCCTCGGCTGTTCTGGTTACGTTCCGTTTCGCAGCCTTGGCAATGCCTCTCAAGATACCAGATGCGGATACAGGCTCTTCCTGCATTACGTTCAAGCGTTGCACCGCAAAGTTGAGAATGGCAGAGAAAGCACGTAGCTGTTTTCTGATGGTAGCCAATGAGACCAACGGCAAGTTTTCTTTCTCGGCTTTCTTCATGAGCTGTTCTGCTGAAAGCCCTCTCAAGCCCTTACCTTTTGCTGGGAACTTACCGAGTAGATTACGGAAGTCCTGACACACTGCCCTGTTGATTTGGTTTACAGGTAGGTCGCCAAATAACTCTATGAAGCGTGTAATGGTTGAGCCAAAGTCACTGATGGTTTTCTGAGTGCTGCGGTTATCACCATCGTTCATGCGCTTATCATCAGCCCATAGCTGGAACACATGAGACAAGCTCGGTGCAGAAGACTTCTGTGCTTCCTTTTCACGTTCGACAGTTAGCTGACTTGTTGCTGCTGGTACGTGCATCTGGCTAGACCAATCACCTATCGTGCGTCTGAATGCCAAATCACAGAGAGAAACCCAACGGGTAAAGAATGCCTCAACCAATGCTTTGAAAGCTGGCTCAGCGTCTTCTGGAGTGGGTAAGTTGTGCTGTTCTAGTGTCTTGCGGATAAACGGTAACGCAATCTTAGCTCTGACTTTGTAATCATCAGCATCAATCACATCTTTCGCTGGTACAGAACCCTCTGGCAACACAGCTAGGAAATCTGAGACAGAATCAGGATTGCTCTCCCATTCAGTCATCACTGAGGAAGCCCAACGGTCTGCAAGTTTTGGGGAATCTGAAGCTAGAACTTTTGGTCTACCTGCGAGTTGCTCTCTCGATACAGCGAAGATTTCTTCACATCGAGCTAACTCAGCGGCAAAACGGGGACGTGCAACTGAAAGGTCTTTCGTCTTGAGCGAGACCTTCCATTCATGCTTTTTGATAATCTGCCTGATGTCTTGCGGGACTTGCCTACGAAAGTAAAAGACACCAGTTTTGGGATGCTTCCACGGGGTAGCCATAACACTCATCTGTACCACCTTTCTGTACCACTTTGGGTGAAAGGACTGGTTATAAACGTTGTTACACTTTACAAGTTTAATAAAATCAAACAGTTAGGGATTTGGCGGTGAGTGAGAGATTCGAACTCTCGATACGTTGCCGTATACACACTTTCCAGGCGTGCTCCTTCAGCCACTCGGACAACTCACCGAATTGTTGAAATTATTGTTCCAACGGGGCGCTAATTTAATGATTCTTCGAAAGAAGGTCAAGGAGAAAAATCGTAAAAACCGCCCTTTGACAATCAAATGGTTATTAATTAACTGATTGGCCGATTATCTGAACAATCTGAAGCTGAAACCATAAACGAATCAGACATGATAATAACCGGGGACTCTGAACCAGCGCCGGCAACAATCAAGGAAGTAACCGTAAACAACCCCCATACCACAAGAAATCACCGCATTGGTAGATACAGCGGTAATGATTTGCTCGGCTGTTGCCCCGACTACCCATAAGATTCCGACATAAACCGGTGATTGAAATGCCACATAGGCAAACAAATCACAAATATTTTTCATCCATCCGCTGGGAGAAATACGTCGGCCGGATCTCAAGACAAAATCACGGAAAAGCCCATACGGCCAGGCAATGGCAATATTCACCGGAATGGAAAGTAGTCTGGAAGATAACGACTGTTCCAGCGTCATTCCCGAGATAAACACCTCAATGCCCATGCCTGTTACAAAACAGAAAACCACCATAGCAAATGTATCAGCAGCTGCATGGCGAACACAAAAAGGCGCGCTATTTTTCATTTCATCTCACTTCAAAAAAGCAACATTATTTGTGCGCATTAAACCATAATAATCATGAAATTAATCACCATTTATTTAACTATTATTTGAATATATGACCACACACAAACCAATTATTCAGAATAAAAAACTACCATTTTGAAATAGTTAAACAGTTGTAAAATCAACAACAAAACCACAACAATCACTCGATATAACTGACTGTTTTTCAACAAACAGATCGGATGTCTCGCAACTTACTTCAATTTCAAATACCATAGCGATCCACCCACTGAATTGATTTGATCAAGCATGAATCTGACACTAACTGAAATTATTGCGTCGGTAGAACAGCCCGAACAACTACTCAATGAAAATCAGATGACTGGTTTTATTGTCGCGCTTGCGGCAACACCTTATCTGATTTCACCGGAAGAATGGCTGCCCTATCTTTGGGGCGGGAGTGATGTTGCACCGTTCGCAGAACCATCTCACCTTGAAATATACTGCCAACACGTTGTTCAGCAATGGAATAGCGCCCGGGAACAACTCCTCAGTGGCTCTTGGCAATGGCCGACTTCATGTCAGCTCGATGATGAAGAGATTGTCAATCAGGCAACCCGGGATTTCTGTGAAGGCATGTTACAAGGCTGGCAATTAACTAAAGATGACTGGGAAGCGCTCATGCCACCTGAAACAGAGAATGGCGCGCTACTCGGGGGTGTTTTACTCTCAATGACCATCCTCTATGATCCAGAAACCTCTTTGGTGACATTAAACGAAGCTGGTGCGGATGCAATTGCCCAGTTTGAAGAGATTTATCAGGCGATGCCAATGATGCTATCCGGTCTCAGTCAGCGTGCGCTGGCGATTGCGGAATCAGACGATTAGGAAATATTCAGCAAATAAAAAAGGAAGGCCATGTTGCCTCCCTTTTTTCGATTCACTCGACTTATGCGTTACCTTTGACGGAAAGACTCAGCTGCTCAGCAAAATCTAACATCCGATTCAGTGGAATCAGTGACTTCACCCGAATGGATTCATCCACAAAGATTTCATGCTCCTCTCCCCCGTCTCTGAGCGCTTTCTCAATCGCCTGCAACCCGTTCATCGCCATCCAAGGGCAGTGAGCGCAACTTCGGCATGTTGCACCAGCACCGGCCGTCGGTGCCTCTATCAGATCTTTTTCCGGGACAAGCTGCTGCATCTTAAAGAAGATACCTTTATCCGTTGCCACAATCATTTGTGGATGCGGTAATGCTTTCGCAGCTTTGATTAATTGGCTGGTTGAACCCACTGCATCCGCCAGCGCAACCACACTGGAGGGCGATTCCGGATGAACCAAAACCGCGGCTTCCGGGTATAACGCTTTCATTTTTTTCAATGCATCCGCTGAAAACTCATCATGAACAATACACTCACCATGCCAAAGTAACATATCGGCACCGGTTTTATCGGCGATGTACCCCCCCAGATGGCGATCGGGCCCCCAGATGATTTTCTTATCTTCCGAGTCCAGATGTTCGACAATCTCTAATGCGATACTAGACGTCACCACCCAATCGGCTCTGGCTTTCACCGCTGCGGAAGTATTCGCATACACCACGACCGAATGATCCGGATGAGCATCACAGAAAGCAGAGAATTCATCAACAGGACAGCCTAAATCCAAAGAGCATTCAGCTTCGAGCGTCGGCATAAGAATGCGTTTTTCCGGTGTCAGGATTTTCGCTGACTCTCCCATAAAGCGCACACCACAAATCAATAGTATCTTGGCTGGATGCCGGTTACCGAATTTTGCCATTTCCAGTGAATCACCGACAAATCCGCCAGTTGCTTCAGCTAACGCCTGAATTTCAGGATCTGTATAGTAATGGGCAATCAAGACGGCTTCTTTCTCAATCAGGAGACGTTTGATTTCAGCGATATAAAATTCTTTTTGTTCTTTTGAGAGTTGTACCGGTTTCGGTGGGAATGGGTACACGGTTTCAATCTGTTCTGTGATATGGCTCATTGCTTCAGCTCTACGCAATTTCCAGTGATTAGCGCATTTTACACGCTCTTTACAACGTGTCAAAAGCCAGCTTAATGATTCATTAAACGAATTGAATGGTCGGTTAACAAAAGACAGATAACATAAAGGAGAACCGCGGTTCTCCTTTTGTGTATTCAAGATACAGACACTAACGTTAGCAAATTAAGGTCTATCGATACTATTTGATCATAGACCGTTTTGCAGACTCAGCAGAAGCAGTATCAGGATATTCATCAATCACCTGTTGATAGTACTGATTCGCTAGTTTGTCGTTTCTGCGCCGTTTCTCAACATCACCTAATTTGACTAATGCGTCTGCACGTTTATTTGATTTAGGAAAATCCAAAACAGCTTTAAAGCTTTCAACCGCTTTATCATCCTGCTGTTTGGCATAGTAAAGCTGCCCTAACCAGTAATGTGCATTTGGCGCAAAGTTAGATTTGGGAAAGTCACGCTGAAATTTGGTAAAGGCGTTGATCGCGCCAGCGTAGTCTCTCTTTTTCAGAATGAGATCGACTGCATTTTGATAAGCCATCTGCTCATTAGCATCTTCACTGTATGTCCCAGCAGACGCCGATTGATCATTATCTTTTGAACCGGATTGAGCCTCGTGACTGCCCTTTGAGTTGAGCTCTTCCCGAAGACGATCGATTTCAACAAATAGCTCTCTCTGTCGAGTAAGCATCTGCCCCATATCGTGATCACTCTTTTCTAACTGACCACGTAGATGTTGAATGTCGGTTGCCATCTCATCGAGTTGCTGCTGCATTTGCGCACGTAAACGATTACTGTTTTGCAGGAGGCGTTCCAGACGTTCAACTCTTGTTTCAGGACTCATTGACGCTGTGTTTTGTTCAGCATTTTCACTTAAGTCCGATACTGGAGCGGGTGCAGCAAGTACAGGACTTGCTGCACTGACCAGTAACATAAGCACAATGTGTCGCTTTAGGTTACCGAGCATGTTTCACCAAACTTCTTCAGATTAGTAAACAATCACTGCACGACGGTTTTTAGCGTATGCAGCTTCGTTATGTCCACGGACTAATGGCTTCTCTTCGCCGTAGCTAACAATTGACATTTGGCTAGTCTGTACACCCAGAGCCTGAAGATATTTATAGACGGCTTCTGCACGACGTTCACCCAACGCAATGTTGTACTCAGGCGTACCACGCTCATCAGCATGGCCTTCAATCGTTACATGAACGCTTGGGTGCTTACTCAGATAAGATGCATGAGTTGCCAGCATATCTTCATAATCTGATGCAATTGTTGAATTATCAAAAGCAAAGAATACGGTTTGCTCTTGCATAACCTTATCTTTTAGTTCCTGTTCAGAAAGCTTACCATCGTCAGTCACAGGAGATACAACAGTTGTATCTGTGCTATTTGCAGAACCGGATGTAGATTGGTTAGTCGTCGTCTCATTTCCTGAGGCATTCACTGCATCATCGCTTGAGCTACACGCAGTAACCGCGAGTACTGGTAGTGCAATCAACAGCCCTTTAAGAACTTTATTCAGTTGCATCTTCTTTTCCTTATTTTTTAATCATGACTCATTACAAAAACGGTGACCACGCCGGCGCTCTCACACGTCCGTTTGTTTCTGGTAACCTGGCTTTAAATCGTCCGTCAATAGAAACCATAGATAACACATTGGTTTTATTGTAGATCGAACTATAGATAACCATACCACCGTTAGGCGCAATACTTGGAGACTCATCGAGCAAAGTTCTTGTCAGAATTTGCACACTGCCAGTTTCCAAATCTTGCTTTGCCAAGTTAAATCCTGACTGGTTTTTATTCACCATAATCAGGAATTTCCCGTCAGGCGTAATCTGCCCACCTAAATTTTGTGAGCCCTGCCAAGTAAGACGATTTGTCACGCCAGTAGACAAATCTACTTTATATATCTGTGGTTTACCACCCCGATCTGAGGTAAATATCAGAGATTTTCCATCCGGATACCAAAAAGGCTCCGTATTATTTGATCTACCCCGCGTTATTTGACGAATTTTCTTGGTCGCCAAATCCATGATATAGACCTGTAAACTCCCTGATTTCGATAAAACTAAAGCTAACGATTTTCCATCCGGTGAGAATACTGGCGCCCCATTGTGACGAGGGAATGACGATATCTTTTCACGTTTACCGGTATAAATGTTCATGATGTAGATTTCAGCATGCCCATTCTGGAAACTCACATAAGCCAGTTTCTTACCATCAGGAGACCATGCCGGAGACATGAGTGGCTGTTTAGAGCTGAGCACGAGCCGTTCATTGTAACCATCATAGTCTGAGATTCTCAGCTGATAGGGATACTTTTCACCGTCATGTACGACAACATAAGCAATCCGGGTTAAAAACGCGCCTTTATCTCCGGTCAGCTTCTCATAAACTAAGTCAGAGATTCGATGTGCATACTCACGCAGACGTTTCGGTGAGACCGTCGCAATATTGTTCAGTAAGACATAATCTTTGGACTCAACCAGTTGACCATCTTCTGTGAGAGACTGCCTTTTACCTTTTAATAACTGTGCCTGAACGATATCGACCAACTGGTAATGAATGACATAATTACCTGCGGCATTCTGCTTGATGGTACCGGTCAGTAAGGAATCAACACCTAATCGAGTCCATGCATCGACATCGACGGCGGATTCATCATAAGGCGTCTGAGGCATATTACTGGTTGCAACCGGACTAAACTTGCCACTCCGTTGCAGATCTGAAGCAACCACACCTGAAATATCTTCTGGTAATTTGCTCTTGCCCTCCCACTGGAACGGAACGATCGCGATCGGCCTCGCTGAGTTAATCCCATCGGTAATGACGAGCTCTAATGCTGCATTTGCGGTGTGTATGCCTGATATCACGAGGAACATACAACTCAAAATCAATCGCTGTAACACAAGCTTTTCCTTTTCTCTGATACTTCAGTCAAAATTATATATTCGGTTCAACCGTTAGATTAATATCTTTCAACTTATTCACAACATCCGGGTCATCTTTCGGCAAAGGAAAAGACGGAACCTGTGCAACCGCTCGTTGTGTCGCGGCACAAACAGCCGAGTTCCCCCCTAACACTTTCAAACTACCGACAATCGCCCCACTACCTGTCGGAATCAGGTGCAAATTAACCCGGCAATCTTTACCTTTAAACGTATCCTCTACGCGTAAATTTTGCCGAATCAGCTGTTTGTAGATTTCACCGTAACGTCCGACTTCGCTGGCAATATATTGACTCCGGGCGCTGGAGTTTTGTTGCTCTTCTGCTTTTAAACCGGAAAAAATATCATTTAAGGCTTCTTCCCGTTGCTTTCTTTCTTTTTCTAACTTTTCCAGACGCTCTTTTTCCTGCTGAGCCTTCTCGGCTGCGACCTTCGCAGCTTTTTCTTTTGCCAGACGCTCTTGCTCTGCTTTCTGCGCTGCTTCACGTTCTTTACGGGCTTTTTCTGCCGCTAGCTTAGCTGCCTTTTCGCGCTCAACTCGCTGTTGCTCCGCTTTCGCAATCGCAGCCTCTTTAGCTTTCCTTGCTGCCTCGGCTTTTGCCGCGCGCTGCTCTTCAGCAATACGTTCCTGCTCTTTCTGCTTACGCTGTTGCTCTGCCTCTCTGGCAGCTTTCGCCTCGCGGGCTTGCTGTTGTTTTAACTGCCGAATCCGCTCTTCTTCAGCTCTACGATTCTCTTCAAGGCGCTCACTTTCACGACGCAGACGATCAAGCCGCTCTTTCTCTTTCCGAGCTGCCGCTTCCCGGGTCGACTTCATCTGTTGAGCCTGTTGATGCACCAGTGCAGGGTCAATCACGACCGCCTGAACCATATTACCGGTCGGATGCGGTTTTTCTTGATAGAACTGCCCGCCCCAAAGTAATAGGCCAATTAAAATCGCGTGCAATACGATAGAAATTATCAGTGGCTTTGTAAAACCTGACCGCTTGTCTTCTCTCTTTTTCATGAAGGTTATACTGCTTATTCCCTGATATCTGTTAACAAACCAACCTTTGGAATACCAGCTTTACTCAGCTCGTCCAGCACACGCACAATCTCCGCATAGGGGCTTGTCGCCTCGCCACCGACCGCAACAGGTGAGCCGGGATGTAAACTCAGCTCAGCTTTTACCAGAACGATTGCATCCTGTAAGGATAGTCCCCGTTTGAAAGGTTCATTATTGATGCTGACACCCAAGCTGCCTTCTTTATTGATCTCTACAATAATGAAGCCGCCATCATCACCGACCAAATCGGACGCTGGTTTCGCTGTTTCCGTTTTTGGTAGTTCAACATCCACGCCCTGAGTAATAAAGGGAGATGTCACCATAAAAATGATTAACAGTACCAACATCACATCAATATAGGGTACCACATTAATTTCTGCGGTCATTTTACGTTTCTTTGGTTGGTAACCCGCCATAAAGATTACTCCCTGCCCGTCATGGCTTGACGATGAAGAATACTATGAAACTCCTCAGAGAATGTCGCGTAATTCATTTCAAGTTTACTGACAACTGTTGTCAGTCGGTTATAGGCCATAACCGCAGGAATCGCAGCAAAAAGCCCCATCGCCGTTGCAACCAACGCTTCGGCAATACCGGGAGCAACCATTGCTAATGTGGCTTGTTTAACCGCACCCAACGCAATGAATGCATGCATAATCCCCCACACGGTACCAAACAACCCAATGTAAGGACTAATTGAACCGACTGTCGCCAAAAATGGGAGATGCGTTTCTAATGATTCAACTTCTCGGGAGACGGCAACACGCATCGCTCTCGCCGTTCCATCCATCACAAAATTAGCTTCAGCAGCATGATTCTTTCTTAACCGGGCAAATTCAGTAAAACCGGAATAGAAGATCTCTTCACTGCCACTAAGCTGATCTTTTCTATTTTTCACGTCTTGATATAAAACAGCCAAATCCGTGCCGGACCAGAAACGGTCCTCAAATGAAGCAGCTTGCTTTTCAGCAGCCGATAATGCTTTGGTTCTTTTTAAAATCATCGCCCATGACATGATCGACATGCCTAAGAGAATCATCATCACCACTTTGACTAGGAAACTAGCCTGTAAAAAAAGATCAAGTATTGAAATTTCAGCATTCACTGTTACTTCTCCGAAAATACCGTGTCGGGGATACCTTGGGGTTTCATTTTTTGTATGTCAATACATGCTACCTTAACTATTGCTCGACACAATACCTCTTCACGAGGATTAACCAGCTCTTGACAGAATATTAAAGAAGCCTTTTTTTTCTCAGTTAGTTGAGTGATGACGACTAAGTTGTCATCCAGACGGGCGGCTTTCAGAAAATCTAGCTCCATGCTTCGGACCACAAAGCCCATATTTTGTTCCAACAACTCCCGTTGGCATACCCCTTGCTCTCTGAGCATTTCTGTCCGTCCACGTTCAAAAAATTTAAGATAATTCGCGTGGTATACAACACCGCCGGCATCGGTATCTTCGTAATAGATCGTTACAGGAAATCGAGAAAAAGCTGATTTAGAATAATGCACTTAACGTCCCTCAACGGATTGACACAAGCGCTTACTATAACGCAACTCAAGCACTTTCGCATGAGTGAGACGAAATGAATTTTGAATTTTTGGACAAAAAACGCAGCCTTAAGGCTGCGTTTTCTTTATCAGGCTGGCGATAAGTCGCTGTTCATTCAGTTCATCCGAACCAAACTGAAGTAAACCAATATGCATCCGGCGAGGTAAGGCGAAAACAGAATCTGCCAAAACCACCTTCTCGGTTTAAAACCGACACCGAATATCATGCTGGCACAGACTGCCAAGATCAGCAGTGCAACCACTACCAGATTAAAACCACCAATTGTTACTGCGTAAGCCTGTGGGTTCCACATCAGCAACGCAACATGGTAGAAAGCAACGCCCATCAATAATACTCGATAAAGAATATGATCAACGGGACGATGCCACTGCGCAATTAAGGCAGAAAAATCATTCACTATCTTTATCCATCATCTCTGCATGTTCTAACCACAACGCATTGATGATGCCGAAAGAACAAGCCAGTAAGACGCCTAGAATCCATGCAAAATACCACATAACTTAGCTCCTCGTTAATAAAGTGAATTTTTGTTGTCTTCAACATACTTATTATTGAGACGACCAAACATTTTGTAGTACGTCCAACAAGTATACCCAAGAATAATCGGTACCATCACGAAGGCAATACCTGTCATTAATTGCAGCGTCAATTCACTGGATGTTGAATCCCACATAGTCAGACTATTACTTGGTGCCAAGCTTGAAGGGATGATGAATGGGAACATCGCAAACCCGGCAGTAAAGATAATACCAGCGTTCGTCAAACTCGATGCAATAAATGCGATACCGCCTTTTTCCAGACGAGATGCAATCACAGCAATCAGTGGCATCGCTGTACCAAGAATTGGTGCCAACCATAACAGTGGATATTGATTGAAGTTTGCCATCCACGCACCAGACTCGCGAGCCACTTCTTTATTGAGCGGATTTGATGATGCAAGATGATCCATTGTACTGGTGATCACATAACCATCGATGTGTTGTACCCAGAAACCAGCAGCCACGAAAAGTACAGCCACAAGTACACCACACAGTTGGGCAACGCTACGAGCACGAGTATGAACTGCATCAGAGGTCTTCATTTGTAACCAAGACGCACCTTGAAGCACAATCATCAACACACTGACTAAACCACACACGATACCAAATGGATTGAGTAGTCCGAAGAATGAACCGTGATAGCTTGGCATCAAAAATTCGTTCAATTCAAAAGGAACACCCTGTAACAAATTACCGAATGCAACACCAATGATTAGTGGTGGCACGAATCCGCTGACAGAGATACAGATATCCCAAATGTTACGCCATTTGGTGTCTTCGATTTTTGAACGATAATCTAGTCCCACAGGGCGCAGCCATAATGCAGCCAGAGTTACAATCATCGCAAGGTAGAAACCAGAGAATGATGTTGCATAGACTAAAGGCCACGCGGCAAATAATGCTCCGCCAGCTGTAATTAACCAAACTTGGTTACCATCCCAGTGAGGTGCAATCGAGTTAATCATGACCCGGCGTTCCGTGTCATTTTTCCCGATAATCGGCACCAAGGCACCGACCCCCATATCGAATCCATCTGCAATAGCGAAGCCGACAAACAGCACACCAATCAGGATCCACCAAATAAATCGTAAGATTTCGTAATCCATAATATTCTTCTCCTCGCCTTAAGCTTCTACCTGACGGTTAACTTGATCTGTTGCTGAAGTACCATTTTGTTCAAAATGATAACGGCCAGTTTTCAGACTACTTGGTCCTTTGCGAGCAAATTTCACCATGAGATAAACTTCGGCAACAAGGAACGCTGTATATAATGCAAGAATGGCAAGCAGAGAGATCACCAAATCACTGACACTCAATGCAGAGTTCGCGATATGTACCGGGAGAATTTCACCGACAGCCCATGGTTGACGACCATATTCTGCGACAAACCAACCCGCTTCAACACCAATCCACGGTAGCGGAATACTGAAAAGTGCAGCTTTAAGTACCCAGTTTTTCTGCTCAATTTTCTGACGACAGGTCTGAACAAAAGCAGCAGCGAAAACAATCAGCATGATGACACCACAGGCAACCATGATCCGGAACGACCAGAACAGCGGCCAGACTGTTGGCAGTGAATCATCAGCAGCAGCCTGAATCTGTTCTTCTGACGCATTTGCCACATCATCCGTATAGCGTTTCAGCAACATGCCATAGCCCAGATCAGATTTTACTTCATCGAAGGCATCGCGGTTCATTTCTGAAGTATCCCCGGCACGTAATTTCTGGAGTAACTCATATGCGTACATCCCATTACGAATCCGTTCCAGGTGCTCTTCACGTAAGTCACTTAAGCCTTTGACAGGTGTATCCAGCGAGCGAGTTGCAATAATACCCATGACATAAGGGATCTTAATCGCAAAATCCGTATGCATCGATTCCTGATTCGGGAAACCAAACAGAGTAAATGATGCCGGCGCTTCTTCGGTATGCCATTCCGCTTCAATAGCAGCTAATTTGGCTTTTTGAACGTCACCCAACTCGTAACCAGATTCATCTCCTAACACGATAACGGAAAGAATCGCAGCCATACCAAATGATGCAGCAACGGTAAATGAGCGACGGGCAAAAGCGATATCACGCCCTTTAAGCAGATAATATGCACTCACCCCTAAAACAAACATTGCACCAGTCACGTAACCCGATGCGACAGTGTGAACGAATTTCACCTGTGCAACAGGGTTTAACACAACTTCAGCAAAGCTCACCATTTCCATACGCATGGTTTCGAAGTTAAAGTCGGAGCCAACTGGGTTTTGCATCCAGCCATTGGCGACAAGAATCCAAAGTGCAGAGAAGTTTGAACCTAATGCAACAAGCCATGTTGTCACTAAGTGTTGACGTTTTGAAAGTCGATCCCATCCGAAGAAGAATAAACCGACGAATGTAGATTCAAGGAAGAAAGCGACCAGCGCTTCGATGGCAAGAGGAGCACCAAAAATGTCACCAACGTAGTGCGAGTAATACGACCAGTTTGTACCAAACTGAAATTCCATTGTTAGCCCTGTAGCTACGCCCAGAGCAAAGTTAATCCCGAACAGCTTACCCCAGAATTTTGTCATATCCTTGTAGATTTGCTTATCGGTCATTACATAAAGTGACTCCATGATGGCGAGTAAAAACGTCATCCCTAGAGTCAGAGGAACAAACAGGAAGTGATACATCGCAGTAAGCGCGAACTGCAACCGCGATAGATCAACTATGTCAATCATGATAACTCCTTTGTGTCGGCTGAAAGACACCACTCAGATTAAAGCAACCAAATTTTATCAATTCATACCTGTCAAAAATGCTAGAAAAGCAGAATATTTGTTACATCAACGTGTATTTTTGTTTGAATAAATATTAATCAAGTAAAATACATATTGCCGAAATACTACTTTCAAACGAGTAAGCTTTCAAAGGGTTTATCTGCGGGGCTCGTCTTGATTTAGATCAAGTTTTACACTTGATGAACCGGCAAAAAAACAACAAAATGACCGAGATCAAAATAAGGGAGAATTAATTGATATTTTTTTGTAACAAATAGATTTTGCTCACTCAGCAAACACACAAATAATTAACATTAACATTAAATTTGCAATCTCTTTGCTACCTTATAAATTTTCATAAATGCGATATTTATCACACAACAAAACAAGTATATCTATCTAATGGTAAGCGAAAAATTATTTTTCGAATCCGAAATGCAAATAAGCTCGTTCTGTCGCAATCCGGCCTCTGGGCGTTCGCTGCAAATACCCTTGCTGAATCAGATAAGGCTCCAAAACATCTTCTATTGTATCTTTTTCTTCACCGATTGCAGCTGCCAGATTATCTAAACCGACGGGGCCCCCGGAAAACTTGTCAATAATTGTAAGCAGTAGCTTACGATCCATAAAATCGAAGCCCCTGACATCAACATCAAGCATATTTAAGGCGTTATCTGCCGTATCAGCACATATATTACCGTCCCCTTTCACTTCAGCATAGTCTCTGACACGCCGCAATAGTCGGTTAGCAATTCGGGGGGTTCCCCGGGAACGACGGGCAACTTCCAGCGCCCCTTCCGGCTCAATCGACAGAGACAAGCATTCTGCACTTCTCTGGACAATGTTTTGCAAATCACCAACCTGATAATACTCAAGCCGCTGTACAATACCAAAGCGGTCACGTAGTGGCGAAGTCAAAGAACCGGCTCGCGTGGTTGCACCGATGAGGGTAAAAGGCGGCAAATCGATTTTAATTGAGCGGGCAGCAGGCCCCTCTCCAATCATAATATCGAGTTGATAATCTTCCATTGCCGGATAAAGCACCTCTTCAACCACAGGGCTCAAACGATGAATCTCATCAATAAACAGCACATCGTTTTCTTCAAGATTGGTTAACAAAGCTGCCAAATCACCGGCTTTTTCTAACACAGGCCCTGATGTTGTTCTGATATTTACACCCATTTCATTGGCGACGATATTCGCTAATGTGGTCTTTCCTAAACCGGGCGGACCGAAGATGAGGAGATGATCTAAAGCTTCATGACGACGCTGAGCAGCCTGAATAAAAATTTCCATCTGGTTACGCACATGATCCTGCCCCTGATAATCGGCCAAAAGTTTTGGCCGTATCGCACGATCAACTAATTCATCATCTTTAAACGGTGTGCTTACCGGCGTTACAAAACGATCCGCTTCAATCATACCATCGCTCTCAATGCTTCTTTAATCAGCGTCTCACTACTCATACCCGGCTGGGCAATCTGAGCAACAATTTTCGAAGCTTGCTGAGGTTTATAGCCAAGCGTTAACAAGGCACTCACGGCTTCTTCTTCTGCATGGCTGGCGGTATTCTGCGGGCGAATTGGTGCGGAGTCTTGAACTAATTCAAACTCATCAATTTCTGAAGTCGGGAAAGATGCGAGGCGATCTTTCATTTCAACCACCAAACGTTCCGCAGTTTTTTTACCAACTCCCGGTAACTTAACCAGCATTGAAACATCTTCGCGTTTGACACATTCAACAAACTGACTGGCCGTCATTCCGGATAAAATAGCCAGACCCAATTTTGGACCGACACCATTTGCTTTAATGACCGCTCTGAATAATGCGCGTTCAGCTTTGCTGTTAAATCCATACAAAAGCTGCGCGTCTTCCCGAACCACAAAATGTGTGTAAATGACGGCTTCTTGTTCTACTTCGGGTAATTCATAAAAGCAACTCATTGGCATCTGAACTTCATAGCCCACACCACCGACCTCAATCAAAATTTCTGGTGGCTGCTTTTCCAGCAGAATGCCTCTAAGACGTCCAATCACGATTTTTCCTTTTCACAATGTTGATTCTGATTGATCATAATCAATAACTGGATAAATAGCCAGTAATCGGTCATCGCAAATTTTAGCGATAGCGCCCTCGCCGAGACCCTATCGCCTGCCCGGCCAGCGCAACCAATGTTTTATTGGTGTTCGCGTGACAGATGGCAACGCCAAGCGCATCAGCAGCATCGGCCTGCGGTTTGGACGGTAACTTCAGCATTTGCTGAACCATATGCTGAACCTGAGTTTTATCTGCACCTCCGGTTCCGACAACAGCTTGCTTAATTAAGCGTGCAGCATATTCATAAACCGGTAGATCGGCATTCACTGCTGCAACAATTGCGCATCCCCGGGCTTGCCCGAGTTTCAATGCTGAATCCGCATTCTTCGCCATAAACACCTGTTCTATTGCAAAGACATCCGGTTGAAATTGCATAATCACTTCTGAAACCCCGGCATATATTTGCTTCAAACGTCCCGGTAATGCTTTCTCTGTGGTTTTAATACAACCGCTGCCAAGGTAAGTCAGTATTCTTCCCTGCTGGCGAACAACCCCGTAACCAGTGACTCGAGAGCCCGGATCAATTCCTAAAATGATCGACATATCTATTGTATTGCCTTCAGTCGAATGAACAAAAAGGGCTTATCCATGGTGTAAGCCCTTTCAAAACCGTGCCGCAATTATTTACGCCGCCAGGTTGTGCCACCAGACCCGTCTTCGAGAATAATCCCCATGGCTGTCAGTCGATCCCGAGCAAGATCAGCATTCGCCCAATCTTTCGCAGCTCGCGCATCGTTACGCATTTTGATCAGCGACTCGATTTCAGCCACTTCATCTGCTGAGCCCCCCTCACCTTGCAAGAAACTTTCCGGCGTTTGAGACAAAATCCCGATGACACTGGCTAACTCTCGCATACGAACTGCAAGCTGACTGGCTTGCTGCAATTGCTCTTCCTGCTTGAGTCGATTGATCTCTCGCGCCATGTCAAACAATACGGAATAGGCTTCCGGTGTATTGAAATCGTCATTCATAGCAGCTTCAAAACGAGTTACGAATTCCTCTCCGCCAGATGCTTTAACGCTCAGGTCAAGCCCGCGCAATGCGGTGTAGAAGCGCTCCAGAGCTGACCGCGCCTGATTGAGATTCTCTTCACTGTAATTCAATTGACTACGATAATGACCGGACATCAGAAAATAGCGCACCGTTTCTGGATCATAGTGAGCCAGCACATCCCGGATCGTAAAGAAGTTCCCCAGTGATTTAGACATTTTCTCTTTATCGACCATCACCATACCACTGTGCATCCATGTATTCACATAGGCCGTATCATACGCACAGCAGGACTGGGCAATCTCATTTTCATGGTGGGGAAATTGCAAATCAGAACCACCACCATGAATATCAAAATGCGTGCCTAAAATCGAAGAGTTCATCGCTGAACACTCAATATGCCAGCCCGGACGACCTTCACCCCACGGTGATTCCCACTTGGGTTCACCCGGCTTAGACATTTTCCATAGTACGAAATCAAGCGGGCTGCGTTTCGCCATCTCGACATCAACCCGGGCTCCGGCCTGAAGCTGTGCCAAATCTTGTCGGGAAAGCTTGCCATAGTCATCGAAGCGACTAACCTCAAACATCACATCGCCGTTCTCTGCAACATAGGCAAAACCTTTATCGATCAATCGCTGTACTAAGGCGATAATTTCATCAATATATGCAGTTGCGCGCGGCTCCACATCGGGACGTAAAATATTTAATGCATCGAAATCCGCATACATATCCTGAATCAAACGCTCTGTCAGCACGTCACACGACTCACCATTTTCCGCGGCACGATGAATGATCTTGTCATCGATGTCGGTAATATTTCTGACCAAAGTTAAATCGTATCCCAAGTAGCGTAAATAGCGGGCAACGACATCGAATGACACAAACGTCCTTCCGTGACCAATATGGCAGAGATCATATATAGTGACGCCACAGACATACATGCCGATTTTTCCGGCGTTAATGGGCTTGAATTGCTCTTTTTGTCTGGTAAGTGTGTTATATATTTGTAACATGATCTCTATCTAAGTTGTCGTAATTTACTGAATAATCCGATTATAACAATGCTCTTGTCTATAGGTCATCCTATTCTTTTACAGAACATTTGAATGTCACCGAAACTACGTTAGAATCACGGTTTCCTGTACAAAAATAGAAAGGTAATCGTGATGATCACCCTGCATACAAACTTCGGCGATATCAAAATTCAGCTTCATGAAGACAAAGCTCCTGAAACCTGTGCAAATTTCCTCCAATATTGTCGTGAAAATTTCTATGACAATACCCTGTTCCACCGTGTGATTGATGGTTTCATGATTCAGGGTGGCGGCATGGCTTCCGGGATGAAAGAAAAAGCCACCAAAACACCGATTAAAAACGAAGCCAATAATGGCCTGAGTAATAAAATCGGAACGCTTGCGATGGCCAGAACTATGGAACCTCATTCAGCAAGTTCTCAATTCTTCATTAACGTCAATGACAATACCTTCCTTGATTTCCGCTCGGAAAGTCTTGACGGATGGGGATACTGTGTATTTGCTGAAGTCGTTGATGGTATGGACGTTGTCAACCAGATTAAGGGAGTCAGCACTGGCTCACATGGTATGCACCAGGATGTACCTCTGGAAGAAGTTCTGATTACCGGTACAACCATCGAAGAGTAATCTACGAAAGATATAATCTGATTGGTGCAGATAATGATGTGCTGCACCAATCTCCTTCCCCCCGACAAGCGAATTTATGCATACACTTTTTATTTCTGATCTCCATTTAACCCCAACTCGTCCGGACTTAACGGCTGCCTTTCAACATCTGATGCAACATCGGGCACCACAAGCAGACGCACTTTATATTCTTGGCGACCTATTCGATTTTTGGATCGGAGATGATGACCCGGGTGAATTTGCACAAACGATCAAAGCGACCTTCAAGCATCTGACATCTTCTGGAACCCCTTGTTATTTTGTGCAAGGAAATCGGGATTTTTTGGTTGGGAAACGCTTTGCCCGAGAAACTGGTGTCCAGTTACTTGCCGAGAAAACACGCATCGATCTTTACGGCAAACCTATCGTCATTATGCATGGTGACACATTATGTCTGGAAGATGTTCGTTATCTCCAATTCAGAAAGAAAGTTCATCAGCCTTGGCTACAATGGATTTATTATCGGCTACCATTTTCCATGAAACAACGCATCGTGAGTAAAGTAAAGCAGGATGTCAGGATGGATAAGCAATCGAAGTCGATTGCAATTATGGATGTCACTCAAGCAGAAGTGGAACGCGTGATGAGTGAATATCAAGTGGATATGATGATTCACGGCCATACACATCGCCCTGATATTCACCATTTTCATCTTGATGGCCTTGAAAAAACACGAATTGTTTTAGGGGATTGGGACCATGAAATATCAGTACTTGAATACCATCAGGATGCCAGTTACCGTCTGCTTCATCAGCCGGTTTCACAATAAAGCGATGGATGTCGAACCGATGGCTTTCGATCAACGAACAAGTAATAGCGTGGTTCTGTTTTAATTACACATTCACCCAGCATAATCTCAAGTAATATCATGAAGAAATGTCCGTGTGGCTCTCAGCGCCACTATAAAAATTGCTGTCAACCCATACATCGTTCTCCCGAGGCGGCTAAAGTACCGGCTCAACTGATGCGGGCGCGTTACAGCGCTTACGTACTCGGATTGGTTGACTTTATTGTAGCAACATATCACCCGAGCTGTCAGGCGGAAAATGATCGGCAAGAAATCGAGCAAGGGACACAAACTCACTGGACCAAACTTGCTGTTCTTGGGGCAGAAGATGGTCATCATACCGATGAGGGGTTTGTCAGTTTCAAAGCCTACTTCGAGCAAAACGGTGAGAGTTATTCTCTGCAGGAACGCTCTCGTTTTATCCGGGAAAATGGCCGCTGGTATTACATCGACGGCGAATTTACTGATAACGATTCATCCTTCATGTAAGAATAAAAAAACCACCGGATCAGCGGTGGTTTTTTTTATTCTTAATATGTTCCCGATTAACGGCGATTACTGACCGGCAATCCACGCCTTAATCTTCTGCTGCTGAGCAGGAGAAGCATTATTATAAAGCAGTTGAATAGTCTGAATCAGTGTATCGTCGCCCTTGGGTGGCGTGATTCTTTGCGCAGCGATATTAGGGGTCGTTACAGCCGCTTGTTGAGCCGGGGCGAACTCATTCCCTTGCTCAGCATTATGTCTCGCAACCGCTCTCTCAATATCATTAAATGGCATGACACCGTTGCCGGTTAATGGCTCATAATGCACCGATTTGACATTGCCGTGCTGATCCTGCACTTTCCAGTCAGCACCACGACGAAAATAACCTTCGGCCTGTGTATAACTGTTCAGACGCGGCGCTAAAATCTTAATGCTGTCATCTTGCTTCAGGTCAATGGTAAATACATCCGGGGCCGTTGAATAAATCACATCACGCTGCCCTTTTCTGACATCACCATAATAGCGGAACACCACCTGATGTCGGCCAGCCTGAACTTCCAGCATATCCGGATGAGCAAAATTCTCATCATTGACTTCCACCCCATCTAACGCCAAGATTTCAACGTTACTCTGGCTGGAAATTGTTGCGGCATAACTCGGTGCAGAAAGGCCAAATATTGAGATACCCATCAGGGCTGCAGGCCCCAACACTTTTTTCCATAACAACATGGTTGATTCTTTCCTTTCACTGAACTCTGAAAAACACATTCTAATGGATCGGCCAGCAGATGAATACGGCTGAGAAACCGAATGATGACTGGCTCGACATAATCATTCTCTGTTTATAAAAAAACCGCCTCAGTGAGGCGGTTTTTACTAGCAAGTATTCGAATCAGCAATGATTAGAATTTAACTTCCATACCCAGTGTGTAAGCGGGGTTGTAGTCAGTTGAAGTGCTGTCGTCATAGAAACCAATTTCCGCATAAGTGCGAACGTTAGCATTCATTTTATACACAACAACACCGTAGATATTGTCGCCATCTACATTTGATACATCATCGTCGTTATGAACATAACCTAGAGAGAAAGTGGTTTTGTCCATAGTATATGAGCCGTAGATTTCGAAAATATCGATATCAGATAAATTTGTAGAACCAGAATCGATATCACGGTTACCATATGAAGCACCAACTTCATACATATCAGCAGAGTAAACAACTTCTAAGTTATACGCATCTTCATCAGCAACTACATTATTGCCAGCGGTAGCACCGTTTTTGATTTTATCAACAATAACATTATCGCCAGAATAGATATACAGACGAGCATCAAAACCGTTCATACGGAAACCGATACGACCATCTGTAGATGTTTCATCTTTTACGTTGTTTCTTACATCAGTAGCATCAGAACTATAAGTTTGTGACTCATCTAAATCGTGAGAGATGCCGAAGTAGAATGTACCGTTGTCGTAGACATACTTGATCACATCGCTTGCGCTAGTTTCATTCTGACCGTACTGTTTCTTGCCGACTTCGAAATCAACACCGATACCAGCGTCATCAGCAATCAGATATTGACGACCATAAGTGATTGTACCGTAATCAGCATACGCAAAACCGACATAAGAACCATCAGTCTGAACGTTGCCTTTCGCACCAGAATCATTATCTTCGAAAGTGAAGTCCAAGCCAACAATGGCATTCAGACCTTCAGCTACTTCGATTGTACCGTGAGTATTCAATTGCATGTCATCGATACGCAGCTTAGTTGATACATCAGTACCATCAGCTTCGTAGTCTTGGAACAATTGAACTTCACCTGCACCAGATACTGTTACTGCAACACCATCTTGGTTGTAGATTTCAGCCGCGCTAGCAGAACCTGCTGCTAGAACCGCAAGAGCGATTAGAGTCTTTTTCATAATTAATCCACTGCCTTTTCTTAGATTAGGAATTCCTTATCTGGATTCCTTTTGTTTTTTGATGGTAACCAAGACATCAAGTCCTCGTCACCGCCATTTCAATTACGGAGATTAGATTGCAAAAGAATAGCTTACGTGTCAAATATTCTAAAGCGATAAAATAAAATTAAATAAATACTTATAAAACAATAATTTAAGTAACATTATTCTCAACAATGCATAGTTTGTAACCATTTTTATAAATCAATTTGAATTCTATTTTTTATTAAAAAATCAGGATAAAATCCTGAACAGCAATCAAAAAAATATCAATTTTGGTATTTTATAAAAATTTCTGACTAACTGAAGGGCTTTATATTTTTCATGTACTGAATTTATTTTAAGTTCCTGACGACGCAAATTTTTTGTGAACAAGATCCCCATTTAGAACAAAAAAATCACATCTAAAGGAACTTCTCCTGTTTTCCGTATGTGTTAGTATGTCCGCCTCACCCCATCAGGTTACATTATGATTACACCCAGAATTCAAAAATCGATCCGTCAGAGTTATCAAAACCTACAGGCTCAGATGGAAAATTTTACCCCGCGACGCGGACAAAATTATCTGGTTGCTGAAATTGCCAAAACATTATGCGGCACCTATCATGCGAAAAATCGACTACTGGTTGCTGAAGCCGGAACAGGAATTGGTAAATCACTTTCTTACCTGATGGGAGCAGTACCGGTTGCCGTGCTGAACAATAAAAAACTGATTATTGCGACAGCAACCGTGGCTCTACAGGAACAGTTACTTCATAAAGATTTACCCCTATATCGCCGCCTGACCGATTTAGACTTTCAGTTTCGCATTGCCAAGGGGCGGCAACGTTACTGCTGTGCTGAAAAACTGGCTGCAATTTGTGAACCGGAGGCCTCATCAGGACAAGTGGCACTATTTGAAAGCCCACCGACTGAGCAAGATATTTCGCTCTACAAAGATCTCTACTCACAATGGGCTACTGGTAAGTGGGATGGAGATCGGGATAGTTGGCCGACACCGATCGATGACTCAATGTGGCTTCAAATCGTCAGCGACAAGCATAGCTGTAATTCAGCTTTTGCAGTTCATCATCACTGCCCGTTTCAAAAAGCGCGCGCGAGTTTAGAACAAGCCGATGTCATTATTGCTAACCATAGCCTGGTGATGGCTGACGCTGATCTGGGCGGTGGTATTATTCTGCCTGAGCCGGAAAACAGCATTTATATTTTTGATGAGGCTCACCATTTACCACAGGTTGCCCGCGACCATGCTGCCGCATCATCGACTCTAAAAAGTACTGCATCCTGGCTGGAAAAATTCCACCAATCATTGGCTCAATGGGTATCGCTCACTGATGAAAGTCGGGTCACTCGCTTTAAAGAGGAAATTGCCAGTGCGATTCAAGTTTTAATTCCCACATTAACCCAGTTGAGCCGGCAATTTACACCTGAGCAATGTCAGGACGGTGTGCTCCGTTTCGAACACGGAGAACTCCCGGAATGGTTACTGACAGAATCCAAAGCTTTGAAACAGGCATCCGTCAAAATTTGTCAGGCAACTGCGAAAGTCGCAGATTTACTCACCGAGCGGTTGCAAGAGGGCCAGATCAGCAATCGTATCGCAAGCCCGGTGTTGGCTGAGTTAGGGGTAAGTTTACAACGTTTGGATAGTATGGCGCAGGTCTGGACACTAATGGCCGAGCCACCGCGAGAGTACGGTGCTCCGATGGCGCGCTGGATTACAGCATCAGAAGCGCAGCCCGGAGATTACACCGTGCATGTTTCTCCGATAGAAATCGGCTGGAAGCTGGATCAACAGTTCTGGAGCCGCTGTTATGGTGCGGTGATGGTCTCAGCCACCCTTCGGGCCTTAAATTCATTCACTTTTTTCTGTCATCAAAGCGGTATCAGTGCCCAACCAGATGAGGGAACCCAGTTTATTGCGCTGGCGTCACCATTTGATTACCCACGTCAGGGAGAATTATATATTCCCCGAGTCAGTCAGGAGCCACAGTCGCCCCATTATACTCAGGCTCTGATTGAGCAGATACCCACGTTGATTCGTGAGAGACAAGCGACACTGGTTCTGTTCTCTTCCTACTGGCAAATGAATCAGGTTGCCGAAGCACTTAAGTCCGACTTTAAAAAGCGTGGCTGGCTGCTACAAATTCAAGGTAAGAAATCGCGTACAGAAATTCTAAAAACGCATCGTTTTACTGTAGAACATCAGGGTACTGCCGTCATTTTTGGTACAGGCAGCTTTTCAGAAGGATTAGACCTCCCCGGCCGACAGTTAGAAAATGTCATTATTACCAAGATCCCATTTTCTGTACCGACCTCACCGATTGAACAGGCTCATGCAGAATACATTCTCTCAAAAGGCGGGAACCCGTTTATGCAAATCACCGTACCGGAAGCCAGTCGAAAATTAATCCAATGTGTGGGAAGACTACTGCGTAACGAGGAAGATTCTGGTAGAGTGGTTGTTCTTGATCGTCGTGTTGTCACTAAACAGTACGGCAAAGCATTGCTTGATGCTCTCCCTCCGTTTAAACGTATCATCGAATCATAAACGTTGATGAAAAAATAAGAAGGCCAATCAAATTAATGGATTTTCTGGAGCCGACGCTTTTAATTGTCTTGGCAATGGTTGCTTTTATTGCCGGGTTTATTGATGGCATTGCCGGTGGCGGTGGTATGTTGACAGTCCCCGCATTATTATCTTTAGGGCTACCGCCTCATGTTGCTTTGGGTACCAACAAGGTTGCAGCGACTTTCGCGACATCAACGGCAGCCTTTACCTATTACCGCAAAAAGATGTTCCGCCCTTCACTCTGGAAACATGTTTTCGTTTCAACATTTGTCGGTGCCATTATCGGAACGCTCATCGTTGATTTCATCAGCACCGCATTACTGGATAAAGTGCTCCCTATTATTATTCTGGCAACAGCCCTGTATACGATTTTTTATCATCCGCAGCATGGTAAGTTGCACGCTGACCCGGACATTCCTTTACAAAGTAAACTCAAACAGATTCCGCAAGGTTTAAGTCTCGGCTTCTATGACGGGATTGCCGGCCCCGGTGTCGGTGCATTTTGGGTTGTATCTTCGATGGCACTTTACCGGCTCAACATTTTATTTGCTTCCGGTCTCGCCAAAGCCATGAATTTGACCAGCAACGTGACATCACTGGTGACATTTGCAATTTTAGGTCATATTAATTGGGTACTCGGGCTGACAATGGGTGTTTGTCTGATGGCAGGCGCTTATGTCGGTGCCCATTCTGCGATTCGTTTCGGAACATCCTTTATTCGGCCGGTTTTTATTCTGGTTGTCAGTATCCTTGCGATCCGGCTGGGATACTATGCATGGTTTGATACATTATGATTGATCTGTCTCGTCTACATGACCTGATTTTTTCTTTAGAGCAGCAAGCAAGCCAGCTTGATGAGCAGCGTGGAGAACAGCATTATCCGCTGTTTGACCCGCAGTTGTTTCGCTGCAAATCTCATTTACTGGTGCCTTGTATTACGGAACTGAAAAATACATATCATGAAATTGTACAAAGTCAGGAACATCAACGTCTCACGACAACCCAGGCCACTTACCTGACCGAACGGCTCCTCAATCAATTGAATGCAATTCAACGAGAAATAGCGACCGTTGAGCTGAGGAAAAAAGAGCGTCACGGTTTGCCTCGTGAAACATCCATCAGCTCTCTTTATCAACAATTAGCCCAACATCAGGACTGGGAAAGACGTTTACAAAGCATGA
Organism: Vibrio ruber DSM 16370; assembly: GCF_900163965.1. Lineage (GTDB taxonomy): Bacteria > Pseudomonadota > Gammaproteobacteria > Enterobacterales > Vibrionaceae > Vibrio > Vibrio ruber. Next base: position 27,188 of record NZ_FULE01000020.1, read on the forward strand.
TCTTTGAGCAAGAACAACAACTTGAAATCAAACCGATGCACTCAGCAGAGAAAAAGTCCTGTCAGCAGGCTATTCTGACACTGGAACAACGTTTGATCCGCTGCCAGCAGTCCAGACAGCGGATTGAGAATAAAATTACCGCCAGAGAGAGAAAAGGCTTCCAATGAATGAGCAACATCATCCCCCTTTAGAGCAGGCACCAGAACCCGTACAGCTTGCAGTCGACTTAATTTATCTGCTTGAATCTAATGCAATTGACCCAGCCGTTGCACTGGAAGCAATTCAGATGGTGGCCGCAGACCTCAAAAATAAATTAAATGCTTCAACCGAAGCATGACACCGTAATTTCTTTCAGATTCTCAGTACACCGCTTGCAGATAAACAACAGACTGTTAACATCGTTCGTTCAGTAGAATTCAAGGATATTTATCATGAAATTGGTTAGTTTTAATATCAATGGACTCAGAGCGCGTCTGCATCAGCTACAGGCGCTGATCGACAAGCATCAGCCTGATATTATTGGTCTTCAGGAAACGAAAGTTCACGACGAAGTATTTCCACTGGCTGATCTGGAAAACATGGGATATCAGGTTTTCTATTATGGTCAAAAAGCCCACTATGGTGTGGCCTTACTCTGCAAACAAACGCCCGTTTCAGTACAATATGGATTCCCCGGTGATACGCCTGAACATCAAAAACGGATGATCATGGCAACATTTCAGACTCAAAGTGGCAAGCCTTTTACAGTCCTTAATGGTTACTTTCCTCAGGGGGATAATATCGCCCATGAAACAAAATTTCCTTACAAACGACAATTCTATCAGGATCTGATGAGTTACCTGTCTGACAATCACCAGCCGGATGATCACCTTGTTGTGATGGGGGACGTCAACATTAGCCCGATCGATCTGGATATCGGTATCGGTGAAGTCAACCGAAAACGCTGGCTCAAGACCGGCAAATGTTCGTTCCAGCCAGAAGAACGAGAATGGTTTGCTACCCTGCTTAACTGGGGATTAGTTGATACCTTCCGTTACCTCCATCCTGATGCAACGGAACAATATTCATGGTTTGATTATCGCTCTCGCGGATTTGATGATAATCGGGGGCTCAGAATCGATGTCATCCTCGCCACAGCAGCGCTCTCTCAGCAATGTCAGGAAGCTGGTATTGATTATCAATTGAGAGGCATTGAAAAACCGTCAGATCACGCACCAATCTGGAGCACTTTTGATCTCCGGTAATCGCCGCACGATACGCCGGATTAAACGGCCTCATTTGCGAGTAATGCCGATCAGTTAAGAAATTTTCGAGATCATTTGACCGATCTTTAAAAGGCTTCAAAATCCGATATTCGTTATCTGATATCGGATTTTCTTTATGCGTTTTGAAAGCGAATTAGCCACAGCCTTTAAGTCCTGTAACACCTTCCATACTTTTGAAAAATATGCCGAGTTGCTATCGCCAGAGCTTATTCAGCAAGGCTTCAAACAAGCTGGAGTCGCAACGTTGAGAA
>NZ_FULE01000045.1 GCF_900163965.1 Vibrio ruber DSM 16370
TACTAATTGCCCGTGAGACTTAACCATACAACACCGAAGGGGTTTTGTGGCTCATTAAGAACAATTTGATTGTGTAGAGAACAAAGAAAACAGCTTTCCGAATTAAAGAATTTGCTTGGCGACCATAGCGTTTTGGACCCACCTGACTCCATGCCGAACTCAGTCGTGAAACGAAACAGCGCCGATGGTAGTGTGGGGTCTCCCCATGTGAGAGTAGGACATCGCCAGGCTTTAATTTGCAGTTTGTCTACTGAAGCTTGATGCTTTTGATAGCTGCGATGCTCATGTGCGTTTGCACACTGCGCTTCTCGCTTCAAAATCCTCATCGCACAGCGACAAACTTCTAAATAAAGCGGTTATTGGTAAGACTTTATTTAGAGCGAAATACCTAAGTGGAGCGGTAGTTCAGTTGGTTAGAATACCGGCCTGTCACGCCGGGGGTCGCGGGTTCGAGTCCCGTCCGCTCCGCCACTGATTTGAAGACCTCAGCAGCAATGCTGGGGTTTTTTTGTCTCTGGCGGAGAGATAAATGCCTGTCATTTTCACCGGCAGCCGAAAGTGGTCGGTCGGTTCAGTCGGTTCGCCTTTCTTTTTTAAACCCCGCGTCCTGTTACGCTGCCGTGGACAATCGCGGGCTCAAGTCCCGTCCACTTATCCGTATAAGAATAGCCACTGATTTGAAGACCTCAGCAGTAATGCTGGGGTTTTTTTGTATCTGGCGGTGAAGACCGATTCCTACTGCACCATGAAATGATTATCCCGATGTTATTGAGCCTCAGTCGAGAGACTGGGGCTCTTTTGCGTTTAAATGATGGGTTACATTAGGGTTGGGAGCGTTGTCACTAAGCCAATAAAATAATATCTCAACTTCCATAATGATATAAAAACCATCGTTTTAGTAAGAATAGCTATATCGATGGACATATTCGCTGATTTATAGAATTTGCATATTATGCAACTGATGGTATTCATTGCTCAGATAATAATGAGGCCTCGAAATTATAAAAAAGAACTGATTTTTATTTTTATCTGAGCGAGGCCTCTTACCATGTATAAGTTCAAACTCTCTGTGCTTGAGAAAGTTGGATTTGGCGCCGGAGATATGGCTGTCAATGTGGTGATTTCATCGATGATGCTGATCATTACGTTTTTCTATACGGATATCTTTGGTCTGAAAGCCAGTGACTTGGCAATGTTATTCATTGTTGTTCGTTTGATTGATGCGGTGACCGACCCTATCATGGGGATGATTACGGATAAAGTGAATACCCGTTGGGGGCGCTATCGTCCTTATATGCTGTTTTTATCAATCCCCTTTGGCATTTCAGTGTTCTTAACCTTTAGTACGCCAGATTTGGATTACAACGGGAAATTAGCCTATGCCTATGCGACCTATATTTTTGTGACGGTGATGTTTACCGCTGTCACGATTCCATATATTTCTTTAATCAGTGTACTGACTGACGATCCGAAAGAAAAATTATCGGCCAACGGGTATCGGCTATTTTTTGCCAAAATTGCCGCATTTCTGGTGACGATCATCGTTCCTTTACTCTCTGAGCAATGGGGGAGTGAAAATATTCAATTAGGCTATCAGTATGCCATGGGATTAATGGCTTTAATGGGGACACTGTTGTTCTTATTTTGCTATTTTACGACGACAGAGCGTATCGACTATGTCATCGATAAAAAACCATTTACTCAGCAACTGAAATCGCTCATTAACAATGATCAGTGGGTCATATTATGCTTGGTTTGCATTACAGGTACGGTCGGTTATACGGTGCGAGGATCCGTTGCTGCATACTATGCCAAGTATTATCTGGGAGGGGATGCCGCAATGATTTCTGCATTCCTCGCAACAGGGGTTGTGGCTGCGATTCTGGCTATGGTTGCGTCAACTTGGATTACAAAATACTACTGTAAGGTTAAGCTATTCCGTTACAGTCAGATTGCTGTAATGATTGTGAGTGCAATTCTTTATTTTTCGGTAGGGCAGTCTGACTTTGTCCTCGCTTTTATTCTCTATTTTCTGCTGTCTTTTATTGTTGATTTGCACGCGCCTGTTTTCTGGTCAGCGATTGCTGAAGCCGTTGATTATGGTGAATTCAAATTGGGTCAACGAGTCTCTGGTTTATCGTTTGGCGGTATTTCATTCTGTCAAAAATTTGGAATGGGGATTGCCGGTGCCATTGTCGGATGGCTACTGACCTTTTTCGATTATGTGCCGAATCAGACACAGTCTGGCTTTACATTAACGGGGATTGCTTTAATGCTTACTCTCATCCCTGGCATATTCCATCTGATCATGGGGTTATTGATGTTCAGATATAAAGTAACAGATAGCTATTACAACACGATGATTCGCCAGAGAGGGCAGTATAAAGACATGCATGATGGTCGCGATAATGTGAGTGATAAAACACCGTTGTCTTTCCCAGCAAAATGAGGTTATTCCATGGTATTTAAGATAAACAACCCAGTCATTGAGCAGCGAGCTGATCCACATGTCTATCTTCATCATGATGGATACTATTATTTCACGGCATCGGTGCCTGAATATGATCGTATTGAGCTCAGAAGAGCAAAAACGCTGGCCGGGCTGGCAGAAACGAATGAAATCGTGACGGTTTGGCACAAGCCCGAGCATGGTCCTTACTCTGATTTGATCTGGGCTCCGGAGATTCATGCAATTGACGGTGGATGGTATATCTACTTTGCTGCTGCGCCCAGTAGAGACATTAAGGATGGTTTATTTCAACATCGCATGTATGCCATTCACTGTGACGGAGAGAATCCGCTGGTACACCCTTGGACGTTTTGTGGTCAGATCGATTCTGGTATTGATTCATTCTGTCTTGATGCAACGACATTTGAGCATCGGGGAACTCGCTATTATGTCTGGGCACAGAAAGAAGAAGCGATTGCCGGTAATTCCAATTTATACATTGCTGAAATGTTGTCACCGACAACACTGAAATTACCTGCTAGTCGTTTATCAATCCCCGAGTTTGATTGGGAAGTTCAAGGGTTTATGGTTAATGAAGGCCCGTATATCCTGATTAGCCACGGGAAAGTCTGGCTGACGTATTCTGCCAGCGCGACCGATGAGCGTTATTGTATGGGGCTTTTGCAAGCGGATGAGAATGCAGATTTACTTAACCCTGAAAGTTGGCACAAATCCCCACAGCCGGTTTTTGTGACGAACGCAGGCGAATGTGTTTTTGGCCCGGGGCACAGTTGCTTTACTAAAGATGAGCAGGGTAATGATATTCTGGTGTATCACGCTCGTCATTATACAGAAATTGAAGGTGACCCGTTGTGGGATCCCAACCGCCATACCCGAATGAAACAAGTCTTCTGGGAAGGGGATCAGATTATACTGGGTCAGGCTGAATAGGAATTTAATGTCTTAAATCTCAGAATCGATTACTCTGACAGCGATATCCTTTCTTCTAATTCTTCTATAAGGTTGAGGAATGAATCAGTTGGCAAAATATAAATGCCAAGTATCGTCCTCAACCGTTTCACTTCCAACTGAATTTATATTTTTGATCTTCTTCATGTCACACAGTACCATCATAATTCTATTCATCCCCCTGAACAGAGCGGGTATTGAAGCAAGTGCTATCTATACCGATGCTCGTATGAGTTGGGTGCCCGTATCAGATATGAACATAATATGATACTTGGTGGATATGTAAAATCGGATTAAGTGAAGGATTTTGACATAAAGTGACTCCTGTAACTTTTTTATTGTGTGACTTTGTATGACCCTTGATAGCCGTATTTTTTAATTAAGAAAGGTTGTTTTTGGGGATTTTTTGAGGAAATGATGATGAGTCAGTTCTCCATTCTCGGCTTTATTGCTTTTGGGGGTGCATTTGGTGCTTGCTCCCGGTATCTAATTTCAGAACTTTGTGTCTTTCTGTTCGGTAAAGGCTTTCCCTATGGAACGTTAACTGTGAATATTTTAGGCTCATTTATCATGGGACTTTTAATTGCAGCTATTCAGGGGCAGCTGATTTCTGTGGAACCATGGCGTCAAATCATCGGATTGGGATTCTTAGGTGCTTTGACAACGTTTTCTACTTTCTCTATGGATAATGTTTTATTGATGCAGCAAGGCGCATTTATTAAGTTTGGTGTGAATATTCTGTTGAATGTTATTTTGAGTATTTCTGCTGCGTGGGTCGGTTTTCAACTCCTGACGAAGAGTTAAATAATTTTTACTTTGTTTCATAAAATCCATTCTCTATAATGTATTTACTTGTCGGAGTGCCAAAAGGCTGAGACCGTTCATTCGGGATCCGTTGAACCTGATCAGGTTAAAACCTGCGAAGGGAACAAGAGAGAATATTCAGGCTACATTTCATCACTGCCTCTCTATTGTCCGAAAATCTGTTTGTATGTCGTTTTTATTCATCATGCGACAATCGATTTTCACCTCTTGTCTCTGCATCCTTCCGTCAAGCATTTCTTTCTTAACCATTTATTGGAGAAAAATGCATGTCGAGCCGTAAACAATCCAGACTGGAAGCAAAACAGTTTATTGAAAATATCCAGTCAACACCTTATCCCAATTCAAGCAAAATCTATTTACAGGGTTCCCGGGAGGATATCCGGGTACCGATGAGAGCTATCCAGCTTGCCGATAGCCTGGTCGGTCACTCGAAGGATAGCCCTGTCTATGAACCTAACGAACCGATTTATGTGTACGATACATCAGGCGTGTATACCGACCCGCAATATACAATCGATGTGTATCGAGGTTTGCCGGCCTTGAGACAGACATGGATCGAAGAGCGGTCTGACACGGCAATGCTGGAGCAGATGACCTCTGATTATGCGCGTGAGCGTTTGGCGGATACAACCCTCGACTCTTTGCGATATGGTCATTTACCACTTATTCGTAAAGCTCTGCCCGGTCATTGTGTCACCCAGCTTCATTATGCCCGGCGTGGCATCGTAACGCCTGAGATGGAGTTTATTGCCATCCGTGAAAACATGCAGCGTCAGCAGTATCATGACGAGCAATTGAACTTACAGCATCCCGGAGAAAGTTTCGGTGCTCATATGCCGGAAGTGATCACCGCTGAATTTGTCCGTCGTGAGGTGGCCGAAGGGCGAGCGATTATTCCGGCAAATATCAACCATCCTGAATCTGAGCCGATGATTATCGGCCGTAATTTCTTGGTCAAAGTGAATGCCAATATTGGTAATTCTTCAGTTACATCCTCGATTGAGGAAGAAGTTGAGAAGTTAGTTTGGTCAACGCGCTGGGGTGCTGATACGGTGATGGATCTCTCTACCGGACGCAATATTCATGAAACGCGAGAATGGATTTTACGCAATAGTCCGGTTCCGATCGGTACGGTTCCAATGTATCAGGCTTTGGAAAAAGTTAATGGTGTTGCCGAGAATCTGACTTGGGAAGTCATGCGTGACACCTTGATTGAACAGGCGGAGCAGGGGGTTGATTACTTTACCATTCATGCCGGTGTTCTGTTGCGCTATGTCCCGATGACTGCGAAGCGGGTGACGGGAATTGTTTCCCGCGGGGGCTCTATCATTGCGAAGTGGTGTCTGGCACATCATGAAGAAAACTTCCTCTATACCCATTTCCGGGATATCTGTGAAATCTGTGCTCAGTATGATGTGTCACTCTCTTTAGGCGATGGACTCCGCCCCGGCTCCGTGGCAGATGCAAACGATGAAGCTCAGTTTTCTGAACTCAGAACATTGGGTGAACTGACCAAAATTGCATGGGAATATGATGTTCAGGTGATGATTGAAGGCCCCGGACATGTTCCGATGCACTTAGTCAAAGAGAATATGGAAGAACAGCTGCGCCACTGTTCGGAAGCACCATTCTATACTTTAGGTCCACTGACGACCGATATTGCTCCCGGATATGATCACATTACATCCGGAATCGGTGCGGCCATGATCGGCTGGTACGGTTGTGCCATGCTTTGTTATGTCACGCCCAAAGAACATCTTGGGCTGCCGAATAAAGAAGATGTGAAAACCGGACTCATCACCTACAAACTTGCGGCTCATGCTGCTGATTTGGCAAAAGGGCACCCCGGAGCGCAAATCAGAGACAATGCGCTATCAAAAGCTCGGTTTGAATTCCGCTGGGAAGACCAATTTAACCTCTCCTTAGATCCGGTTACAGCTCGTGCTTACCATGATCAAACGTTGCCTCAAGAATCGGGAAAGGCCGCTCATTTCTGTTCAATGTGTGGGCCTAAATTCTGCTCAATGAAGATCTCTCAGGAAGTCCGTGAATATGCGAAAGCGCAACAGGATAATCATTCCAAACCCGATCATACGCTCAATATTCAAATGCTAGATATCTCGTCAGATGATGAGCGATTGGCGGGGATGAAGCAAAAATCTCAGGAATTTAAAGCACAGGGTTCAGCACTGTATCGTTTAGCTCAAAATGCCGATCAGGAGGATTAGCATGATTGGGTTAAGTGTTTCTAAAGATTTTTTGACAGCTGACATGCTCGCATTGGTGAAGTCTGAACTTCACCATGTCTTGTATATCGCACAGGCTGAAGGATTAACCGCACCGAAGATGCATTTTTTGTTTGACGATAGTGGTGATTATCATTTGTGCATTGAGCTCGAGCGGAGTGATCCGATCGACCCTGAAGTATCGGTTGATGTAAGTTCTACTGAAAAGAATTGCGTCATACTGATGGCTGATGAGCAATCGCAACAAGCTGTTCAGCAGAACTACCAGATCATCTATTGTGCACAAGTTAGTGATAAACCCATTGCGAGTGAACAGCAGATCGTGTCGAAAGCTGAAATGCTTTCCAAGATAAAGGCGAAGGGAAGGGATGTTGCCATTGCTGTTGCGTATTCACCGCAGCAGGATGCACCGCACACAGAATTGTGGCTGGCAGGGGATGAGGTTCGTTCGCTTTCACTTTCCTCTACTGCGTTTTCCTCAACGTTAGCGTCTGAAATTTCCGATGATGGTTTTCCACATTTATTGGTTACCAAGCATTTAGCCTGGTTGATGGGCGCTTTGCTTTTAGACTTTCCGCTTGAAGATGCGTTAATCATTGCTCGGGCTTCAATGAATGTTTCACGTGAAACATGGCCCCAACATATCCATGAATTTCCTGCCATATCTTCTGCTGTTGTGGCCACGACAAAGGATGAATCAGACACTGAGAACGAGTCTGTAGAAAAGTCATTTTTTAGTGTGCAGTCTGTGTCGGAAGGCAATGCATGTCGGCAGGTTTTTAAAGCAGTCGATATGGAAGACTTGTCACTCTATCCGGTGGTCGATGATGTTCAATGGGTGGATCAATTACTTCAACTTGGGGTGAAGACGATTCAGTTACGGATTAAAAATCCACATCAGCCTGATCTTGAGCAGCAAATTAAGCAAGCCATCTTGCTGGGGCAGACATATCAGGCACAAGTCTTTATCAATGATTATTGGCAACTGGCAATTAAACATCAGGCTTTTGGTGTTCATCTGGGGCAAGAAGATTTACATACCGCCGATATTCAGGCGCTGCATCGTGCTGGCATTTGTTTAGGTATTTCAACTCATGGCTACTGGGAAATTCTTAAGGCACACCAACTTCATCCGAGTTACATCGCTCTGGGGCATATTTTCCCGACCACGACCAAACAGATGCCATCTCAGCCTCAAGGCCTTGTACGGTTACGGCTTTATCAGCGTCTCGTCGATTCTATTGCTCAGGCACAACATCGAGTGATTCCAACGGTTGCGATTGGTGGGATAGCGTTAGATAACGCTGCGGCTGTACTAGAACAAGGTGTTTCGAGTGTTGCAGTGGTTCGGGCTGTTACACAAGCTGCAAATACTGCTCGTGCTGTTGAGGATTTCCGGCAGTTGTTTTTATCAAGGAAGGTACAGGTTCAATCAAGGAGGAAGCACGATGTCATTACTCAATGATCAGGCGTTTCTCCGTTATCAGAGACAGATTGCTTTGGCAGAAATTGGCGAAGTGGGTCAATACGAACTGAACAAAAAGCATGTGCTCATGATTGGTTGTGGCGGATTGGGGACGGCGGTCTCACTGTATCTTGCTGGTGCTGGTATCGGTTCGATAATTCTGGCCGATCATGATGCGGTTGAGATAAGTAATTTGCATCGGCAAATTGCTTATCGGGAAAATGATCTCGGCACTCGTAAAGTGTGCGCGCTGGCTGATCAACTCCGGGGGCTCAATCAACAGTGCCGTATCAGAACTATCGATAAAAAACTGGAAGATGAACAACTTCAGCTTGAGGTGATGTTAGCTGATGTGGTGATCGATTGTAGTGACAACTTTCCGACGCGGCATCAAATCAATCGTATCTGTTATCAGCAAAAAACGCCCCTTGTCTCTGCATCTGCGATTGGCTGGGATGGGCAGTTATCCGTTCATCGCTTCTCGAATGATTCACCCTGTTATCGCTGTTTAGTCGGAGATACCAGTGATCATCATTCTAAACGGTGCCATGAGTCTGGCGTATTGGGGCCGGTTGTCGGAACAATGGCTTCTCTTCAGGCGCTTCAGGTGATCCAAGAATTACTCAGGAATATCTATCTGAGTTCATCTTTTACAACCAACCAATCACATACTCACGAGCGATTGACTCCACGTGGCAGCATGGCTGAATTTTTCCATTTTGATGGACGAACAATGCAGCTGAAATCATTTCACTATGAAAAAGATATGGCTTGTCCTGTTTGTGGTTTTTCAGTTGACGATGACGGTGCTGATGATGAAAAGGGAAGATGAGATGAACATACAGATAACGCTGAATGACACCGTTTATACATTTCCTGCTGGTATCACATTAGCACAAGTGATCAACCAGCTTTATTTACCTGAGCAGGGATGCGTTTTTGCGCTGAATGAGCAAGTGGTGGCCAAAAGTCGATGGTCGCAGATGATGCTCAATGATGGTGATCAGATTTCGCTCTTTCAGGTTATTGCCGGAGGTTAGCAGATGGCAACTCAAACACAGCGCAACAATGGCGCATCAGATATGAATACCCCCCTAAAAATTGCAGACAGAATATTCGGCTCTCGTTTATTTACCGGTACCGGTAAATTTGCCAGTGCCGGGATGATGGTGAAAGCGATTCAAGCCTCCGGTTCAGAAATGACGACAATGGCTTTGAAACGGATCGACCTGCAACATGCAAATGACAATATTTTGGAACCATTGCATGAGTTGGCTCTGCATTTTCTTCCTAATACTTCAGGAGCGAAAACCGCCAAAGAGGCAATTTTTGCAGCGCACTTAACGCGAGAAGCTTTAGCAACAAATTGGATCAAACTTGAGATTCATCCGGATCCCAAATATTTACTACCGGATCCGATTGAAACGCTTCGGGCGGCGGAGCAATTGGTCAATGATGGCTTTATTGTCCTGCCTTATTGCCACGCTGATCCGGTTTTATGCAAACGACTTGAAGAAGTCGGGTGTGCCGCTGTCATGCCGCTTGGGGCACCCATCGGTTCAAATCAGGGGTTAGCCGCCAAATCTTTTCTGGAAATCATTATCGAGCAGGCCAATGTTCCGGTGGTGGTGGATGCCGGAATTGGTTTGCCATCCCATGCGGCTCAGGCGATGGAAATGGGCGCGGATGCCGTGTTGATTAACACTGCGATTGCCAGTGCAGCCGATCCGCTGATGATGGCAAAAGCATTTAAGTTGGCGGTTGAATCCGGACGCATCGCCTATGAAGCGGGTGGGGGTGATGCATCATCTCATGCGGTGGGAACCAGTCCGCTCACTCAATTTTTAGGGGAGGTGTGAGATGAGTTTTCTCGATGTTTTCCATCAATTCAACTGGGACGATGTGCGTCTTTCGCTGTATAGCAAAACATCAGCTGATGTGGTGCGTGCATTGGGGAAAACCAAACGCTCATTGGAAGATTTTAAAGCGTTGATTTCTCCGGCGGCAGAACCTTTTCTTGAGCAAATGGCTCAGCAGTCGATGGCGCTGACCAGAAAACGGTTCGGTAATACGGTGGGGTTTTATATTCCGCTATATCTGTCTAACCTGTGCTCTAATTCATGTACCTACTGCGGTTTTTCAATGGAGAACCGACTCAAGCGAAAAATACTGAATCATCAGGATATCGAGGCCGAGATTGCTGCAATTAAACAGATGAAGTTTGACAGCGTTCTGTTAGTAACGGGTGAGCATGAAACAAAAGTTGGATTATCGTATTTCGAGCAAGTGGTTCCCCTGGTTAAAAAGCATTTCAATTATCTGGCGATGGAAGTTCAGCCACTTGATGAAGCTGCATATGCAAAACTAAAAACATTGGGGTTGGATGGGGTGATGGTTTATCAGGAAACATATCATCCTGCGACCTATGCTCAACATCATTTACGTGGTAATAAGATGGATTTTGAATATCGATTACTGACACCCGATCGGCTCGGCAAATCCGGTATCGATAAAATTGGACTGGGCGCTTTGATCGGGCTCGATGACTGGCGGACGGATATTTTCTATGTTGCTCTGCATCTTGCCTATCTGGAAAAGACATACTGGAAGTCTCGCTATTCGATTTCTTTTCCGCGTTTACGGCCGTGTGCAGGTGGTGTTGAACCGGCTTCGATCATGACGGACAGACAATTGGTGCAAACGATCTGTGCATTTCGCCTGTTTGACCCTGAAGTTGAATTATCCCTCTCGACGCGTGAATCCCCCAGTTTCAGAGATAATGTGGTGCCGCTTGGTATTACTGCTATCTCTGCGGGATCTAAAACACAACCGGGGGGGTATGCCGACCAATCAACAGCACTAGAGCAGTTCACTGTTGGTGATGACCGTTCAGTCGAAGCGGTGGAACAAGCGATGATATATAGAGGATTAGAGCCGGTATGGCATGACTGGCACTCCGTTTTTTCCGGCTAAAAATCTGATCTGATATTTATAAACAGATTTCTAAGGGTAATCGGCTTAGTTCTCTCAACCAATGTTTCACGTGAAACATTGGTGCATGTTCTCTATTCTATGGAGTGTTTGCGTACAAACAAAAACAAGAAGAGGGCTTATCATCTTTCTTTATGAGATTAAGCCTTCTTCTCTTCTTGTATCTGTTTATCTTGTCATGGGGGATATTTGGGCAAAAATATCGGCCGCAGTGTGTTGAACAATTCGTTGAACAATGTGTTGAATCATTTATGCAGCCTTGGTGGTCTCATTATATTTACCAAGCAGAGCATGATAGAAATTATCGTCATTGAGAATGCCAACCAGTTGGTCATCCTCGACTAAAATAATCGGATAGCCGGTATGGTAGCGAATTTCAATCGCATCACGCATCTCTATATCCGGTGACGCCAGAATAATGGTGTGCTTATCTAATGAGGCGATATCAAGGCTCTTCTCCCACTCAATCGTCTTAATTGATTTTGGCCCTTGAGCAACCAGTTTTCCGTTTTGATTCTCTAGCCATAGATCACTTTGTTGGCAAACTTGCCAGCGACCTTCTTGATGTGTCAGTTCATCAATTGGCTTCATCAGAGAACGCCCCTTCAGTACATTCAACGGATTGGTATGAGCAACGAATTCCCGGACATAATCTGTTTCCGGTTGTAGGACGATCTCTTCAGGTCGGCTATGTTGAATCAGTTGACCAGACTCCATGATGGCAATGCGATTGCCAATTTTTAAGGCTTCATCTAAATCATGACTGACAAATAAAATCGTTTTGTTTAGTTTTTTCTGTAAGGTCAGTAATTCATCTTGTAGTTGGGTTCGGATGAGCGGATCGAGGGCTGAAAACGGTTCGTCCATTAATAAAATATCACTATCCATCGCAAAAGCCCGCGCGAGGCCAACGCGTTGCTGCATTCCTCCGGAAAGCTCATGCGGATATTTGTTTTCCCAGTCTGCCAAACCGACCATTTCCAACTGTTCACGTGCATGTTTACGACGTTCTTTTTTGGAGATCCCCTGCATTTCCAGTCCGAAGGCGACATTATCAACCACGGATAGCCATGGCATCAGAGCAAATTTTTGGAATACCATTGAAACACGCTGAGTCCGCAGGTTACGTAATGTTTCATTGTTACAGCTGGCAACATCAACAAAATCCTGACCGTGTTTGACTTTCAGGGAGCCTCGGGTGACTTGGTTGAGCCCGTTAACGGCTCGCAGCAAGCTTGATTTTCCTGAGCCGGACAAGCCCATTAATACGCAGATTTCACCTTCTTTGACGGTAAGACTGACATTATTCACGCCAACAACTAATCCCGTTTCATCAATGATTTCCTGACGCGTTTTACCCTGATCGAGGAGGGCGGTTGCCTTTTCAGGCTGACGGCCAAAGACCACATCCAAGTTTTCAATAGCAATCGCATCTGCGGCTTCATGTTTGACATATTGATTCATGTTATTGCTCCTTGGTCTGATTTGGTGTTTTGCACAGTCGATCAAGAATGATGGCAACTAACACTATCGCTAGACCGGCTTCAAATCCTTGTGAAATATTGACGGTATTCAGTGCCCTTACAACAGGCTTACCTAAGCCGTCTGCACCAACCAATGCTGCAATGACGACCATAGACAGAGATAACATAATGCACTGTGTTACACCGGCCATAATGCTAGCCATTGCTGCCGGTAATTCGACTTTAAACAGCAGCTTCATGTTGCTGGCACCAAATGCTTTACCGGCTTCGATCAGCTCTTCCGGAACGCGGATAATTCCCAGATAGGTCAGACGAATCGGTGATGCAATGGCAAAGATAATTGTCGAAATTAATCCCGGAACCACACCAAGACCAAATAACACCAGTGTCGGAATTAAATAAACAAAGGTTGGCACGGTTTGCATCAGATCTAAAATTGGTCTGATGGTGGTATATAGCCAAGGCCGATGCGCTGCCATAATACCAATCGGAACTCCGACTAAGACTGAAATGGTTGTTGCCGAAAAAACTAATACAAAGGTTTCCAGCATTTCTTGCCAGTATCCGAGGTTGAGGATTAGCAATAAAGAGGCGACGATAAAGATGACTAAAGATACCCGGCGATGCAGCCACCAAGCCAGTGCAGCGGTGAGCAGAATCGGAATGGAAGGTGGCATGGATTGGAAAATCCCGACCAGAAACATAATCACTGTTTCAAGTGTGTATGAAATAGTGTCAAAAAAAACGGCTGCATGGATTGTGAGCCAGTCTACGCATGACTCCATCCACTGACCGAGTGGAATTTTATAATCTGTAATGAAATTAATCACAATAATGTACCTCATCGGTGCTGGTTGAACAGCACCGACCGTTAAGTATTGTATTCAATGGATATATGATTAGTTGGCGTGTAAGTATTGCATCAGTGCGGCTTTGCCGGGTTTGCCATCCAACGTCGTGACACCATCAAGCCATTGTGCGAAAACGTCTGAATGCGCTTTTAACCAGGATTTTGCTGCTTTTTGTGGTGGCATTTTTTTGTTGAGGATGTCGTCCATGATCTGGTTCTCCATGGTGAGGCTGAACTGCAGATTTTTAAGCAACTTTCCAACATTGGGACATTGTGAAGTATAGCCTTTACGAACGTTGGTATAGACTGTTGCACCACCATAGTTCGGGCCGAAATAGTCATCCCCGCCGGCGAGGTAAGCCATTTTAAAGTTGCTGTTCATGGGGTGAGGCGCCCAGCCGAGAAAAGCAATCCATTGATGGCGACGGATCGCACGG
The DNA here is from genome assembly GCF_900163965.1 of Vibrio ruber DSM 16370. Taxonomy (GTDB): domain Bacteria; phylum Pseudomonadota; class Gammaproteobacteria; order Enterobacterales; family Vibrionaceae; genus Vibrio; species Vibrio ruber. The sequence continues at coordinate 13,717 of NZ_FULE01000045.1, forward strand.
GCAACCTGTGATACCATGCCTGCCTCACTTGACTCAATCAGATCAAAATCTTTAAGCTGAAAAGCATTAGTATCGATCATCTTTTGAATCAGTCTGTTACCATCATTACCGGGTTCGATGCCATAGATGCGATGATGGAATTTATCGGCGAATTTCGCTAAATCAGCAAAGCTGTGTACGCCTGCATCATAGACATACTGAGGCACTGCAAGGGTATATTTTGCACCGGTTAAATTTGCCCGAACCTGCTCGACACGACCACTATCAAGATATTTTTTGATATCACCTTCCATGGTTGGCATCCAGTTTCCCAGAAAGACATCAACATCCCCATTTGCCATCGAAGAATAGGTCACCGGGACGGAAAGCAGATCGGTCTTCGTTTGATAACCCAGGCCATGCAATACTTCCGTTGTGACAGCGGTTGTTGAGGTTATGTCTGTCCATCCGACGTCGGAAAAGTGGACCGTTTCACAAGTTGTCGCTGCATAGCTTGGTAAAGCACACGTGCAACCGAAGCCGAGTAACACAATTTTCCTGATAAGAGGCCATTTTCTGAAATTCATAATAATTCCTTCTTGTTCATCGTTTCATCTCTGTACTCGATACAGAAGTACGTTGAGTCTGAGTCGTCCGTTGTTTGGTCTGCCAGTCCGCTGCAATCCATACCGGTGCGTCGGAGCCGGGAAGAGGGGTATTGCCTAAAATAAAATCAGCAGCTCGTTCTGCCACCATCATGGTGGGGGCATTTAAGTTGCCGTTGGTAATCGTAGGGAAAATGGAAGAATCAACGATACGTAACTGGTCAATACCGATGACTTTGCATTGGGAATCGACGACCGCCATCGGGTCTTCGATATCTCCCATTTTGCAGGTGCAGGATGGGTGATAAGCACTTTCGACATTTTCTCTGACCCATTGATCAATCGCGGCATCACTTTCAATATCAATACCGGGCTGGATTTCATCACCACGATAAGCTGCTAATGCCGGTTGGGACATGATCTCTCTGGTCAGGCGGATGCAGTCACGCCAGTCCTGTCTGTCTTGTGCTGTGGATAGGTAATTAAATTCAATATTTGGGCTGATATGTGGATCCGCAGAGGTAATCGATATTTTGCCACGACTCTCTGGTTTATTCGGGCCGACGTGAACTTGAAAGCCATGTCCGGCAAATGCGGCCTGACCATCATAACGCATCGCAGCCGGCAGAAAGTGATACTGAATATTCGGCCATTTCAGCCCGGCTCTGGAACGAATAAAGGCGCAGGATTCAAAATGGTTAGTTGCCCCGAGCCCTTGGCGGGTGAGAATCCATTGTGCGCCAATCAAGCCTTTACTGAGCAATCCTAATTTACTGTTAAGTGTGATTGGCTGTTTACATTGATACTGAAAATAGACTTCAAGGTGGTCCTGAAGGTTCTCGCCAACTCCGGGGAGTTGATGATTCACATCAACGCCAGCGGCTTCTAAGACATCTTTCGGGCCAATCCCGGAACATTGCAGCAGTTGCACTGAACCGACCGAACCGGCAGATGAAATCACTTCAGCATTGGCATAAGCGGTTTGAATGGTGCCTTGATGCTCAAATTCAACCCCGATCGCTTTCTTGCCGTCGAGCAGAATTTTTCTCGCCACAACATGTTGCAACAAGGTCAGATTTGAGCGCTTTAATGCGCGTTTCAGATATGCATTGGCTGTTGAGGCCCGGACACCGTGATCAACGGTCATATGCATCGGGCCGAAGCCTTCTTGCTGATAGCCATTATAATCTATCGTTTCTGGATAACCGGCTTCGACACCGGCCTGAATAAATGCACTATAGAGTGGATTGAGTTTCATTTCGTTGCCGTTACACGTTGCAACCGGTCCATTCTCACCACGATACTGATCGCCGCCGCCTGACCAAGATTCAGCGCGTTTGAAATAGGGCAGGCAATTGGCATAATTCCAGCCGGTTGCGCCTTGTGCTTCCCATTCATCGAAGTCACAGGCATGACCGCGAACGTAAACCATGCCGTTAATGGATGAGCTGCCACCGAGGACTTTGCCGCGGGGACAATGAAGCTGACGTCCGCCGAGCCCTTTTTCCGGAACGGTTTCAAACTGCCATGCATATTTGGGCGTATTCATCGGATAAGAGAGTGCCGTCGGCATTTGAATGAAGATACTTTTGTCACTGCCTCCCGCTTCGAGAAGCAGGACATTGTATTCTCCTGATTCTGTTAATCGATCAGCCAGTATACAACCGGCAGATCCGGCACCGACAATGATATAATCAAACTGCTGTTTCATCTGTTGGCTCCTAGTACGGGTAAGGGCTTTCAAAGTTTCCTAACTCGATAAAGACACTCTTGGTTTGTGTATAGTGGGTTAGTGTCTCAAGGCCATTCTCTCGGCCAACCCCAGAGTTTTTGTATCCCCCGACAGGCATTTCAGCCGGGGAGTTACCCCAGGTGTTAATCCAGCAGATACCGGCCTGAAGCTGATGAATAATGCGGTGAGCACGAGAAATATCCCGGGTAAATACTCCGGCTGCGAGCCCATAAGATGTATCATTCGCGCGTTGAATCACATCGGCTTCATCCGCGAACTTCATCACCGCCATGACTGGGCCGAAGATTTCATGCTGAACCAGCGCCATGGTTTCATCACAGTCATAGAAGACCGTCGGTGCAACAAAGTTGCCTTTGTCCAAACCGTTTTCTGTCACTTGAAAACCACCGGTCAGGAGCTTTGCGCCACTGTCGCGGGCTTCATCAATGGCTGCCATCACCTGATGACAATGTTTTTTGGAAATCAGTGCACCCACTTGTGTGTTGATGTCCATTGGATCGCCGATAATCAATTGCTCTGTGCGGGATTTGAGCTGTTTTAAGAAATCATCGTAGATTGATTCGTGGACAAAGACGCGAGTGCCATGAGTACAAACCTCGCCCTGAGTGTAGAAATTGGCGACCATTGCGACCGATACCGCTTGTTCAATTGGTGCATCATCAAAGATCAGCAGTGGTGATTTTCCGCCCAGCTCCATCGTGACAGACTTGAGTGTCCGGGCGCTGTTTGCCATGACCTTTTTGCCTGTTTCTACCTCTCCGGTGAAAGAGACCTTGGCAATATCAGGGTGCGATGTCAGGCGCTCTCCGACCTGACCATCACCCTGAACAATATTGAATACACCATCGGGGACACCAGCTTCAGTATAAATTTCCGCGAGCTGAAGTGCTGACAGTGGCGTTTCTTCTGAAGGTTTGAAAATCATCGCATTGCCAGCTGCAAGTGCCGGTGCGGATTTCCACATGGCAATCTGGATTGGATAGTTCCAGGCACCGATACCGGCACAGATACCAAGAGGCTCCTGACGGGTATAGAAAAACTGATTTGGTGTAAGAGGTTGTTGTGTACCGACTAAGGTTGGTGCCAGTCCCGCATAATATTCGATAACGTCTGCACCAGTGACGATATCGACTTCAAGTGCTTCTTGTAATGGCTTGCCGGTATCGAGCACTTCTAATTTTGCCAGTTCATCATTTCTTTCTCTGAGGAGCCGGACAGCGTTTAGCAGGATGCGGCTTCGTTTAGTGGCGGTCATGGCTGACCAACGTGCAAATCCTTGTTTGGCTGATGCGACAGCATCTTCAATATCCTGTGCAGAGGCTTGTTCAAGTTCAGCAAGCACAGCTCCGGTTGCCGGATTCAATGAAGTAAATGTTTTTCCGGAAGTCGCATTACGCCGTTTTCCATGTATATACAGTGGTTTCATTATCGAGGCCTAACCTTGTAAGTTGTCGTAATACCAAATTTGTTTGTCCAGATAATCGTTAATGATCGTTCTGGCAAGTGTTGCATCAATGCCTCTCGGGTTTAATGCACCGCGGAGCCAGATACCATCGATCAATGCAGCAATACCATGTGCAACGGATGAAGCCTGAGACCGGGGGATTAAGGTTTTTAGTTCGATTTTAAGGTGTGAAATCAAACGTTTTTCATTCACGCGCTGAAGTCTGTGGAGCTGGGGGTCATGCATAGCGTAGGACCAGAAAGCCAGCCACGTTTTTACCACCTCGCTCTCGGTCTGAAATCCGTTGAAATTGCCATCAATAATGGCATTAATCCGTTGGTAATGGGCATCGGGTGATAGTTGCTTTAAGGCTGTTGTAATCTCCCGGGAGTGTTCACGCAAAATGGCGCGCATTGTTTCTTCAAGCAATCCTTGCTTGCCACCGAAATAGTGATTAATGATTCCGGTGGAAACGCCAGCTTCTTTACTGATCAGCGAGATACTTGCACCATGTAATCCGACGCGTTCGATCACATTCATCGTCGCCTGAACAAGCTGCGGTTTACGGATATCTGGCATACCGACCTTAGGCATAGCGGCTCCATGTTTTTTTAATTGAACGATTAATTAACAAAAAGTTAACACATAAATTCATTCGCTTTCAAATCTTTTTTGGTTAAAAAGTATCTTGATTCGGTTTAATTTGTATATTTTTGCTTTAAAAACAGCTTGTTATTGTGTTTAAAATGTTTAGGGTTCTAATCTTTGTGGCGGGAGTTATGAAATGCATTGGAGCGCAATTAAAACCAGCCGACATGTCGTCGACTGGTTTACTGCAAAAGAGAGGATATTAAAATGATGACCGAGTGATTGGCAGGGTTGCCTGCTTGAGCCATTCTTTGACGGTGCCGCTAACCAGTGGTGAAACATCATCCCAGACTTTCTGGTGATAGTGGTTGAGCCACTGAATTTCAGCGTCGTTCAGTAATGACAGATCGATAGCACGCTGGTCAATCGGGCAGCGGGTTAAAGATTCAAATCCCAATGCATTAAAATCACCTTGGGTATCTACCGGCGTGACCAGTTCCAGGTTTTCGATACGAATCCCAAATTGATCCGCACGGTAATAACCCGGCTCATTGGAAACAACCATTCCCGGCAGTAAGGCGACGGTATTCGGGGCTTTACTAATCCGCTGTGGTCCTTCATGAACATTGAGACAGTGGCCGACACCGTGACCGGTACCGTGGTCGAAGTCGTAACCATGAGCCCATAAGTGCTGGCGTGCCAGTGCATCAAGCTGATGTCCGGATGTTCCTTGTGGGAAGCGCGCGCTTGCCAGTGCGATATGACCTTTTAAAACAAGTGTAAATTGCTGTTTCATCAAGGGTGATGGGGTACCAATCGCGATAGTTCGGGTAATATCTGTTGTGCCGTCGGTATATTGACCTCCGGAATCGACCAGATAGAAGCTGTTCGGTGTCAGTTGCCCTGGCGTTGGCTGATTGAGGTGATTGTAATGGCACATTGCTGCATTACTGCCAGCGGCGGAAATAGTACTGAAGCTGAAATCGAGCAAGGTGGGATCTTCTTGCCTGAATACCGCTAACTGATCGGATAACGTGGCTTCATTGTGCATATTACCTTGAGCAACTTCTTGATCTAACCAAGATAAGAATTTTGCCATTGCAGCACCGTCACGAATGTGGCACGCTTGCATCCCTGCGATTTCGCTGGCGTTTTTCGCAGCTTTCGGTAGCATACAGGGATCAGCACCATGGATGACGGATACGCCGGCATTTTGTAGTGTCAGGCTGAACCAAGCGTTACAGGTGTCGGGATCCAGTAAGACTTGTTTTCCTTGTAAGTTTGTCAGTGAGTGTTCAAGTGTTTCCGGCGGGCAAATTCTGACGCCCGCTCCGGCATGATGTTCAAATTCATCAATCACCCGTTGTGGGTCGATGAAGAAATCAACACTGGCATCGTCATAGATAATGGCATAAGTCAACAGAACCGGGAGGCAAGCAATATCCTGTCCGCGAATATTGAGTAACCAGCAGATTGAGTCTGATTGCGTTAATAGTGCACAGTGTGCTTGTTTTTTTCTGAGGATTTCGGCGATGGCTTGTCGTTTCTCTTCACTGCTCTGACCGGATTGTTTGATATCCATTAACCACATTTTTGAAAAAAATGGCACTGGACGGTTCTGCCACAACAGATCGATTGGGTTATTCTGTAGTGGGCACAGTGTGAGTTTCCCTGAGACTTTTTGTTGCGCGTGCGTTACCCATAGGCTTCGGTGAAGACGCGGATCGAATCCGACTTTACTGCTTGGGGAAAGATGGTCTATTATCCAATCGAGAAATGGTTCTTCAATCAGATGATGATATTCAAATATTGAGTCTGGTACTTGTTTGGTGACTTGAACCGTATAGCGGCCATCAACGAAAATTGAGGCTTGCTCTTGCGTAATGACGGCAACACCTGCAGAACCGGTAAAGCCTGTAAGCCATTGCAGACGTTCGTTGTGGACGGGTAGATATTCTCCCAGATATTCGTCCTCATGAGGAACAATCAGCGCATCAAGTTGGTTTTCTTTTAGCCAGCTTCTTATATTTGATATACGTTCGGATATATGACTTTGCATCTGTTGTTATCCTTTTTTTAGTCGATCGTAAAATGCGACTCGTGAGTGATGTTGAAATAAGCTACGCTTTTTTTGTCTGGCTCGCAATTTTGTCTGATAAGTATCGTTATTCATATAGGACATCGGATGTGATGTTCTATATGAATAAATAGCAACCAATCGTTTGTGAAACGTATTATTATTGATATGTTCGCTTGCGATGATTATTTAGGCATATCTTTAACATTATAATATTTTTTGGAAATCACATATGTCGATGACAACTTATGAAATGGCTCGAATTTTAGAGCAACTTGATGAAACACCGGAGAAGGTGATGTTTGGAAAGTTGCTCAGTGAATTGGGCAACCAGAGTAGCGAGCGCATTCGTAGTGCCGCTAAACAAGTACCTGTTCCTGTACTGCGAGACTTAGTTTATCAATTTGAACAAGTGATTGAATCCCGCAAATATGAGCAAGTCGAATCAATGGCAAAAAATTTAGCAGCTCAAGGTATTTCAGCTGAAGAGTTACTGAATTATTTAAGTAAAAAATAGCATCATTTAAAGTCAACTATATTTATCCGGTCTTTATACTGTTGATCATGGGATGACGTTCCGATTGATGGGGTTTTGTAATGAAATTAATGTTTCAGTAGATTGGACCTCATCAATACTTTGCAATTTGTCGATGAGTACGTATTGAAGTTCTTCAATCGAATGACACATTAATTTGGCAAATATATTGTATGCTCCAGTTGTATAATAGGCTTCGACAACTTCATCGAGTGCATTCAGCTTTTCTAAGGCTGAATGATAGTCTCTTGCAGCATTCAGATTGATACCAATAAAACAGCAGACATCGTAACCCAGCTTTTTTGTGTTCACGACGACTTCCGTTTTTTGGATGATATCTGCGTTTTTCATTTTTTCGATGCGAACGTGGATCGTTGCCGGGCTGACATTAAATTGTTTTGCCATTTCAGCGTAGGGCGTTCGGGCGTCATCCATTAAAATTTTTAGAATAGCTCGATCCAAATCGTCTAGTTTGGCCGTATTGGGATGCATGATTATTCCTTGTTTGAGCTGTTATGTTTTTTATAGGAAATAGACTCAGATCACCTCGGTATGTCTTATGTATGACAGATTGAGGATTAGAGGTTATATCAATGTTACTGTTTTATCATATCAGGCTATTCTATCACTCAAATAGTTAAATGATGTATACCGCTAAGTTGATTTTCATGTATATCACCACTGCATGATCAGAGGAGAATGTCTTTTTTGCCACTACAGTTGTTAACCGAGTCCATTGACGGACAACCAACCATGGATGCGATTGCAGAGCGCTGGCAGCTTGAGCATACCGCAGCCAGCCCCTTTGCTTTAGTGCTTACCGAAGAACGTTTGGAACTGCGCCTGCTGGATGACCCCAAATTAGGGGCTATCTATGTTGATTTTGTGGGAGGCGCGGTTGCTCACCGGCGTAAGTTCGGCGGTGGCAAAGGGCAGGCAATCGCAAAAGCGGTCGGGCTTAATAAAGGTGTAACACCCGTTGTCCTTGATGCAACAGCCGGACTGGGCCGTGATGCGTTTGTTCTGGCGTCTTTAGGGTGTCAGGTTCTGATGGTGGAACGTCACCCTGTGGTTGCAGCTTTATTGGAAGATGGGCTGAGACGTGCGCGTGCTGATGGCGAGATCGGTGCGTGGGTGAGTGAGCGGATGACGCTATTGCATGAGAGCAGTCACCGGGCTCTGGAACATCTTGAGCACAGCATTCAACCCGACGTTGTTTATCTCGATCCGATGTATCCTCATCCGGTGAATAAGAAGAAAACAGCGCTGGTGAAAAAAGAGATGCGCGTGTTTCAATCTTTGGTCGGAGCAGATGATGATGCCGATGCGTTGTTAACTCCCGCCTTGCGTTTGGCGAAAAAGCGAGTGGTGGTCAAGCGTCCTGACTATGCGCCGTGGCTCAATGAACAGCGACCCACCATGACCATTGAAACTAAGAAAAACCGGTTTGACGTTTACGTGAATGCAGCAATGGATGAGAAGGTATCACCTGTATAGTTACATATGATATTGCCGTTTGGTCTGATGTTTTACTTGATTCCCGAACGATTGCTTTGTATATCTAATTAAGAATAATTATTATTTTTGTTGGGATAAAGCATGAGCAAGCGCCTGTGTAAATTTGATCGACGTGAAATCCGGCACACACTGGGAGAGATTCATCACTTGGTGAGTGCACCAAAGTTTTTATGTCTTTCTTGCGCAAGAAGTGCGAATCAACTTTCTAGTTTATGCAAGCCTGTTGAGCTTCCCACTCCCATACAGCAAGTCGCACTAGCGGAAAAACCACCATCACAACTGAATATGATGATGTCAGTATGGGATAAAAAAGCGCTCAAACAATTGAAGAAACAGCACAAAGACAAGAAAGCCCGTAAGCAGATTAAAAAATTAATCCGGCAGCAAAAGCAATTGCGCAAAGAGTCCGGAAAAATTCAGAAAAGGCTGGAAAAGATAGCTTGTTGATGTTTTGTAAGTGATTACTTACTTTTGTTTTGGGTGTTATCAAAACTGTAATCAGGATAGGGAAAGATGAGCACAGAACATCTTTCCCTATTTTTTGATACATTTTTCGCGATGTGTTTTTAGAGCTATGAGTACTGCTGTGTCACTTTGCGTTTGACCCAAGTTTCATTGATCCAGAGCGACAGCATAATGATCGCACCACCGAGTATCAGTTTCGGTAGATTGGCGTCTCGGTTCCAGATTAAGATATTCACAATCAGACCTGCTGGTACCAGCGCATTGTTCATAATCGCCAGTGCGCCCGCATTGACCAAGCACGCGCCTTTATTCCACATAAAATATCCCACACCCGAAGCGATCAGCCCCAGATAGACTAATATTCCCCATTGCAGAGAAGTGGTCGGTAACTTATCCGGATGACCAAAGAGCAGAAACGCAATGGTTGCAACAATCAGAGCACCGAGATAGAAATAACCAAATACAGTGTGTTGAGAGAGCTTGGTTTCATGACTTTCCATCAAATATTTGTAACTGACCTGACCGATAGCGAAGCAAAGATTTGCCCCCTGAACGACTAAAAAACCCAGTAGAAAGTCTTCCTGAACATCTGTTCGTTTGATAACGACCGTCCCTAAAACCGCTACGATAGCTGTGACGAGATACCAAGGGGAGAAACGACCTTTGAGCAGATCGTAAATCAACGTGACATATATTGGGGTAAATACTGTAAATAACAGCACTTCAGGGACACTGAGCAGCATAAAGGATTGGTAGTAAAAGCAATACATCAAACCAAGCTGAATCCCGCCGATAGCCATCAGTTTGATGATCAGCGATTTAGAAACCTGCCGGAATTTCAGAAAAGGTAAAAACACGACGCTCGCAAGCACGATGCGTATGAGGACGGAGAACCAAGCATCAACCTGACCGGCAAGATAGACACCGATCAGGCTGAACGAAAAAGCCCATAACAGGGTAATCGCAGAAAGATAAGCCATATGATAACTTCAAAATAATCAATAATGGCTCAGAGTCTAGCGAAGTTTTCCCTGTTCGTCAGTCTTTGAGTGGCACTACCAGCATGTCGACCGGAGAGCAGTTGATAAGGAGTTTGGTCGAAGAAAGTAGTTTACTCCAGAAATCCTGATGATGGCCACAGACAACCAAATCGATTTCATATTCCTTGATCGTTTCACAAATTTCATGGCCTAAATCACCACTGCCAACTAAGGTGTGATGAATCGGATAATTGGCATGGGCTGCGATTTCTTGTAAATGCTTTTGTGACATTTCCATAGATTGATGTTGTGTCTCTGCCAGATTGATATCGATCAGCCCGGTGTACAATTCGGCATAATTCACATCAATATGAATAAAAGACAATTTTGCTCCGAGAGGTTTTGCCAATGCAACCGCTTTATCTACTAAAACTCGGCTTTCCTCAGACAAATCGACTGTGACTAAGATATGTTTATAGCTCATTATACTGTCCCCGTTTCATATCCGATGGTTTCACTTTAGCATCGCCCTGAAAAAAAAATTGTCGTAATGATCTCAGTTCCACTTCTCTGCCAGAAGATGATAAAGTGTTGAAGGTGTTATATTTCAATCAATACGAGAGTAAATCAGGAGACAAGGTTATGCTAGCACAGGCTATGGTTGATCAACTAAATGATCAAATTAATCTCGAATTTTTCTCATCCAATCTATACTTACAAATGAGTGCTTGGTGTGAAGATAAAGGCTTTGAAGGTGCAGCAATGTTTCTTCGTTCTCATGCTCAAGAAGAAATGCAGCACATGCAGCGTCTGTTTACTTATGTGAGTGAGACAGGTGCGCTGCCGATTCTCGGTGCGATTGATGCGCCCAAACATGATTATAATAGTTTAGGGGAGGTTTTCCGCGAAACATATGAACATGAGCAAATGATAACGCAAAAAATTAACAAGTTGGCCCATGTAGCATTCACATCCCAAGATTACTCGACCTTTAATTTTCTTCAGTGGTATGTTGCTGAGCAGCATGAAGAAGAAAAACTGTTTAAAGGGATTTTAGACAAGTTAGAGCTGGTTGGTGAAGATGGTAAAGCCCTGTTTTTCATCGACAAAGATTTAGCAGACATGGTAAATGAAGGTTCATCTTCCGTTATGGGTTCTCAAGCCGGGTAATCTCAGAAATATCACTGCTGATTGTCTTTTTCTTTGAGATCCAAGTGAAGATGTAGGGAGGAAAAGATGATCAGCGAAGATACGATCTTATTCGCACTCATGGGAGTGACACTGGTTAATGTTGCGCGGTACCTAACAGCGCTTCGGGCATTGATTTATATCATGCGTGAAGCCCATCCTCTCTTGTATCAGCAAGTAGACGGTCCCGGATTTTTCACCACTCACGGTAATATGAATAAACAGGTCCGTTTATTTCATTACATCAAAAGTAAAGAGTACCTTCATCATCATGATTCAGTATTTACCGGCAAATGTGAACGGGTGAGACAGCTCTTTATACTCTCATCTTCTCTTGTCGGAATCACGATGATGACCACGCTTATTTTGTAGAGAGACATTCAACGTCGGGCGCTTGATTGGTAAAATGACTCGCTTGGCGTTAGAATCAGCGTTCAATTGACGAAGGATGTGCTGACTGGTACATCCTTTTTTCGTGTCTTTGATGTTTATAGCGATCGCTTTTGTTAGATGTTGGTGAGATAAAAATGAGTAAACAGGTTGATGTCGTGGTGATCGGAGCCGGAGCCGCAGGGCTGATGTGTGCTGCGCAGGCTGGTAAACGAGGGCGACGCGTCTTGGTTATCGATCACGGTAAAAAACCGGGACGAAAAATCCTGATTTCCGGTGGGGGGCGCTGCAACTTCACCAACTATGATGTCTCTGCGAACCATTATCTCTGTCGCAATCCACATTTTGTTAAATCTGCATTATCTCAATATACCAACTGGGATTTTATCTCTTTGGTCAGCGAATACGGGATTGCGTTTGAAGAACGCGATCACGGGCAATTGTTCTGCCTTGATAGTGCTAAGGATATTGTTAATTTACTGCTCAAAGAGTGTGACTTACCCAATATTGAACAGCGTTATCAGGTCGATATTCAGACCATTGAGAAAACGGAAGCCGGTTTTCGCCTTCACACTGGGCAGGAAATCATCGAGTGCCAGTCGTTGGTGGTTGCAACCGGAGGGTTGTCAATGCCAAAACTGGGTGCAACACCTTTTGGCTATCAAATTGCGGAACAGTTTGGTTTGCAGATCATTCCGACCAGGGCAGCATTAGTGCCTTTTACACTCCATAAAGAAGAAAAAGATTTGTTTGCCGAATTATCGGGGATTGCAGTGCCTGTGGTTCTCACCGCTGAAAATGGCACCGCATTTAAAGAAGCGTTGCTTTTCACGCACCGCGGTCTTTCCGGACCGGCCGTGTTACAACTGTCTTCCTATTGGCAGCCGGGGGAGAAAGTCACGGTGAATTTAGTACCGGATGAAGATATCGAGCAATTGCTGAACCGTTCCTGTGCCAAACACCCCAACCAAAGTGTGAAAAATACCCTTGCGAAGGTGTTACCTAAACGCTTGGTTGAAGTCTTGATTGAGCGAGGTGAGCTGGTGGATAAGCCGCTCAAGCAGCTCAACAGTAAAGAAATGGCGGCACTGGTTGAAACATTGACTCACTGGCAGATTTTACCCAACGGCACGGAAGGCTACCGCACCGCAGAAGTGACTCAGGGTGGGGTTGATACCGATGCGCTTTCTTCGAAAACCATGGCATGTAAATCCGTTCCCGGCCTGTTCTTTGTCGGTGAAGTGATGGATGTCACCGGCTGGCTGGGCGGATATAACTTCCAGTGGTGCTGGTCGTCCGGCTGGGTTGCCGGGCAGTGGGTGTGATGTTGTGCAAAGCAGCGTTACTTTCCCTCTGACAGCACAGCAATTCTTTCTAAATCTCGACTCGGAAAATCAGGATCGACATACACATACATAGATTTAATGGTTTTTAATCTGGATAATCCGTAAAGGGGGTGTAGTGGTACGGTGAATTTGGCCACCTGATTAGAGGTGTTAAAATACACCTCATAGCATGACAGGTGAAACTATGACCAAGCGTACCAGACGCACTTTCAGTGCGGAATTCAAACTCGAAGCAGCGCAACTTGTTCTCGATCAAAACTACACCGTTGTTGAAGCTGCAAAAGCCATGGGTGTTGGTAAATCGACAATGGATAAGTGGGTAAGGCAGCTCAAGCAAGAAAAAA
>NZ_FULE01000012.1 GCF_900163965.1 Vibrio ruber DSM 16370
AGATACGGTAGGTAAAAATACGAGCAAGATACAAAATTACATCAAGCAGCAACTAGAGCAGGATAAAATGGGAGAGCAATTGTCGATCCCGTATTCAGGTAGCCCGTTTACGGGCCGCAGGAACTAGTCATATGCAAATGTCAGATCACTACGCGCCTGCTAGGGCGCTGCTAGTAGGAGAGCCTTATAGGCGCATATGAAAAACCACCGGCTATGCCGGTGGATACTTTTTTTTGTTGATGTAGCAAAATGTTTAATTAATGAGAAGACGACAATGAGACTTTTTGGAGTTATTTTAACCACCTGCTTTTTTCTTATTTATCACTCAGCAGCTTACGCATTAAGTGGTTACTGGCATTACAACGAATATCTTGATTTAAATCCGGATCAAAAACAACTGACTCTTTCTTTAGCAAATGCGGTTCGACTTGAGCCGAAGCCATTACAGGCGACGCAGGAAAATCCGGTAAAAATATCGGTGATTTATCCTGGGCAGCAAGTATCGGACTATTGGAGCCGTAATATCCGAGCCTTTGAATTGCGTTTAAATGAACTTGGGGTCAAGTATGAAATTCATCAGGTATTTACCCGGCCGAATCTGGATATCCGCCAACAAAGTCTCTCTTTGATGGAGGCATTAAAAAATAAATCCGACTATTTGATTTTTACGCTTGATACCACCAGACACAAAAAATTTATTGAACATGTGTTAAGAGGCGGAGAGACCAAACTGATTATCCAGAATGTGACTACACCAGTGAAAGACTGGGCACATCGACAACCATGGATGTATATCGGTTTTGATCATGAAATAGGAACCAGTTTGCTGGTGGACTATTTTAAGAAGACATTAAAGCCCCATTCACCTTATTCCGTATTGTATTTTTCTCAAGGCTATGTGAGCGCTGCCCGGGGCGATACGTTTATTCAAGCAATGACGGAATATCCGCTTGTATCGTCATTTTATACCCAGGCTAATCAGGAGAGTGCTTATAAAATCACGCTTGAGAATATGAGAGAACATCCGGAGATTAAATTATTGTATGCCTGTTCAACCGATGTTGCTCTCGGGGCAGTCAAAGCATTGAAAGAGCTCGGCCGGGAAGATGTTCTTATCAATGGTTGGGGTGGCGGTTCAGCCGAGCTGGAGGCTTTGCAGCATCATGATTTGAATGTCACAGTGATGCGAATGAATGATGACACCGGTGTCGCAATGGCCGAAGCCATCAAGTGGGATCTTGAAGGTAAAAAGGTACCGACGGTTTATTCCGGAGACTTTGAAGTTGTATCCAGTGAAGATAAGCCTGATAGAATTGAGATGTTGAAACAGCGTGCATTCCGATATTCTGATCGACACTGATCTGATCGCAAAATGATAGATAAAGAAAGAGACTATGCTTTATGAACGTCAGACCAAGCCCTATCAGACAGAAACAGAAGATAGCGACCTATTTTACCCGGGCGATCACCATTATCATTGCCATCCTGACATTTAGTGTTCTGTTTCAAAATTATCAGATCAGTAGTCAGCTGATCGCTCAGGAAGTGCAACGAACGGCAAATCAGACCTCAGGGTTAGTTCAAGGCATGGTCAACTTCCGTCTTTCTTTGCTCAAAATTCATCAAGATGGTAGTGCGACCAATGCTGATTTATTACATGCGGTAAGTTCCGGCAAGTCGCAGTATATCGATCAATATTTTCGTGCCGTTGACCAGCTTGACCCGGATAATACCCCGGATGTCCGCTTTATTGCCGGATTGAATCATATGCTGTGGGATGATGGTAATGCGCAGTTTTATGGCATTGTGCCGAATGAATTGGAGTCTGTTTCACATCGCATGGTTGTCAATAATGCGTGGATGCTGGTGAAAATCCCATCTTTGCTGGAAACGGTTTATGCTTTGGCCAGAAGAACCCCGCTAGTGAGTAATCAATCCGGTGAGCTGATTGGTTACTTTTACGTGATGTTTGTGATTAATAATAATTACAATCTTATCGAACAGATTCGCACTCGCAGTAATTCGCAAAATTTGATTCTGGCGATCGGTTCAAACGTGTTGTCGACGACTCTCAACGGAGAAGAGTCATATTCAGAGCAGGATGTGCTCGCTTCCCAACAAAATTCTGATCGACTGGCGTCTTATACGGTCAATACCACCGAACTGAATGTTGATGAAAATCCGACGCAACTGATGATTTATGCGGTTCAGGATAACCAGAATGTCGTCAAACTGAAGCGTAATTTTTATTACGGTGTGGTGTTTATTCTTGTGGCGACAACATTGTTCTCTTTTATCTTATGGCGTTGGTTGCACAATAGAATTCGTGCGGAGATTGAAAAACTGGTGCAGTTTAGCCGCTCTATTGTTGATCGTGGAGCTGAGCATGTTTTTCATGGTTCAAAGATCGAGGAGTTTGATCTGTTCGGGCGGGCACTTGAGCATACCTTTAAGCGCTTATCCGAACAAGAAAAGCAATTTGAGAATTTGTTTAATTTCTCGATTGCACCAACCATTTTATGGGGGGCCGACGGGCGTTTACTACGGATGAACCCCGCAGCGGTAAAACAGTTTTCAAAGGATAGTCAGGTCGCTACTTTTTATGAGCTGAAAGAACGATTAATCCCTAGTATTAAAAAGGCGTCGAACGGAGAAACACTGAATGAAGTTGCGACTGAGTTCGACAGTCAAATATTCCGCTGGACGATTTCCCCGATTGTGACGGAAGGCCGTGTCGAGTCAGTCCTGACTCAAGGGCAGGATGTCACCACCATTGCCGAAGCTGAGAAACAAAGTCACTTGGCCCGGAGTGAAGCAGAGAGAGCCGCTGGTGCCAGAGCTGATTTTCTGGCTCGGATGAGCCATGAAGTCAGAACACCTTTAAACGGGATTTTGGGGGTGTCACAGTTATTAAAAGAGAGTGTGACGGATGAAAAGCAGCTTGAACAGGTTGGGGTTCTCAGCTTATGTAGCGAACATCTGCTTGCTGTTTTGAATGATATTCTGGACTTCTCCAAGATCGAACAGAATAAATTCAAACTCAATCCGGTTCATTTCCACTTGATTGAAACGGTTCGGGTCATTGAACGGATTTATCAGCCATTGTGTCAGGAAAAGGAACTTGGGCTGGATGTCATGACCAATATTCAGGAAGATACCATCGTGGTTATTGATCAAATCCGTCTCAATCAAATTATCTTCAATTTACTGAATAACGCGATTAAATTTACCCGTGAAGGGGAGATTTGTGTTCTGATCAATTTAAACCATTCTGAAAATGGTGCGATGTTCCATGTCTCCATTTCTGATACCGGTATTGGTATCGGGCATGATGATCTTACGTTGATCTTTGAACCTTTTATTCAGGGGGGAACGACCTCAAGCCGTGAGTTTGGTGGCAGTGGTTTAGGATTATCGATTGTGAAAAATCTGGTGGAGCTCATGGGGGGCGTGGTGTCAGTTTCGTCTCAGGTCGGCAAAGGAAGCTGCTTCGAGTTCACGATTCCGATTGAAGTTGAGCAATACCGTGCCAGACACGTAAAAGAAACAATTGAGCAGGAGCCGTCAGGCCAGTTGTTTGAACAATCTCCGCATGTTTTGTTAGTCGAAGATAACAAAACCAATGCGTATATCGCGAAGGCATTTTGTGACCGTTTCGGATTGCGGGTGACATGGGTTGAGGATGGAACGGTTGCGGTTGAAACGCTGAAAAAAATGGGCTTTGATTTAATTTTAATGGATAACCAGTTGCCGGGCATGGATGGTGTGGAAGTGACGGACTTTGTTAAACATCAGCTCAGACTAGACACGCCAATTTATGCATGTACTGCTGATGATACTGAAAAAACGAAGAATGATTTCTTACATGCAGGGGCAGAATACATACTGGTCAAACCGATTCGGGAAGAAAATTTACATCAAGCGCTGGTTCATTTCAGAGATCATTATTGGGAACCAGTGACGTCGAGTGTCATTCAGTCTCATTAGTGAATTCATCAGCTGAGGGGGCAGGGAGCAATGATTTGATGGTGGACATCGTTGACCGGTTTCCAGAGAAAACCGGTCACAAAGGTGATTAATATTCGTAGCGGACACCGAGGACGGTTCGTGGCCCCCAAAGTCCGTTATTATCAAATCCCATATTTAAAGAGAGTTGATCGGTTGAGTGGAAACGGGCACCGAAACTGACGACAGAATGTTCATCCAGTTTTCCCAGTTTGCCATAAACTTCTAACTGTTCACCAATCCACAGCCGGGCACCGATATTGATTTCTCCCAAGGTATCAGATTCACCACCTTCATCCCGGGGACGTTTGATTTGATGTAACAGCATCGCACCGAATACATCAGCAAATTGGGTCACCGGACCATTAAAGCCAATCCCGGCAGCCAGATCCCAATCGTTATCCATTTGGGTGTCGGCATGACCGAGCACATGAAAATTGTCCACCACACTCATACTGAATTCTGACCCGATAGATTCAGGCCCGCCGCTGACCCGGACTTCAAGATAATTGTAATTAAAGTTTGCGGCATGGGCTGACAGCGGTGCAAAGATAAAAGCGAGGCCCGTAATGGTGAGACTGAAAGCCTGTTTTAGCATAAAACGTCCTATCGGTTTGATTCCCTTTATATAGAGAGAAGTATAATATATTGATTTTTAATTTAAACGATTAGGACAGATATTCAAGTGTTACCTATCAGCTAGTTATGATTCTTTGAGTGAATCCCAAAATTCTGATGGTGACAGTTGTTTATTTCCGATGGAGCCGCTCGATAATGAAATCTTCGTTGAATGCCCTGATGGTGCAGGGAACAACCTCCGATGCAGGAAAAAGTGTCCTTGTTGCCGGGCTGTGCCGGGTACTTTACCGTCGGGGTGTCCGGGTTGCGCCTTTTAAACCTCAGAATATGGCATTGAATAGCGCTGTGACATCTGACGGAGGAGAAATCGGGCGTGCTCAGGCGGTTCAGGCATTCGCTGCCGGGATTGAACCCTCAGTGCATATGAACCCTGTTTTGCTCAAACCCAATTCCGATACCGGTGCACAGATTATTCTGCAGGGCAAAGCGATCACCAATATGGAAGCGGATTGTTACCATGATTATAAGAAAACTGCGCTGCATGTAGTGATGGATTCCTTTCAGCATCTCAGTGAAACGTATGACAGTATCATGATTGAAGGGGCGGGCAGTCCGGCCGAAATTAACCTGCGTGAAAATGATATTGCCAATATGGGTTTCGCGGAATCGGCGGATGTGCCGGTGATTATTGTGGCAGATATTGATCGTGGTGGTGTTTTTGCACATTTGTATGGCACGCTGGCGTTACTTTCCGAGTCTGAACAGGCGCGAGTTATTGGTTTTGTGATCAATCGGTTTCGCGGGGATATTCGCCTGCTTCAGTCAGGGCTTGACTGGCTGGAGCAGAAAACCGGTAAGCCGGTGATCGGTGTATTGCCTTATTTACATGGATTGGATATTGAAGCTGAAGATGCAATTGTGGCGACCGAAGTCCGTGAAGGAGATGAGAAGCTGAAAGTGGTGGTACCGGTGCTCTCTCGTATCAGTAACCATACCGATTTCGATGCCTTGCGCCACCACCCGGAAATTTCATTTCGTTATATCAGAAAAGGAGAAAGACTCCGCCATGCTGATCTGATTATCCTGCCCGGTAGCAAATCAACCCGTGCTGATCTTGCGTTTTTAAGAGCACAGGGGTGGGATAAAGATATCATGCAGCATCTGCGTTATGGGGGTAAAGTCATCGGTATCTGTGGCGGATATCAAATGCTTGGTCAGACGATTCGTGATCCGCTCGGTATCGAAGGAGAGCCGGGTGTCAGTCAGGGATTGGGGATACTGGATATCGATACCGAATTGATGGCACAAAAATATCTGACCAATGTGCAAGGATCACTCTGTTTCGACGGCAATAATATACCAGTCAAAGGGTACGAAATTCACGCCGGGTATTCACATCGACGGGATGGCAGTCGTGATCAAGCAATTATCCGGTTACAGGATGGCCGGGAAGATGGTTTGATGGATGATGCTAATCAGGTATTCGGAACTTACCTGCATGGAATTTTTGACCAAACAGAAGTCATGCAATGTTTATGTCAATGGGCGGGGAGCGGAGAGCTTCAAACGCTTGATCATGTCCGGTTGAAAGAGGATGCCCTGAATCGGGTCGCTGATGCGATTGAAGCACATCTTGATTTAGCATTGCTGTGGCCGGAACTACCGAAATAAGCGATTTTATAGCGGATGACCGCTATCCGATCAGTACCACTATCAGACTTGAATATCGAGTAAAGAGCCAATCATGTCCTGCTCACGCTGAATGACGTTGGCACCGGCACGGTTATATTGTGTTGCCTGATTAAGTTTTATTAAGGCGTCAACTTGGGTTTGATCCGGTTCTTTGTCGGCTGTTTCTTTCTGTTGGCGAATAGTATTTTGCTGGGGAGCGAGTGCAGAATCGACCGCGCGTGGTTCTTGTTGCATCTGTTCATCATTACGATATTGCGCAGCACGGTTTATATCACGACTTGCCTCATTGGTCATTTGAGTCGCGTTATTGAGCATTTGATAACCGGACTGAAGTGCAGATACAGACATAAAATCTCCCTTGGTCATGTTCATATTATAGCCAAAATATGACTCAGGTACATTTTTTTCTTGAATACTGTAAGTGTAAGTCGGCTGACGCATGACGGCCGATGCCTTAGAACAGACTCGAGAGCACTTCCAACTCTTCGTGAGTCAGAAGCGGCGAACGTTCTGAAGATAAGTTTGCATCGATTTCGCTCTGAAGACTTCGCAACTGAGCTGGAGTCAACTGTTTGAGTTGCGCTTTCAATGATTCAAACTGGTAGCTTGATAAGCTAGGCTCGGATACCGAGAAATAATGGTGACTATGACTGAGTTGTGTCTGCATCGTTATACTCCGTTTCTCCATCACTGATTAAGTCAGGCCACGATGTTCTGATTTTGTATGTTTATTGTTCGGTTCAGTCTTAGAGTCTAAGTTTTTCGATAAATGCTTTTGTCCGTAAAATGTCAGATAAAAGCAAGAATGCTGCACAAAAACGTTTGTTTTTGCAACGAAGTGTCAATTTAAGCCCGTTTGATAAGCATGAATTATGTAAACCGAATTTGAACTATGGTTTTTCTATGGGTGGCGGTTAGGACTCGTGCAGGCTGAGGGGAAGGCGTCGGAGGCCACCTCAGTGTGATTCCTGTCCGACCCGGGCTGCCAGTTTGTCTGCCAGTGCATGTAATTCGGGGAGAATCCGGTGAATCAGATGCAGTTGTTGCAACACTAAACGGACTGAACCTTTGTCTTCTTCATGCCATTCTGCCAGTTGCTTTTCTAATCCTGTATCTTCAATCTGGCTGATATCACAGCTGTTTTGGTGATGTTCCAGTTGCTCATGGAGTTGTTGCAGGTGTTGGTGAATGACGCGGTGGCCATTCAGAATCAGGTGGATAACCGATTCATCATCCAATTGTGTCCGGTGTGCTCCGATGGTTGAAATATAACTGAGCAGGGCATGATTTAAGGTTAAAAAGCGGAAGCTTTCTTCTTCTGCTTTTCTGTATTTCCCCGGTTCGGACAGCATGTTATTGATTGCGGTGGTGAGTGCTGCATCCTGATCATGTGCTTCTCTTCTGGCGACACGATAACTCAAGCTATCTTTCTTGCCGATACGGTATTGCACCATCATTTGATCCAGATAGTTTTTATTACTTCGAATCGCTTCAGCCATGACACGGTGGAGCCTTTTAGCGTGCCAGTCCGGCAGAATGAAAGATACGGCGAATACAGCAAGGCCACACCCGATGAGTGTATCAAGCAAACGCGGTAGCACCACTGCATATCCGGCGCCCATTTGGTTAAAGCAAAAGAGAACTAAGACGGTGATAAATCCGGTTGCGTAGCCGTAATTATTATTCCGGAAGGCAAAAAACATCACACCGGAGATGACGATCAGTGTGACCTGGCTTGCCTGAGAGGGAAACAAGGTCAGCAGTAATACGCCGATAAATAATCCGGAAATCGTCCCGATAACACGGAGCGTAATTCTTTGTCGGGTCGAGGAGAAATTGGGCTGGCAGACAAACAGTGTTGTGAGAAGGATCCAGTATCCCAGTTCGAGGTCGAAACTCTGTAAAATAGCATAGCCGGTTGTGAATGTGACGGACATCCGAATCGCATGACGAAACAGCAGTGAATCCCGGTTCATGTTACTCCAGACCCGTTGCCACATACTTCTCAGCCCATAAGGATTGGTATCTGAAAGTTGGTTTTCATCAAACTGGTTACTTTCAGGATGGCCGATATGACATAACTGCTTTTCGATGGTGGACAGGTTGTTCAACAGATAATTGAGCTGGGCAAATAACGACTTCCACTCTGGGCGGGAATGGGCGTGTAAATACTGCATCGAGATGTGCAGTTCATCCAGTGCCAGAGCAGATGCGTTCGGGTGTTGATACTCACGGTTTTCTTTGATACTGGTTGCGATTTCCCGACATGCCTGAGCTTGCGTTTCTAACAGATGCCGGAAACGAAAAAGAATGTCACTGCGGCTAAAATGTTCCGCGAGTTCCTGATACCGATAGTGTGTTGAACTGATACGCTCATGAATATCTTGCGCGAGAAAGTAAGTGTTCAAAAAATGGTGACTGGTGGTATGAATCTGGCCTCTCTTGCTATAAGAAAGTAATGTTGCCTTACATTGGTTCAGCGCAGTGACAATCTGAGCATTGAAATTGGCTTCACGAATCCGATAGGGTTGAATTTGCACTTGTGAGACCGGATGAAACAGTTCACTTTTCAGGGCGAAGTAGTCCGCCAGATTGAAAAAAACAGCGGCAAGATTTTCTTTGACCGGACGATTAGGAAACAGAACCAGCCAGACAATTGACAGCAGGTAATACCACAGTGCACCGGCAAGCAGTAACGTCGGTTGAAACCAGAATCCGGGGCTTTGGTGTTCGCCAATCATGGTATAGACAGCAATCAACAGTGAGCCAAATGCAATACTGGCATAGCGCGAGCTGATTGCGCCGAGCATAATGAAACCAAATGTGGAAAGGGCCAGACCGATCGCAAATAAGAGCGGGTGATGAAACAGGATTTCAATCGAAAATGTCGCGATCGCAAAACAGATCAGCGCCAGACTAATGGTTTTGAGCCTTCCGGTAAGACTATCATCTTGTTCTGTCAGTGCTGCTGCAATAATCCCCAGAATCAGCGGGGTAATCCAAGTTGATAGTTGATAATGCCAAGTCGGTAATACCACACCTAGCAGTGCAATTAGAATTAAGACAGAATAATGGAACGTTTTATTCGCCCAATAACCACGAATCTGACTGAGGAATTTCACAGGATTTCAACCATTTCATTCATGTTGCGTCACTATCGTGAATGATATCAGAACTGGACTGTAACGTATTGAACTTTTGTCTGTCTTTTCAGTAACCGACATCAAAATATGGCGTAATTTCCAAGCGGGAAATGACAAGCTGTTGACGGAACAACCTGTCTGGTTGTGATATTTGTTATCGCTGGGAATGTCAGTTAAACAATGATGTTGCTATGATGCCCCAGAAGCGTTGAGATAAATGACTATTTTATATATAAATAGACCCTCGTTACCTTTGGGCAGGATTTCGACTGCACGGAGGACATACTTCAGATATTCTTACGCGTGTAACTGAATTTATACGTTGAACCCCAAGTCAATGAGCATAACTGATGCAGCTGAAAGCTAGTAATACTGCAAAATATTTTATGAATGATGAGTTTTACCAAGTCGCAATTGATGGCGAGAAACTCATTGTCCGTTCTAGTGTCGCAGAAGAAAGAATTCCATTTGCAGTCTGGGATGGTTCAGTCCGTGTCCGGCGCGGGATTGTGTGGGGAGAACTTGAGTTTTTTGCCCATGAACATGACGGTCAGCGTTATAGTTGGTTAATCCGGGGGCTACCTTGGCCCCAGTGTCGGAAATTCGCTGACCAAGCCGTCGCTGCTTATCGCCAATGGCATCAATTACAGTGTGCTCAGCTTTCTACTTACTTACCGGCTTGGCAGCAAGCGCTGAATCAACGCCGGAATGAACCTGTGTTTCTTGCGCATTCCAAGATCAGAGAGTGGCACCGTCAGGTGAGCCGTGATTTGACAACATTGGGGATGTCTCTTGATGAGATTGAGCAGCGAGTTCCGGGGCTGATTTCAGAAATTGGCGCATGGTACCATCAACCATCAGTGATGCTGTCACAGCGTAATGAAGCATGGGTTGAGGCAGAGCGCGAGCGGTGGAATACGTTATTTAAGACGCTTGAATCATCCCCGTTAAATCCGTCACAGCAGTCTGCAGTGCTTTTAAACGATGATTATAATCTGGTATTAGCCGGTGCCGGTTCGGGCAAAACCAGCGTGCTGTCTGCCCGGGTTGCCTATTTGATTGAAAGTGGGTTGGCTACGGGCGACCAGATCCTGTTGCTGTCATTCGGAAAAGACGCTGCATCGGAGATGGAACAGCGCCTAAAAGACCGGGTCGGGCCGGCAGCGACGCATGTGACAGTCAATACGTTTCATCAGCTTGGGTTACGGATTATTCAGGAAGTTGAAGGGCAGAATGTGCAACTGTCTCCGATTGTCGGCGAAGCCAAGCTTAAAGAAGCTTGGATGACCGACTGGCTCAAAAAACACTGGATGACTCCGACCAATTTTAAACGCTGGCAGAAACATTTAAATCAATGGCCGATTGCTTATATCAAAGGGGATGAAGAGCTGGGGAGTCATGTCGAAAACCCTAAATTGATTTCTTGGTTGACGCAGCAGGTTGAACAACTGTCGCTGTTGGGCTTTAGTAAAAAAGAGATTCAGCAAAGAATTGTCGAGCGTGAAGATTACCCGCGCCTGAACAGTGAACTTGCACTCTGTTGGCCATGTTATCAGGCTTGGAATGATATGCTGAAGACACAGGGGCAACTGGATTTTAATCTGATGATCAGCCGGGCGACGGCTTATGTCAGAAAGAAAAAATATCAATCCCGTTGGGCGTTTATTATGGTCGATGAATATCAGGATATTTCGCCACCACGTCTTGCGTTATTAGAAGCACTTTGCCAACAACATTCATCAAGTGGCAATCTCTTTGCCGTCGGCGATGATTGGCAATCGATTTATCAGTTTGCCGGTTCTGATGTCGATCTAACCACGGGTTTCAAGCAGCGTTTTCCTGCCTCGACAGTAACACATCTGGATACCACATATCGGTTTAACAACCGACTGGCAGAGGTCGCAAATGCTTTTGTACAGGCTAATCCACAGCAGATACCGAAATCGCTCAATAGTCTGAAAACACAGAAAAGCAATGCGGTGGCACTGCTTCCTCAATCACGGATCGAAAAGGTTATCGAACAGCTCAATCGGAAGGGGACAGCCAAGAATGAAGTCAAATCACTATTAATTCTTGGCAGAAATCACTATCACAAACCCGAATTGCTCACAGCATGGCAGAAGCAATATCGTCAGCTCGATATTCAGTTCATGACATGTCATGCGAGTAAGGGCAAAGAGGCTGATTTTGTCATCATTGTGAATGTAGATGAAGGACAGTTTCCGGCTAAAGCGAAAACCATGCATTTGGATGATGTTTTAACATTATCAGATGAAACTTTCCCCGATGCAGAAGAGCGTCGCCTGTTTTATGTTGCGATGACCCGGGCAAGAGAGAAAGTCTGGATTGCCTACAATGCCGGTGGTTCATCCTTCGTCAAAGAACTGCTTGAGGGGCCATACGCGGTTTCTAAATGATAAATTCAGTCCCTTATAGTATTTTTCGGGCATTGATATAGGACTGATAGTCAGGGATTTCGATATCGGTACTTTGCGCTATCAACGCGGATGAAAAAATGAAATCGGCTGTGGCACGGTTGAGTGCCATTGGAATATTCCACACACTGGCAATGCGCAGCAGTGCTTTTACGTCTGGATCATGCGGTACGGCATTCAGCGGATCCCAGAAAAACACTAACACATCGATCTTACATTCAGAAATTAAAGCACCGATCTGCTGATCTCCGCCCATCGGGCCACTGATCATTTGAATGATATCAAGACCGGTTTCCTGGTTTAAAAGGTGACCCGTTGTGCCCGTCGCATAAAGCGTATGATTGGCGAGTTGTGCTTGGTTTTGCTTGGTCCATGCGAGTAGGTCAGCCTTGCGGTGATCGTGCGCGACAAGGGCAATATGTTTCTTTTCCGATAATTTGCGTTGGATCGTTTGCATTGATTTTGCTCCATGCTCATGGATGACTCATGTTGAATGTTTTTCTGAGTCCATAATGTTAGATTATTTTATATACGAAATATTCTATATAAATCAATTATTTTTATTGATAATTGGGGTTTGATTTATCTTCTTTTAACAAAACGGAATGAAACCAATACATTGTAAAAGAGGAATTGAACGGGGTGGCTTTTTACTGTTTTTCTCCGAGTAAAAATATTCCATACTCATACGTATCGAGCAGTGTTCTCTTAAAGGCTACCCCCTATGATGTTCTCTTTGAGAGAGTATATGCCTGAAATTTGACCGTATTTCGAGAGAAATACGGTTTTTTTTTATACATGGTGGTTGGTACGAGGTTAATTAGTAAAGTGATAGCTTTCCGGTACGACGATGATACCTTTTTCTGACACATGGAAGCGTTTTTTGTCTTGCACGGGATCTACCCCGATTTGTGTATAAGGGGGGACACGGACATGCTTATCGATAATACAATTGACCAACTGACATCCTTCGCCTATTTCAACATCATCGAAAATAATACTATCGACAATCGTTGCACTATCATTGATCCGCACATTGGAAGAAATAATCGAGTGCTGTACGGATCCACCAGAATTGACGACGCCGTTGGCGATCATCGAATTGATAAAGATCCCTTCATTTCCGGTTGCTGATGAAACGGTCCGGGCTGGCGGGAACTGAGGCTCATAGGTACGGATAGCCCAGTTTTTCTGGTAAATATTCATCGGTGGGACTGGTTCGAGCAGATCCATATTGGCCTGATAATAGGAGTCGAGTGTTCCGACATCTCGCCAGTAGCAGTCCTTGGCAACTCGCCCTTTGTCACCATAGAAGTTATAAGCGAATACGGCGTTGGTTTTGATCAGTTCCGGAATGACATCCTTACCGAAATCGTGACTCGAATGCTCTCGTTCTGAGTCATCAACTAATGCTTCTTGCAGGACATCCATATTGAAAATGTAGACACCCATGGACACGAGACTACGTTCTGGTTGTGTGATCATCGCTGGCGGGTCGAGCGGTTTTTCAATGAATTCAGTAATTTTTGCGTTGTCATCAGTACAGACAACCCCGAATATACTCGCCTCATTCCGGGGAACATCCATACAGGCAATGGTGAGTTTTGCCTGATTGGCAATATGCTCTTCCAGCATTGCGGCATAGTCCATCTTATAAATATGGTCACCGGATAGCACCACGACATACTTCGCATCACTTCTCGAAAGCAGCCACAGATTATGGAAGATGGCATCAGCTGTCCCTTCATACCATTTACCGCCTTTGCGCATCTGCGGCGGGACAGCGGTAATGTATTCTCCCAGTTCAGGGTTGAATATGGACCATCCGTCCCGAAGATGTTTTTGTAGCGAGTGAGATTTATATTGGGTTAGTACCAGAATCCGTCTTAATCCGGAGTGCAGGCAGTTGGTTAAAGTAAAATCAATAATGCGATATTTACCACCAAAAGGAACAGCCGGTTTTGCCCGGTGATCCGTTAATGGGGAAAGACGTGAGCCGATTCCACCAGCAAGCACAACTGTCAGTGTTTCTTGCATCTTTATTATCTCCCTATATATGTGCAATTCACTTCAATTGTAGTGAGCAGTACAAGTTTTAAGCCAACAAGTAAGTGCTTCTATGCTCAGTGATTCAGATATGGGGATGGTTTCAGATGATGTATTTTGGTGCGTAAAATAATCATGAATGAATGATTTTGGTGCAACTCACAACGTGAAGTCATCCGGTTTTTACGTAAGTTTCTATACGTTACAATCAACACAAGTTATTGTTAAGTGAATCTTTCCGTTGCCGATAACAAAACAGATACAAAGAGGCGCTGATTATATGAAAAAAGTACTGATGATTTTGATCTTATTGTTGGGAGTCGGTGGTGCCGGGGCTGGGTATTATCTGTTTTATATGAAACCGGCACAAGACGCAGCCGAACAAGGTGTAACAAAAAAGAAGAAAAAGCCAGTATTACCCAATACTTCAACCGAGCAGCCTGATGAAACGGCAGAGGCAGAAGTCAATACGCATTTTTATGTAAATGAACATAAATTGGCAATCAGGAATGCTCCTGATCCGGAATCTTTTCCTGTGCGATATTTGTATAAAGGTGACCCAGTCACTGTGCTGGAGCAAAAGCAAGGCTGGGGTCGGATTTCCAGATATTTTGTCTATCAGCAAGGGGGGCCGGAAATCGCTGAGTGGGTCGCAATGGATCAGTTAAGTGAACAGGTTCCGGTGATTTCCAAAGAAGAAAGAGAAGAGATTCTGATGAGTTATATTAATAAATCAGATGATTTACTGATGTATAAAGAAAAATTTATCCAAATCACCGGACAGCTCATCGATGAACAAATGTGCGTGCCGGAAGATTTTGACGAGCTGAAAGGTTGGGTCCGTTCTGTTCGTTACCAAGAACGCCATGTCTATTTTATTTATTGTGGTGGTTTGAAATCAGTTGATAAAATTTATTTTGATGCTGATAGCGGGGAAATATTTTATTAGTAAATTAAATCTTAAATAAAGATTAGATTGGCTTTTATTTATATTGATATAAATAATTAATTTCACAATAAACAAATGTAATTTAATTTTTATTTTTGACAAATTTGTTTTTTTGATTATTTATTTTATTAGATGTTTAACCTATTGATTGTGCTGTATATCTCTAAAATCATTCTCAAATGAACCCATAATTTTATCTATTAAATCATACACTTAAACGCCATTGTTATTATTATAAAATAACAATGGCGTTTTTTGTGACATTCATCTTTGTTGGTAAATTTATTTCAACATTTATTTGAAAATTTGAAGCCTTATATTAGCTTAAATAATGAAGAAAATATTTTTATTTGATTTCAAAGGCTTTGAAGTTGTTACATTGTTTTAACATTTGTCGGTTGGTGTCCATTCCTCATTTGACACCTTTCATTATAAAACATATTGAATTTAATTATTTTAGGATGGAGTCTTGAATGAAAAGAATCGCTTTGATTACCGGCTCAAAGGGCGGTATTGGTTCTGCTATTTCTAGTCAACTCGTCGCGGAAGGATTCCGTGTTGTCGCAACATATTATACTGGAGCATACCAGTGCGCTATCGATTGGTTTACTCAAAAAGGGTTTACTGAAGATCAGGTTCGTCTGCTTGAATTGGATGTCACGGATACAGCACAGTGTGCACAACGATTGTCATTGCTCCTTGAGGAGGAAGGAAGTGTCGATGTCGTCATTAATAATGCCGGCATTACAAGAGATGGTGTATTTAAAAAAATGACTGCTCAAAACTGGAAAGATGTTATTGATACCAATTTGAACAGTGTATTCAATGTGACTCAACCTTTATTCGGTGCGATGTGTGATAAAGGCTATGGTCGCGTGATCAATATTTCATCAGTGAATGGCCTGAAAGGTCAGTTCGGTCAAACAAACTACTCTGCTGCGAAAGCCGGCATGATTGGCTTTAGCAAAGCTTTAGCTGCCGAAGGTGCACGTTTTGGTGTAACCGTTAATGTCATCGCACCCGGATATACAGCCACCCCCATGGTGGAAGAAATGAAGCCTGAAGTCCTCGAGTCTATCGTCGGACAAGTCCCAATGAAACGTCTTGCTAAACCCGAAGAAATCGCCCAGACAGTCAGCTTCTTAGTAAGTGACGGTGCTGCCTATATGACAGGCGCCACATTATCTGTCAACGGCGGACTATACATGAGCTAATCGGGGAGCGAAATCATGGAAAAAGTATTTATTGTTGCGGCAAAGCGTACGCCTGTCGGCTCGTTTGGCGGCAGTCTGAAAGACGTGGATGCCGGACATCTTGGGGCGACTGCCATCCAAGGTGTATTGAGTGCGGCTTCACTCGCTCCTGAAACGATTGATGAAGTAATTGTCGGAAATGTGATTAGTGCCGGGCAGGGCATGAGTATCGGCCGTCAGGCATCACTTTTTGCCGGTATTCCCGAAACTACGCCCGCCTATAACATTAACATGGTTTGTGGCAGTGGCATGAAAGCTGTCATGGAAGGTGTCAGCCATATTCGAAGTGGCGATGCTCAAATCGTCGTGGCGGCTGGTGTTGAGGTGATGTCTCAAATTCCGTATGCCTTATCAGGCAGTATCCGTGATGGCCACAAGATGGGTGACATGACCTTGGTTGATCTGTTAATTCGTGACGGATTAACAGACATATTTAATCAGTATCACATGGGGTGTACCGCAGAGAATATTGCCGGAGAATATGATATTTCGCGGGAAGCGCAAGATCAGTTTGCATTGAGCAGTCAACAGAAAGCCGTGGCAGCGATCAAAGCCGGTAAATTTGTCGATGAAATCGTACCGGTTGAAGTGAAAATCAAGCGTGATACCGTCATGTTCGATACCGATGAGTATCCAAAAGCGGACACATCAATTGAGCGTTTAGCACGCCTGCGCCCTGCCTTTGCCAAAGATGGTACGGTGACAGCGGGGAATGCATCCGGTCTGAATGATGGTGCCAGTGCCATCATCGTGGCTTCTGAAAGTGCGGTTAAAACGCATGGCTTAACACCACTGGTCGAAATTGTCAGCTATGCACAGGCTGGTGTTGATCCGAAAGTGATGGGGCTTGGGCCAGTGCCTGCGGTTGCGAAAGCACTCAAACGAGCTGGAAAAACATTAAATGACATGGATCTGCTGGAATTGAATGAAGCATTTGCGGCTCAGGCATTGGGCGTTGTCAAAGGTTTATCACGAGAACACGCAGTCTCTGAAGACGCAATTTTGCAAAAAGCGAATGTAAACGGTGGAGCGATCGCACTTGGTCATCCACTTGGTGCATCTGGAAATCGCATACTGGTCACGCTTATTCACGAATTGAAACGGAGAGGTGAACAGTATGGGGTGGCATCATTATGTATCGGCGGAGGAATGGGAACCGCAGTCATAGTGAAAGCCGTTGGCTAAATAAAAATGAAGATTTGACCCACAATTGGAGATGAAAATATGTATACGGATTTCTTTAAATCATTTACTGATCAAACAGAGAAAACATTAGAACCTTACTTTAAATTCAACAAATTACTGACTAAAAATGTTGAAGTATTGACTCAGCTTCAGTTGAAATCAATGAAAACTTACAGTGATATCGGCCTTGCTCAGATGAAAGCAGCGAGTGATGTGAAAGACGTTGCTTCTCTAACCGCTTTCAACACTCAGCAAATGGGTGCGCTTTCTAAGCTATCTCAACAAATGGTTGATGACAGCAATAAACTTCAGGCGATTGCCAAAGAGTTTAAAGATGATGTTGAGAAATTAACTTCAGAAAACATTTCAACAGTCACTCCTGCGTAACTCCGTGTCTTTTGGCCGCCTTCGCGGGCGGCTTTTTTCTGAACTAGGGAGTAGGTTATGAATCAACACTTCTTCTCAGACTACCTGATGAAAATTCAGGAAACCAATCAAAAATGGTGGACTGATTTTGAAGCACAGCAGGAAGTCTTTCGTTCGCCCTTGAATAAAGCGATGCAGGAAGTGAATTTTGAGGATACTGCAAAACTTTTTGAAAGGGCTGCCAACCAACCGGCTGCATTACTCGATCTTCAGATGGCGTGGTGGCAAAAGCAGTTGGAAATTTGGCAAAATGTTGCCCTTGCCGGTAATAAAGAATTGCTGATTGAAGCGGAACATGGCGATAAGCGCTTTGCGGATGAGTCATGGAAAGATGACGCCATGTACAACTTTATCATGCAATCCTATTTACTGTTTGGCAAAACATACCTTGACACAATTGATGCCATTGACGGTTTGGATGACAAAGTGAAAGAACGCTTACGGTTCTTTTCGCGTCAGACAATCAACGCGATGTCACCCAGCAACTTTATCGCGACTAATCCGGAATTATTGCGGTTGACGCTTGAGTCTAACGGCAAGAATCTGGTTGATGGTATGGAAGCACTGAAACAGGATGTTGCCTCCAGTGCCGATATTTTGAAAATTCGGATGACCAATAACAATGCATTCCGGGTCGGTCAGAATGTTGCAACGACACCGGGTAAAGTCGTCTTCAGAAACGAGTTGTTTGAGCTAATTCAGTACACACCGCTGACTGAAAAAGTTTATAGCACCCCGTTGCTGGTTGTGCCGCCATTTATTAATAAATACTACATTCTCGATCTCCGGGAACAGAACTCAATGGTTCGCTGGCTGCTGGAACAAGGCCATAGTGTCTTTATGATGTCTTGGCGTAATCCGGGCAGAGAACAGGCCGAGTTGGGTTATGAAGACTATGTCATCGATGGTGTGGTAAAGGCTGTTTCTGTCGTAGAAGATATTACCGGACAGGAACAGATTAACGCAGCAGGTTATTGTATTGGCGGCACTTTGCTGGCAACTGCGATTGCTTATTATGCTGCGAAACGCATGAAAAAACGGATTAAATCTGCATCTTTCTTTACGACCTTGCTGGATTTCTCTCAGCCAGGTGAAGTCGGTGCTTATATCAATGATCCTGTCATTAGTGCAATTGAGATGCAAAACCTATCTCGTGGGTATATGGATGGTCGTTCATTGAGTGTGACATTCAGTCTGCTACGGGAGAATAATCTCTATTGGAATTACTATGTCGATAACTATCTGAAAGGTTCTAATCCTGTCGATTTTGACCTGTTGTACTGGAATAGTGACAGCACCAATGTGACAGCTACGTGCCATAATTTCTTGCTCAGAGATCTCTATCTGGAGAACAAACTGATCCAGAATAAAGGCGTTAAAGTCGGTGGTGTATGGATTGATCTGGATAAGATTAAGATTCCGAGCTATTTCATTTCAACCAAAGAAGATCACATTGCGTTATGGCAAGGCACTTATGACGGTGCGATGAAAACCGGCGGTAATAAAACGTTCGTGTTGGGCGAATCCGGTCATATTGCCGGCATTATCAATCATCCGGATAAAAAGAAATATGGTTTCTGGTTGAATGATACGCATGAAGATAGTGCCGATGAATGGCTGGCCAATGCACAACGGCAAGACGGCTCATGGTGGACTCACTGGAATGAATGGCTGTGTGGCTTCTGTGCGAAGGAAAAAATTGAACCGTTTGCAACCGGCAATGAGAACTACCCTGTACTCGATGATGCTCCGGGAGAGTATGTTCGTCAGGTTTTACCCGTTTCGCCAGCAGAGTTCGATTCATCTGTAAATGTGGCAGAAGATCTCCAATCTGCAAAAAAATAGCCTATCTCAATGATGGCTATACCTCTTGTGCCGTCCCTACCTTTAGGCGGCACTTTTTTATCTGTACTGTTTTGATCCTAAATGATCGTTATTCGTGAGCCACAGTGGTGCGATTTTCTCCGGAGCAGGCGGAGTCAGTACCGTCCACCATGGTCAGATATAATAACAATCCCCAATTTCACACTGAGCATGTTAGAATGCCGGCATTTTATCAAATCCGTCCGTTTGTCACGCCCTGAATGTATCAAAGAGCATCGGTTCAGAGGCAACAGAACAAACGGATATCGGTGAAAGGTTCGTTTCAAATGGTTAACAATACAATCCAATGGTTTCCGGGACATATGTATAAAGCACGTAAGGAAATCGAAGAAGTCATTCCCCAGATTGATGTCATTATTGAAGTGCTGGATGCCCGTATTCCATTTAGTAGCGAAAATCCGATGATTGCCGAACTTCGGGGGGACAAGCCCTGCGTGAAAGTGTTGAACAAACGTGATCTGGCAGACCCTGCCACAACGGCACTTTGGATTGAGCACCTTGAGCAAGAGAAAGGGGTAAAAGCGTTGGCGATTACGACCCAGAATACTCAGGAGGTCAATCAGATCATGGAACTGTGTCGCAAACTGGCGCCCCATCGGGAAGAAATCGGTAAAAATATTCGGACAATGATCATGGGAATTCCCAATGTTGGTAAATCGACCATTATCAATGCATTGGCCGGACGGACAATCGCTCAGACAGGGAATCAGCCTGCCGTCACACGTCGTCAGCAACGGATTAACCTGCAAAATGGGATTGTTTTATCGGACACTCCGGGAATTCTCTGGCCAAAAGTGGAGAATCCGCACTCTGGTTTCCGCCTTGCTGCGACCGGCGCAGTGAAAGATACCGCGATGGAATACGATGAAGTGGCATTTTACACGGTTGAATATCTGGCTCAGGCTTATCCGGATTTATTGAAAGCGCGTTATCAGATTGATGAAGAGCCACAATCGGATCTCGAATGGATGGAAGCAATTGGCCGTAAACGCGGTGCTTTACGGGCTGGTGGCCGGATTGATTTACATAAAGCATCGGAAATTCTGTTACATGAACTGCGCGCCGGTACCATTGGGGCAATTACACTGGAGCGGCCAGAGATGATCCATCAGGAATTGATTGATGCTGAACTGGAAGCAACCAGAAAAGCAGCCGAGAAAGCAAAGCATAAAGAGGAACGGCGTAAACGTTACTTACGCAATAAACGTTAATCTAGCCGTAACGCTTGATCTGACCGCAATTCAGCCAACAATCATGACAGCATCACGCTGTTATGATTGCTTTATCCGTGTTGATAGGTGAAAGATGGCGTATTACTTCCTCTGGCGACACATCATTGTTCCGCCGGTTGCCCCAGCCCGAGCAGAATCTGTTCCAGCTCATCCCAAGGCATCAGTTGGGAATCGATCACTTCTATTTTCGACTCAAATCCATCCAGTGATATTTCATGCACGGAGACAACGCGATGATTGACGTTAAATGCGTAGCAGCCCCGATCGGTATTGATCACTGCTTTGATGCGTTCTGCGGTCAGCTCACTGAATAATGAAAATAACGCATCAAAAGAGAAATGGATTTCCGCCCCGAACACCCAGCCACAGCTATAATAGCCATCGCCCTGATTTTCTTTTCTCAGGTACTTTTCTCCGGGGGCTAACTGAAAGACCGGCTCGGCATGGGCATGATGATGGTCGGTAGAAGCGTGCCCCGAGGTCGGTTGCGGCGTTTCCCGACGGGGAAGTTCCAACACTTCCAGTGGAATATCCCCAAAGCGGGTCAGTTTGTGAAAAATTTTGGCGGGCTGCTGGTCAGTTACCCAATCATTGAAAGTGTCAATATCGTTCGCCTGGCATTGATCGACTTTATTACCAATGATGACATCGGCACAGGCCAATTGGTCATTAAAGTTTTGGTGAGTGGTATATTTGTGATTGCTGAGGTTGCGCGGATCGACCAGCGCAATGGTTGCTTTTAAATCCAGATAGGGCTGATATTGTACCGAAGTGAGCGTCGCTACGATTTCCCGGGGGTGTCCTAATCCTGTTGGTTCAATCAGCAACCGATCCGGTTTTTGGCGGAGCAACGCTGTAATTCCAACTGACATCGGCACTCCGGCTGTACAACACATACAACCACCGGGGACCTCTTTCACTAAAGCATTCTGTTGAGATAAAAGGGTACCATCAATGCCGATTTCACCGAATTCATTAACCAAAACGGCCCAGTTTTGATTCGCGGGTTTATTTTTAAGCAGATTCAGAATCGCTGTGGTTTTGCCTGTTCCCAGAAATCCGGTAATGATATTGGCAGGAATACGTTGAGTCATGACGTCAACTCCAAATAGAAAGAATGCTGAGGGCTAGTATACAGAGATTCTGCAAGTGGATAAAATGTAAAAGGCGCACTTACAAAAGCGCGCCTTTATTTCCCGCGACTCATATCGTGAGCTTGCGATCTGGTTGTCAATGAACCAGCTAATGGCGGGAATGGTCTTAGGATTTTTCTTCCTGTATCCAAATTGTATGTAAGACTGAATCGTTCCTCCGGTTGAGATTATTTCATTTGCCTTACACTTTGATTATGGTTTGGTATACGGATATTTCAAGTGTGATGATCGTTTGTTGTAGCGTTTTTTTATGTGGTTCACAGATTTGTTTTTCACCGGCAACTGTGGTTATCATCAGATAGTGGAACAGATAGCGGAATGCTTTCAATTGGTGAAGTCGCTTCTAGAACATGAACCACGTATATATGAAATACAACATTGCAATATTGCAACTATAGAAGATGATAAGGATGCGTATAATTCACGCCCGTTGATATTGATATTTTCATTTGTGAGGCCTTAACTCAATGAGATCTAAAGAGAGATTCAAACCTTCCCTGTTAGCTAAAGTGCCTAAAGATGCCATTAATCAGTTTCTCTCAAAAGATAAGACACCAGTCTCTGTTTTATTGCTTTCTATTCTCGTCGGGATTTTATCTGGCCTGGCCGGAACCTACTTTGAGTTGGGGATTCATTTTGTTTCAGAAACACGCACCAGTTGGCTGATTAGTGAAATTGGTAATGTCCTGCCGCTTTGGCTCGCCGCTTTTTTGATCAGCGCGGGGTTGGCTTTTATCGGTTATTTTCTGGTGCACCGTTTTGCTCCGGAAGCTGCCGGTTCAGGAATTCCTGAAATCGAAGGCGCGATGGACGGGATGCGACAAATCCGTTGGTGGCGAGTGTTGCCCGTGAAGTTTTTCGGCGGACTTGGCGCGCTGGGGTCAGGTATGGTGCTGGGACGTGAAGGTCCGACGGTTCAAATGGGGGGCGCGATCGGTCGGATGATCTCTGGTCTGTTCAGAGTTAAAAATGATGACGCCCGGCACTCATTGCTGGCTGCCGGTGCTGCCGGTGGGTTATCGGCGGCATTTAATGCACCACTGGCCGGGATTATGTTTGTGGTTGAAGAGATGCGTCCTCAGTTTCGTTACACGCTGATTTCGATTAAAGCGGTCATCATTTCTTCGGTTTTCGCGAATATAGTGTTTCGGATGATTAACGGTCAGGCGGCTGTGATTACCATGCCTCAGTATCAGGCGCCAGAAATTCAGTCATTATGGCTTTTTTTACTTCTGGGGATTTTATTTGGCATCTTCGGGGTGTTCTTCAACCGTCTGGTGACATTTTTTCAGGATGTTTTTGTCAGAATTCATCGCAATGATCGCAAACGTTACTTATTGGTCGGCTCTTTTCTGGGAGGCTGTTTCGGCATATTGCTCCTGTATCTGCCCGATCTAACCGGTGGTGGTATCGCACTGATTCCTGTCATTACCAATGGCGGATACACTGCGGGTTTGTTGATGCTACTATTTTTAGGACGCATCTTAACGACAATGCTCTGCTTTGGTTCTGGTGCGCCCGGTGGTATTTTTGCTCCGATGTTGGCCTTGGGGACATTGTTTGGTTATGCATTTGGCCTGATTTCACATAATTTCTTGCCTGAGCTGGCGTTCGATCCGGGAATGTTTGCAATTGCAGGGATGGGGGCATTATTCGCGGCAACTGTTCGGGCACCGATCACGGGGATTTTATTGGTCATCGAGATGACCAATAACTATTACTTGATTCTACCATTAATTATTACGGTGTTAGGTGCAGTTGTCTTTGCTCAGTTGCTCGGTGGAGAACCACTATATAGCCAGTTACTACACCGGACTCTGAAAAACGAAAAGCTACGTCAGCAGGATTTACCACCACAGGAAAAACCTATCGTTTAATGGTTATGAAGTGTTCTGCACAATTAAAAAGGACTGGCATTGCCAGTCCTTTTTAATGAGATTCCAAAAGAATTATTTTATCGACGGAATATATCCATAACTGTAAATCAGTTCCCGTGCCCGATCCGATTGGAGATATTTGATAAAGTCTTGGGTTTCCGAATTGGCTTTATCTGAATAATCAATGACTAAAAATGGTCTGGAAAGTTGATATGAACCATCCGAAATCGTTTTGGTGGATGCGTTCACCCCTTCAAATGAGACGGCTTTAATGGACTGATCAACCGAACCGGTTGAAATAAAGCCGATAGCCCGGGGGTTGTGATTGACCAGCGTTTTGACCATGCTGTTACTGTTGACAACCAGATTACTTGGATTGATATCGGAAACCAGACGATTGTTGACGACACGGGTTAATCCTAACAAGCTCTCAAAACTGAATCGGGAGCCGGAAGATGCTTCTCGTGTCACGACTGCAATTCTCTGATCTCTGCCCCCTAACTCTTTCCAGTTGCTAATCTGGCCTTTATAAATTTTGTAGAGTTGATCTCGGGTCAGATTTTCGATCGGATTGGCGAGATTTACCACAATTGCCAAACCATCATATGCGATGAGTCTAATTTCTAAATTTTCATCCAGCTCACCTTCAGTCAGGTAGCGCGAGCTCATTGCAATATCGGCAACCCCTTTTTTCAACAAAGTAATACCTGCGGTTGATCCCACGCCCTGAACAGCGACGAAGTTTTCAGGATGAGCTTTATTATAGTCTTCGGCGAGGACATCCATAATCCGTGCGACCGACGTTGACCCTGATATATTGATTTCTTTGGCAACAACCTGCGATGACATTACCCATACACTGAGAAATAGGCCGATAACAACCCGCAACATAATCCACTCCAAGTTATGTAATAAAGCTCCGATACTATGAGATTTTGATGACATTTTTGTGACTGTCTGTTTTAGAAGCATCGCTGCATGTCATGTTCGGACAGACTCAGAGAGTCTTTTGCAACTGTATCTCGATTTTGGCTAATCAGTGGCCACCGTCACGAATATTATTCGTCGCTTTGATAGATGATGCTAGGGGTTGTTGACCTGTCGTGGTTGAATTTTGTTCAATCTGAACGGGTATTGATCGCGGCGCGGGGCATGCCGCTTAGCTATCCTAAGCAAATGACCTGCAACAAAGAGCAAGACACGTTCAGATGAACCCTCTGGGCAGCATTTGTCGCTCATTTATCCAGCGTTAGGTCATGGTTCATGTAGATCGCTACACTTCACATGACCTGCCTTGACTAAATGCACGACAAATTGCTGCAAAAACCATCACGAAAGGTCAACAGCCCCTAACTGAAACCTTCTTTTGATAGGGCAGGCAGAATTCATCTTTGTGTGTCGTGCTGAAGGGGGGAATGGTTTATACTCTGTACATTGTGAGATCAATGCAACCAGAATGAAAAATATGTCATGATTGCCTATCTCAGTTGATTAGAAGCTTATTTGAGGGATAGATGACGGTCGTTAACCTATTACAACGTCAGATCGAACACCGAGCTGAACTATTATGCCAAAACCGCAATCAGGGATTGCCGGTTGGTATTGGTAAGTCATGTTTTGAGCCGATTGTGGACGGTGTCCAGTTTCTCAAACACCATTATAAGCTTGATTCCAGTCATTATGATTATTCAACACCCGTAGCAAAGATTCAGTGGGATCAGCACGCGCGAGTGTGGACGCTTTATGTGCCGGATGGTAAAAACGCGTGGATGCCGTATCCCTTCTTGGGACGCAGTGAAGATTTAACAGCGTTAATCCGAGAAGTTGAGAAAGATCCGAAATCTCTATTTTGGTCTTAATGGATCTGGGTTTGATGATGTTTAATTGATATTGAGCATGATCTGATTTAATCATTACGGTTGATGTAAAATAAAAAAGGTATTCATCTGAATACCTTTTTTTATGCAATATAGATTGTGAACTCTGTGCAGAATTAAGCCGTTTCTGAGATGTCGTTTTGAGGTGGCTCCGCAAAAACTGCTGTTGGTTTAGCAATAATGTTCCGGTTTTCTTGATTCACTTCGTTGAGGGTGACTTCAAGTGTATCTCCCAGTTTATACACCAATGCTTTATCGATATAGATATAACCTTGATCTGCGTGGCATTCGATACGCTCTTTGTTATCCATGATCAGCGGTGCAGGAATAAATGCCGTAGCACCGTTTTCGAGTAACCTGACGCGCATGCCGGCACGATTGATATCAAAGATTTCTGCGTGGTAGCGAGTTTGCTTCTGCGGCTCTTCAGCCAAAGTACGGGCGTAAAGCCAGTCACCGACACTTCTTTCAGCAATCTTATGATGCTTACGATGGATGGCCAGCTCTTCACCGACTTGTTCATCCGGCATTTGCACCGGGGGTTTACCCATAATATAAGACTTCAATAAGCGGTGATTAATCATATCGCCATATTTGCGGATCGGGGATGTCCACGTCGCATAGACATCCAGCCCCATAGCAAAATGTGGTGCCGGCTGATTGCTGATTTCACTATAGCTTTGGAATTTACGAATACGATTATCCAAATAACTGGTGTCTTGTGTGGCGAGCCAACGACGTAGCGCGGAAAAGCCTGCCAGCGTTTTGACCGTTTCATCGTTGTGATCATTCATACCGTGCTCGGTAATGAGCGCAATTACATCGGCTATCCGCTCCGTTTTAAAACCGTCGTGGACATTAAATACGCCGGTACCGAATTGCTGCTGAAGCACTTTACCGGCACAGACGTTCGCCGTTACCATCGCTTCTTCAACCAGACGGTTGGCACTTCGGCGCATGTCGGCATGAATGGCAATGACATCGTTATCTTCACTGAGTTCAAAGCGGTAGTCCGGTCTGTCAGGGAAAACCACAGCGTGAGTTTCCCGCCATGAGATACGAGCCTGAGAAAAGGCGTACAGATCGCGGACGACCTGAGCAATTTCATCTGAAGGTGTCCAGTCACTCGATTCTCCAAGCTCCAGCCAGTCTGAGACGTGATCGTAAACCAGACGTGCGTGAGATTGAATTTGTGCTGAGAAGAAGCGGATATCATCTTGCAGGGTGCCGTCCTGAGCCACGGTGACGGTACAGCACAGCGCCGGGCGGACTTCACCTTCCCGCAGTGAACATAAGTTGTCAGCAAGCTCTCTCGGCAGCATTGGAATGTTGCGTCCCGGCAGATAAATCGTAAAGCCACGTTCACGGGCAACTTTATCCATCTGGTCATCAGGTGTGATATAAGCGGTCGGATCTGCAATCGCAATGGTTAACTCAAAATCCCCGGATTCTGTGCGCTTTGCGTACAGCGCATCGTCCATATCCTGAGTCGAAGCACCATCAATGGTGACAAATGGAACATCGGTTAAATCAACCCGTACAAGTGCCGGGTCATCTTTCTGTTCCCAGTTTTCAATCCCTGCAGGTTCCTGATTTGGCAAATCGTTTTCAGCCAGTGTGACCCACCAAGGCGCGATTTTATCGTCGGCATCAGTGATCTTATGGGTAATTTCAACAAAAAAACCATTGTCACCTTTGAGCGGGTGACGTGTCAGTTGTGCAACCACCCAATCGTTTTCCGCAATTGTATTGGGATCCAGACCCTTTTGGACTTTGGCTTTCAGCGGCTGTTTTTTCAGCTGTGGATGATCCGGTGCGACATTGAGTTTGCCTTTGTGCAATTTAACACGGCCGATAAAGCGAGAGAGGGCGGGTTCGATTAACTCTAGTGGTTCGGCAACTTCACGTTCATTCTCAGTACGGATAATGGCAACGACTTTATCGCCATGCATTGATTTTTTCATGTAAGGCGGTGGGATAAAGACACTGTTTTTACTGTCGATTTCTAAAAAGCCGAAACCTTTATCAGTTGCTTTGATGGTTCCTTCTTTTTTCGGCAGATTCTCCTGAATCTGTTGTTTTAACTGGGCAAGTAATGGATTGTCTTGAAACATCAGATATTATTTTAACCTTTCATCTTTTGGCTCAGGAGAGAGTGTTCTCCCCAATTTCGCGAAGTATTCTCCAGTGCGTGGCATCGAAGATCTGCGAAATATCCGTAAATACTATAATACTCTCACATGGTACTCGGTAATCGGGGGAAAGTATATGATTCCCTTATGAGCATACCTGCGATGTCGTATGTTGGCATTGGGCTTTTGAAAGAATGCGTCTCAGTCGGCATTATCGTGTCTTGTGAGTGTTCAGATACCATTGCAACGTGATATGGCAGATGTTCATGTCGCTGTATCAAGTTGCTCTTCATTGATATAATGTCACGTCAAATCCGAGGCGATGGGTTGTAAAAAATCATGACAATATGTTATGTCGCGGAATTAAAAGGATGTTTTTGTCCGCATTGAGAAAAATATGTGATGAATTTCAATTTTTTCTAGATTTTTTTATGCATTTAAGGAATAATCCGCCTCCTTTGTTATGTCCCTCGTCGCTTTAAAGCGGACTTTAATTCATACCGCACGGAAAGGAATCTATCCTTGACTGGATTAGAAATGGTAAAGCGCATGGGGCCTTGTTATTCATCAAAATTAGTGGGAACCCCATGCAAGATAATGTGATTCAATTTAAAGAATTAGCGCTCAAAAACGAAATCCTCTCCGCTCTGGAAAATATGGGCTTCGTTTCTCCTACACCTATTCAGGCTGCTGCAATTCCATTTTTGTTGGAAGGTCGTGATGCTTTAGGTAAAGCACAAACCGGTACCGGAAAAACCGCAGCATTCTCTCTACCTCTGCTCAACAAACTGATTATGAATCAGCATAAGCCTCAGGCGATTGTGATGGCACCGACGCGTGAGCTGGCAATTCAGGTTGCAGCAGAAATCAAAACCTTAGGTCAAAATATTGCCGGCCTGAAAGTGTTAGAAATTTATGGTGGCGCATCGATCGTTGATCAGATGCGTGCACTCAGAGCTGGTGCTCATATCGTCGTCGGTACACCGGGACGGGTTAAAGATTTAATTACCCGTGATCGTCTCCATTTAGATGAGTGCCACACCTTCATTCTCGATGAAGCTGATGAAATGCTGAAAATGGGTTTCGTCGATGATGTGACTTGGATTATGGAACAAGCCCCTGAAAGTGCTCAGCGTGTTTTGTTCTCAGCAACGATGCCGCCGATGGTGAAAGATATCGTTGACCGTTTCCTGCGTGATCCGGCTCGGGTTGACGTCGCCGGTGCAAACCAGACTGTTGCAAAAGTAGAGCAGCAATTCTGGGTTGTGAAAGGTGTTGAAAAAGACGAAGCCATGGCTCGCTTGCTTGAAACGGAAGAAACGGATGCATCAATTGTTTTCGTCCGTACCCGTCAAGATACCGAACGTCTGGCTGACTGGCTGTCTTCTCGTGGATTCAAAGCAACAGCTTTGCATGGTGATATTCCTCAGTCTCTGCGTGAAAGAACAGTTGAGCATATCAAAAAAGGTGTGACTGACATTCTGGTTGCGACTGATGTGGTTGCACGTGGGCTGGATGTGCCGCGGATTACGCACGTATTCAACTATGATATCCCATTTGACGTAGAATCTTATATTCACCGTATCGGCCGTACCGGTCGTGCCGGACGCAAAGGGAAAGCGATCCTGTTGGTCCGTACCAACCAGATCCGCATGTTGCGTACCATTGAGCGGGTTACACGTTCTTCTATGGAAGAAATTCAGTTACCGCATCGTGACAAAGTTGCTCAGGCGCGTTTAGTGCAGCTGAGTCAGGAACTTGAAACTGAAAAAGAACATAAAGCCTTGGAAAAATTTTCCGAGCTGGTTGAAAGCCTCAGAGATTCTCTGGACATTGATACGACCACACTGGCAGCGATGTTACTGAAGCGTCAACAGGGTAAACGTCCATTATTCTATGTCGGCGAAGATCCAATGATTGCTGAGATTGAGCGTGAGAAATCACGTCGTCGTGAGCGTCGTGAAGGTGGTACTAATAATAACCGCCGTGGATATGGTCAGGATACTCAAGACTGGGATACCTACCAGCTGCAAGTCGGCCGTGAACAAGGTGTGCAGGTAAAAGATATTGTCGGTGCACTGGCAAACGAGCTGGGTCTTGGCAAAAATTCAATTGGTGCGATTAAACTGGCACAGGGCCATACGTTTGTTCAGTTACCAAAAAGTATGTCTTCAGATGTGACCCGCAAGTTACGCAAACTTCGGATTCGTCAGAAAGATGTTGGTGCTGTTGTGTGTGACTTTGATGATTTCCGTGAGTCGCGTGGTCGTCGTGATGGCGGTGCGAACCGCGACAGTCGTGGCGAAGGACGTGGTTTCCGTGAAAATGGCCGCCGTGAAGGTGAGCGTCGTTTTGATCGCAACCGTGGCGGAGATAACCGTGGTTCTTACCGTGGTGAGCGTGGTCATAG
The DNA here is from genome assembly GCF_900163965.1 of Vibrio ruber DSM 16370. Classification (GTDB taxonomy): domain Bacteria; phylum Pseudomonadota; class Gammaproteobacteria; order Enterobacterales; family Vibrionaceae; genus Vibrio; species Vibrio ruber. Next base: position 30,280 of record NZ_FULE01000012.1, read on the forward strand.
CCGACGTCGTACCGAAGCATAATTTGGTGATATTGATGAAAAGAGGGAAGCATTTGCTTCCCTCTTTTTTTTGAGATGTGTCCGGTTAAGTTGCTTTGAGCAACCGGAATGAATCATTTAGCGAAAGGTACTGCTCAGTTGGGCAATAGAAATCGCTTGCTCATCAGTTTGTGTCGCATATTCACTGACTTGCGTGACCAGTTTATAATTCTCGACAGCGTGCTGCTGAGCATCATTCATATTTTTCGTCATATCGGCAATCACGGTTCCTTGTTCTTCCATAGCGACTGCAATCTGAGCTGACTTCTCTTCGAGTATCGATATCTGTTCCTGGACTGCATTCATCATTTGCTGCACCGTTTGTGATTCTTGATTGCAATGATCCGCAGTGTCCTGATTTTGGAGCATCGTTTTCTGCCAGTTATGCATCGATGTTTGCAAATCAGCGACCGATTTCTGAATACTCTGCGTGGCGTTTTGCGTTCGGCCGGCAAGATTACGGACTTCTCCGGCGACGACGGCAAATCCTCTCCCTTGCTCACCAGCCCTTGCCGCTTCAATCGCTGCATTGAGTGCCAGTAGATTGGTCTGATCCGCAACGCCCTGAATTTCTTCCATCACTTTTGAGATGTTATCGGTATCTTCGGTGAGTTTACGCAAGGTCGCTGCGGCTTCTCCGATACCTTGATGCAGGTGACTTAAAGACTCTCCATTGGTATGAAGGGTTTGCACCGCCTGACTACATTCGTTTTTCACTTGCTGAACGTAATCATGGGTTGAGCTGAGATTGGTGTTCACGTCATGGATCGTCTGTGTGACCTGAGTCGCAGCGCTCGCCAGATGGGTCAGTTCGCTTGTTTCAGCTTCAATACTATCGAGTGAGTGCCGGCTGATATCTTTCATTTTCTGTGACAAGGCGATCAAATAAGCACCGTTATCTGCACTTCTGCCGAGGATTGTTTTTATTTTGGCATCTTGAAACTGGTTATCATAACGGAGCTTACCAATCAGCCCCGGCCCACCAAAAACCATCCGTGACGGACTCTCCGTCACCGATTGGCGCTGTTTGAGATACTTGGGCAGTTTGACCAGTTCATCATGATACAGGTAGATAAATGTCAGGATGAAGAGCAATAGCACCATTGCTGTCACTATGCCTGAAAAAGCCAGTGCTCCAAGAAACAGCCCTCCGGCGAATATCGCGGAGAATAGTAACTTCAGGGCGTTGTTTTCCCGAAGAGAAAAGCGACGTTTCCCTTGGTTGATCCGGGTGTAGAGTGTTTCGGCAGCTTGAATATGTTCACGTTGGGGACAACGCCGGACCGACTGATAGCCAATAATTTTATCACCTTCATACAGCGGTGTGACAAACGCATCAACCCAGTAGAAGCGTCCGTCTTTACAACGATTTTTCACCATTCCATGCCAGCTCCGTCCTTGTTGCAGCTGAGTCCACATATCTTTAAACGCAGCTTTAGGCATGTCGGGGTGGCGCACCATGTTATGTGGTTTGCCAATGAGCTCTGCCGCACTAAAACCTGAAACTTTACAAAACTCATCGTTGACATAAGTGATGTAACTATCCAAATCGGTTGCTGAAACTAAGAGTTCGTCAGGTCCAAAAGTAACCTCACTTCCTCCGTGATGTTTAGATTGATTCATTGTGATATTCCTTGTTGAGGAGGAAACTTGTTTTTATCATTCAGGAAATGTCAGTGCTTTATTTTGATTGCCAATCAAAAATTAACATATCTCGAGCGCTCAGTAAAGGGCTCGTTTTCTATTATTCATTATAATGAGATGCTGAACCGATACGCTTGCATATGGTAATCAATAACGTTCAGATGAGTGGTCTAATGATTCAATGCAATGATGCTTTATTGAAGGAAGTTCATATATTTGTTGTATCTGCGTTGGTTTTGCTAAGAGGAGTGTGGTATCCGACAAAGAATCAAGGGAGAAAGGCGTAATCTGTCGGGTTAAAAATCAACGGTGTCAGCGAAGTTTCATTACGCCTTTCAACCTTGGTTTTGAGCTTGAAAGACGCAATGAACGCTGTTCAGAACATGTGCTTTGCGGTTAGAGTTCAGAACCGTCAGAGGCAATCACATTTTTATACCAATAAAATGATTTTTTCCGTGAGCGTTGTAGTGTACCGGTATTATCATCATGCTTATCAACATAGATAAACCCGTAGCGTTTTTTCATTTCACCGGTCGTAAAAGAGACCAGATCAATACATCCCCAAGGGGTATACCCCATCAGTTCGACACCATCGATATGGATGGCTTTCGCTATTTCCTGAATATGGGCACGCAGATAATCGATCCGGTAGTCATCGTTAATTTCACCGTTTGCTTCGACTTTATCAACGGCACCCAAGCCATTTTCAACAATAAACAGCGGTTTTTCGTAACGTTCATAGAGGGCTGTCAGGCTATATCGCAAACCGACAGGATCAATCTGCCATCCCCAGTCACTGGCTTTTAAAAACGGATTACGGACAGCATGTTTACGGCTGCCATCAACCAGTTCTTCCTGATTGCTTTCAGTTGCCTGAGAGTTTACCGTATTGGACATGTAATAACTGAAACCGATGTAATCGACTGCTCCGGCTTGCAGAATGGCTTCATCACCTTCTGCGATTTGAATGTGATATCCCTTACTTTCCCACTCTTTGTAGACATAAGTCGGATAGTGACCTTTCGCCATCACATCTGCGAAAATAAAACGATCCCGCATGGCAACTTGTGCCAACATGACATCATCGGGATGAGATGAATAAGGGTAGAATGGCACCATTGCCACCATACAACCGATTTTCAGTGCCGGATTCAGGGCATGAGCCCGGGCAACCACTTTGGCACTGGCAACAAATTGGTGGTGAGCGGCTTGATACATTGCTTCTTCAGGTTTTTCTTTCTGCGTGAACTTGACGCCTGAACAGGTCCAGCCAAAAATATCGAGAGCAACATTCTTCTGGTTATTGATTTCATTGAATGTCATCCAGTACTTCACTTTGTGCTGATAACGCTCAATCACCGTCATCGCATATTTAACAAACAGATCAATGACTTCCCGGCTCATCCAGCCATCATATTTCTGAGCCAGATGGTAAGGCATTTCGAAATGGCTAAGAGTGATGACCGGTTCAATATTGTATTTCAGTAGTTCATCGAACATATCATCGTAGAACTGTAATCCCGCTTCACATGGGGTTTCTTCTTCACCGGTCGGGAAAATACGCGTCCAGGCGATACTGGTTCTGAAACATTTGAATCCCATTTCGGCAAAGAGTTTGATGTCTTCTTTGTAGCGCCCGTGAAAATCGATTGCTTCGTGGTTCGGATAAAATTCATCTGGCTGAATACCGTCGGTAATCTTGCGTTGTTTGCCATAAGCACCGGCAGTGACAACATCGATAATACTCATTCCTTTGCCATCTTTGTCCCAGCCACCTTCAAGTTGGTGAGCGGCAACAGCGCCTCCCCACAGAAAGTTCTCCGGAAATTTCGGGTTCATTGGACTCCTCCAGAAATTTGATAATATTGTCATTTTGAAACCGGTTCCAATGATAAATTCCAAGTGAAATCAAGATCAATGAGATCACTGTGAAACTGTGTTACTCATCCCATTCTGTGATATTGATTACAAAAATAGAGCCAATGGGCGATATTAAAGCTTGAGCAGACTGAACAAATAAGAATACGTTTTATTTGTGAATTAAATTCAATAATCATTTGCCCCGATAAGGGATAATCGCCTTTCACCATATCGATTACACGGTTGAATGACGTATCTTTACAGTGTAAATATTGCGGTATCATCAACGACGGTGAACTAAAAATACCAAGGAAATCTTATGTCTTCTGCATTTTACGAACACATTCAGCAACAGATCGAAGTTATCAAAGAAGAAGGTCTGTATAAGTCGGAGCGTATCATTACCTCTGCACAGCAAGCCGCTGTTCATATCAACACCGGTGATGAAGTTTTGAATTTTTGTGCCAATAACTATCTGGGGCTGGCTGACCACCCAGAGCTGATTAAAGCGGCAGAGGACGGGATGGATAGTCATGGATTCGGGATGGCTTCGGTGCGGTTTATTTGTGGTACGCAAGATATCCACAAAACGCTGGAGCAGAAGCTCTCTGCCTTTCTGGGAAAGGAAGATACCATTCTGTATACCTCATGTTTCGATGCCAATGCCGGATTGTTTGAAACACTGCTCGATAAACAAGATGCGATCATTTCCGATGCATTGAATCACGCCTCGATTATTGACGGGGTTCGGTTGTGTAAAGCAATGCGTTTTCGTTATAGCAATAACAATATGGCAGAGTTGGAGCAGCAGTTAATTGCGGCTGATCAAGCGGGTGCGCGGCATAAAATGATCGTGACAGATGGGGTTTTTTCTATGGATGGCGTGGTGGCGAACCTTCCTGCTATCTGTGATCTGGCAGACCAATATGATGCTTTGGTGATGGTAGATGACTCTCATGCGGTTGGTTTTATGGGTGATAATGGACGCGGCACGCATGAATATCATCAAGTGATTGACCGGGTGGATCTGATTACCGGTACGCTCGGTAAAGCGATGGGTGGGGCTTCCGGTGGTTATACTGCCGGGAAAAAAGAAGTGATTGATTGGTTGCGTCAGCGCTCCCGGCCTTATCTGTTTTCTAACTCGGTTGCGCCGGCGATTGTTGCAGCTTCGATTCGGGTGTTAGATTTACTGGCTGAAAGCAGTGAGCTGAGAATCCGCTTGTGGGAGAACGCTGCGCATTTCCGTCAACGCATGAGTGAGGCTGGGTTTACGCTCGCGGGTGCAGATCATGCCATTATTCCAATTATGTTGGGTGATGCCAAAGTTGCGGCTGAGTTTGCTGAGCGTGCTTTGGCACTGGGTATCTATGTGGTTGGATTCTCTTATCCTGTCGTTCCGAAGGGACAAGCGCGGATCCGTACTCAGATGTCTGCAGCACATTCAAAAGCACAACTTGACAGAGCAATTGATGTATTTATTCAGGTTGGCCGTGAGATGGGTATCATTGAAGGTTGATGATTGAACAATTCAGCAGTGTCACCGGATGGCAATGAGACCCACCGTCGACACTGAGCGTCATCGTGCTTGTCATCAGGCACGGATGATCGTTGAGAACATTGTGACAGAGACAGTCATATGAAAATTAAAGCATTATCAAAGCTAAAACCAGAGCAGGGTATCTGGATGACCTCGGTCGAGATGCCAGTGATGGGACATAATGATCTGCTGATCAAGATTAAGAAGACTGCAATTTGCGGCACGGACGTCCATATTTATAACTGGGATGAATGGTCCCAAAAAACGATACCGGTTCCGATGGTTGTTGGTCATGAATATGTCGGTGAAGTGGTTGGTATCGGGCAGGAAGTCCGCGGTTTCTCTATCGGTGACCGTGTTTCCGGAGAGGGGCATATTACTTGTGGTCACTGTCGTAATTGTCGTGGCGGCAGAACCCATTTGTGCCGCAATACGATTGGTGTCGGTGTTAACCGGACTGGTGCATTTGCCGAGTATCTGGTCATTCCGGCTTACAATGCGTTTAAAATACCGGATGGTATCTCTGATGATCTGGCCGCGATTTTTGACCCGTTCGGTAATGCTGTTCATACCGCACTTTCGTTCGATATGGTCGGGGAAGATGTGTTGATCACCGGGGCCGGGCCGATTGGGATTATGGCTGCTGCGGTTGCGAAACATGTCGGGGCTCGCCATGTGGTGATTACAGATGTGAACCCGTATCGTTTACAACTAGCGGAGGAAATGGGCGTCACACGTGCAGTTAATGTAGCAGAAGAACGTCTCAATGATGTCATGGCTGAGCTGGGCATGACTGAAGGGTTTGATGTCGGTTTAGAAATGTCCGGTGTACCGGCAGCATTTCAGGCTATGTTGGAAACCATGAATCACGGTGGACGAATTGCACTATTGGGTATTCCGCCATCGGACATGGCTATCGACTGGAATCAGGTGATTTTTAAAGGTTTGGTGATCAAAGGCATTTACGGCAGGGAGATGTTCGAGACTTGGTACAAGATGGCGAGCCTGATTCAATCCGGCCTCGATCTGACCCCGATTATCACCCATCATTATAAGATTGATGATTTCCAGCAAGGCTTTGACACCATGTGTAGCGGGGCTTCCGGGAAAGTCATCCTCGACTGGCAGTAAGATTGAGAGCGCTCCGAAAGGGGGCGCTTTTGGTTGAATGCGATTGAAAATCATAAAATCGGAAATAGTTTCCATTATCCTATCCCAGTTAGTGATGTTAATAACATTTTTATAACATAAAATAGATTTATTTTTGATCCTATCCATTTACGCATTACATTCAATTGAGGATATTTGGAAGCTACAAGCTTTATATTTAAAGCCCGTATACCATATTAACAAGTCTGAATCGACCAATGTAATACCCGATGAACCGTCCCGATGAGCAGGGTTGCCTTGTTATGGAACATCACTTTCTTTAGCGGTGACCTTACCATCTTAATAGTGTTTAAGATCATTAAACGACTATACTTAAGTGACAAAAATGTTAAAAAAGGAGTTAACCCATGACTCTCACCAAAAAACTGCTCATTATTGGCGGCTCAATCGTTGCTGCTCTTGCGTTTGTGCAGGCAAGCCTCTCTGCCTATTCTATTCGGACGCAAATACTCAATAGCATCACATCTTCGAATATGCTTTATGGCGAAAGTAGTTCTCGAATGATCAGCGAATGGATTAATGAGAAGAAGAATATGGTCTCTGCATTTGCTGAAGCTTTAAACCGAACGGATACGACAGAAAAAATCACCAGCCAGATTAAGACAATCAGTATGGCGGGTGGGTTTGGTTCGGTTCTGTATGGTACTGTTGCAGGTGATACCTACCGGGGGAAAGGGTTAAATACCAAGGCCAATTACAATCCTAAGGCTCGGTCTTGGTATAAAAATGCTATCGATAACTCAGATGTGTACCTTAGTGAACCCTACGTTGGTGCATCAAGCGGTGTGCTTATCACCAGCGTTTCAAAGAAAGTTCTGATTGATGGGAAAGCAGCTGGTGTTGCGATGGCGACTTTACCACTTGATAAGATCACAGATGACATTCTCTCAATTAAGGTTCCGGGTAACGGAACAGCCTTCCTGCTCTCTTCAACCGGAACCATAATTGCACACCCAAATTCCGAGTTAAGAAACAAGTCCTTTACTGAACTGACACGCGATGTCACGGCAAATGAATTGATTCAACATGCTGATAAAACTAACTTGCTGGATACGAAAGTAAACGGCGTTCAGTACCTATCGACAGTATCCAGCGTGAAAGGGACTGACTGGTATCTGGTGTTAATGAGTCAAAAGAAAGTGCTGTTTGAGCCGGTGCAAAAGCAACTAACATACCAAATCATAACCGCTGTCATTATGTTTGTACTGGCAATTGTTATTTTGGGTGGTGCGCTTCGTTATATGCTTTCAGACTTGCTTTCTGTATCTGCTGCATTAAAGGACATCGCTAAGGATGAAGGCGACCTAACGGTACGCATTGATGCGAAGACTAACGATGAAGTAGGCGATTTGGCAAGAAGCTTTAATTTGTTTGTCGAAAAGTTACAGAGCATCATCTCAACGGTCAATCGGATATCCCGTGACGTTCTTAAGCAGTCAGAGCTCAGTGCTCGAGCTTCAAATGAAAGACAGTTAAGCATCTCTAACCAACAGAATGAAATCACGATGGTTGCAACCGCTATGACGGAAATGGCGACCACGACAGGAGAAATTGCTAACATTGCCGAAGAGACCTCCCAAAGTGCTACAAATATGGTTGAAGTCAGCAACAGAGGTAATCAGCTTTCACAAAAGAGTGAGGAATCTATTCATAAGCTTTCTGAAGAGGTTAAAAGTGCCAGTGAGGTAATTGAAGAGCTTAGTCAACAAGGGGAGCAGATCACAACGATCGTTTTGTCAATTAACGGTATTGCTGAGCAGACTAACCTGCTGGCGCTTAATGCTGCAATAGAAGCTGCACGTGCCGGTGAGCAGGGGCGTGGTTTTGCTGTCGTTGCTGATGAAGTGCGTTCACTCTCAGAAAGAACGCGAAAATCAACAGAAGAAATCAGTCAAATGATCAGTAAGCTTCAAGAAACAACCTCAGAGGCTGTTGAGGTAATGAATCAGTGTCACAACTTAGCTATCCAAAGTGTTGAGGACACCAGTAATTCCGCAGCGAGCTTCAAAAAAATCAAAGAATCTACAGAGGCTATCAATAATATGGCGACACAGATTGCCACCGCAGCAGAAGAACAGGCGGTCGTTAGTAAAGAGATTAACGCCAACACCGAGTCCATCAAGGTTATTTCTGATCGCTTAAGTGAAGATTTTGAGGACGGTGCTATACAAGCACAGCACTTAAATGAGATGTCAGAGAACCTGATTGCTCAAGTCGGGAAATTTAAGATCACGACATAACTTGTTTTTGCCAGCGAAATCGCCAACTTTTTCAGTGCTTTTTATTTCCTGTCTTAAACCACCGACTCCATAGGCAGTTGGTGGTTATCATTTCTAGAACATCAATTCCGGAATTGGAAGGATCAAGCTATATCTTGGCTAAAATACCGACAGAACTTATATATTTAGTATATGATTATAAAGGTGGTTTTTAGTTTATGTCTGGTATTGGGAGTATGAAATTATCAAAGCGTATCAATTCAATCCATGGATGTTTTGTCTATTGACGATCGGATATGTTTTATTCTCTTTTATGGCTGTGAAGATGATAACGGATCGGTTTGTTGATAAACAAAGCCAACAGGTCAAAGAGGTAACACAGCACGAACTCGCGCTAGTTCGGTATAGTATCGAAGCGAATATATTTCGTGATACATATCTTGCAGATAGCTTTGCTTCCGTTGTTGCTTTAAATCCTCAATTTGCAATGGACAATTGGAAGTATGTATCCGAGCAATTTTTATCGAAAGCCGATCTGGTGAAAAACATCGGACTGGCTCCTAATGATATTATATCCCATGTTTATCCTTTAAAAGGGAATGAAAAAGCGATTGGGTTGGATTTTCGTACCATCCCGCAACAGTATAAAACAGTTCAGATTGCCAGAGAGACTCAAAAGGTTTTTATTGCTGGTCCACTTGAACTGGTGCAAGGTGGTATTGCACTGATTGCGAGGTATCCGATATTTACGGATGCGCCACATAATACAAAATATTGGGGCGGTCTTAGCGTCGTGATCAATTATGCTAAGCTGATTGATTTGTCTAATCTTCATCAGCTTAAGGACGTAAACATCGCGCTGGTTGCAAATAACTATAATGGTGCAACGAACAAGTTAATTGAAGGAGACGAAAGGGTTTTAAATACATTTGATATCAGCTATCCAATATCTCTGCCTAATAGTAATTGGACGTTGTTTGCCAAATATAAAAACATCTATGATATCGAGTATATTTATCGTTTTGCGATGCTATTTTATACGCTTGGTGCTATCACATCACTGGTGGGGTATTTTCTCATTTTATCTTTGATTAACAACTATTTACGTGTGCATCAGCTTTCATTGCATGATGAGCTGACTAAACTTCCCAACCGACGTTATCTATTCAATGAGTTTGAAAGAATTAAATTAAGAAACGGAATCACAATTGAATTAGCAGTGTTGAATATTGATTTAAATCGGTTCAAAAAAATTAACGACTCATTAGGGCATGAGGCCGGTGATGAAGTCTTGAAGCATACTGCATCGTCATTAACTCAATGTTTAAGATCATCCGATTTTATGTCTCGAATTGGTGGTGATGAATTCGTTGTGATTCTACAGCGAACCACTAAACCAGAAGATATTGAACAGATAATCCGCAAAATACACCTTTTCTTCGCGTCTAATCCTTTACACTGGCGTAACCATGAAATACCGATTTCTTTAAGTATCGGATATTATTGTTTTCAAGGTCAATCAGAAGATCTTGTTGTCAATGATATATTGTCAGAGGCTGATAAAAATATGTATCAGAACAAGTTAGCCCATAAGCGAAATGAGCAAATGAACTAAAATGGTTCATGAGAATAATACTTTCTGTATGCTTAGATGTCTCTGTATCAGAAGTTGAGTCTGTTGTTCAAACATTGATTATATTTGATGGATTGAATAGGATTTGACAGATATTCGCTGTGATTTGAAATGAGAGTCTTTTATGCCACATATCCGAGCTAAAGTAGTCTGCCTATTTCGTCATCAGCATCGTATTCTGTTAGCTGAAGGGTATGACCCGATTAAAGGTGAAAAATATGTAATTCCAGTCGGTGGTGGGATTGAATTTGGCGAGAAGTCTACAGATGCAGCTCGCAGAGAAACCTTCGAAGAAATTGGGGCTGAAATCGATAATCTGAGGTTGTTGGGAATCAGTGAGAACATCTTTACATTCAGTGGCGCTGCCGGACATGAAATTGTGTTTGTCTACGAGGCTGAGCTGAAAGATAAATCATTCTATCAGCGGGATGTCATTCCCGGGATTGAAGTGGACGGAGAGCGATTTATTGTTCGATGGTTTGATGAAGATGATCTTTTGAACGGCAGTCTGCCATTTTATCCTGACGGTATTATTAATATGTTGTAGCTTGCGGACTTTTTAGCAACACATTGATAAAAATGACCCAATCAGTCGGAGGTGAGGCTTCGATTGAGAATGAATAAAAAACAGCGCCATGAGCGTAATGCCGATCAGTTAAGAAATTTTCGAGATCATTTGACCGATCTTTAAAAGGCTTCAAAATCCGATATTAGTTATCTGATATCGGATTTTCTTTATGCGTTTTGAAAGCGAATTAGCCACAGCCTTTAAGTCCTGTAATACCTTCCATACTTTTGAAAAATATGCCGAGTTGCTATCGCCAGAGCTTATTCAGCAAGGCTTCAAACAAGCTGGAGTCGCAACGTTGAGAAAG
>NZ_FULE01000053.1 GCF_900163965.1 Vibrio ruber DSM 16370
CCGCTAGCCAAAAGTAATATGGCATTCAAACGGCGATAATGGTCTTTATCCTTTGTCTTGTGCATTTTTTTGATAATTCGGCGTCGCTCTGCACGGTCAGGTAATGTTAGAATCATGGCTCTCGGTAGTGGTTGTTGATTTGTGGGTTTGGCGACTAATCAGATCGCACAAACGCTACCGAGTTCCTTTCTTTTTTATTCTCCGGTGATCTACATTTAGGAACAGTTATTTAGTGAACAAGGAGAACATCTAGGCGGAGGAAAGATAGATGTTTCTTATTTTGAAACGATAAAGTCTAAGCTTAGAGAGAGTTCGAATAAGATTATCTTTATTCATCATCCCCCTTTTAAAATCGGAGCAGATTGGTTTAAGAAGATATGTCTTGATAATGGTGATTTATTAATGAAATCGCTATCGGAAATAAATAATTTAAAATATCTTGCTTATGGACATTGTCATAACTACTTCATAGAAGAAAGGGGAAATACTATATTTTTATCGTGTCCTTCTTCATGGGTTCAGTTTGATCATACTTGTCATGGTGAGATAAAGTATGATCAAAAAATAGCTATTGGATTTAACGTTTTCCACCTATCCGATGATATTTCTCATGATACGATAACAATACCTGGTCATTGATTTATTGGTGCCTGTCCAGCCTGTCTATATAAAGTACATGCTGTACAAATTGATTGTTGGGGTTCAATTCTAAGAAATTATCGAACGATACTCATAAACACAAGAATCCGATTGAGCTTGCTACAGACAAGAAAAAAGACGCCCGAGGACGTCTTTAAGCTTTGATTTGGTGGAGCTGGCGGGAGTTGAACCCGCGTCCGAAAACCATTCATCTTTGGTACTACATGCTTAGTCGATCTTTAATTTCACTACCACCTGCGAACCGACACGCGAATGAATAGCTAACCTGAATTATCTCTTACGCTTCATCCCTCAGGTGGGGGAATCCACGCCAGCTTGTTTTGGTTTGACCATCTGAACTCCCCGTCCTACAAGCGGAGGCTAGGGCAGATGGGCTCTCAGCAGGTTATTAAGCTGCTAGTGCGTAGTTTTCGTCGTTTGCGACTATTTTTTTGCGGTTTGTTAACGAGGCCTACCGCACCTCGGCATGCACCTCAGACTGCAAAATTCCCGTCGAATCCTGAATCAGCCCCAGAGGTAGAGTGTGCATACTACCAGAATTGTTCCTAGTGTCTAGTGCTGCACAATCATATGGTTAAGTTTAGCGCAGTGCGCTCTTCATGACGCGGTCTTTTTGGCGCTGCCAGTCCCGATCTTTGACCGTATCCCGCTTGTCGTGCATCTTCTTACCTTTCGCAACCCCGACTTTAATCTTGACCCATGAACGAGACCAGTACAGCGATAATGCTATTAAAGTCATCCCTTCACGGTTGATCCGGCCGAATAGATTATCGAGCTCCCGACGAGAGAGCAGGAGTTTGCGTACCCGAGTCGGGTTGGCAATCACATGTGTTGAAGCTTGTTGCAGCGGAATGATGTTCATGCCGGAGATAAATGCTTCTCCGTCACGCAAGAATACATAACTTTCTGCGATATTTGCTTTGCCCTGGCGAAGTGACTTCACTTCCCAGCCCTGAAGCTCCATACCCGCTTCTATTTCATCTTCAATGAAATATTCGTAGCGAGCTTTCTTGTTTAGAGCAATCGTGTTGCTCCCCGGTTTTGATTTTTTCTTTGCCATAGTGGGGCGTATTATACGGATTGCGTGTTGGTTGGGAAATCCTTTTGTTGGTATTGGTGCAAAATATGCACAATTGATTGATAAATCTGCGATTGTTGTCATTGTGAGGTGATTAACAGGCTGCGCAACGCCAGCGGATTGACAGACGCTGACCTTGAGCTCACCGATGTATCACAGTAAAATTGCAACGCTTGGGTGTAAAGAGGAAGAAGGAGCATCAATGAAGCAGGTGAGTCGTTCTGCACTGGTATCGTTTAGCGCTGAACAGATGTTTAATTTAGTCAATGATGTGATGCGTTATCCCGAGTTCTTGCCGGGTTGTTCCGGTGCGAGAGTGATAGAATCAAATGCTGACAAGATGGTCGCTTCTGTTGATGTCTCTAAAGCGGGAATCAGCAAAACATTTACCACGTCGAATCAGTTAAAAACGGGTGAAGCAATATTGATGAATTTGGTGGACGGGCCGTTTAAAACCCTGCGTGGTGGATGGTACTTTACACCGCTTGATGAATGGGCTTGTAAAGTTGAACTGAAGCTTGAATTTGAGTTTTCCAGTAAGATGATTGAGCTGGCATTCGGCAAAATTTTTAATGATCTGACCAATAATATGGTTAATGCTTTCACCAAACGAGCCAAGCAGGTGTATGTATGACGGATGAAGAGAATTCTATTCATGTTGAAGTGGTGTATGCTCTGCCGCATGAGCAGCGTGTATTATCGCTGGTGGTGTCGCCGTCAATGACTGTGGAAGAGATTATCCGCCAATCCGGTGTGCTGAATATGTATCCGGAAATTGATTTGGCAAAAAATAAAGTCGGTATTTTTAGTCGTCCGGTGAAGTTGGATGCGACGGTACGGGATCGGGATCGGATTGAAATCTACCGGCCGCTGTTGGCTGATCCGAAAGAAATCCGCAGAAAACGGGCTGAGCAGGCAAAAGCTGCGGGGAAAAACTGATTTAGTTCGGTCACAGGGCTGAATAAGCTATTGTGAATCTGATGAGAAAAAGCTCGCATGATGCGTAACACCGATCAGTTAACAAATTGATCAATTGACAGCAAGAATGATCCTACGAAAATGACCCCTTCTTTTGAACGGGGTCATTTTTTATGCTGTCTAACTGGCTTATTGATACAGAATTATTTGCCGCTCCTGAGGAGTTGTCCGTCTTCCAAAAAGAGCTGCCGTTAGAGTGGATTGAGCAGGCATTAGAGCAAACCAACAAAGCAAGTATAAGAAGGAGAAAACTTCCAGCTGAACTGGTGGTTTGGCTCATTGTTGGAATTGGTCTCTATCGAAATCGCTCTATCTCAGAGGTTGTGTCTAAACTCGACCTAAAACTCGTTGATAAGCTAGGAGAAACCGTTGCCCCTAGTGCCATACCTCAAGCTAGACAGCGGCTTACAGCTGCGCCCCTTAAAGCTCTGTTTGATATTACGTCCAAGCATTGGTGTCAAAGAGAAGACAGCATGGATGTCTGGCATGGCTTACAACTATTTTCAGTCGATGGAACCACGTTTCGCTGTGCTGAGAACGAAGAGCACTCAGAGCATTTCGGCTATATCAGCAATCAACATAAAAAGCAGTCCGTTTATCCAGTCGCTCGACTCTGTGCGCTTATGTCACTACGAAGTCGTATGCTCAGAGATGTAAAATTTGGTCCTTGTAGTAAAGGGGAAATTACCTATGCGCGAGAGATGACAGAATCGGTCCCTTCCAACTCGCTTACTCTCTTTGATAGTTGCTACTTTAGCGCGGATCTTATGATAAGTTGGCAAAGCGCGGCCCCAAATAGTCATTGGCTAACACCGCTCAAGAGCAACACTCGCTATAACGTCGTGGAGCAATATGCAGATAACGACTATTTGGTCAAAATGTCTGTGTCGCCACAAGCCAGAAAGAAAAATCCGCAGTTACCAGAAAAATGGCGTGCGAGATTAGTGACCTACCAAGAAAATCGACAAGACAACCATATAGAGGGAGTCTTAAGCTCATTAACCGATACGACTAAATACTCATCCCAAGATATCTTAGATGTCTATTTTGAACGCTGGGAAATAGAAAACGGCTATGGTGAAATCAAGCAATATCAACTTGATGATAGCATTTTACTGAGAAGTCAAACCGTTGAAGGCGTCTACCAAGAAATCTGGGGATTGCTGATAGCGTATAACTTAATTCGAGTAGAAATCAGTCAAATCGCTAAGGAGGCGGAAGTCTCTCCATTAAGAATTAGCTTCGTAATGGCGATGCGCTACATTCAGGATGAGCTGATGTGGTGTGCAATAGCTTCACCAGGAACGATTCCGAAAAAGCTCAAAGCGATGAGGGAGAATGTGAAGCAATTTATTTTGCCTAAGAAAAGAAAACGGCCCAAAAGTAGGACCGTTCGTATTAACAAAACCCGCTATCCAATTAAGAAGAGAACCTCTTAACTGAATGGTGTTACGCATGATGCGAGCTTTTTAATGTCTGTGTTGTTTTATCCGGCTTACTGAAGGCTTTCAAAAAAATGGTCGCTGTTATGAAAGTCACCGGCCAGATGAATCAGTGAGCCGCGTTTGTCAAATTTGACAATCAGGTTTTTCTGTATCGGGTCTTCATGTCCTGAGACATGATGATAAATGTAGTACCAAGTATCGGGATAACCATTCTCAACCAGCATCGGAGAGCCGAGTACGTAGCGGACTTGTTGTTTGGACATGCCGAATTTCAGTTGGTCAACCGCTTGTTGATCAACATAGTTGCCTTGGTTGATATCAATCCGGTAAACCAACATATCGGTAACCGATGAGCATCCGCTAAGGACAAGTATTGCTAATGACGCGGTGATGAGAGACTTCTTCAATTGCATAGTTTGTTTACTACATTGTCATTTAGAGTGAAAGCTTGGCTGATAATAAACAAGCTTGGTGAAGAAGTAAAAGGGTTCCCCACCATCTTATCTCACACTCAGACTACTAATTTCAGATTTTGTTGCATCTGATCGGTTTTTTTTAATACCTGTTATCAATTATAGGTATGAATGTATAGGTATGAATGGTGATGTGAAGTGGCTTTTCAATCGGCTTGGCGTTGGCTGACAGAGGCGATTCGGCAAGTTTTTTCAAACAACCAGACTCAGACACGATGTTGAGTTCGGTACATCTGGTTGTCTGAAGGTCGTAAACTGCCTTACGACCTTCAGTGATGAATAATTTTGCTCTGTATTAAACCCTGTATTAAAAATTTATATTAAAAACTGGTATTAAAAAAGAAGCATGTGATTAATAAATGGTACTAATAATTTATTTTAATCATTTATGAATGCAATATAATCAGTCTGATGTTTAATATTTAAATAATATTTGATTTGCCAGTGATAGATTGATTTATCAGAATTATTTGCCCCGATGAATTATAATGAATGAATTGATATTATAAAAAAGTATCAAACAAGTGGCATGTTTCTATAAACTGTCGGCTTAGTTTATTGTTCTTTTTAAAGTATAAGACACAATGAGCAAGACATTTAAATTTACGTAAAAGTTGATGGATTTCTAACAAGCTGTTCCAATATTCATCAGGAACTTGCTGTTTCCAATAACATAATGCTTTGCGTTTTTGTGCGACGGTGAGCTGTTTGATACGGCATAAATCCATCAGTAACAGGTAAACGTCTCTTGCTTTGAGTTTCGGGCTCGCGTGCATAATCGATTCTTCAAAATCGATCAGGCTGAGTTGATTGTGCTGATCGATTAATATATCGCGAAGTGCCGGGCGGCCGTGGGCAATATCAGCATTGTGTAACTTGATGAATAGATTGATGAGTTGTAGCAATATATCGTCGGTGATACGTTCTGCTTCAACCTGGGAGAGCGGCAGCCCTTGATCTGAGGTAACAAAGAAACGTTTCCCTTCCAGTGCGATTTGAGGAACCTGAAATCCAATTGAATTTAAATAAAGCAGCATCGATTTTTCATGTTCAAAACGTGACCATGAATTCATCGTTGCTTTTGACTGAAAGCATGATAATAAATTTAACTTGCCAGCAAGCGATGATATTTTTCGGATAAAATTAGATTTATCCTCTCCGCCAATTTTTAGCCAGTAGGTTTTTTTCTGGTCAGTAATTTTAATAACGCCATTGATGTTTTTATCAATGTGTTTTATGCATTGTTCTCTTAACATAATATGAATGTATTATTTGTATAATATCTGGAATGGGCACCATGAATTGCGGCGCATTCTATCCATTTTTTTAGCTAAGTTAAGATCAAATGCAGAAAAAATCAAAATAAATATCGGGCTGAATATAATTTCATCAAAAAGCCCGATATTTATTATGTGTGTGATATTCAGAAAACTAATAATAGAATAAATTAGTTTAAAATAGATTATGCAGCAACGAGTAATAACTCTTTTGCATTTGCTAATGTGGTTTCGGTAATCTGGCTGCCACCAAGCAGTCTGGCCAATTCTTCAATTCGTTGCTGATCATCCAGCCTGAGCATCTGGGTTTCTGTTTTGCCGCCTTTGGTTTGTTTGGCGACAAACAGTTGTTGATGCCCACAACCGGCAACCTGTGGTAAGTGGGTCACACATAAGACTTGGGTTGATTCACCCAGTTGACGTAGCATTTTACCGACCACTGCCGCTGTCGGCCCACTGATACCGACATCGACTTCATCGAAGATCAAACTTGGAGTTTCGACTTTTTGCGCTGTAATGACCTGAATCGCCAGTGATATCCGCGAGAGTTCACCGCCCGAAGCGACTTTCGTCATTGGTTGGAGCGGTTGCCCCGGGTTGGTGGACACCATAAAGTTCACTGAATCAAACCCGAGTGGAGACGGGTGGTTTTCATCATAATGGAGATCCATTTGGAACTTAGCTTTTTCCATGCTCAGTTCATGCATACTCTGACTGATTAATTTATTGAGTTCTTTGGCGTAGCGCATTCTGGACTGATGCAGTTTTTCTGCGCGATGAACAAATGACTGATACGCTTCTGCCACCATATTCTCAAGTTGTTCAAGTTTCTCATCGGAATAGTCCAGTGCAGTGATCTGCCGGAGCAGGCTTTGGTGGTGTTGATAAAGATCTTCCGGGAGAACATTGTGTTTACGAGCCAGCGACATAACTTTGGAATAGCGGCTTTCAATATATGCCATTTGTTCCGGATCGACTTCAATACGGTCAAGGTAGTCACGGAGTTCGCTGTTGGCTTCTTCCAGTTGGATCAGCGCTTCAGCAACCATTGCCGGCAATACCGCCATTTTTTCGTCCAGTTCGGCTAACTGAGCCAAAACCTGACTGGTGGAATGGAGTAAGCCGATGGCATTGACTTCATCACCTTCATTTAATAACTGAATTGCATTTTGGCTGAGGGTGAGTAATTCACCACTGTTTGTCAGACGCTTGTACTCTTGCTCCAGTTCGTGAAATTCATCTTCGGCGATCGATAATTCGTTCAACTCTTTGATTTGATATTCCAGCAGCTGAAGCTGAGCCTGATTTTGCTGGCTGTTTTCACGGCGCTGCTTCAATTCATTACTGGCCTGACGCCAGTTCTGATAAGCCAGTCGCGTCTTTTTCAATAAGTCCGTGTGACCGGCATATTGGTCTAACATGGTAAGTTGATGTTCACTTTTCATCAGCTGTTGATGCGCGTGCTGACCATGGATATTGACCAGTAACTGACCGAGTGATTTCAGCTGTGAGATTGGGACGGGGTTACCGTTAATAAACGCACGGGAACGACCTTCTTTGGTTATCACCCGGCGGAGAATACACTCGCTGCCATCCAGCAGTTCATTATCTTCGAGCCAGCGGGTCGCATGCAGGTTGTGATCGAGAAGAAATGCGGCACAGACTTCAGTCTTTTCTTCGCCTTGACGAACCATACTGGCTTCTGCCCTGCCACCGAGACACAGACTGAGTGCATCAATAGCAATAGACTTACCTGCACCGGTCTCACCGGTAATGGTGGTCATCCCTTGTGAAAGTTCTAACTGTAATGATTTTACGATTGCAAAATTATTGACACTTAAATGAGCCAGCATGTTCACACCTGTACGTTTTACCAATACTGTATAAAGAAACAGTATATACTGTTTCTTTATACAGTAAAGATGTTTGGTGATTTTATTTTCACCACAGTATCAGGTCAGAAAATAAGGTCTGAATTGATCGTATATCCGGCTTCGGTATGCAGGTTTTAGAATAACTTACTTGACCAGCCCAGTTTGTTTCTCAGCACATGGTAGTAGCTGTAATCCTTCGGGTGGATCAAATGTAATTTATTGGGGCTGCGGTAGATCAGCACTTCATCTCCGGGAGAAACCGGGAGAGAAATTTGTCCGTCACAACTGATTTCCTGAGTGCCTCTGTTATTGGGTGAGACAGAGAGTTTGATGCGGCAGTCTCCATCAACGACCAAAGGGCGGGATGACAGTGTGTGTGGAAACATCGGGACGAGTGAGATGGCGTTTAAGCTTGGCGACAGAATCGGGCCACCTCCGGAAAGCGAATAGGCGGTTGACCCCGTCGGTGTCGACACGATCAGGCCGTCTGAGCGCTGAGAAAACGCGAAAACGTCATTAATGTACACCTCGAACTCAATCATATGCGCGATTTTCCCGGGGTGAAGGACGGCCTCGTTCAGTGCAGCATTATGACTTTTGATCTGCCCATGACGGTGAATTTCGGTTTCCAGCAGAAAACGTTCTTCTTCAATATATTCGCCTTCGAGTACCTTTTGTAATGCTGCCTGAAAATCTTCGGGATCTAAGTCGGTGAGAAATCCCAGACTGCCGCGATTGACGCCGATTACCCGAATGTCAAAACGAGATAAAACTCTGGCTGCACCAAGCATGTTGCCGTCACCGCCGACAGCAATGGCCAAATCCGCTTTTTTGCCTAACTCAAGTAAAGATGAGAAACATTGTGGTGGTATATCGGAGAGAATATTGCTCAGGCGATCATCGATAAACACCGAATATCCTTGTTCTGACAACCACTGGTATAACTCACGATGGGTTTGAATCGCAGATTGGTCGCGTGGTTTACCAATGATGGCAATCACGTCAAAAGATTTTTTCATAATGTTTCCAATCGAATTAGGCTTGAATCAGGAATCTTCATCCCCATAATAAAGGCAAGTTATGCTTTTATGCGAATGTTTAGTGTGTTGAATGTTGAGCATCAATACAAAAAAATCATGGAACTCTGGAGATATCATGAGCAACGAAGAGAATAAAGTCAAAGAAGAAGAGCTGCAGCAAGAATCGGTAGCACAAGAAGAGACTGAGGCTGAAGTCGTCGGTAGTGAGGCTGATATCGAGTGGAATGAAAGCGATGCCCCAGAGGATGAGCAAGACGCGAAAATTGCCCAGTTGGAAGCGGCGCTACTCACGAGTGAGAGTAAAGTGAAAGAGCAGCAAGAAGCGGTCTTGCGTGCACAGGCAGAGGTTGAGAATATCCGTCGCCGGAGTGAGCAGGAAATCGATAAAGCGCGTAAATTTGCACTGAGTCGTTTTGCCGAAGAGCTTCTGCCGGTCATTGATAACCTTGAGCGAGCGATTCAGGCAGCAGATGCTGAGAATGAAGTGATCAAGCCTCTGCTGGAAGGGGTTGAACTGACTCATAAAACCTTTATTGGTACGATTGAAAAATTTGGTCTCAAAGAGATTAATCCTGAAGGGGAAGCGTTTAATCCGGAATTACATCAGGCGATGTCGATTCAGGAAAGCCCTGATCATGAATCAAACACAGTGATGTTTGTGATGCAAAAAGGTTATGAACTGAATGGCCGTGTGGTTCGTCCGGCAATGGTCATGGTGGCGAAATAAGCGCACTTTACTGATGAGACTCTCTCGGAATGATAAAAAGGTTGGCTTTTGCCAACCTTTTTTAATCCGCGTTTATTTTAATCTACGTTTGGTGCGAGTATGCCATTGTTCCGACGATACTATTTCTCCAGTGATGAAGTGGGGGGATGTACGGGTATCAGACGGCTTTTTTTCCACTCCCATACCATCAGAACCGCAATACACACCACACCAATCAAGCGATAATCATCAGTAACAAACAGGATTATTGCGGCCAATAGCAGGAAAATCAATCGACTCAGTGCTGGCACGGGACGAAAGAGATAGCCTTCGATAGCGGCAGAAAACGCAATAATCAGTGCAATACACCCGAGGATGGATTCAATCAATATCAGCGGTGTTTCTGTTTGAATCCAGATGAGGCCGGAGAATGCCATCATTGCCGGGATGAGGAAAAATCCCTGTGCCAGTTTAAAAGCCTGAACCGCGGAACGCATCGGCGAGGCATTGGCAATACCGGCACCGGCAAAAGCCGCGAGAGCGATAGGTGGTGTGACATTCGAGGTTTGAGACAGCCAGAAGACGATCATGTGTGCCGTGAGCAATGGTACCCCGAGTTCCATCAACGCCGGTACCGCCATGACTGACAGCACAATATAGGCGGCGGTGACCGGGAGCCCCATTCCCAAAATGACGGCTGCGATTGCAATAAATAATAAAGCAGACCAGAGATGACCACCGGACAGTGAAGTCAGAAACTGGGTAAATTGCAGACCGATTCCCGTTTGTCCGACCACACCAACCACAATACCTGCGGTTGCACAGGCAATGGAGATTGGCAGCGCGAGGATCGCGCCTTCTTTCATACCTTCGAGCACGAGTCTGACACTGATTTTAGTCTGTCTGCGTGTCAGCGCAGCGATCAGAATGGCTGCACATCCGGCAATACCGACCAAAATCGGAGAGTAACTCATCATCAGCAAGGCAGTGATCATCACCAGCGGTAGCAGGAAGTGCCATCCCTGTTGCAGAATTCGGCCGATCTTTTCTGTTTCACTCATGCCTTGCAGATTGAGCTTACATGCCATCAGATGAACATAAAGTAATGTACAGGCAAAGTAGAGGATTGCCGGTGCAATCGAAACCAGAATAATTTCACTGTAAGGAATCCCGGTAAACTGTGCCATGACAAAGGCACCGGCGCCCATTACCGGTGGCATGATTTGCCCACCGGTCGAAGCTGCGGCCTCGATTCCGGCTGCTTGTTCAGCTTTGTAACCGAGCCTTTTCATCATCGGTATAGTGAGAGAGCCGGTGGTGACGGTATTGGCAATGGCTGACCCCGAGATTGATCCCAAAGCCGCAGAGGCCAGCACACTGGCTTTGGCCGGGCCACCTTTTGATTTGCCTGCAATTGCAAACGCAGCATCGATAAAAAATTGCCCGGCACCGCTGACTTGCAGAAAAGCCCCGAACAGGACAAAGACGAACACGACGCCAGCCGCGATTGCCAGTGGTGCACCGAAGACACCATTGGTGGAATAAATATGAAAGCGAACCATTTCTTCCAATGAAAAACCTTTACTGGCGATAGCATCCGGCAGGACATTGCCGAATAATGCATAACTCAGAAATATGACCGCTACGAAAACCATGACCATACCGACTGTCCGGCGGGTTGCTTCTAAAAGCAGAAGGATCAGTAACAGCCCAGCGTATTGATCTTCCGGCTGTAAGCCGTCCAGCAGAAAACTGATATCATCATAATCAAACGGAATCACCCGGCTGGCAGCCCAGCAAGTGAGGATAATCAACACGATATCGAGACATCGCAGTACCACATATTTCGCCGGAGAAGTGGTGTCAATGTGTGCGAAGGGAAATGCCAAAAAAACAAGGATTAAAACCCAGCTGAGATGAGTGGGTCTGAATACGGTTGCTGACAGATCGGCGGTGATGCCTTGCCATATCTGGAATACAGTCAGCAAAACTGCGATCAGGCCGGTCACGAGCGAGAGACTATTGGCAAATTTCGTGTGACGGGATGAAACCTGAGTCATAGCTAACTCCAAATGTCATTACATGAAGGCAATCAGATGACAGGTTTGGTTGATAGTTGCCATCTGATTGGTTGGCTCATTGTGGGAATGGTTTTATTGGTGATGCTCTCGGTAGTATTTCATTGCACCGGGATGCAGTGGCACGCCTTCGAGCTTAGGCATATTATCGATGGTCATAAATTTCGTGACCCCCACCGCCTGACGGATCTTGTCAATGTTTTCAAAAGCAACTTTGGTCATTTCGTAAGCCAGCTTGTCATCCATTTTTTGATTGGTTACCAGTACATTCCAGACGGCAGGCACCTCAAATGCCGGGACATTGTTGTAACTGTCAGCCGGTGCACTGAAGGCTTGATAAGACGGATTGGCGGTTGAAATTTTCTTCAGTTCTTGCGGGGTAAACGAGAGAATCCGGATTTTGCGGGTCAGTGCCAGCTCCGTGATTGCTCCGACGCCCAGACTGCCGACAATCACCCCGGCATCGATTTGTCCGTTTGCCAGCGCACTTGTGGTTGCAGTGTAGTTCAGGGATTGTGCTTTTACATCGTTCTCAGTAATGCCGAGTATGTTCAGAATATTGACGGCACTCACCCGTGTTCCTGAGCCAGGAGCACCAAGTGAAATTTTCTTACCTTTTAGATCACTGATGGTATGGATATCGGAATCAGCCGGGACGATGAATTGAACGACATTCGGATACAGGGCGAAGAGAACCTGAGTCGGCATTTTTCTCGGAAATGGCTTTTCCCCTTCGTAGGCTTTCAGGGCAACATTCCCCATGGCAATACCGACCAACTGTTTTTGTGTGGCGACTTTAATAATATTTTCCACTGATGCTGCGGTGACTTCGGCTCGCATATTGAAATCAGGGATATTTTCACTCCAGATTTTTGCCAGTGTGCCGCCAAGTGGATAATAAGTACCGCTCTGACTACCTGTTCCTATGGTGTAGTTATTCGCAAAGGCTGGTAGCGCAATGCTCAGCCCAAGAATCATCAACCCTTTCTTGACGATGTTGTACATAAGAAACTCCCTGTTTTTCTGGTTATATAAAAGCACTATGCTCATTACTGTGACGGATATGAGTTAGTGTGAATATAGTGTAGATGTAAACTTCGTGTATCAGTTTTGATATCACGATGTTGATATCTCAGGGTATAGTGAAATTGACAAAATACTGCTTAGGTCACCAAAGCGAGGGTAACTTTGTGAAGTTTGAGTGAATCACTTGTTGAGTAAAGTCGTTAATTTCAGCGTGTATCCGCTGCCTCAGTTGCACCGAACCGCGATCTCCGGCCTGAAAATAAGGAAATTTGTATTTTTTTCATTTTCCCCCTTGAAAAGGTATTTTCCGCCCTTATCTAAGGGGCATAGAGAAGCAAACTTCGTTTGTTGAACGGTGAGTCCGGGGTTGAAACCCGATTCTCCAACCCCATATATGGGGTACTGACAAAACGACAATAGAATTATTCGGAGATGTCCTGATGGGTAAGATCATTGGTATTGACTTAGGTACTACAAACTCTTGTGTTGCTGTACTGGATGGCGGAAAACCTCGCGTTATTGAAAACGCGGAGGGTGAACGTACAACGCCATCTGTAATTGCTTATACCGACGGTGAAACGCTTGTTGGTCAGCCAGCAAAACGTCAAGCGGTTACTAACCCTGAAAATACTTTATTTGCAATCAAACGTTTGATCGGTCGTCGTTTTGAAGACGAAGAAGTTCAACGTGATATCGAAATTATGCCTTACAAAATTGTTAAGGCTGATAACGGTGATGCATGGGTTCAGGTTAAAAATGAAAAACTGGCAGCACCACAGGTTTCTGCTGAAGTTTTGAAAAAAATGAAAAAAACCGCAGAAGACTATCTGGGTGAAGCCGTCACCGGTGCCGTAATTACCGTACCAGCATATTTTAACGATGCCCAGCGTCAGGCAACAAAAGATGCTGGTCGTATTGCGGGTCTGGAAGTGAAGCGGATCATCAACGAACCAACCGCTGCTGCGCTGGCTTATGGTCTCGACAAAGAAGGCGGTGACCGTGTTATCGCTGTATACGACTTAGGTGGTGGTACGTTCGATATCTCGATCATCGAAATCGATGATGTTGAAGGCGAGAAAACATTTGAAGTGCTTGCAACCAATGGTGATACACACTTAGGTGGTGAAGACTTCGATACACGTATGATCAATTACTTGGTTGATGAATTCAAGAAAGAGCAAGGCATTAACCTGAAAAGTGATCCGTTAGCAATGCAACGTCTGAAAGAAGCAGCTGAGAAAGCGAAGATTGAGCTGTCTTCAGCGCAACAGACTGACGTAAACCTGCCTTATATCACGGCAGATGCGACAGGTCCGAAACACATGAATATCAAAGTGACTCGTGCAAAACTTGAGTCGCTGGTTGAAGATTTGGTTCAGCGTTCTCTTGAGCCAATGAAAGTTGCGCTGGCAGATGCGGATCTATCTGTGAACGATATTACCGACGTGATTCTGGTCGGTGGTCAGACTCGTATGCCAATGGTTCAGAAGAAAGTTGCTGAATTCTTCGGTAAAGATGCGCGTAAAGACGTCAACCCGGATGAAGCTGTTGCTGTTGGTGCTGCGGTTCAGGGTGGTGTTCTTGCCGGTGATGTAAAAGACGTTCTGCTGCTTGACGTAACGCCGCTGTCGCTGGGTATCGAAACCATGGGCGGTGTGATGACTAAGCTGATTGAGAAAAACACCACGATTCCAACCAAAGCGAATCAAGTGTTCTCAACAGCAGAAGATAACCAAAGTGCTGTAACCATTCATGTTTTGCAAGGTGAACGGAAACAGGCGACTTACAACAAGTCTCTGGGGCAGTTTAACCTGGAAGGTATCCAGCCTGCGCCACGTGGTATGCCACAAATCGAAGTAACCTTCGACTTGGATGCTGATGGTATTTTGCATGTGTCTGCGAAAGACAAACAGACCAACAAAGAGCAGAAGATTACCATTCAGGCATCTGGCGGTCTGAGCGACGATGAAATCGAAAAAATGGTTCAAGAAGCTGAAG
This sequence comes from Vibrio ruber DSM 16370, assembly GCF_900163965.1. GTDB lineage: Bacteria > Pseudomonadota > Gammaproteobacteria > Enterobacterales > Vibrionaceae > Vibrio > Vibrio ruber. Next base: position 14,634 of record NZ_FULE01000053.1, read on the forward strand.
CTAATAAAGAAGCGGACAAAAAGTTCGAAGAGTTGGCCACTGCTCGTAACCAAGCTGACCAAATCGTCCATGCAACCCGTAAACAGGTAGCAGAAGCTGGCGATGCACTGCCTGCGGAAGATAAAGCACAAATTGAAACTGCAATCAGTGAACTTGAAGCGGCAAGTAAGAGCGGTGACAAGGAAGAAATTGATGCCAAGACTCAGGCATTGATGACTGCATCTCAAAAACTGATGGAAATTGCTCAGCAGCAAGCACAGGCACAACAAGCCGGTGGTGCAGAGCAAACGTCTGGTCAGGAAGATGATGTTGTTGATGCTGAATTCGAAGAAGTCAAAGACGAGAAAAAATAATCAGTGAATAGTCATTCACTGATATGACTTCAGACCTTTTCAGGTATGATACGGGCGTTTGGGGGGACTCTGACGCCCGTCTGTTTGTAATCTTGGTGTCGATTTAGGTCATGTTTCATTTTGTGTGAAATATCATCTATATCGATACATCTAGCCGGGCGACAAGCGTCGCTTGCAGTAATTAATTGGTGACGAAGAACATGTCAAAACGTGATTTTTACGAGATCTTAGGCGTAAGCCGTGATGCCGCTGAGCGTGATATCAAAAAGGCCTATAAGCGCTTGGCGATGAAGTACCATCCTGACCGTAATCCGGGCGACGAAACCTCAGCTGATAAGTTTAAAGAAGTAAAAGAAGCGTATGAGGTGTTAACTGATCCTCAGAAAAAAGCAGCTTATGATCAATATGGTCATGCCGCATTTGAGCAAGGCGGTGGCGGTTTTGGCGGCGGCTTCGGTGGTGGTAGCGCTGACTTCGGTGACATCTTTGGTGATGTGTTCGGGGATATATTTGGCGGTGGTCGCCGTGGCGGTGGTCATGCCCGGGCACAGCGCGGTGCGGATCTTCGCTACAATATGGAACTCACTTTAGAAGAAGCAGTCCGCGGTTGTTCGAAAGAGATCGAAGTCCCAACCATGGTGCATTGCGATACATGTAATGGCAGTGGCGCGAAGAAAGGAACGACACCGGAAACATGCGGTACCTGTCACGGACATGGTCAGGTTCAGATGAGACAAGGCTTTTTTGCGGTACAGCAGACCTGTCCAACCTGTCATGGTAAAGGAAAAATCATCAAAGATCCTTGTCGTGATTGTCATGGTCAGGGCCGTAAGCAACAACGCAAGACTCTGAATGTGAAGATTCCTGCCGGTGTTGATACCGGGGATCGGATTCGTCTTACCGGTGAAGGTGAAGCCGGTGAAATGGGCGCGCCAGCCGGTGATTTGTATGTTCAGGTTCATGTGAAAGAGCACCATATCTTTGAACGTGAGGGGAACAACCTGTTCTGTGAAGTGCCGGTGAGCTTCTCGATGGCAGCCCTTGGCGGTGAAGTTGAAGTGCCGACACTCGATGGCCGGGTGAATCTGAAAGTGCCGGAAGAAACTCAGACCGGCAGAATGTTCCGGATGCGTGGTAAAGGTGTGAAGAATGTTCGTGGCGGTGCTGCGGGTGATTTGATTGTACGTCTGGCGGTTGAGACTCCGGTCAATCTGAGCGCGCGTCAGAAAGAACTGCTGCGTGAATTTGAAGAATCCTGTGGCGGTGAAGCGGCAAGTAAGCACAAGCCTAAGTCGGAAGGTTTTTTCAGCGGCGTGAAGAAATTTTTTGATGATCTCACGAGCTGATAAAAACACATTGATTCAAATAGAAACCTGCTTCGGCAGGTTTTTTTGTATAGAGAAAACCCCCAGCTAGGCTGGGGGTTCCGTAAAGCTTACAGCTATAAGTCAGTTATATAACCCCTTTCAATTTGATAAAAACGTCTTGTGGTCTGGCAACTACAAGAGTTAATTAAGAATTGAAAGGGGGTCCCAATGGGGGACGAAAAGAGCTTAGCGCACACGCGCTGGAACTGTAAATACCACATAGTCTTTGCACCGAAATATAGAAGGCAAGTGT
>NZ_FULE01000098.1 GCF_900163965.1 Vibrio ruber DSM 16370
TTTAACGGAAAGTTCCGCGATGAATGTTTAAACGAACATTGGTTTCGGGATCTGAGTCATGCTCGTGAACTCATCAGTAGCTGGCGTATGGATTACAATGAAAATCGTCCTCACTCAGCACTGGATTATCTGACTCCATCTGAGTTTGCAGCAACCACAAGAACAGTAACGAACAATGGTGATTTAATAAGCATTACTAATGAAATTTTGGATTAATTCTTGGGGGCAGGTCACTAGTGGGCTGCAATTTTGTTTGGTAGTCGCACTGACTCTACAGCAAATGCCTAGATTATGATGCATGAAATGATGCAAGGCACTAGAGTTATCCTCCCACGGTGATGGTTTTGGTGAAGGACATGCTTTCGGGACTACTGCTAAAACGGCGTTGCGTTCACTGTACAATAACCCAGCGTAAATCTTTAGACTGGTTAACAATAGGACATAAAACAGAGCGATATGTGTCCTGTGTGACGTATTCATTAGTTAAATTAAGGAAAACGAAGGGTTACAGACTCCATGCTCACAACCTGCTAGCAAGAAAAGGGGCAAAACCTTGTTACGAACTGCAAAACTCTCAAATTGCCGATAAGGTAAGTGGATAGTTATATGGTGTATCACTGTATTTACTATCCACTTAATTTCAGTTACATCGGAAAATCTGGCTCTTCTGAGCCAGATCCTTCCAACTCCTTTCTTGTGTCGGTAAGGATTTTCGTCAGAGTTGCCAACATGTAGTCTTTGAATTTATCAGTAGCTAAAGTTCCGTCAAATGTAGTGGTACGGTGAATTTGGCCACCTGATTAGAGGTGTTAAAATACACCTCATAGCATGACAGGTGAAACTATGACCAAGCGTACCAGACGCACTTTCAGTGCGGAATTCAAACTCGAAGCAGCGCAACTTGTTCTCGATCAAAACTACACCGTTGTTGAAGCTGCAAAAGCCATGGGTGTTGGTAAATCGACAATGGATAAGTGGGTAAGGCAGCTCAAGCAAGAAAAA
>NZ_FULE01000093.1 GCF_900163965.1 Vibrio ruber DSM 16370
AACTCAGTTTTACCAGTTGTTCCATGGCAATCACTCAGTTTTTTGCAACTTTACCGCTGACAAGTCCAGGTAATATCCCAAAACATTATGAATCCTTATTGGAACAAATGAGCTACTTTAAGCTTCCACCAAGGCGGGAAGACAGAACTTACCCAAGGTGGGTAAAGCCAAAACCCAGAAAGTATCCACATAAAAAGAACAATGCCAGTCAGCTTAACTGACTGGCATTACTCCCCGCAGGGAGCTTTTTTTACATCAGTACTGAATGATTAAAGCGTTTCAGTGAATGTCCGTGCAATGACGTCAGCTTGCTGCTCTGCAGTCAGAGAGTTAAAGCGAACCGCATAACCGGATACACGGATTGTCAGCTGTGGGTACTTCTCAGGGTGTTTCACAGCATCTTCCAATGTTTCACGGTTCAAGACGTTAACGTTCAAGTGTTGACCACCTTCAATGCCTGTTTCATGGTGGAAGTAACCATCCATCAGACCGGCAAGGTTAGAACGTTGTGCATCAGTATCTTTACCAAGAGCATTCGGCACGATTGAGAAGGTATAAGAGATACCGTCTTTTGCGTGAGCAAATGGTAGTTTACCAACTGAAGTCAGTGATGCGACTGCGCCTTTTTCATCACGACCGTGCATTGGGTTTGCACCAGGTGCAAATGGTGCACCTGCACGACGTCCGTCAGGTGTGTTACCTGTTTTCTTACCATAAACAACGTTAGAAGTAATGGTCAGAATTGACTGAGTCGGTACTGCGTCACGGTAAGTTTTCAGTGAACGGATTTTGTTCATGAATACTTCAACCAATTGACATGCAATGTCATCAACCCGAGGGTCATTGTTACCAAATTTAGGATAGTCACCTTCGATTTTGAAATCGACTGCGATGCCGTCTTCATCACGGATAGGTGTGACTTTGGCATATTTAATCGCTGACAGAGAATCTGCTGCAACAGACAGTCCGGCAATACCACAAGCCATGGTGCGTTTGACATTGAGGTCATGTAGGGCCATCAATGATGCTTCATAGCTGTATTTGTCATGCATGAAGTGAATCGCATTCAAAGCGGTGACATACTGTTTTGCCAACCAATCCATGAAGTGATCCATTTTTGCCCACAACTCATCATAGTCCAGCACTTCAGACGTAATTTTTTCCAGTTTTGGACCAACCTGAATTTTCAGTTTCTCGTCAACCCCACCGTTAATGGTGTAGAGCATTGTTTTTGCAAGGTTGGCACGAGCACCGAAGAACTGCATTTGCTTACCAACAACCATTGGCGATACACAACATGCAATGGCGTAGTCATCAGACTCAAAGTCAGGGCGCATCAAATCATCGTTTTCATACTGAATGGATGAAGTGTCGATAGAGACTTTCGCGCAGAAACGTTTAAAGCCTTCAGGAAGTCTTTCTGACCAAAGCACAGTGATGTTTGGCTCCGGAGATGGTCCCATGGTGTACAGGCTGTTCAGGAAGCGGAAGTTAGTTCGTGTAACCAGTGTCCGTCCGTCTAATCCCATACCACCCATCGATTCGGTTGCCCAGATTGGGTCGCCGGAGAATAATTCATCATATTCAGGTGTACGCAAGAAACGAACCATACGCAGTTTCATGACGAAGTGGTCGATCATTTCCTGAGCGCCTTCTTCAGTCAGTCTGCCTGCGGCAATATCACGCTCGAGGAAGATATCGAGGAACGTTGAAGTACGACCCAGAGACATCGCAGCACCGTTTTGAGATTTAACGGCTGCCAGATAACCAAAGTAAGTCCATTGGATGGCTTCTTGTGCTGTTTCAGCCGGACGTGAAATGTCACAGCCATATTTTGCAGCCATTTCTTTGATTTGAGCAAGGGCACGATGCTGTTCAGCAATTTCTTCGCGCAATTGCATTGTCATGTGCAGATCTTCACCCGTTTCAAACTTCTCTTGCAGAGATGTGAACTGAGCAAATTTGTCTTTCATCAGGTAGTCAATACCGTACAGTGCAATACGACGGTAGTCACCGATGATACGACCACGGCCATAAGCATCAGGTAAGCCAGTCAAGACGCCTGATTTACGGCACTTCATGATTTCAGGTGTATAGATATCGAATACACCTTGGTTATGTGTTTTACGATACTCAGTAAAGATTTTCTTCACTTGAGGATCAAGTTCACGGCCATAAGCTTGGCATGAACCTTCGACCATACGAATCCCACCATTTGGGATGATAGCACGTTTTAGAGGTGCTTCAGTTTGTAGGCCAACGATTGTTTCCAGATCTTTATTGATGTATCCCGCATCGTGTGCAGTGATAGTAGAAATGACTGAAGTATCAAAATCAACCGGAGCGTGAGTCGAGTTTTCTTTTTTGATACCTTCCATGACGGCTGACCACAAAGATTTGGTCGCTTCGGTACCTTCAGAAACAAGGAAAGATTCGTCACCTTCATAAGGTGTGTAGTTTTTTTGAATAAAATCACGAACGTTAACTTCGCTTTGCCAATCTCCTGCGACAAAACCTTCCCAAGCTTTAGCAAATTGCTCTGCCATGATATACCTACCTTTATATAGTAGAGAAAAACACATACTGATTTAGCTGTTGAGCCAACTCGCCTTCTTATTGAAGAAGAAATCAGTACACTCTTCGAATAACAATATGATTAATCACCCATGGGTATACATCAGTTTGACTAATGATATTGCGACTCTTGCCACGAACCTCATCGTATTGACTGTAGCTTAGGATAAAAAAAACACATAAACCTTAAACTAAATCAATAAAACTTCAAAAATAGGAATAAAACTTGGTACCAGATTGACTTGCCTAACCTATTTATCAAACGGTTTTTAATGATGAACAACATCATTCCGTTTTCTCAGTATAGATGTCTGCCGGTGAAAGGCGCTGTCTCTGCTGATATCCGATTATCATCCAACATTATTTCTGCCATATTTCTTTGATTAGACCTGTTCAAAGTTAATTCTATCCATCAACTTCATGTTATCGGCAGGTGATATGCGGCGGTTTATCTGTGCTGAGATGAGTGGTATGCAGCCGGATCATATGCGACGACGTTGGATTTAATCTTGATATGAATAGAGATCAGCAAACTGAAGGTGGATCATGAAAGGGCGCATTTTGCTTTGGTATTCATTTGGCTGAGGTATTGTGTGAAACAAAAGGCCTCGCAAATGAGTAATGCCAGTCAGTTAAGCTGACTGGCATTGTTCTTTTTATGTGGATACTTTCTGGGTTTTGGCTTTACCCACCTTGGGTAAGTTCTGTCTTCCCGCCTTGGTGGAAGCTTAAAGTAGCTCATTTGTTCCAATAAGGATTCATAATGTTTTGGGATATTACCTGGACTTGTCAGCGGTAAAGTTGCAAAAAACTGAGTGATTGCCATGGAACAACTGGTAAAACTGAGTTG
>NZ_FULE01000021.1 GCF_900163965.1 Vibrio ruber DSM 16370
ACATCAGAGGCTTCCATACCACCGTACTTCGATTTCCAGTTATAGTAGGTTGCATCAGAGATCCCGTATTCGCGGCACACTTCATTGACTTTCCTGCCGGCTTCGACTTCCTTCAGGATCTTGACGATTTGCGTTTCTGTATAGCGTGATTTTTTCATCATGCACTCTCCGTTTATTTCAGTGTAAACGGAAAAGCCCTATTTACCAGCGTCCATTTTTTCGGGGAGGGTTACATCTGACTTCTGAGAAACACCAGATTCCATCCCCCACGCTGTTGGTACATAAGAGTCAAGTATTCTAACAATAGCTACTGGATCCTTTGAAATTAGCCCTGCCACATAATCATTTACATAGTTATTCCGTACATACTTATTTAATGTATAGAATATTGTTGGTATGGATTTAGACGTTAGTTTTGTTATATCTTCAGTTCGTTCAAGAATTTCAGATAAAATTTTCCCCAAGTGCTTTCCAATATCATCTATGCAATCTTCAGAAAATGCATCTTTTTCTGGTTTGCTTTCATCTTCACGTTTTAACCATCTAAATACTTCGAGTTTAAAATCCAGTGTCGATGATAATTCGATGCAGGTTTTAGCCAAATCAACACGTTTAGGTTTAGGTATATTTTGAATTAAATCACTGATCAACATAGCCGCCTGAGAGAATGGGGTCATCCAACTATATAACACCTCAGGATTTGGAATTTCTTCACTTTTTTGTGCAATAGCAACAGCCAGTGAAAGTGAGGAACTAATACTTATCTTACCTGCTTTATTTCTCAATTTTTTTATTAGTGTTTCAGCAGAAGCGGCACTTAGCATTTCATTTAGCGGATTGCTTTCTATATCGAAGGATTTATCCCATTTTTCAACATCATCGCATAAAGCCTTAATTGCATTATCTGATATGTCACCTCTTGGGATAGCGTAAGTAAAATATCTAGAGTAATAGTTCGCGGAGCAAATCCTCTGACCATTATTCCATTGATCGTACCAATCCGATCCATAGCTCATGTTTCCATAGACGGATTGAAGCTTTGGGAACATATTTTTTAATAGGTCTATAAAGCCTTCTTTGTTGATGTTCTTTCCACCACTAAGTGCGTCATCTATAAGTTTTCTTATATGTTCCTTTTCAGTGTCATTGTTAGAGTATTGGCTATCTCTGAAAGTGCCCGTAAACAGCGTTTTATTTGATCTCAGCACCTCATACAGCGAAGGGCAAAAGACTCTTACCCCCTCTAAAAGCATTAGATCTATTGGATTTACCTCTCCTTGTAGGATTGGCAAAGAGAACATTAATGTATTTCCATAAAGTTTGGCTTTTCTTGGAGTTGTTAAGCAATCATCGAATGCTGAGCTAAAGTCACGAACAAACTCCTGGACTTGTTGCTGAGAGAGTGTAATTCCTGCAATATTTATTGCTTCATCAACTCCTTGAAAACAAAATTCTCGCAGCACTTGTTTTTCAACGGCTGGTAAATGCAGGGGAACCTGAATAATTTTTTCAAGAAAAGCTTCACCAGCATTTTCAGCAGCACTAGAGTAGCGTTCTTGCAAAGATGCGGCGACAACGTCTTTATCAAATGCCAGGATGTATGATGTATATTTAAAATCTGCTGTTAACTTAACTAGTCTAAACAGTGCATGAATTTCAGTCTTTTCTAGCCTATCGACATCATCGACTAGTATTAGAACTCGCCTTTTAGCTAATTCTAACTCGCTTTCTATTCTCTTCTTAAGCTCGTTTATATCTGGCCCAGAGATAAATGCTCCAAAAGCATCTCCCGCTCCCTTTGCTCCCATAAGTGCGCCAGCTCCAGGAGCTGCTTTTTTAAAGAAGTCCTTAAGCTTATCCCCAGTTTTAATTAATTCTGCATCTAGCGCTTCTGCTATGTCAAAAAAGAAACCAGTTAGTAACTCATCTTCTGTACCGAAACGCCAAGGATTGAACTTTATGCATATTACGTTCTCATCACTTTCAAGTGACTTTTCGATAAAGTTGAGCACAGATGTCTTACCATCACCCCAAATCCCGTATAGCCCAATTACGATACTACTGGGATCACTTCGCTTTGATATGACTTGGGCCACTCTCTGGGAAAAGTTCCAGCGAGAAAATCTATCCTGGTCTTGGTCGTGTATTGGTGAATCAGATGAATAGTTTTTATCTTCCATATCTATCCTAGGGCTTTGGGCTTAAAGCGCTATATGATGATTATTTTGGTCTATCTTGCTTGATCTTGATAAGCAACTAAACTCAAACCAACCACCTATGCTATTACTTGCTTATTAAACAATGATAACACGGAATACGGTAGGTTTCAGCTAGCTACAAAAGCTAGCTCGCTTGGGAGGCTTCATATCTGATATGTACTAACGAGTAAATGGAGTGATTATGCTCTTTTAACTGCATCCAGCTCATTCTCTGCCTGTCGCATATCATCTATAGCCTCTTTTAAGTCTTCAGAACTTACCGCACCTGCTCGATGAAGCCTTGCCATTTCCTTGTGATGCTGACAAGCGCGATCATACTTTTCTCTTGCTTCCTTTATTTCAGGAGTTCTGTTTATGTTGAACATAGACAACTACCTCATGTGATTGAACGATCATGTTAAACACTACAGTACAAAGATGAGTAAAAGTAAATCAAAGCAGCACGATATAAATTGAGAGATGGTGCAAGTCTAACAACGAATGAGGCAATTTTGTGTTTGCAGGTTAGCAATAACCCATAACTGAGTAGGAAAAAATGGGCTGAAAATTGCCATATTTATGCTTTATGCAGATCACATTATATATTTAATGTAACTTGTGGTTAAATTTTTGACCACAAGTTACTTAGCATTACTTTGTTAAGTTAACTTGCACCTCTTAAGGTTTTACTCGCTATTTTTTCGGCAATAGTTCCATCACTATGCTTTTTGTCTAATGTGGTAGATGCATTAAAAGCAATTGCAATAATTGTTTGTTCTAAGAGAGTTTTTAATAACTCAGAATTATCTTCACCTAATTCTTCAATTTGTTGCTTGTAGCTGTTGTACGATTTAGCCAAAGATTCCTTATGTGAGTATTCGAACCGTAAACGTTGATATTCACTTCGTCGTTTTGAAACAAATACCGTCAGCCAAAGGATAGGTAGAATCAGTGGCAATCTTTTTAACCACGTAGTAGCCATTTCAGTCCAAGTTGTTGTATGGACGAAAGTAATAGAAAGAGGACTCCAATCAACTTTATCGACAACAAATATTGACGCAAGAAAACAAAGTATAACTATAGAAATAAAAAATAGAATAGTAAATATCATCACAGGCCTATTACATTCTTCTTTCAGTTCTCTATATGCAGATGCTAATCCTGTATTAGTAGCTCCTGGAATTAAGCTCTCAATTTGATTATTTAAGGTGTTATATTTATTTTTTTGCTCCTTTTCAAAGCTATCTAATTTTTTTATATAATCATTTATATCAGAATCCAACCCGCCTGTAATATTATCATCTACATTTTCCCCATAAATTTTTACATAGAAATTTCGTAAGTCCTTAAGTATTTTTTCTTGGGAAGTTAGGTTGTTTTCTGTTTTTTCCAGAATTTCATCAGATTTTTTTTCATGATCCTTCAAGCGATTAAAAATAGACGGCTCGCCATCATTTCCTAAACACACTTCTGAGTATGCTTCCGTAATCAATTCGGATTTTTTTGTGCTATCTGTAAGTAGATTTTCAACTTTATCTTTAGTGCTTAGGTCATCACTATTACCATCAATAAGTAATATGCGTACTTTCTCGATTGCATCTCTATCTTCGCAAGTTTTCTCGTAATTAGCTTGTGTTTGCTGTATTAATTTTTGAATTTCGGAAAGCGATTCACTTGCTTTATGTGCAATGTCAGAAATTTTTTCATATTCCTGACTTGCTAACCTTTGTTCACTTACATTCAAACATTCGATAGATAGCCCTTGCGCGGCCATATTAAGTGAAACGGATTTAAATAATGCTGTAACTTGATTTACAAAATCGATTCTATGCGTGTTTATATTGTTACGTTGACTTGCGTTATTCGGCGTTCTCAGCAAAAATGCAATGTCTGTTTTAGCTTTTGATATATTGTTTATCCAGTCAGTAAGCTCTGAAGGGATAATAAAATTAGAATTTCCATTCTGAAAAAAAGTTTTTACGACCTCTAACCACATACGAAACTTTTCAATATCATTGATATTTTTTTTATCATCACTATTAATTACAACTTCGATGTCTTCAATTAGAGTATTTAGGCTTTCCTCTAAACCGTCATTCGCCTCAAGAATGTTTTTTGATTCCATATCTTATATCCCGTAGTCATCAATACTAAGTTTCTAACCTTAAATTGGTATAATCTCGTACAAATTAAAACCTGTCCCCCACAATGATTGGAGGATAAATCCGATTAATAGGATTTAAATAGCTCCAAACTAAGTAGACACCAAATAACACGCATAAGCAATTTAAATCATATGGTTGAATTCAATCAATTGTGCACACCTGTTCATTGTATTAGTTTTGGATTGTCAAACGTAATGGGGCATTTTGCGCTTGATGCTGCGTCAGTACTCTCCGAATCCTAGATTTAGCTTAATTGTTTAGTCGTCACTATTACTCTGTAGCAACTTCTTATACTTAGATCGCAAGTATGCCTTGAGAAGGCGGCAAAAAACCAACCTAACAACGAAACCTACGAAAATGTAAATTAGGACACCATAAAGTGCTTTGTTGTCAAAAAATAAGCCATATAACCCAGAAAGTAGAACGCCAATAAACAGCAAGTTAATTACTATCGACATGGGATGTACTCTGCTTACAGCATCAACCGTAAAGTCTAATTGATCACTATCCATGTAATTCACCTCTTATCAGTATTCGCTCAGTTTTTCTACTCAAAAACTGTTAATCTATTAGGTGCATAATGAGGCATCAGAAAACCTAGGTCAAATTGGGATTATCAGAATTCTAATGAGCGTTTACGCTAAATGACTTTGGGGCAAAAAAGAGTTATACAGTCCTATTAAATATCAACCGAAAACTCATACTAACCAACCAATCAAACATCTAGGAAATTGAATTCTAAACAGAGCCCTTATCCCCCATAAATCCCAGAAGAATCTTTACATAAAATTTCTGATTTGGCGTAAACTCGTCAACTACTCTTGGCAGAAGTGCAAAATTTTTTACACACGATCAGCGAGCCGCATTTGCGGCTCGGTTTGATTTAGGCATCAATTGAATAGCTTATCTGAATTTATACAATGAGACTCACAATATCATTAACAGTTTCACCTTATTGACTCACCCAAAAGATACGATTGCCATTCTCATCTTCCACCGGACCCGGTGCTCGCTCACCATGATTTAATGTAATTTGGTCATTCGTCAGGTTACAGAGAAAAGTACCGTCTATCGAACTTTCATCTCCGGGTAAAACAATATAGTGCTTCTGCTTTTCCATTTGCTCTGCTGCAAACAGTTGGTCATAACCTTTCGCTCTGGCATAATCGACCAAATCTTTCGGATAATAAAGCATATGCCGATAACTACTATCGTCCAGACCATAGAGTAATGTCACCATCCCTGCTTCAAATGCCCAGTAACCGAAGAAAGTAGGGAATTTACCTTTATGGCGATTATACCAATAGCAGTCTTTCATTCCCTTATACCACCCTCTCAGGTACTGCTTAATACTTTCCTGCCGCTCTGCTTTTGTCGGAGAAACACCATCTCCTTTGATTGCATCGTAAAGATGTTGGTAGGATTTGGGGAAGGCAAGTAATTCTTGACGAGGAAAGCCAACAATTCCAATTCGTGCCAGTAAGATACTTAAGATAGGATCGTCTTTAACATCCCCCAATATAGTCAACCAGCGACTCAACGGCACCAAATATTGTTGCTTCCCTAACAGAATGGATAAGCTATACAACCATAAAATATACTGAAATGAGTCCGGTTCCCAATATTTAAGAACATCATTAGTATGACTATTTTTATGACTAATATAATATTCTAGAGTTTCATCAAAATCATTCAAAACAGTTTCTAATGGCAAACCAGCAGAATAATCTAATATTGTATTTTCAAAATATGCAGTAAAGAAGCCCCAACTAACACTACATTTATGATCATCATCTTTTTCGGGATCAGTTAGTACTTTTCTTAGCCCCTCATGAGTTAACCTCTTCTGGAAACTTTCTTTTTTACCTATATATATGTCTTCTTCAAGTAAAGGGTCTCTTCTGGTACTCAAAAAATCAGCGCTCATTAATTTATTCCTATACTAAAAGATTCGCTCTAGAGAATTAGCATCTTTATCGAGTGTCGTAACATTTACAACACTACCAGAGTCATCAACAATGATTAACCATTTTTGATACCCTGTAGCTTCTAGTTCCAACAGTTCATCGTCACTTAACTCATCAGGAAGACGTTGCTCTACCCACCGGTTACTCATCTGCTTACCAGAGTGTTTCGTCATAGAAAGAACAGAATCCTTCGCTACTCCATCATCATCTATATACTTCCCAGTATCTGTCCGGTATTTAGTCTCAGTAACAATATACAATGGTGGAGGTGGTTCCCTTCTTACATAGATCCCATCAATGCCCCGCCCTCGGGGCTTATCAGTCATTTTCCTGACACGACGATCTTCAGATAGTAAATTCTCAAATTGTTTATTTTCCATAAAATTATCACTGATAATTTCACCGAAAAGACCTTTTTCTTTATTGGTTGCTTTAATAATTCGAGGCTGAATCGCTACTACACTATCATCCAACCGATGGACAACAACATTACCTGCCGGTGCCAAATGACTGTTATTTAGCTCATCAATCTGTAATTTCAGATGCTTTTCTAAATCATCCAGCAGTTTTTGTACCGGCTCAAGTACAACACCAATCATTTCATCAGCTTTACCACGAATTTCGACAACCGTCTCAACAAAATCATCCAACATTCGACAAACATTTGCAGGCGCAACTGCTTTTACTTTATTGACAACACCTTTCAAAGCATCAGCAGCTTCATCGAACAAACCAAGTAGCTTGGATTTTGTCACCATCGAAGAAAGCTCTTTCAACTGGTCAGCAACTTTGGTCAAGACTTCCCCGGCCTGCTTCTGACCCAGTATTTTCTGTACTTTGGGATCCGCCAGAAAAGATAGGACTGGTTTCATCGCCGGACGAATCACTCTTGCTACATCGCCTCCGGCTTTACGCAGGAACAGGAAGAAAATTTTCAAGATCCCTTTTGCTGCCGAGCCCAATGTCGGAAATAAACCAATCAATGTCAGGCACAGCGCAATCCATGCCCCTTTGTTACTCGAGTCTTCTTTAATATTCTTACAGTTCGCGATTAAATCTCGACAGTCTAATATCTGGTCAACAACGGGGATGAGTCCCAATGCAGCATTAGCAGCAATCTGCCCGGCACTCATATCTGCATTAAAATCTCCTTGAAGCGTTTCCCAAATCCACTGAACCGGCCCCATAACAGCATCTTTTGCTTCCTGAGCTTTCTGCTTGATATAGTCTTCGCCTGCGGTATAAGCATCTTCCAGATTGTCATAAAGCCATTCATATACATCATTGCCCCACATGAATTACTCTCCCAGCAAACTATCAAGGCGATTCACAACCTTAGAAATTGATTCTCTGGGAGTATCAACAAAGGCTTCATCGGAAATATAGTGAACACGGGCAACACCATTGGGTACATTCTCAATTTTTGCATATCCGTCTCCATCAAGAGTTCCTGTTAATTCCGTACCGTCACTCAGAACTGCTTTATATTTTGTACCTGCATATGGCTGTAACTCAGGATCCATATAGAAGAACTCCATGATATGTTTTTTTTCTTCCTGAATAAGAGCCTTAGCATTGAATGGCATCTCCCCCGCAAACCCACTGCCACTCCCGGCACTACCGCCGGAGTTCAGGTTCACCCCGGCACCGCTGAGGGAGACGCCTGACGGGTCAACTTTAACGAAGCTGCCACCGGCTTTGAGGGTGATTTCATTCCCGGCTTCGATGATGACTTGCTCACCGGCTTTAATGTGGATTTCTGTACCCGCTTCATTGACCCACACTTTGCCGGCTTTGACATGCAACTCGCCTTCAATCATCAGCGTCTGGCTTTTGGCGATTTTGGTGCGCGCTTCACCGCTGACCGTGTGATGGTCATTGACCTTGATATGGCTGTAGCGATCATTGTCGATGGTGGTACTTTGATTATGTTTGATATGCGTGGTTGCATCGTTTTCAACCAGCGTGTCGGTATCTTTTTGCGCGTGCAGATAGATTTTCTCACTGCCCGACTGGTCTTCAAAACTCAGCTCGTTGTAACCGTCCCCTTGGTGAGTCTCGGTGCGGATCACCGTCTTGGTTTTGTGCTCCGGCAGCGGATACGGGGTGACGTTATTGGCATTGTATGTTCGCCCGGTGATGATCGGTTGATCCGGGTCGCCATTAAGGAAATGCACCACCACTTCATGCCCGATGCGCGGAATAGCCATCATCCCGTACTGCGCTCCGGCCCAACCTTGTGTCACACGCAACCAGCAAGAGCTTTGCTCATTTGAGCTGCCGTAACGATCCCAAGGGAACTGTACTTTCACCCGACCATGTTCATCACAGTAGATCTCTTCCCCTTCGGGGCCGACCACCGTCCCCATCGTCGGGAACTTGAGGATCGGTTTACTACGCGGTGTCATCTGCCACACCTGATCACCGAGAATGGCAGCAAACTGGTTGGCATATGTGGTTGCACCGCTGCCTCCGGATTCTTCCAGTGCCTGCGGCTGGCTGCCCTGATGGGCGACTTGAATCAGCAGATAAGTGCGATTCATCTCACTGTCGAAGTGCTCCATCAAATCAAACCGCTGACCGGCCTGAAGCTGTGCGTCGTTACTTTTACCGCTGAAGGTATGTGCTTGTCGGCGCAGCGCTTCAAGGCGGATCTGCGTAAATGCCTGACCCGTGGTGTCGTCTTTAAACCGCCCCGGGTGGTCGAAATGTTCATAGTCACCGCGCTGGTAACTCATATCCGAAGCGGTAGCCGAGTGCGTGATATTGTAAGACGGCTTTTTAAAACTGTAATCGCTCAGCTGCACATCACTGACTTGTGTCTGTTTGTGCTCGGTCAAAGTTGAGACGTAGGGTTGCTCAAACACCCCACCGGACAAGGCGTTATACGGCACCGGCATGGCAAGACGGCCGAACCCTTCGGGGTTATCAGTGATGACCAAAACATGCTTGTCTTGCTGATGCTCAAAGCGGTACATCAGCCCTTCTTCAGCCGCCAGACGGTGGAAGAATTCTAAATCGGTCTCACGGTACTGAACGCAATATTCCCGTTTGGCGCACTCACGCCGCACCGAAAATACGTAATCATTGATATTCATTTCCTGAAACAGCACCGAGAGAATTTCCGGCACGTCCAGTTGCTGGAAGATCCGGCTGTTATGGCGCAGCGACAGTCTTTCCAGTGACGGCACCAAGGTAAGTGAATAAAAGGTATGATGGTGACCGGTATCGCCCCGGCTGAAGTTGCGGATAATGCCGTGAACTTTTTGCACGACCTCATGATCGCGCAGCACTTCAAGCAGTGCGGTGCTATCGACCATTTGCTCGAAACTCAGGTCGCTGTTGCGACTGGCAATATCGATGGTATAGCGATAGCCATAAACCGGCTGGCCTTGATCATCGACTGAATCTGAGATGGACTCGATCCCCTGATAGTCACGGACCACCAACGTCTTATCATTGACGCCGTCGATGGTGAGGCGAAACATTAAATTTCTCATGTTGTGATAATACCTATGCCTTGATTGTTAGTGGCTGATTAATTTCAGCTCTGACTAATTGTTCTTCTTCATTATCGTTTTGGCTTGGGGGGGCATAACAGATCTAAAACGAAGATTATACAAAACTCATTGAATAACATCATCTAGTAAGAAGGAAAATTTAACATCAAATTCCAATTTAAGTTTCTATCGGTCAAACAGAAG
The DNA here is from genome assembly GCF_900163965.1 of Vibrio ruber DSM 16370. Classification (GTDB taxonomy): domain Bacteria; phylum Pseudomonadota; class Gammaproteobacteria; order Enterobacterales; family Vibrionaceae; genus Vibrio; species Vibrio ruber. The sequence continues at coordinate 10,035 of NZ_FULE01000021.1, forward strand.
CTTACCAGACAGATTATTGACACAACTTCCAATCAGAACTAACCTACGTTCGCACTGGCAAAATCCAGTGTCGGGATTGGAACCCCGTTTGATATAGGCATAAAAACATCCTCTCATTGTTTTTGTGAGATTTTGCACACCTGAATATTATGGTGGGCTGGATGGGGCTGACCTCGGTCAGGCCGTTTCCTATGTCACGGTAGTTCCAACTCCGCCAGCTCACCACCCAGGTGTAACCATCCCAGTTTTAATGGCACGATAAGTTAGAGTTTTTCCTGCTGTCGTGTCTTTCCAAATACTCCCAAGGCGTGAGATCATTTAGTGAGTCATGTGGCCTTTCTTCGTTGTATTCCCTCATCCAGTTTTCTGTCAAATCCCGGACTTCATTCAGCGTTTTAAAAACATACATATCCAGAATTTCCGTTCGGTAGGTTCGATTAAAACGCTCAATATAAGAATTT
>NZ_FULE01000041.1 GCF_900163965.1 Vibrio ruber DSM 16370
CGCTACTTTCGGAATCTCGGTTGATTTCTTTTCCTCGGGGTACTTAGATGTTTCAGTTCTCCCGGTTCGCCTCATTAACCTATGTATTCAGTTAATGATAACTGCTGCTGCAGTTGGGTTTCCCCATTCGGAAATCGTAGACTCAAGTGGCTCTTACTGCCTCATCTACGCTTATCGCAAGTTAGTACGTCCTTCATCGCCTCTGACTGCCAAGGCATCCACCGTGTACGCTTAGTCACTTAACCATACAACCCGAAGAGGTCTTGCTCGGTCTTTGTCATTGATGCGGTGTTGCGTCTGCTTTTTGCTCGGTCACAACCAGAAGGTTGCTCCCAGCGACAAAAATCAGTCGCGCCTTGCCTCAAAGACAAATCCACTTCGCAATACGAAGTCCTCAGGCTGTTTTCATTAAACAACTTAGGTGTCACACAATATTTTATACATGAGTGTGTGACTTGGTTTTGCCGGACTCAATTTGAATACACAGTTGCCTGTGCATTCCCAAGAACACTTGATTGTGTTGGTCTTTCTCTTTCGAGAAAGTATTGAGAACTTTTACAAATAATCATCTGTTTCCAAAGAAACAAACATTATTTTGTCAGCTTTCCAAATTGTTAAAGAGCAATGTGTACGCTTGAGCATTCAAGCCACACTTTCTAATGACTTTCAGCGCCACAAAATCGAACCACATCGGTTAAACCGCTGGTCTGAATTGTTGAGCCAAAAATAGTTAGAAAGTGGTGGGCGATACCGGGTTCGAACCAGTGACCCCCTGCTTGTAAGGCAGGTGCTCTCCCAACTGAGCTAATCGCCCACTTTCAGGCGTTCCCCTAAAGAGAAAAATGGTGGGTCGTACAGGATTCGAACCTGTGACCAATTGGTTAAAAGCCAACTGCTCTACCAGCTGAGCTAACGACCCGAACTTCTCAAAAGAAGTGGTATCCCGTAGGGGAGTCGAACCCCTGTTACCGCCGTGAAAGGGCGGTGTCCTAGGCCTCTAGACGAACGGGACATTGTCTGCCTTGTAACTTCCAAAAACAGAAAATTACAACGCTATACGCTCTGTTATAAACCAAATCAATCTGTGTGGACACTCATCCAAAATATCTTTACGTAAGGAGGTGATCCAGCGCCAGGTTCCCCTAGCGCTACCTTGTTACGACTTCACCC
>NZ_FULE01000010.1 GCF_900163965.1 Vibrio ruber DSM 16370
ACAAGAGTGGGTTCAAATTGTCTGAGTTGATCGAGCAAGTCGTTTCGTCTAACTTTTTTGTTCAAAAGAACCAGACGTTTGTCATCTAATGCACAGATTTGGAAAACGTTTTTTGCCAAGTCGATACTGATTACGCTACATTTCATGGTGGTCACTCCTGATTTCGATTGTTGATATCACTTCAATCATGGCACATCACGATGCCGAGTGATGGAGTGACCATCCCATCAGAAACAACAGGTTCGTGACGAGATGGCGGAACAGGGTGATCGTTTTCCAGATAAACCGAAAGATCATACCGATAGCTTTTAGTATTGTTTTCATAATCGCTTTAACATCGTGGCTGATTAGGCACCATGGTTGATAAAACCGATGGTACACGGTGTATGGTGAATATGATCCTACGTGATAACCCAAAGAGGGACAACTATTCCGTTATGAGACTGATTGGATTGCGCTGACAAAGGAATCAAGGCCATGAATTCGGTGAGGGTAAAAGGATAGTCTTTCTCCTGCAAAAAGGCCTGCAGGTCAGAGCTTTCAGATAAATCGTTTGGATGAGCCATCAATTCCCCGGCCGATGATGGTTCGTCAGGGAATGATGATGGATTGGACACCTACAGAATGACGGTTTTATTGCCGTAGACAAATACTTTGTCATTCAACACATTTGCCAGCGCTTTACTCAAGACATTTTTTTCAACATCACGTCCGGCTTGCGCCATATCCTGAGCGCTGAACGTGTGATCGACAGGGATAACATCTTGTTTGATGATTGGCCCCTCATCGAGATCATCAGTGACGAAGTGGGCGGTTGCTCCGATAATTTTGACGCCGCGTTCATAGGCTTGCTGATAAGGCTTGGCACCGATAAACGCCGGCAGGAAGCTGTGATGAATATTGAGGATACGGTGATGGTATTTTTCAACAAAAGTGGGTGTCAGCACACGCATATACTTCGCCAGTATTATGTAATCCGGCTGATACTGCTCGATCACTTCAAGCATTTTCTGCTCATGTTCCTGACGGTTGAGGCCGTCATGTGAAACACAGTGATAAGGGATATCAAACCGTTCGGTCAGCGTTTGTAATTTATCGTAGTTGCCGATGACCGCTGCAATGTCTACATCCAGACTACCGTCGTAGCTTTTGATCAGAATATCACCCAGACAGTGAGCCTCTTTTGTCACCAGAATGACGATTTTTTTACGTGAAGAGCCGATCAATTGATATTTGGCCCCTTCGGGCAGTGCCTGATCTAAATCCGCGTTCAGAGTTGCATCGTTAAAATAGCCTTCCAGCTCGGTGCGCATAAAAAAATGACCGCTGGTGTTATCGACATATTCATTATTGTGAATGATATTGAGCTGATGCTTGTAACAAATATTGGTAATTTTGGCGATCAGACCCGGTTTATCTGTGCAATGAGTAAGGAGGGTTTTCTTTTCCATCAATGATGACTTCCGATGATTTTTTTGAATTAAAAACTATTTCAGAGGACTCAAAACGGTGATGAGTCCCACACTACTGCGGCTATAATTAATCTATTCTCAATAGAGTTTCAACCCAATAATAAAAGTAATTTTCTCCTCGGCTTATCTGGTTGGTCTTTATTTCGGGCAATCGTTGTGTCTCACATTTTTCATTAAGGTGGTGGTTATGGATAAGGAATTGCTGGCTCGTAAATTATATGTTGAGCGTGTCCACGAGTTAATGGGAACGCATGAAATCGATGAGATCGTCCTGAATGCGATGTGGGAAAGCAAAGCTTCTCCCGCAGATGCTGCCAGAGTGATGCTGGAGCAACCGACCAATGTATTGGAAGCCGCTTCTTGGTTACAACGGTATCTGAACCGCAAGTAATCCCTTCATCGAGTGTTTTGCAGCGTGAATCGCAAGAGAAAGGTTCGCGCTGCTTCATCAAACCTGACATAATCGCACATTATATCTTTAAATCCTCTATGCGATGATCGAACAGACTTTTTCAGCTCATGGTGCTTTGGGGAAAGCGATTCCCGGATTTCAGCCTCGTCAGGCTCAGATCGATATGGCCAAAGCGATTGAATCCGCTATTCATCACCAGTCACAACTGGTAGTTGAAGCCGGAACAGGGACGGGTAAAACTTTTGCCTATTTAGTGCCGGCGTTGATGAGCGGTAAAAAAGTCGTCATCAGCACCGGCTCGAAGAACCTGCAAGAACAGTTATTTCATCGTGATTTGCCGTTGATTGTCAAAGCGACCGAATTTTTCGGCCAGATCGCGTTGCTCAAAGGCCGCGCGAATTATCTCTGTCTGGAGCGCCTGAACCGTCAGATGCTTGAGAGTCACGGCAATGAAACCGATTCCCAGCATTTTGCCCAACTGTTCCAGATCCGGCGCTGGGCGTCAGAAACGAAAACCGGTGACCTCGGTGAATGTGAAACGCTACCGGAAGACAGCCTGATTATTCCGACCATTACTTCGACCAATGATAACTGTCTGGGTAAAGACTGCCCGGATTTTCAGGATTGCTTTGTCTCAAAAGCACGCAAAAAAGCGATGGATGCGGATATTGTGGTGGTGAATCATCACCTGTTTCTGGCTGATCTTGCCATTAAAGAGACCGGTTTCGGTGAACTCATTCCCGAAGCTGAGGTATTTATTTTTGATGAAGCCCATCAGCTACCGGATATTGCCAGCCAGTATTTCGGACAGTCGCTGACCAGCCGCCAGATTCAGGAACTGGCGAAAGATATTGAGATCGGCTATCGCACCGAAGCGAAAGATATGCGTCAGTTGCAAAAAATCAGTGATAAGCTGGTTCAAACCGCAATGGATGTCAGAATTGCGCTGGGCGAGCCCGGCTATCGTGGCAACTGGCGCGAAGCGGTGCGCCAGCCCAAGGTGAGTCAGGCGATTGAACGTTTGACGGACAGCCTTGATTTTGCCTTAGAGGTCCTGAAACTTGCGTTAGGACGTAGTCAGTTATTGGATACGGCGTTTGAACGAACCAGTACCATTCACGCGCGTCTTAAGCGAGTCTGTGAGGTTTCGATTACCGGCTACTCATACTGGTTTGATACCACACCACGCCATTTCGGATTGCATATCACCCCGCTGTCTGTCGCGGATAAGTTTCAGGAACAGATCAAATTGAAGCCGGGCTCGTGGATTTTTACCTCGGCAACTTTGGCAGTCAATCATGATTTCAGTCATTTCAGTCAGCGTCTGGGGCTCGTTCCGCAGCAACAGTTTTCCCTGCCAAGCCCGTTTGATTATCAGCAGCAGGCGCGACTGTGTGTGCCAAGGTATCTGCCGGAACCGAACTCACCGGGAATGGCTGACAAATTAGTCGCTATGCTGACACCGGTCATCGAGCAGAATCAAGGGCGTTGTTTTTTCCTGTGTACCTCACATCAGATGATGCGCGATTTAGGCGAGCGATTTCGTCAATGTCTGGAACTGCCGGTACTATTGCAGGGCGAAACCAGTAAGCAGAAAACCCTCTCTGAATTTATGTCGCTCGGCAATGCTTTGCTGGTTGCCACCGGTGCCTTCTGGGAAGGGATTGATGTTAGAGGCGATGCCCTGAGCTGTGTTATTATCGACAAATTGCCATTTACCGCACCGGATGATCCCTTACTGAAAGCCAGAATTGAGGACTGCCGTCTGCAAGGCGGAGAGCCCTTTCAACAGGTGCAACTTCCGGAAGCGGTGATTACCCTCAAACAAGGGGTTGGACGACTGATTCGTGATGCAAGCGACAAAGGTGCGCTGATCATTTGCGATAATCGGTTGGTGACCCGGGATTACGGCGGCGTGTTTCTTGCAAGCTTACCCCCGATCCCACGAACCCGTGATTTAGAACAGATACAAGCATTTCTCCGCGATATATCGGAGCCGTCGCACTCGGAAAGTGATGAAGTGAGTACAGAGAGTTAAATGAGTTCAAACATTCTTGCAATTGATACTTCAACAGAAAATTGTTCTGTTGCATTGATGGTCGATAACCAATGTTTTGTCCGACGGGACATTGCACCACGGGATCATGCGAAAAAAATCTTACCGATGGTAGATGAAGTTTTAAACGAAGCCGGCATTCGACTGACTGATTTAGATGCACTGGCATTCGGCCGTGGCCCCGGCAGTTTTACCGGTGTCCGGATTTGTATCGGGATTGCGCAAGGGTTGGCGTTTGGCGCCGGATTGCCGACGGTTCCGGTTTCGACGTTGGAAGCCATGGCACAAGGCAGCTATCGTGTATACGGTGCCCACCATGTGGCAACTGCCATTGATGCACGGATGAGCGAAGTGTATTGGGCACGCTTCACCCGTCAGGATAATGGCGCCTGGCAACTTGTGGATGATGAGTGTGTTATTCCGCCTCAGACACTGACACAGCAGCTCGAGAAAGATGTCTACACATGGCGCTGTGCCGGCACGGGGTGGGCGGCTTATCACGATGAACTTGCCCAATTACCATTACAGGTTGAGCCCGGAGAGGTGCTTTATCCTGATGCTGAGGATATTGTATTTTTAGCCAAAATTGCATTTGAAAACGGAAAAACGGTTCCGGCGGAAGAGGCCAGCCCGATTTACTTACGTGATCAGGTGGCCTGGAAGAAAATACCGGGTCGAGCGTAGCCGTCTCCCGTCGTTGGCTCATGAAGTATGAGCAAGTACGGGCGATATGATACGTCACAGGCCGAAACACGAGACAGGTGAGGAACATTATGGTTTCGATTCAGGGATTACCACCTTCACGAATACCGGGAACGGGGAAGTCATCAAAAGCGGCGAAAGCAAAGCGGCAGGGTGATGCTGCAAATGCTGCATCTGACACTTATGAACCGACGCCGGTTGCCAATGCTGTTACTCACTCGATGCGTTCAATGCAAGAGACCGAGCGTTTTCAGGAGAATCTGCAATATGACTTACCCGAAGGGCGGAGCCGTAAAGCGCTGGAAGCGTATTTCGGTGTGATGACTCAAGCCCGGCGGGAGGAACTTGCTCAGATGCTCGGGGTCGATATTTATATTTAATATGAGGGGAAACACATGGTTCGCTATCATTTCAATCGTCGTATTGGCAAAGGCATGGCGATAGCCTTCACCTGTTTAGTGCTGAGCGCCTGCGCGTTACTACTGCCGGATGAATTGTCCGTCCCTGACGGTGCTACGGTGATTCAGGATTATCAAACTTTTTCCGCACTGAAGGGGACTCAGGCACCTTATGTCCGGCTGGGTGGGGTGATTGCTGAGATTAAGAACCTGCCGAACCGAACCCGTCTGGAAATGGTCAACCTGCCCATCGATTCTAGTGGTAAACCTGATATCCGAGAAGAGCCAAACGGGCGGTTTATTGTGTATGTGAACCGCTTTCTTGATCCGGTGACTTATGCGAAAGGGCGGTTACTGACGGTACTCGGCAGTGCCATTGCACCGGAAAAGAGTCAGGTCGGTGAATATCGGGCTGAGTTTCCGGCCTTGTCAGCATCGGCTTATCATTTATGGCGGGTGACGGAACGGGTCGTGATTCATGAACCGGGTTCATTTCTGCGTGAATGTGATCACTGGCGCTGTCGGGAGAATTTCGGCTCGAGGACCGGTAAGGTAGTACCTGAGGTCAAATAATCCGCTATGCTCGTGCAACATACTTATTCTATTGCTGAACGAAACATCGCTGCGATTGACACAGGCAATCATCAAACTGCGGACTGTTCCGTCATTTTCCTGCATGGCTGGCTCGATAATGCCGCCAGCTTTATGTCTGTGCTGGACGTTATGACAAGTCAGATAACCCCCCGGATTCATTTATGCGCGATGGATTTACCGGGACATGGTCTGTCAAGTCATAAATCAGCAGACAACTTTTATACATTTCATGACTATATCGATGACGTTCATCAATTTTTAGTGACTCTGCCAGCGAAAAAAAAGATTTTAGTCGGTCATTCGCTTGGTGGATTGATTGCAAGTTGCTATAGTGCCGCCTTTCCTGAATATGTCGATGGACTGTTTTTGATTGAGAGTCTCGGCCCCTTGACCGAATCCGCAGAACTTAGTGTCCAACGGTTACGGGATGGCGTGAACAGTCGTAACCGTATCCGGCGCAAATCACGCAACAGAGGTTATGAGCATTATAATGTCGCCCTGAATGTCCGGGCGATGCATTCGGCATTGCCCGAAGCGCTTATTGAGCCGATTGTTGCGCGAGGCATTGAATTGCGGGATGGGTTGTGGATGTGGCGGGCTGACCCGAAACTGTCTGCTCAGTCATTGTATCGGATGTCAGATGCACACGCTGAAGCCGTATTGGCTGCGATTCAGGCTCCCTTTCAGGTAGTTTTGGGGGAACAAGGGTATCCCTCTTTAAAATCATTTTCCCAGACTATGCTACCAGAGCAAATTGAGATTCAGCACGTGAAGGGCGGCCATCACTGTCATTTAGAGTATCCTGAGCAAGTTGGCCGGTTGATATCACAATTTGTTATGAAAATTAATGTAACACCATTTTCTTAAATTAGAGTCTATACTTTAAAAACTTTGGGAAATTAACAAATAATTAACATATATAATAAGGCGGGGCACTGACCTGCCAGTACGAGGAGTATCCCTGTGGAGCATCCATGGCTTGCACGTTACCCAAATGATGTGCCTGAAACGATTAATCCAGATGTTTATTCATCTTTGGTTGAGATGTTTGAACAATCGATCACGAAATACGCTGATCAGCCTGCTTTTGTCAATATGGGAACGGTGATGACCTTCCGTAAGCTGGAAGAGCGCAGTCGTGCTTTTGCCGCTTATTTACAAAACGAGTTACAACTCAAAAAAGGTGATCGCGTTGCCTTAATGATGCCAAATTTGCTGCAATACCCGGTGGCGTTGTTTGGTGTGCTACGGGCTGGTTTAGTGGCCGTTAATGTCAATCCCCTGTATACGCCCCGAGAGCTGGAACATCAGCTCAATGATGCGGGGGTCACCACGATTGTGATCGTCTCGAATTTTGCCGGAACCTTGCAGAAAATTGTACAACGGACATCGGTACAACATGTCATTCTGACGAGTCTGGGGCAGATGTTGCCACGCGCGAAAGGAACCGTGGTGGACTTTGTCGTCAAATATGTCAAACGACTCGTGCCACACTACCATCTACCGGATGCAATCTCGATGCGAACCGCTTTAAAACTCGGTCGTCGGATGCAGTATGTCAAGCCAGTTATCGAAGGTGATGATACCGCATTTTTACAGTATACCGGTGGCACGACAGGCATTGCCAAAGGTGCGATCCTCTCTCACCGCAACATGGTTGCCAACGTCTTACAGGCGAAAGCGGCTTATGGGCCGGTTTTAACCGAAGGGCGAGAGCTGGTGGTGACCGCGTTGCCTTTGTATCATGTGTTTGCATTAAGTGTGAACTGTCTGCTGTTTATTGAATTGGGCGGACAAAACCTGCTAATCACCAATCCGAGAGATATCCCCGGATTTGTCAAAGAGTTACAACGCTATCCTGTGACGGCAATCACTGGGGTGAATACGCTGTTTAATGCCTTGGTTCACAATGAATCGTTCCGTAATATGGACTTTTCCCGCCTGCATTTGTCTGTCGGCGGGGGAACGGCCGTACAACGGGCGGTTGCCAATGAGTGGAAAAAAGTAACCGGCTTACATTTGCTCGAAGGTTATGGTTTAACTGAATGTTCTCCTTTGGTTGCAGGCAACCCCTATGATCTGAGTGATTACAGTGGCGCGATCGGTCTGCCGGTGCCATCGACCGATGTGCGGATTGTTGATGAGAATGGTCAAGTCGTCGGGTTTGATCAGACCGGTGAGTTACAGGTTCGCGGACCACAGGTGATGACCGGATACTGGCAGCGTGAAGATGCCACACGAGAAGTCTTAACTGATGATGGTTGGTTATCGACCGGTGATATTGTTCGGATGGATGAGCAAGGTATGCTATATATCGTGGATCGGAAAAAAGATATGATTCTGGTTTCCGGTTTTAATGTGTATCCGAATGAAATTGAAGATGTTGTCTCTATGCATGATAAAGTGCTGGAAGCTGCCGCGATCGGACAACCACATGATGTGAGTGGTGAAGTGGTTAAACTGTTTGTCGTTAAAAAAGATACATCGCTGACAAAAGAAGAAATCATTGCTCACTGTCGCCAATATCTGACCGGATATAAGATCCCGAAACTGATAGAATTCCGTGACGAGCTGCCGAAAACCAATGTCGGTAAAATATTACGCCGGGCATTGAAAGATGAAAATCATCAGGTAATGCTGGGTATGGAACAGGGCTAGTTGTCCATGATAGCGACATACTGATAAGTGCCGACATGATGTCGGCATTTTTCTTGTTCGTACTTTCTTGTTCATACATAGCGGCCGCGCCATGATGAACGCTTGCCTGATCATGAATGATAAAAGTGAGTAATTTTGAACTATCAAATGATTACCAGCTCAGATGAGCTTGAAGCGGTTTGCCGCAAAGCATTACAGTGTCCCGTCGTGATGTTGGACACCGAATTTGTCCGCACCCGGACATTTCATGCCCAGCTGGGGTTGATCCAGCTTTATGACGGAGAATCCGTCGCGTTGATTGACCCGACAACCGTTGAAGATATGACATCTTTCGTCAGTTTGTTGCAAGCCCCACAGGTGCTTAAAGTGCTTCACGCCGCCGGTGAAGATTTAGAAGTGTTTTACCACCAATTTCAATGTGCCCCGACACCGTTTGTTGATACACAGATTCTGGCGGCATTTATGGGCTATGGTTTGTCGACCGGATTTGCTGCGCTGGTGGCTGATTTTACGGCGGTTGAACTGGATAAAAGTGAATCCCGGACTGACTGGATGGCAAGGCCGTTGAGTCAGAAACAGCTCGATTATGCCGCCGCCGATGTTTTTTATTTGATGCCGGTTTATCAGCAACTGTGTGAAAATGTTCAACAGAGAGGTTGGTGGGATGCTGCGTTGGAAGAGTCCCGGCTACAGGTTGAAAAGCGAACGCGAAGTTATCAACTGGCAGATGCTTATCTCGATATTAAAGGTGCATGGCAACTGGCACCCAAACAATTGGCGATCTTAAAGCGCCTTGCGACTTGGCGTTACGAAGAAGCCTTAAAGCGCGATCTGGCGCTGAATTTTGTCATCAAAGAGCAAGATCTATTGACCATCGCCCGGTTGGAATTAGTCAACTTCAAGCTGATGGAAGCCGAAGGGGTTGACCCGCGCTCGGTGAAGCGCCATGGCGCGAAAATCAGCCAACTGGTCAAAGAAGGTCAAGCGGTCAGCGAAGCTGATTATCCGCCACGTATTATTCCGGTTTCAGATTATCCCGGATACAAACAGTTGTTTAAACGGCTCAAAGATCAGGTCAATATGCAGTCTGAAAAGTTGGGATTATCGCCGGAGTTTCTGGCTTCCCGCAAGCAACTGAACCAATTGCTGAGCTGGGTATGGAAGACGCAGACTGATCCGCAATTTTTACCGGATCTCATGCAGGGATGGCGTAAAGAAGTGTTGGGCAATACCTTGTACGAGATGGTGCCGGCTATTTCATGAGATGCGATACAGGTGCAGATGAGGTGAGTGAGTTGTTACCGCAGCTGTGAAGAGCCCATCATATAATCGGTTCTGAACCGGTTATATGATGGTGTAGCTGTCATAATAGAGAGCGTTACTTCTCTTCGTCCGGCAATTTGACATTCAATTCCAGAACGGCCAAGTCATCGCCTTTATGCTCGAAAGAGAGCTCAACCATATCCGGGTCAATCGCCACATATTTGGCGATCACTTTCAGAATATCTTCTTTCAACTGCGGCAGGTAGTTCGGTGCCGGATCGTTCTGGCTTCGGCGTTCGGCAACGATAATCTGCAAACGCTCTTTGGCAAGGCTTGCGGAGGTTTGCTTTTTCGGGCGGAAAAACTCCAGTAATGACATAGGTTCTTAACCTCCAAATAATCGTTGAAAAATACCTTTCTTCTGCTCGGACAGAAAACGGAATTCCACTTCGCTGCCTGTCAGACGTTCTACCGCGTCATGATAAGCCTGTCCGGCATCCGACTGCTCATCAAACACCACCGGAACCCCTTTGTTGGACGCATTCAGTACCGCCTGACTTTCAGGTATGACACCCAGTAATTGAATATGCAGAATCTCTTCGACATCTTCGACGCTCAGCATTTCTCCCTGACTCACGCGAGCCGGGTTATAGCGGGTGAGTAACAAATGTTGTTTGATCGGTTCAAGGCCCTGTTCCGCGCGGCGTGATTTCGAATCAAGAATCCCCAGAATGCGGTCCGAGTCACGCACGGAAGAGACTTCAGGGTTGGTCGTGATAATTGCTTCATCCGCAAAATAAAGTGCCATCAGTGCACCTTGTTCAATCCCCGCCGGAGAGTCACAGATAATAAAATCAAAACCCATACTGTCTAATTCATCCAGCACACGTTTGACACCATCATGGGTCAGAGCATCTTTATCCCGGGTTTGAGATGCGGGCAAAATGAAGAGGTTTTCGGAGCGTTTGTCTTTGATCAACGCCTGATTGAGCGTTGCTTCGCCCTGAATGACATTCACGAAGTCATACACCACACGGCGCTCGCACCCCATAATGAGGTCTAGGTTGCGTAAGCCGATGTCGAAATCGATGACTGCGGTTTTTAAACCTTTGATTGCCAAACCGGAGGCAATTGCTGCACTCGATGTCGTTTTCCCAACACCGCCTTTACCTGATGTAACAACAATAATGCGTGCCATTTGTTTCCCTTAAATTGAACTTAAGTTTCCTTTGAGTAGGATTTAAATAGTGATTGGCTCAATGTGGAGCGTGCCGTCATGATAACTGAGCATCGCTTTTTTCTGCCAGTATTCACTCGAAATTTGATCACTGAGCCAATAATTGCCCGCGATAGAAATTAATTCAGCCTGTAAATCGTGACAGAATATTTTTGCCTGCTGTTGCCCACTGGCACCGGCAATCGCTCTGCCACGTAAGCTACCGTAAATATGAATTGAACCATCGGCAATCACTTCAGCGCCTGCACTAACGTGATTGAGAATGACTAAGTCAGAATCTTTGGCATAAACCTGCTGACCGGAACGAATCGGGGTAGTGATGGTCTTCGTCGGGGTGATTGCCGCAGGTGCCTGATTCGGTGACTTGCTGGCAGTGAGCACGGCAAAACCGGCTTCCGACGCGAGGTTCTGCGTCCGCTTATCCCGGGCCCCTGTAATGCCGACCGGCACCATCCCCGTTTCATGAATGCCATGTTTTAACTGGTGAAAATCAAGTTCACCTTCAACTTGGGCGATGTTGAGCACAATGGGTGCAGCGGTGAAAAATGCAGGTGCCTGAGTCACTTTCTCTTTCAAAAACTCGACAGACTTTGAGATTTCACTGTCTGCAAGATGTAACACGGAGAGTGTAAAACTACTACCTTTAAGATCAGGTGTGATGGACATAGGTAATTTGGGCCTCAACTCATAAACACTTTAGAAAGGGCATTGCCTGAAAGTAGGGCTGTCATGTTATAGTCACAGCTCAAACTCAGCAAGATATCTTACTTTTAATTGACGTTTTTAACCTCAAAACTAGGTTAACTTTATGTGTTGAGATCGCAAGTCTTGACATTCTGGTCGGGAAATATACAAAAGGCGCGGTAATGCTTTGTTCTATTTATAAAAGTCCTAAAAAAGAAGGCACCTACTTATACATCGAGAAAAAAGACGACTTCTCGAAAGTTCCGGAAGCGTTGCTCCAGATGTTCGGTCGGCCGGTTTTAGTGATGACAATGAGTCTGGCAGGGAAGACTCTGGCAAGTGTTGATATTGAAAAAGTGCAACAATCACTCATCGATGACGGGTTTTTCTTACAACTACCGCCACCACCGGAAAATTTATTAGAAAGTTATAAAGCAAGGAAGGCAGCCCGACACGCACAGTAGCAAGCAAAGACTTATCAGGATGAGAGGAGAGAAAATGAAAAAATTATGGTCAGTTGGATTGGGATTGATTCTGAGTTGTCCCCTCTATGCCAATACAGAGAGCTTCGAACAGTATGTCGATGGCCTCAAACAACAAGCAAAGCAGGAAGGGATTAGCCAGACAACGATCGATGCAGCTTTTGAGAAGGTCACCTACCGTCCCAGAGCGATTGTTGCCGATAAAAATCAGCCGGAGAAAAAACTCACTCTGGACGAGTATATTCCTCGTGCCGTGCCGGACTGGAAAGTCGCTAAAGCGAAAAAGCTCTATCAGGAACATTATGATGAGCTGGTACGAATCGGGAAGCAATACGGTGTGCAGCCTCGTTATATCGTTGCTTTGTGGGGCGTTGAGAGTAATTTTGGCTCGCTCACCGGTGGTTACAACGTTGTCGATGCATTGGCGACATTGGCTTATGACGGGCGTCGTGAACGATTTTTCCGTAACGAAATGATGGCAGCGCTGAAAATTCTTGAACAGCGGCATATTACACCGCAGGCAATGAAAGGCTCATGGGCCGGTGCGATGGGACAGTGCCAGTTTATGCCAAGCTCTTTTCTGGCCTTTGCTGCCGATGGTGACGGCGACGGGAAAAAAGATATCTGGGGCACGAAAGCCGATGTATTTGCATCAACAGCGAATTATCTGAGTCAGTCCGGCTGGAATGAACATATGATTTGGGGACGTCAGGTGCATTTGCCGCGCGGGTTCGATATGAGCCTGAGCGGACGCGGCAAAGATAAGGGGAAAATGCTCCGTCAGTGGAGTGAGCTGGGTGTGACACGTTATGACGGTAGCCCGCTGCCGAAGCTGAAACAGGATATTGAGGCGTGGCTGATTGCGCCTGATGATGAGCAGGGGCGCGTTTATCTGGTGTATAACAACTATAACGTGTTGATGAAGTGGAACCGCTCTTATTATTTTGCATTGGCGGTCAGTCATCTTGCCGATCGAATCATTATGAAGTAATCGGCTTGATTCATAGATAGGAAAGGCTCCTTAACGGAGCCTTTTTCGTTGGTATTTGAGTTTTTAGCGAATGATTTTCAGCTACACATCAGTGTGGAACTGTTCACATGCAAGCATGGTATTTTCAATCAGTGTCGCGACAGTCATCGGGCCGACACCACCCGGAACCGGTGTAATATAGCTGGCCTTTTCTTTGGCAACGTTATACTCGACATCTCCCACCAGTTTGCCATCATCCATGCGGTTAATACCGACATCAATCACAACCGCACCTTCTTTAATCCATTCTCCGGGAATAAAATGTGGCTTGCCGACCGCGACGACCAGAATTTCGGCCTGACGGACAAATTGCTCTAAGTCTTTGGTAAAGCGGTGGCATGTCGTGGTGGTGCAACCGGCCAAGAGTAATTCGAGCGTCATCGGGCGACCGACAATATTGGAGGCTCCGACAACAACCGCATGTTTACCGCGCGGGTCAATGTTGTACCGCTCAAGCAACGTCATAATTCCTTTTGGGGTGCAGGAACGGAGGGTCGGGATCCGCTGTGCAAGGCGTCCGACATTATAAGGGTGGAAACCATCGACATCTTTATCCGGCATAATTCTTTCCAGAACCTGTGTGGCATCAAGACCGGCAGGCAGGGGAAGCTGAACCAAAATCCCATCAATGCTCGGATCTGCATTGAGCTGATCAACTAACTCAAGTAACGCTTGTTGGGTGGTATTGGCAGGTAAATCGAACGATTTTGAAATAAAGCCGACTTCTTCACAAGCCCGACGTTTACTCCCGACATAAACATGGGACGCAGGATCTTCCCCGACAAGAACCACAGCCAGCCCCGGTGCCCGAAGTCCGGCATCGGTTCTCGCTTTCACCCGTGCTGAGACTTCAGCACGAACGGTTTTGGAAATTAGGGTTCCATCAATATTTTGAGCAGTCATGGCTTACCTTCATGAGTCGCGAAACAAAAGAATAGCAAAATTTTTGCGCGCATTGTCGCAGATATTTTGCAGAACATCTATAAGCAAACGTTTGCTTCTGGTATGTTTTCTGAGCCTTTGCTCAAGCTGGTAATTTTTTAGGCATTTAAAACATCAGATTAGAGAAACTCGTTGATTTACTCGGGTGAATTCGTATAATCCCACCCCGTAACGCGCCCTTAGCTCAGTTGGATAGAGCACGTGCCTTCTAAGCATGTGGTCACAGGTTCGAATCCTGTAGGGCGCGCCACTTATTTCGATAAGGCCCCGATGATACTTGTATCGTCGGGGCTTTTTCTTTTGTGGTGCCATTGGATGTCCAATTTTAATTAATTTAGTTGGGCAAACGAATACCTAAGCTGTTTAAAGTTTCTGTTGTCATAGTGCCTGTGGCTTTTAATTTATTGTCAGTCTGGTAACGTTTTAACGCCTTAGCTGTATTGGAACCCATTATCCCATCTATTGCCCCTATGCTATATCCCTTGGAAAATAATGCAATTTGAACTCTCATTACTAGAGTTTTTAAGGCATCGGTAGATGGCTTAATTACTTGTTTCGGGGGGGAAGCTACTGGAGGTGGCTGTACACTAGTTGTTGGAGCGCTGTATGTAGTGCTAGGGGAAGTATATGTACGGCTGGGAGCCACATAAGTTCCTGTAGATCTGGATGAGTAGTGCGAACGATGGCTTGAATGAGAGCGATGACTGGAATGAGAACGATGTGCGGCATAAAGGTTAGCAGAGTCATCATTTAATGATTTCTCAAAATTGATTAGATTATCTAATTGAGCTCCATCTAAATCAGGTAGTGCAACAGTTTGAGTCGCGTAAGCATGAGATGATAGAACTGCCCCAACACTAGACATTGAAACACCAGATAGCACATCTTTAACCAATGATAAAAGTCGATTTATTTTCCAGTCCATATTTATTTTCCTCAGTTAATCTAAAAAGGCACAATCTCTTTAGACGTAAATTTTGCTGTCTTATGAGAATTAAAAAATCCACCACATAATTCTATTTTTTCGCAACTCTCACATTTCTCATAAAACACATTCTTCCAATCAGAAATACTCTTAACTGCTATATTGTGTAGCTCTATAGGTAATTTACACAGAGGGATATTGTATAAAAGAACGTTAATAGGACTACATTGCATCAATTTAATACTGTGGTAAATGTTATCTATATATGATTCAATCTCGTCCCATACCAGTTCATAATTTGATTTAGCATAACCTGTGGATTCAACGCCCATCATGGCTACAGTATTAACAAAAGGCATATTCCATAGAATGAATTCCATAATATCCCTGATATTAACTAAAACTGAACGTGTGAGAACTATTCTTAATTCTACTGATTGTCCCTTTGAAGCTAAGTTATATATCCCATGAACTACCTTATTAAATGAGCCTTTAACTTGAGTATGAAAATCATGTTGTTGGGGTGTACTTCCATAAAGTGGGATACCCCATATGATATTAGAGTGTTCTATCTGTGAGATTTTTTCTACATAATCCATTTTATGGAAAGCAGTACCATTAGTAAGAATATGTAGCTGTGTTGATGGCAAAGTATTTTTACAGTGTTTGATTAAGTCAATTAACTGCTCACCAAGTAAAGTGGGTTCGCCGCCACTAATACCGAGAACTTTTTCATTTTTATCAATAAATTCAATTATCGCGTGGCATTCATTGATACGCCATTCATCTTTGATTTCTCTTGGCGGTTGGGAGCACATAATGCAATTATGATTACATCTCTCAGTTACAAAAAGAACATTTGAATTGCTCTTTTTTCTATAAGAAACATAAATCCCATTGGGTGATACAGATATAATATCACCAGAAGATACAATCTCAGGCATGCTCAAGTCATAAATCACAAGGCAATTAATTCCTTCATAAGAAAAGCCTTTCATTATGATAATAGCTCCCCATTCTAGGTTTAATATATCCCCCACATGGTCGGGATTACCATCTAACTTAAGACAATACTTATTTCCATATTCTCCAGTTGAAATAAAATCATGTAGATCTATAACTTTTAACGTAAGAGAACATTCAAAGTTGAATATTTTAGCAGTTGATTTTAGTGGTAAATTACTATTCATATTTTTCACCTTGTTGAGGTGATAATTTTGTCAGCCAACTAAAAAAGATTTCCTTATTAGTGTCATTTTCCATTAGTTTAAATAAATACCTATAAAGATATTTTTGTCGAGTACAAAAAGCATTATTGGCTCTATGTCCAACCATATCATTATAACGTGAATAATTTTGTATTGGATTTGCACCACAATAAGGTAAATATGCACAATCACAGCAGCCTGGAAGGGTTTCTGCAATTCCAGAATTCAATATTTTTTTCATTACGGGAGATGACATCAGACTCAAATAGCTATCACTGGCATTGCCTAAGCATAGAGAGTTATCTCCCATTTCAAAAAGCATTCTGGACTCATCGGATGGATAAACCTTACCGTTGTAGTTGTAGACAAGAACACCTGTGCCATCCCCACAAGGAGAACGCATATCTACATAACCACTAGCAAATGGCGTAAGTGCATTATTTAATGCTAAAGAAGCACTAACTTCTTCTAGTAGGTATCCGTTTTTGTTTATTTCGATGATATAATCGAAGGATTTTCTATAAAATTTATTGAATTCATCCATTGTGTATGAAACATTTTTTTCTCTTTTTACAGCAAACCCATACATGTTTAGAGGACGTAAGAAAATCGAATGAAAGCCATGGGAAATATATTCATCAATGATTTCCTTTGGATATTTTAGGCTATCACGGGTAATCGTTGTCATTCCAGCAATATTATCAAATCCAAGCCATTTTCGTGCTGAGTTAAGACCATTAAGTGTTTTAGTATAACTATCCTTGCAAGAATTTGGCCTATTTTTATTATGTAACCATTGAGGACCATCTAGAGAAGTTGAGATATGAATGTCATGTTTTTTCAAAAAAATCAAAATATTATCATCAATGTATTGTAAACTGGTGGCAACAACAAATTGAATTTTTTTATCTTTATTTACTGATAATATTAATTCGACGATATATTTTAATATATCGAAAGCAAGAAGAGGCTCACCACCTTGAAATTCAACAGTTATATTTTTTGATGGTGATTCAAACATTCGGTAAACAAATTCTCGAGCATCTTCAATTCTCATATCATAAGAATAGTTGTTGGGGGACTTGCGAGTAACTTGACAATATTCACAGGAGTTATCACACCTTAAGGTTAAAACAAATATATGTAATGCTGGGCCACCGATTAGAAATGATTTTCTTGTTTTAAACTTTGAAGCTAGAGTTCTGAATTGGTAATTAGAATCGTCTGTATATAAAAACGATTTTGATAACAAATTTTCGAATAGATTACTATTAATATTTAGATTGCCATTAATTAGGCTATCTAAATCGTTACTATTTATATATTGGCTTTGTCCTACTTCATTTATGAGTAAAAATCGATCGTTATCAAACCTATCAAATCTAAAAGGCATTAACTTATAACTGTTATATCCAAAGTTTTCATATGGTATTATTTTCACATAAAACTCCTTTATTTAATTCCCGCTTCATTTAATGCTGCTTTGACGAGTGTTTCTTTAAGATTATGAGTTTGTTCGAAAATTTTTTCTCTGAGTTGATAATCAATAACGGACGTTTTGATCTGGTCACAAATATCACTACTAGCAATATCTCTAGATTTTGGAGAGAATGTTACAATAATTTGACCATCTGTCATCCTCACCTCATAAGTGGCCAGTAAGGCAGCGTCGTAACAAGCTTTTAACACTGCTTCTTTTGAGAAAATACGACTATCGAATTCTACCTCTTCATTGCAAATACACATCTGTCACCCTTTCTATCCCTATAACCAAAATTGATCAGAAATTAGAATACGGTCAGAAATGATAGAAAATGTTATTCAAGATCATGAATATCGATATAAGCAAGTAGTTTTATTTCGATAAGGCCCCGATGATACTTGTATCGTCGGGGCTTTTTCTTTATCTGAACCGTTGAACATCAGCCGGTATACGGAGTAATGTAGCTTAAGACAAGTGTTCGTAATGCTGCTGTGAGATAGCAGCTTGCTCATTACTGTAGGATCAAAGGAAATGATGAACATTAGAAACGCGGAAATTGCGGACTTAGACGCGTTGTTGGTTTTAAGTGAGCAAATCGGCACACTACACTTTAACAATGCACCGCTCGTATTTAAAAAACCTTCAGCTGCTGATAAACCTTTTTGGCTGAATGTGTTGAATGACGAATCAACGCTTTTTTTGCTGGCGGAGACAGAGTATCAGATTGTTGGCTTTTTAACCGCCACGATCACCAAAAATGAAACGATTCCATTTATTGTCAGTTGTCGGATATGTCGTATTGGAACGATCATTGTTGATGAGAAACATCGTGCTTGCGGTATTGGTACTAAACTGATGTCAGCCTGTGAACAGTGGGCAAAGTCACAAGAGGCGACGCAAATCAGACTTGAGGTGATGGATTTTAATCAATCGGCGCAACAGTTTTATCAGCAACTCGGCTTTCAAGACCAATCACACATTATGTGTCGGTATCTCGACTGACTCAATATAAGTGTTTATCGGTTGCCGAACGTTACTCTCTTAAACAAGGTGCTCGTCGCACAGGGAAGACAGGAGATACATTTTGATTAGTCATATTGATCACATCGTTTTAACGGTTTCGGATATTGAGCGCTCAGTCGCCTTCTATAAACGGGTACTACACATGGAAGATATCTCGTTTGGCAATGGCCGCAAGGCGGTGAAATTTGGCTGCCAAAAGATCAACTTTCAAATCTTAGGTCAGGAAACCAGAAACGCAGCGCAGGTTGGTTCGGGAGATTTGTGTTTAATCACTGACTGGCCTTTAGGGGATGTCGTCAATCACTTAGCCAATGAGGGGGTCGAAATTGTAGAAGGGCCGGTAGAGAAATCAGGTGCAAGCGGTCCGATTCAATCGGTTTATTTCTTGGATCCGGATTCAAATTTGATTGAGGTCAGTGTTTATGGGTAAAGCGTGAGCCGCAGTCTGCGGTATGACGATTTCCACTTTCCGGCTTCGATATATGACGCACAATTGCGTTCCTCGATTTCAGAGGGATTGGCGTCCTATGCGCCAGTAACGCTTGCCAAGATACAAGACTCACCAGAAATCTTTTTTGTTTGGCTGGAGTGCTCGTTGTTCAGAACCAATGTCCAGAATCGATATCCAGAACCGATTTTTACGGCCGTCCCGCCCGGAAAACCGAATCATTCTTCCGGGCATTATTTTCTTTTTAACATTTGTACACTCCTGTTGTGATCTTTATTCAGAGATTGGATTTTACCTATAAAAGCATGAAACCAGATGCTTTTGCATAGCAATTGATAAACATTGGTCGCTCTTATACTATCGCAACTTAACCTGCGTAAAAGGAATACTTACCGTGTTGTCTTTTTTATCAAGATTTCATTTCATCTGGATGAGTTTATTGCTGCTCTCCGGCTCTCTTCAGGCTGCCGATTTTTATGTCTCTGATATCAGTGAAACCACTCAAGATGACGCACCGGCTTTAGTGATTCGTTTTACCAGTCCGGTTAATACTGAAACTGACCTTCGCCAATTTGTGGCTGTGACGCCCAGTCCTGCGACCGGCAATATCTGGGTTCCGCAAAACCATGGCCGACAATGGGTGTTGCCCTTTGTTGAGCCGAGCACAGAGTACACCATCAAAGTCGATAAAAGGCTTCAATCGGTTGGTGGGATAACTATCTCTGAGAAAGATAGTGAAGGCAATGTGCACCAATTTGAACGTACCGTTAAGACGCGTAAAATTGTCCCCGGTGCAAATTTTGCCGACAAAGGAACCTTTTTGGTCGGCAAAATTCAAAATGGGATTCCTGTCACCGTGATTAATCAGAAAGCGATTGATTTAGATGTATTTCGGGTTCGGGACGATGCTTTAGATCGCTTTATTGACGAAACATCTCTACAGGGGATGAATAATTACTACAGGCTTGAGAAATTAGAACAATACGCAGATCTAGTCCATACGGCACGCTACGAAAATGATGCAAAAGCCAATCAGCGGAAGACCTATAATTTAAACTTAGATCCGGTCTTAGAAAAAAATGAACCGGGGATTTATGTCGCGGTCATTCGCAAAGCCGGCAGTTATGATTATGCCTATGACACGGCAGTCTTTACGATCACTGACATTGGCTTACATGTCAGAAAATACAAAGAATCTCTGGTGGTTTACAGTCACTCGATTGCGACATCAAAGCCTCTTGCCGACGTCGATCTGCGTTTTTTATGGCCCAAGACCAATCAACAAGCGGCGCGTGAACAAAGCGGCACAACCGACCCGGATGGCAGCTATCAGTTAAAAACCAATGACCTGCCCAAAGTCGTCGTTGCACGTCAGGGGAATGGGATTTCCTTTCTTAAATTAGATGAAGGTGAGCTGGATTTGTCTGCTTACCCGAATGTGCCCAGCTTGCATCGTCATTATCAGATGTTTATGTACGGACCCCGTGATCTGTATCGCCCCGGTGAAGAAGTTTTAATCAATTTACTCCTCCGTGATTTTGACGGTCAAAAAGTTACCGGCTTACCACTGAAAGCCAAGCTTTATGATGCCCGGGGTGAACGCATAAAGCAGTTCACTTGGCAACCGGACAGCACCAATCTATACCAAGTTGCTTTTCAGTTAGGCGACAATGTCCCTACCGGGAAGTGGCGTCTTGAAGTCAGCATGAATGACGACTATGTCGATACCTATTGGTTTCAGGTGGAAGAGTTCTTGCCGGAGACGATGACCCTGTCATTTTACGATGGCGTGCCTAACCAAACTCGCTATGCACCGACTGGCGGTGAGTTTGATGTGCCGATACAAGCCGATTATCTCTATGGCGCACCTGCGGCGGGCAATCGTGCTGATGCGGTGATTATGGTGTCGCCTTCAACCTCACCATTTCCGGCACTCAAGGATTTCTATTTTGGCAATGCCAAAGAAAGAATCAGAGAGCGGACATGGAAAAGTCCGGAAGTTAAGTTGGATCAAGCGGGGAAGGGGGAAATCAAGATTCCTGATAATTGGTCCAAGATAACTGTGCCGTTACGTTACCTTGTCAGTGCGAGTGTTTATGAAAGCGGCGGCCGTCCGGTGACCCGTAATCAGCAAGTCATACAGTTGCCGGATTACGACAAACTGGTCGGGATTCAACCGCAGTTTAAAGGCCGACCTGCATCTGACAGTACCGTGCAATTTAAGCTGTTGAGTGTCAATCAACAAGGCAAGCCGGTTGCCGATAAAGTCAATGTTCGTCTGTCTCGCAACTATCGGGAATATTTCTGGGAGTATAATGACTCGCGTGGCTGGCGCTGGAATTATAAAAGCCACATTTATACTGTCGGTAGCCAAGAGGTCAATCTCAAGGGCGGTGCCGTGAGCGTCGATTTTCCGGTGCAATGGGGAACTTATATTTTAGAGGTCACCTCAGCAACGGGCGCCAAGAGCACTTTTGAGTTTGAAACCGAATGGAGTTGGGATAACGACCAAAACAGCAATAATGTCAAACCAGATATGCTGCACATGGCTTTAGATAAAGACCACTATCAGCCCGGTGACAGTGCAAAAATTCGTTTGACGAGTCCGACGACGGGCGACGCGATTATCAATGTGGAATCCACCGATGGGGTGTTGTACACCCTGCATCAACAGCTCCAAAAAGGTGAAAACGAAGTTCGGATTGAGATTCAAAAAACGTGGAACCGACATGATTTGTATGTCACGGCAATGGTATTAACCCCGGCCGACCAGGTTACGGAAGTTGCGCCTAAACGTGCATTGGGAATGACGCACTTATCGATTATACGCCCGGATGCCATCGCGCAAGTTGAACTGACCACAAAAGACAAAACTCAGCCCAACAAAAGGGTCAATGCCCATATCAAAGTGACTAATTTAGCGGCATTGGGTGAGCAAAAACTGTATGCCACGGTCGCGCTGGTGGATAAAGGTGTGTTGAATATTACGTCTTATCAACCGCCACGACCAGAACTGTACTTCTATGCACCGCGTCGGTTTGAATCTGCGTACTACGATATCTATGGCAAGATCATCAATAACTTAGGTTATGACATGATTAATCAGAAGTTCGGTGGTGATGGGTTTGATGAATCGGACGAAGCGCTCAGTCGTGGTGGTAAAAAGCCTAAGTCGGATGTACAAATTGTATCGTTCTTCAGTGAACCGGTTGCCCTGACGAACGGTGAAGCCGATGTGAGTTTTGAATTACCAAGTTTTAACGGCAAATTAGAATGGATGGTTGTGGTCTATGGCGACCATAGCTATGGTAGCGCCGATAAAGAGATGACAGTTGCTGATAAGGTGGTTTCACAAATCGCTATGCCTCGTTTCCTCGCAATGGGGGATAAGAGTCAAATAAGTGTTGATCTGCATAATCTCTCCGATACCGCTCAAACGCTTCAGGTGAGTATCAACGTTGAGGGCGCGCTCACGAGTGAAGGTTTACAGCAGGAACTGACGCTGGCCGATAAAGAAAAGACCGTCCTCACCGTTCCTATCGCGGGTGCCGACATTGAAGGTCAGGGCGTGATTCAACTCAATGTCAGTAATGGGGATGACATCAATATCACGCGAACATGGCGAATGGGTGTCCGCAGCCCCTATCCTTGGGTAACCGATGAACGCCGTGCAACACTTGATCCCGGTGAGCAGTGGCAACCGAATGTTGACCTCAGCGAATTGCGAGACAGCAGTGTTCAAGCCATGCTGACGATTTCTGATCGCCCGGCGATTAATTTCAGAAGTCAGTTCGAAAACTTATTGCAATACCCTTACGGTTGTTTAGAACAAACCACCAGCTCGACCTATCCTTGGCTACTACTCAACGAAGATATGGTCACAAAGCTTGGCTTAAAGGAGAGTATTGAGCAACAGTTCCAGCAGCCATTTAGTGAGGCATTTCGTCTGGAACAGATCCGGAAAGGGATTGAGAAACTGAAGGCAAAACAGCTCAGTCATGGTGGTTTTGGCTATTGGGATGCCGGTAGCTGGGAATCGCGCTGGGGAACGGTTTATGCCACGGAGTTTTTAATTGATGCGCGTAAACAAGGCCTTGTGATCGATGACGATATGTTAAAGCGTGCGATCAAGCGTTTGAGCTTCTTTGTCAACAATGACCCTAAAAGCGATATGTGGAGTGAAAGCCAAGAATACCATCAGTTCTCGTATCGTGCTTACGCTGCTTTTGTTTTAGCGAAGGCCAATGCCATCAGCTTAAGTGCCTTGCGCCGACTTTACACGCAGGCCACATCAACGGATAAAGAGTCGTTGTTTGGTATAAAATCAATTCGATATGATGAGTCGGGGCTCGCCTGGATGCATTTAGCCGGTGCATTACATCAGTTAAATGATACCCGCAGAGCGAAAGATGCACTTTCTTATGCCCTGAGTATTAACCGTGAGCCTGATGCCTATTATCGGGATTATGGTTCGGTTGTCCGCGATCAGGCATTAAGCCTTGCTGTTGCCTTAGAGCTTGGTCTGGATGACGGCTCGCTGGCGGATAAAATGGTCGATAGTATGCAAGACAAGCGCTGGTTCAGTACACAAGAGCGGATTGCGCTATTAAAAGTCGCCCGCCAATATGCGCAAAAAGAGAGTCAGTGGCATGCCACCATCCAGTCCTCATCGAATGAACAGTCCGTTGTTAGAAAGCAGGCATTCAATTCGGTGTTTGATGCTGACCGTCTGCGCCAGCTCAAAGGGATTACCGCACACGACCAAAAGTTGTATGTCAGCCTGCAATATCAAGGGGCTCCGAAAAGTACACCGCAACCGTCCAGCGAAGGTATCCGCATTAACCGGCAGTATTACGACCTTAAAGGTCAGCCCACCACACCCGCGACACTCACCAGCGGCGATCTGGTCATTGTCGAATTAAGTGTGATGACGGCTGATAAAGATATCCGAATCCCGGATGCGTTAGTGGTTGATCTTTTACCAGCAGGTTTGGCGCTGGAAAACCAAAACCTGAGCAATGCCAGTGTCGATCTGGATAGTATTGTAATTGATGAGCAACCGCTTGGGCGCTACTTCCGTGAGAGTCAAGTGCAGTATCAAGAGTATCGCGATGATCGCTTTGTGGCGGCTGTCAGTCTGAACAATCACGCAGTGAAGAAGCTCTATTATCTGGCTCGGGCGGTCACACCGGGGATTTATCAAGTTGCACCGCCATTTGCAGAAGACATGTATCGTCCGAATTACCGTGCCGTCGGCACCTCAATCGGGACGATGGAGATACAGCCTCGTTAATGACTATTTTGAGTAAGCACCGCCGGTTATGGGTTTATTTGCCCATCGCCGGCATACTGCTGTTTCTGGCTTTCTTATGTTACGACCGGATCGTGCCGGTTGATTTAGATTCCCGCTCTCTTAGCCAGACCGTTCTTGCTGAGGATGGTTCTATTTTACGTCACTTTGCTGATGAAAACGGTGTCTGGCGATTTCCTGTGACCTTAGACGATGTTTCTCCGAACTACCTTACCGCGCTGATCACTTACGAAGATCAATATTTTTACGACCATCCGGGTGTGAATGTCCTTGCGCTCATCCGGGCTGCCTGGCAATGGGGCAGCACCGGGCAAATCGTATCCGGCGGCTCAACCTTAACCATGCAAGTGGCTCGTATCCGTTACCCAGAGCCCAGAACGGTGTGGGGGAAGTTCAAAGAAATCATTCGTGCACTGCAATTAGAGTGGCACTTCAGTAAAAGGGACATCCTCACTTATTATCTCAACCATGCGCCTTTTGGCGGCACTTATGAAGGCGTGCAGGCGGCTTCTTTAGGCTATTTTGGTCATTCGGTGAAGCAGCTGACCGACGCTCAAGCCGCATTATTGGCGATCTTGCCGCAAGCGCCCAGTTACTACCGCCCGGATCGGCATCCGGAGCGTGCCCGCCAGGCACGGGACAAATTAATGCGTCGTTTGGTCACCCAACACGCATGGTCATCAGAACGGTTAAACGATGCGTTAATCGAAGACATTGCTATCGTGCCGAAAGCGGCCTACCAATCTGCGCCCTTACTTGCGCGTAGATTAGTCACCGACAGCCAAGCCCCTCAGATTCAGACATTTATCCATTCCCAGTGGCAGAGTCAGACCAGCGAACTGCTCAGAAACTATGTCCACAGCATCGGGCAGAACGTTTCCGCAGCGGCTTTGGTGGTTGAGAATCGCACCGGTAAGGTCAAAGTCTATGCCGGATCTGCTGATTTCAATGATAACAGTCGTTTTGCTTATGTGGATATGGTGTCGGCCACGCGTTCACCGGGCTCAACCCTCAAACCATTTATCTACGGCATGGCCTTAGATGAAGGGATGATACACAGTGAAAGCTTATTGATGGATGTGCCCCTCAAATTCGGTGGCTATCAACCTGACAATTTTAACAGCGGATTCAGTGGCCCGGTGTCGGTCGCTCATGCCTTGCAGAAAAGCCTGAATATTCCGGCGGTTCAAGTGTTGGAGCGGCTCAAGCCGGTTTATTTTTTCTTAAAGATGAAAAAAGCAGGCATCGAATTCAAACTACCGGCCGGGGCAAAACCGAATTTAGCCATTGCGCTCGGTGGGGTCGGCTCTGATTTAGAAGATTTAGTCTATGCGTACACTAGCCTGGGCAATCAAGGACAAGCGCAGCACCTTCGCTTTAGTCCGGCAGACCCACAGACACAACAACCGTTTTTAAGTGCAGGTGCAGCGTGGGTGATCCGAAAAATCTTGTTGGAGAATCCCAACTCAGTGGCCGGTTTAGCGGTGAAAACCGGCACCAGCTATGGGTTTCGCGATGCCTGGGCCATTGGTGTCAGTCAGCATTACACCATCGGCGTCTGGGTTGGCAGACCGGACAGCGTGCCCATGCCCGGCCATTACGGGCAAGTGACTGCGGTGCCGTTAATCAACAATATTTATCAGCGCCTTAATGACCAGCGCCCCGATCCGGCGGCTCCCGACAGTGTTTCTCAAGTCGATATATGCTGGCCACAGGGTGACCGTGTGAAGACCGACTGTGAGGCGCACCATCGTGCTTATATCATCGATGGTACCATTCCGAAGACTTGGTACAACATTGCTGAGCAGCAACAACTGTTTAATCAGTCTGAATTTCATTTTTGGCAAGCCGATGACTCCAAGTTGCGTGTCAATATAAACTGTCAAATCAAGGCACAACGTCATAAGGTCACGGTATGGCCCGCACCGCTGGAGCCGTGGCTGAAACCTGAACAACGCCGGGCGGCTCGCATCCCAAACTGGGATCCGCGATGCAAAACGACAGGCAATATTATTCGTCAGTCTGCCGTGCATATCCATGGGCTTGCCAATCAGGATGCATTTCAGTTTCCGCAACAACAGATTCAAGATATCACCGTTTCCGCTGAGGGCGGAGAAGCGCCTTTTTACTGGCTGTTAAACGGGGTGTTATTGTCGAGTCAGCACAGAAAAATCACCTTAAATGATTTAAAAACAGGTCATTATCAACTCACGTTAATCGACCAAGCGGGCTCAAGAGATCAAGTGTCGTTTTCGGTGCGGCGCTATTAGTGTGAGTTGATATTGTTTGATCCGGTATAAGAAAAAACATACTTTTGGCGTCAAAAACAGTAAATTAATCAGTCTCTCAATCAATTCAGTGCTTCAATGCGTGAACCTCAGGAACAAACAGACATGAGCCAAGAACAACCCAATAACCCGTTGCACGGTTTGACTTTAGAAAAAATTCTGGTGCGTTTACAAGAGCACTATGGCTGGGAAGGGTTAGATGCAGCCATTCAAATTAACTGTTTTTACAACAACCCATCCATTAAGTCGTCATTAAAGTTTCTGCGCAGAACGCCGTGGGCAAGAGAGAAGGTCGAAGCACTGTATATTGAAACTTTCTGCAAATAAGAAAATATCCGATAAGGAGCGCTCAATTCATGGAATTACACACGATTTTACTGTTCGCTGTCGCATGTTTATCAATCAACTTAATACCGGGGCCAGACGTGATTTATATCGTGTCCAACACGATGAAAAGCAAAATGGTCGGGGGCGTGAAAGCTGCGCTAGGGTTAGGTGTCGGTTATTTCGTCCACACTTTGGCTGCGGTACTCGGTTTATCTGCCATTATCATGAGTTCTGCGTTGGCCTTCAGCATCGTTAAGTGGCTGGGGGCAATCTATCTGCTGTATTTGGGATTCAGTTCTCTCAAGTCGATGTGGCAGGGCGGTTCAAAGTTAACGACAGCAGCACATGCTCAGTCCCAAGGGAATGTCTTTCAACAAGGGATCATTGTCAGTGTTCTGAATCCGAAAGTCGCATTGTTCTTTCTGTCTTTTTTGCCGCAGTTTATCGATACCTCCGCCAGTTCTGTCAATATGCAGTTATTCATCTTAGGATTGTGTTTTAGTGGTTTGGCGACGCTGTGCAATATGATTTATGCGTTTGTCGGGAGTTGGTTATTAAAAAGTGCCAAAGCCAATCGTTATTCACGAATTATCGAAGGTTTCTCCGGGGTTTTGTTGATCGGCTTGGCCGGAAAAATCGTTTTCAGTAAACAGTAGGGTACTGATTGCGATATTTATTTTTAAGGTGAGATAATGACTAAAGCCGGATTTTGTATCCGTTTTACAGTGGTCTATACCGTGGTGATGGCAATTGCCGGTGTGTCTGCGGGGCTGCTGGGTATGGAGAGCGCATGAGTATCAAAATTAGAAAAGCTGTCATGAGTGATGCACAGGCCATCAGTGACTTAATTGTGCCGTTAACCGATAAGTATGTCTGCTCAACTTTCGATACATCAGCCCGGCAGGTTTTGCTTGGCTCTATGTCCGTGGAGAATATTGAAAGTTATTTATCTGCCGGTTATTTCTATGTCGTAGCTGTGAACCGCAATGATGATGTGGTTGGTGTGGCCGGTATCCGCGATTATTCACATTTGTACCATCTGTTTGTTGATGATAACTACCAGGGACAAGGGCTGTCTCGTCAGTTATGGGACGAGGTGAGACAAGTATCGCTGAACCACGGTAATCATGGTTACTTTACTGTGAACTCCGCCGTGAATGCAGAACATGTCTATTTTCGTTTTGGTTTTAAGCGTGTTGAGGGTGTCAGAAACAGAAACGGGATCTTAGATATTCCGATGGTGTTGGAACTGCTTGATTAACCTGTATATTGCTTTTCACCGAGTCGGTTACGATGTATTGCCAGCCATCGATGCGGCTCACAAGCAGGGTCGCACCGATTGGGTCAAATTTTTACGCACCGGACGATACTGATGACCAAAAAATGCAATTAGGATCATATTGTGATGATCTCTCGGGTACCATAGTATCGTATTCATTATTGGAATCGGTTCTGCTGTAAAGGAAATATGGGGTGAGCAAAATGAATGGAAGTGTCAAGATTATTCAGCGGATACTGTTCAATCGGGATGCGGTTTTATCAATGATCGTACCGGCATTGATTTATGGTCTGACTTATCGATATTTGGGATTGATTGATGCGGTTCTCGCTTCCGGTTTTTATGCGATATTGGTGAGCTTCTGGCTGAAATCAACCAAATATATTGCATTTTTATTTGCGGTGTTCGGGCTGATTGAAATCACGATTGTCTGGTTGATCCCCGGTCAATGGTTGTTGAATACGCTGTTTGTGAAGTCTTTGGTGGGAGCGTTGCAAACCGCGTTGATATTCCTTATCTTTGCGCTGATCAATAAACCGATTCCCAAGTTGTTTGCCGAGGTTGCATCTCCCAGCCTGAAGCAGTGGGATTTTAGTCAAACGAAAACCTATATCAGTATTTGGCAGCGGCTCTCTTATATATGGGTCTTCGCATATCTTGCCAAGGCATTGTTGTTGTTCGCGTTATATCCGATGAATGCCGATAGTCTCGTCACATTTAATTTGGTGTCTGGCTGGCCGATGCAGATTGGTTTAATCGTATTTTCCGTGCCTTATGTTCGCCGCCAGTTTGGTAAATATGCATCTGGATAAATTGGTGGGGTAGAGGTTAAGGCTTTATTTTCTGGTTGAATTGAGTCTTCAATGAAAAATTATTTTGAAAGTCCCTTTAAGGGCAAACCACTCACAGAGCAGGTGAGCAACCCCAATATCAAGGTGGGGCGTTATAGTTATTATTCAGGCTATTATCATGGGCATTCATTTGATGATTGTGCCCGTTATCTGTTGCCTGATCGTGATGATGTTGATCAGCTGATTATTGGCAGTTTTTGTTCTATCGGGACCGGTGTCGCCTTTATGATGGCTGGCAATCAAGGGCACCGATATGACTGGGCAACCTCATTTCCTTTCTTTTATATGAGTGAGGAGCCTGCATTTTCCGGCGCTATGGATGCCTATCAAAGTGCGGGGGATACCGTGATTGGCAGCGATGTCTGGATTGGGTCTGAGGCCATGATTATGCCCGGCATCAGGATCGGTCATGGTGCCGTGATCGGCAGCCGGGCTTTAGTCACCAAAGATGTTGAGCCTTATACAATTGTCGGTGGCAATCCGGCCAAACCAATCCGGAAACGGTTTTCGGAGCAGGAAATTGCCATGTTGCTGGAAATGGCGTGGTGGGATTGGCCATTGGCGCAAATTAAAGCAGCGATGCCGTTATTGTGCTCGTCTGATATTACGAACCTTTACTATCACTGGCAAAGTTCAAACGGCTAATCGATTGCGATTGCCGGGCTCTGATATCTGAGCTTGTGGTGCCGTCTTCTATCGATTAACAAGACTCGATTAACAAGACGTCTTCTCACCCATTCACCATAAGAGAGAAAAGAAGTCATTATTGGCCGTTGTCGTCGGCTGTTTCAGGAGAGAATCCGGATATGGATATTTTGTTATATAGTGCTAAGGGCTCCAATAGCTCGGAAAGAGTTCAGTGGGTGCTTAATTTTAAGGGTATTCCCTACCAAATCGTCGAGGTCAGTTCACAAGCGCTGAACTCGACTTATCTGACCATTAATCCGTTTGGCTATGTACCGTCACTCGCGGTCAATGGGGTAGTGTTTTCTGAGTCGATGGCGATCGCTGAGTATCTTGAAGAACGTTTTCCTCGTCGCTCTTTGCTCGGTGAAAACCTCAATGAAAGAACGCATATTCGCCGTGTCTGTGAATATGTCAATGGCAGTATTCATTCGCCGCAAAACAGAACGGTGCTGCAATTTTTGCGTCCTGATATTGATGAGGTTTCGAAACGGCAACTCCGTGGCGAGTGGATCATGCACTGTCTCGAAAAACTCAGTACATCGCTTTGTCATGAGTCCGGGTACGCGATTGGTCATGGTTTTAGCCTGGCCGATATATTTGTGGCTTCCATATACAAAAAAGCCTTGCAGCATGGTTGCTGTGGTCATGCATTCTACAATCGGCATCTGATGTTTATTCGACAGAATGACAGTGTCATGGCTTCAGAACCTCCGGCATATTCACCCGATTGAACCCATAACTCGTATTGCGGGGGTGGATTTCGTCAAGCCACAGGATGTTATGTGTTTAATATTGTGGTTTGAGATGTTTGAGATAAAAAGGGAAGCCAGATGAGATTGCTTCCCTTTTTTGCTGAGATGTGTCGCTGAGACCGCGTGAATTAAATTTTAAAACGTGAAACCAAATGATTCAGCTGCTCTGCCAGCCGGGCGATTTCACCACTGGATTGACGGGTTTCATCGGATGCCACGGCATTTTCTTCAGCGATTTGACGCACATTGACAATGTTTTCATTGATACTTTCAGCAACTGTGCTCTGCTGCTCAGAAGCACTGGCAATTTGCATGTTCATATCATTAATGACACCGATAGCATGGAGAATAGCCTGTAACGTTTTATTGGTTTCATCAGCCTGTGCAACACATGCAGTTGCTTGTTTTTTGCCTTGATTCATCGCATCGACAGTACTTTGCGTCCCGAGTCGGAGTTGCTCAATAATATTCTGGATCTCTTGAGTAGAGTCCTGTGTTCTGGATGCCAGCGAGCGAACTTCATCAGCCACGACCGCAAATCCCCGGCCTTGCTCTCCGGCACGGGCTGCCTCGATTGCCGCGTTCAGGGCGAGCAGGTTGGTTTGCTCAGCAATGCCTCGAATCACATCCAGAATGGTACTGATGTTGTGAACTTCTTGTTCTACCTCGCTGAGTTTTTCCGAAGATTGTGTGACGCTGTCTGAAAGTGCATGGATAGCAGTGATGGTTCGTGTCACAACATTCGCTCCGGATTCAGCTTCCTGATTAGCTTTATCGGCTGCACTGGCTGCCTGAGAGGCACTGTTCGCTACATCATGAACGGTCACCGTCATCTCATTCATAGCGGTTGCAACCATTTCCGTTTCTGATTCTTGGCGGATAATACTTTGACTGCTTTGCTCAGTGACCGTTGCCAGTTCAGTAGAGGCTGATGCAAGCTCGGTGCTGGCTCCGGAAATCGTAGTGATCATCTGTTTCAGATTCATCGCTGTATTTTGCACCGCGGCAAGCAATAACCCGGTTTCATCTTTACTGGTTTTTCCGACATCAACGGTGAGATCACCTTCTGCCAGTTGATTGGCTGCATTTACGGCTTTGCGAACCGGTCTGGTAATGACAATGGTCAACACATAAGAAGCGACAATACCTAACAAGATTGCCAGTACCGATAAAATCATCGTAATTTCGATACTTCTGTTGGTATCATTTTTCAACTGAGGACCCAGAGTATCCTGCTCCTGCATAACTGACTGTGTGATTTTCTCGACATTAGTAGCAATCTGAGGGCCGAGTCTGTCCAATGTGTCTTCAATAATCGTATTGGCTTGTAAAATCTGTTTCTGGATGCCACGCATATCCTTGAGATAATCTTGATGTGCCTTCAGGAAATTCATGAACAGATCTTGTTGTGAGGTTCCCTGCAGATCTTGTTTTAGTGCTGAGATTTCATCCTGTAGCTCTTGATCCATATTAGTAATCGCGATGGTGAAATCTTCATTGCGACTGCTTTGCAGATATTTAACCACAAAAAGACGGCCAACGAGCATACCACGCTGCGCCTGAGCGGCATGATAAGTGAGCATGCTATTCCCTTCTTGATTGGCGTTATTGATAATTTCAGCAATGCTCTTGCGCATGGTTTCACCATAGATGCCGAGTTGTGCTTCAAGCGCATTGCGTTGTCTGATTAATTCAATAACTTGTTTGAAGGCCTTGTCATAGGTGTTAATTGAGAGGCTCACCTGATCAATCAGGTTTTCTCTGTCCGCTGAATGGACAGATTGCTTTGCTTCATTTAAGAAGCTTTGCATTTTGGCAAGATAATCTTGATATGTGGCAATATCCTCGGTGTTTCTGGTTCGCAGGAAATCTTTCACATTCATACGAACCATCAGCATATTGGTTTGTAACCGACTAGAAAGGTTACTCTCTCGAGCCAAATCTCTATATTTATTGACCCCGTCACTAACTGACTGTAATGCAAAGATGCTTGCCCCTAAAACAATCGATAATAAAATTAGTACGACAGCAAACCCAGCACCAATTTTTAAGCCCAGCCTTAAATCCCTAAACATATTTTCACCTATTTATCTGTTTTGGTAGTTTTTTTGACGTTGTTTTGGCAATACATGCGTGCCAGAAAAGCCGTGCCAGCGAAGCGACAAAATACGCGACATATAGTATCAAACTAATGTGCAAATTATAGACTATTTAGAACTCGTCAGAGTAGTAAAGCGAGCAGAATTACAAGCATCTCGGGGGGGGGGGGGGGGGGGA
>NZ_FULE01000047.1 GCF_900163965.1 Vibrio ruber DSM 16370
TTGAACCTCGGGAGTTAACCTGCCCATCCAGTGAGGCATATTTTCTGATTAGGCGGGCAAGACTTTTTGGATCTCATTTGGGCGCGATACATAGAGTATCAAACTGACGCCGGATATATGTTTAAGGCCGCGTTTCATTTTCAGGAACAACCGTCGATGGTGAATTTATGAGATGAATAAATACATTGAGGAAGTCTGAAAAATACTTTGATTTAGATGGAGTGACCATATATGTTCACTCTTGCCATCATTTACATCTTGTATACTCAATCCTCACAAGAGGACACAAGCATTCAGATTCATCAGCCCTCTGCGCTGGTGCTGAACTTATCGGGTCCGATCCGTGAACAAGCCACCTATGTTCAATCGGTTGATTCAATTGCCAGTTCACTCCTTGGTGACTCGCTGCCGAAAGAAAACATTCTGTTTGATATCGTCGATACTATTCGCCATGCAAAGGACGATGAACAAATTTCGGGACTGGTGCTCTCACTCGGAGAGATGTCTGAGACCAACCTGACGAAGCTCCGCTATATCGCCAAAGCAATTAATGAGTTTAAAGCCAGTGGCAAGCCGGTGTTTGCGGTCGGTAACCTGTACACACAAAGCCAGTATTATCTGGCCAGTTACGCTGACAAAATTCTAATGTCTCCCGACGGATTGGTGATGCTCAAAGGCTACAGTGCTTACGGTTTATATTACAAAACCCTGCTCGATAAGCTTGATATCACCACTCATATTTTCCGCGTCGGCACTTACAAGTCTGCGGTTGAGCCCTTTATGCGCGATGATATGTCGGATGCAGCAAAAGCATCAAACAAGCGCTGGTTACAACAGCTCTGGGATGCCTATCTGAGCGATGTCGCTGCCAACAGAAATATCACACCGGACAAATTACGCTTATCGATGGATGATTTTCTGACGCAACTGAAGCGTGTCCACGGTGACGTGGCCAAACTGTCACTCGATCTCGGGTTGGTCGATGAACTGGCGTCCCGCCCGCAAATGCGTGCTGAACTGAGCGATACATTTGGCAGCAATGGCCAAGACGGCTACCGTTCAATCAGTTACTACGACTATCTCAACACGCTCGACTCACAGTTCAAACCTAGCCTGACCACCGACAACGAAATCGCTGTGATTGTCGCTTCAGGAACCATCATGGATGGTAATCAGCCTCGTGGTGAAGCCATTGGTTCGGAAAATATCAGCGCCCTGCTGAGAGATGCGCGTAATGATCCACACATCAAAGCCGTGGTATTGCGCGTGGACAGCCCGGGAGGCAGTGCTTCAGCCTCTGAAGTTATCCGTAGTGAGATTGATGCGCTGAAAGCTTCTGGCAAACCGGTCGTGGTTTCCATGTCCAGTCTTGCCGCTTCAGGAGGATACTGGCTGTCAACCAGTGCAGACCAAATTGTGGCGCAACCTACAACACTCACAGGGTCGATCGGGATATTCAGTGTGCTGACCACCTTTGAACACAGTCTTGACCGTATCGGTGTGTCGACTGACGGTGTGGGAACCACGCCATTTTCCGGTCAAGGTTTCACTACCGGTCTGTCCGACGGCACCAAACAAGCCCTGCAGCTAACCATCGAGCACGGATACCAGCGCTTTATTTCGTTGGTCGCAGAACATCGTAACTTGTCTTTGCAAGATGTTGACAAAGTGGCACAAGGACACGTCTGGACGGGTCAGGATGCGCTCAAGTTCGGTTTAGTCGATAAAATGGGTGATTTTGATGACGCCGTTGATCTGGCCGCCAAACTGGCCAAAGTGGATGATTATCAACTCAACTGGCTGGAAGAACCGGTTTCAACCATGCAGAAATTACTGATTGGGCTATTTTCGGAAGCCCGTGTATCACTGGGGCTCGATGTGACAGCGCTACTCCCCGAGAGCCTGCGCTCAACAACCCAGAAAATGCTCAGTGACGCAACGCTACTCAACCAGTTGAACGACCCTAAAGGACAGTATGCATTCTGTCTCAATTGCGAAGTTGAATAAACCATTAAACGTGATCAAGGGCGACACTGTCGCCCTTTTTATTACCGATGATTCCGCTATAATCGCAC
The DNA here is from genome assembly GCF_900163965.1 of Vibrio ruber DSM 16370. GTDB lineage: Bacteria > Pseudomonadota > Gammaproteobacteria > Enterobacterales > Vibrionaceae > Vibrio > Vibrio ruber. The sequence continues at coordinate 2,076 of NZ_FULE01000047.1, forward strand.
TCCCTGAACTTGATAGAAGAGTAATTTCAGTCATGGCAAGAAAACATATCTATATTGCCTACACGGGCGGCACGATTGGTATGCAAAAATCATCACACGGTTATGTACCGGTGGCTGGTTTTATGGAAAAGCAACTTGCTGGTATGCCCGAGTTTCATCGTCCGGAAATGCCTGAATACACCATTCACGAATATGATCCGCTGATCGATTCATCAGATATGACACCTGAAGACTGGCAGCTCATCGCGGATGATATCCGTAAAAACTACGAGCAATACGACGGTTTCGTCATTCTGCACGGCACAGATACGATGGCCTATACAGCATCAGCGCTGTCATTTATGTTAGAAAATCTGGGCAAACCGGTGATTGTGACCGGCTCACAGATACCATTAGCCGAACTGCGCTCCGACGGACAAGCCAACTTGCTCAATGCGCTCCACATCGCTGCCAACTATCCCATCAATGAAGTGACACTGTTTTTCAATAATCAGCTGATGCGAGGCAACCGCAGCACCAAATCCCATGCGGATGGGTTTAATGCCTTCACTTCACCGAACCTGCCGCCCCTGCTGGAAGCGGGAATCAATATTTCGGTGAGCAGCAATGTAACTGTCGGCAAGCAGCCCGACGGCCCTTTTCAGGTCAGTGATATCACGCCACAACCGATCGGGGTGATTACCATGTATCCGGGCATCTCCCATGAGGTAATCCGCAATACATTGCTTCAACCCGTCAATGCGATGATTCTGCTGACCTTTGGCGTCGGTAATGCGCCGCAAAATCCTGAGTTGCTCGCTCAGCTCAAAGCCGCCTCAGAACGGGGAGTAATTGTGGTCAACCTGACCCAGTGCCTTGCCGGGAAGGTCAATATGGGTGGTTATGCGACCGGAAGTGCACTGGCGGAAGCCGGGGTCATCAGCGGGTTCGATATGACGCCGGAAGCGGCACTGGCCAAACTGCATTATCTTTTGAGTAAAGGGCTGGATTACGAAACCGTCAAAGCTGAGATGCAAAAAGTTCTGCGGGGAGAAATGAGCCTGTAACACCGCCGGTTTTCTATAGACGGTATCTGAAACAGAAAGCTGAAACAGAAAGCCGAAACAGAAAGATTAGCGTTGACCCGATGATCAAGCCGCACTCCCAGTGAAGAAAGTCCTCAACCGGGAGTGCAGCTGTCAATGATAACGCCAATCAATCAGGTTGATTGGGATTAACGCGCAAGATATCGTCTTCTGTCTGCCCGGGCTGAAACTGTTTTTTCAGTTCAGCCTTCGATTTGAAACAAATCTCTCCGCCGGCGGCAACTGTCATATGTTCCGGCTGTGCGTTATGCTTAGATTGGTACAACATCACAGCTTGAATACATGAGTCTCGCTGTTGTGCCGAAAGTATCGTACCTTCAGGCCACTTACCCGTTTCAACAGCATAGAGTAAACGCTGGTAAGCCTCAGGTGTAATCGCATCAATGAGTTGTTGAGTATCCATTGCATATCCCGGATGGTTGGTTGTACGAACAATTCAACATAATGAAGTTTCAGCCGCTAACGTCAAGATATGTCGCATAAATAATTGTATATGATCACAGGCTATCGTTATATGCAACAACCAATGAAGTATACTAGTCTTGCTATCACTGTTCTCTTGTTGAGCGGTTGTTTTGAAAATACCAGAAATACAGACAAACTTTGTCTGGATCACCCCGAACTCCGGTGCGAAGAACTGAACATTAATGACGGGCAATGCCGTGTTGCCAGAACAAATCTCATCTGGCATCGTCTCGAAGTTTACAAAGACCCGACAGATCTCAATAAAATCACCGAATACCAACTCACCCAGCAATATAAAAAATGTCTGGAAGTTGCCGCCCAGATTCAACCGATTGATCAGGCTGAACTCAAGAAAAGACGTTTCAATGCCTTACTCAATTCCGGGAAAAATATGGAACGCCTGGAAAAAGAGCTCATGCAATTTAACACCCCCTCCTCACTCTATTTTTTATGGAGTCAAACCGGTGATACACAGGCTCGCAGGCAATTTTTACAACTGGAAGGCAAACCGGAGATGGAAACCGCAGCGCTTCAATATGCGCTGGCAACTTTCTATATCGACAGAGACAGAGAAAAAACCATCAAACTGCTCAATCACGCACTGGAACTCTCTGATCCGGAGTCATTAAATACCAGTATTCTAGAATCATTAGCCAGTTTGAACCAACTGCTCCATCATCAAGAAGCATCTTACATTTGGGCCATGGTCGGCAAACATTTCGGTGTCCCCATCGCATCGACCCAAAATATCCAGCTGATGTACGGCTTCAGTGATGAAAAATTCACGATGTTAGATGACGTTGCAGATATGATTATTGATGCTATAGAAAACCATGAATATCATCCGTCTATAATGCCTGAGTTCAAAAAATAATCATTCTGTACGATTTATACAAGAGTGAAGAAAAAATTTTCACTCTTGATCGTTTTTGTTGAAAATTAACGACACCGAATTGACACAGTAACGTTCACCGGTCGTTTTCGGACCATCATCAAATACATGCCCGAGATGGCTATCACAAGCAGCACAGCGGATTTCAATCCGGCTCATGCCATGACTGTTATCCTGTAAATATCGAATTGCATCGGCACTGAGCGGTGCATCAAAACTTGGCCAGCCACATCCGGAATCATACTTATTCGCTGAGGAAAACAACGGCGCCTGACAACAGGTACATGTATAGAGACCTGTCTCTTTATTATGAAGGAGCTTTCCGGAAAACGGCATCTCGGTGCCCTGCTGGCGACAAACTCGAAATTGCTCATCTGTAAGCGCTTGACGCCACTGAGATTCTGATTTTTTAACCTGTTTCATATCCTCACAACTTATACTGGGTACTTTACTTTTACGCGCTCGATTTTATCATGTTTTTTTCATGAAAAACTTGCACAGTCGCGGTGTTGTAGCACATACTTCAACACCTTAACATCATTCGTTGAGATCTTTTAGAATACCATGGATGCTTCGGTATTCTAGACCAACTGGTGATTGGCAGAGGCCAGATTGCAGAATAAATGTAACCGACCGAAAGAAAGATTCACTTTTTTGATTTTAAACAATTAAAGTAGGATTATCGGTTGCAGAGATGAATCGGTTTCTGTAATTTTACTACCAGTATCTTTCATTAAGAAATTAAGTTGTGGAGCAACTACAATGACTATCAAAGTAGGTATTAACGGTTTTGGCCGTATCGGCCGTTTTGTTTTCCGTGCAGCACAAGAGCGTAACGACATCGAAGTTGTTGGTATTAACGACCTTATCGACGTAGATTACATGGCATACATGTTAAAGTACGATTCAACTCATGGTCGTTTCAACGGAACTGTAGAAGTTGAAGGCGGTAACCTGATCGTTAACGGTAAGACTGTACGTGTCACTGCAGAACGCAACCCAGAAGACCTGAAGTGGGATGCAATCGGTGTTGACGTTGTTGCTGAAGCAACCGGTATCTTCCTGACTGACGAAACTGCACGTAAGCACATCACTGCTGGTGCGAAAAAAGTTGTTTTGACTGGTCCTTCTAAAGACGCAACGCCAATGTTCGTCAATGGTGTTAACTTCGACACTTACGCTGGCCAAGACATCGTTTCTAACGCGTCTTGTACAACAAACTGTCTGGCACCTATCGCTAAAGTACTGAACGACAAATTCGGTATCGAATCAGGTCTGATGACAACAGTTCACGCAACAACTGCAACTCAGAAAACTGTTGACGGCCCGTCTGCAAAAGACTGGCGCGGTGGCCGTGGTGCTTCTCAGAACATCATCCCATCATCAACTGGTGCTGCAAAAGCAGTTGGCGTTGTACTTCCTGAAGTTAACGGCAAACTGACTGGTATGGCTTTCCGTGTACCAACAGCAAACGTTTCTGTTGTTGACCTGACAGTTAACCTTGTAAACGGTGCTTCTTACGAAGATATCTGTAAAGCAATGAAAGAAGCGTCTGAAGGCGAACTGAAAGGCGTTCTGGGTTACACTGAAGATGCAGTTGTATCTCAAGACTTCATCGGCGAAACTTGTACTTCAGTATTCGATGCGAAAGCTGGTATTGCACTGACTGACAAATTCGTAAAAGTTGTATCTTGGTACGATAACGAAATCGGTTACTCAAACAAAGTTCTTGATCTGATTGCGCACATCTCTAAGTAATCGCAATTCAATCTGAACTTGTTCAAAAGGCGGCTGATAGCCGCCTTTTATATTTTCAGACCACCCACTTGTTGAACCCAATCTCCGGCTGAGTACCCAAAATGCGAGGATGAAAAAATGGATTTACATGCTTTACCCACCCTGACCAACCTGTCTGACTGCGTCTCCATTGTTGAACAAGAGAACACGAAAATAGTGCGTGTCATCCACGATAAGGCAACCGCCGGCATTTCTTTATTCGGTGGCCATGTAATTTCCTTTCAGCCCACAGGTCAAAACGATTTAATCTGGATGAGCGATGCAGCGATATTTGATGGCTCAACCCCGTTGCGCGGTGGTATTCCCGTTTGCTGGCCTTGGTTTGCCCGGATTGGCTCACCGTCTCACGGTTTTGCCCGGACTCAGCAATGGACCCTGATTGAACATCGGGAAAGTGAAGCCGGTGTGGTGGTAACGCTCGGCCTGACAGCCAATCCCGAAACACTGGCAATCTGGCCCTATCAATTCAGCTTGCGCTTGTACATTGCCATCAGCGATACGCTTGAAGTGACGCTGGAAATGACCAACGAAGACGCAAGACCGTGGCACTTCTCCGGAGCACTCCATACCTATTTGCATGTCGGTGATATCCGCCAAGCCACAACCACAGGCATGGGTCATGAATACATTGATAGCCTACAAAATAATATGCTATGTCAGGGTGACGATACATTACAACTGACGGACACGATTGACCGCGTTTACACTCAGCCGACACCACAGATTCATCTTCATGACCCTGAACTGAAACGCACGATTGTCGTTGAAAACGAGGGCCATAATTCGGCAGTGCTATGGAATCCTTGGTCACAGGGTGCTCAGTCAATGGCGGACATGACCGACGATGGCTATCAAACCATGCTGTGTATTGAGTCGACCATTCATGCCCCCTGCATTTCTACGGGGATCACTTTGCAACCGGGCGAACAGCATCAATTGAAAACCAAACTCGCTGTCACTGATTAACATACAACACTTGCGCTTGTCCCTGCGTCAACCTGACAAGCGCTTTTTATTTGTAGTAGAACCCGATACACTGCCCGCCTTCAATCGATACGAGATACAAGCCCGATGATGTCTTATCAATGTCCATTGTGTGACACACCACTTCAGCAAGAGCCCGGTACATTTCGGTGTATCAATCGCCATCAGTTTGATATTGCCAAAGAAGGGTATGTTAATTTAATGCCCGTTCAGCATAAACGTTCCAAAGATCCCGGTGATAATAAGGCAATGATGCAAGCCAGACGTCACTTTCTGGAACAAGGGTACTATACCGCCATGCGTGATCAAGCTGCCCGCCTCTGCGCGCAATTTATCTCGCAATCTGCTGAATTGTTGCTGGATATCGGCTGTGGCGAAGGCTACTACACGACTCATGTCGCACAAACCCTAGATGCAGACAACTCTGATTTGCAGGTCTACGGTCTGGATATCTCCAAACCAGCGATTCGCTATGCTGCCAAACGGTATCCCAATTGTCAGTTTTGTATTGCATCCAGTCATCGGCTGCCTTTTGCCGCACAAAGTATCGATGCCATATTACGTATCTACGCACCATGCAAATCAGAAGAACTCCACCGTTGTCTGAAAGACGATGGGATCGTGGTAACCGTGACACCGGCAGCCCGTCATCTATACCAGTTAAAAGCACTGATTTATCAGGATGTTCGTTTGCATGATCCACAGGCAGAATCGATTGAAGGATTTACCCCGGTTCATGAAGAGCAGTTACATTATCCGATGCAGATGAGTGGTACAGACGCATTGAATTTACTCCAAATGACCCCTTTTGCCTGGCGCGCCAGTGAAGCAGTTAAAACCGCATTACAACAGCAAGAGACCTTTCACTGCGAAGCAGACTTCACGCTGCGGGTTTATCGAAAAATATAACACCTCCCGGATTCAGGCATATTTTTTGCTGTATCTATATTGATATGTTATCTGCAGGAAAATTTTGAGAAAAAATAACTCAAGTTTTTCCTTCACCCTCCGTTAACTTAAAAGGAGATGGGCAGGAGAATGTTATGGACCCAGTAAAAGCAACAGGATCTACAACTTTGTATTCACCTCAGTCGGTTAAAGCAAAACAAATTGCACCGACAGCTCAGAGTGCGCCTGATAAAACCAATGAATTCACAAAAGTTGAGCAAAACAAAGTCATCTTATCTGACGAAGGGAAAGCTTTGCTTGCCGCGCTGAAAGAAATCGACAAAGAAAACAAAGCGAGTGAAGACAAAAGTGTTGGTGATAAAGTCGAATCATTCACTTATGGTGCTCTGGGCATGGAACATCCTAAAAAATTAGAAGAAGAAGATGACGGCTCTTACTCTGCGGGGCAATATCTTTCCGCAGCGGCAACAGTTGGCAGTATCTTGCTCGCCATTGTTTGATTTAAAAACACACCATTGAATCAAACATGACGGCCTGACCCGCGACAACTTCAACTTCTTTGATTTTTTCCCATCCCTTCAGATGATCCGTCTCTGAAGGGATATTTTTTATCTGCATCGGTGATTAACCAACGGCTCCAACTGCCTCCGTTATGCCGATCATTCAATACCATGTTCACGAAAACAACTAACGTACTGCTTATCTTCTTTCTGAATATGTAACGTTAACCAATCTTCAAGAAATGACATCAGTTCTTTACCAATGTTTTCGCCATTTTCAACCCGTTTCTGGAAATCAAGCACCTGCTCGACCAATCGATGATGAGCATCGACGTGTTCTTCTTCATTCACATAGCCGAACTGTTCAAACAGCGTCTCCTCATACTGGAAGTGATTTGCTGTATAATCGATCAAGCCTTGTACCACCCGTTTAATCGATGCCAATCCATAACCGTTATTCAATAAATGATTCAGTTCATTAATCAGATGGACTAAGGTTTGATGCTGACGGTTGATCTCCTGAATATCCAAATCAAGTGAAGGCCCCCACTCGATTAGTTTATTTCTTTGCTTATCTTCAGCTTCCAGTTGGCGGTGATCAATCGCAAAACGGTGCAAGAGTGAATTAATTTCACCGGATATATTTTGCACCGTGACACTCGCCATCAGTGTCTCCTGTGTCGCTCTGACATTCTCTTTTGCCACACCAGAGATTTCTGACAGACAGTGTTCCAAATTAACCGTCGCATTGACCTGCTCATCCAGAGACGTGGTAATCTGGCTGCTCTGCCCTTTAATTTCAGCGATCTTATCCAACAGTTGCGTGAAAGACTGACTGGTCTGATCGACAATCCCCATAGATTCTTGCATACATTCACTGTTTCTCTGCATTGCTTCAACCACGGTACTAATACTGGTGCGCAATGCTTCGATCCGCTCATGAATATCATGGGTTGCCGTTTGCGTACGCGTTGCGAGCGTCCGCACTTCATCGGCAACGACAGCAAACCCTCGCCCTTGCTCTCCGGCCCGGGCGGCTTCTATCGCGGCATTCAAAGCCAACAAATTGGTCTGTTCCGCAATATCACTGATTGTCCCGATCACCTGACCAATACTGACACTCTCTGCTTCGAGCGAAGTGATATGCTGATGTGATGTTTCGATTTGCTCACTGGCTGTATGTAACGCATGTTCCAGTTGCGCCATACCACGACAACCATCATCCGCCTGTGTTTTGGCTTCATTCGCATAACCGGATGAGATCTCCGTAAAATGTGCGACCTGCCGGGTTGTCTCTACCAATTGTCCGACGATTTCTGCCGCCTGTTCAACATCGTTTTTTTGTTGTAAAGCCCCGACTTTAGATACTTCAGAATCTTTTTTTACCGACTCGGCGACATGAAGCAACGCTGCCGAGGTTGCCCCTAGTGCCCCAACCGTTCGGGAAACATCTTCACCAATTCGATTAAAAGAGCGATAAAGCGGATGCGCGCCTTCTCGCTCAGTCTTGATTCTGACCCGCAGGTCACCTTCAGACAACTCAATCGCAGCACTTTGTGTCATAACGAGTAAGCGATGAAATGACTGTAATGACAAAAACACCACGATACTGAACAGGATTTGCCCCCCTGTCCACCACCAAAGTTGCTGTGAAATAAAATAAGCTAAAAAAGGAAGTTGCAGGATAAACAGGATGAGATTCCATTGTTGCGCGCTCAACTGACTTAATTTTTTTATATTGTTATAATTCATAAATAACTCTCAAGGGGTAATACACGTTTGTTATATTGATTTCCCCAAGTGACTGTACGATACGGCTCAGAAAGCTATCTGAAGGGATTCCGCCCCCAGAACATCGAGTCTGCTTGGGTAGGCCTCATACAATTACTTAACAAAATCATAGAAAAAGATTGATAAGTTTCCAGAAAATGTAACAAAAAATAAAGCACAAGCATTCGAAAATTTGATCGCATAACAATAATCATAAAAATACAGTCAGCGACCCCATTCATTCCCGAATTGAAATGATGCGTAAAATAATGATCTGCCAAATTCAAGGATGACAAAATAGAGTGACGACCCAATGCTCACCTATTTATTCTGCCCACCGCTTGGTTGTTCAATCTAACAAATTGAGTGGATGAGGGCGTGACCGTAAAAACGCTTCGCAGCGATCAACTGGCTCAGGACGGCAAAGGTAATACCCTTGAATCTCATCGCACTGATGCTGATGCAAGAAAGCCAGTTGCCTGTCATCTTCAACCCCTTCGGCAATGACATTCAGCCCGAGGTTATGCCCTAACGCAATAACGGCTTGCGCAATACTGCATCCTTCAGGGTTGTCCGGCAGATCAGTGACAAAAGCACGATCAATTTTCAGCCGGTGGACCGGAAAGTTCTTCAACGCACTGAGGCTGGAGTATCCCGTTCCGAAATCGTCAATCGAAAGCTGTACCCCCATACGGTTAATTTTTTGCATGATCTCAACCGCTTCTTGCGGATTTTGCATCACCACACTCTCAGTAATTTCCAATTCCAGATATTGGGGTTCTAACCCACTCATTTCCAAAGCAGCCGCGACTCGCTCCGGTAAGTCTTTCTCATGAAATTGTCGGGCGGAAACATTCACCGCAACACAGAGGTCTTGAATGCCGGCATCCTGCCATGCTTTATTCTGTTTACACGCCGTCTGCAAAACCCAATCTCCGATCGGTACAATCAGACCTGTCGTTTCAGCCAGCTGAATAAAGCGCATCGGAGGCACCATGCCGAATTCAGGATGTTGCCAACGTAACAGTGCTTCAACACCGATAATGCGCTGGGTATGAAAACAATACTGGGGCTGATAGTGCAGAACAAACTCTTGATTATCCAATGCATGACGCAGGTTCTCCTGAAGCACCATTCGTTCTTGAATTTCGTTGCCCATATCAGGGCTATAGTGCTGAAAACTATTCCGCCCGAACTCTTTCGCATGATACATGGCAACATCAGCATTTCTTAACAGCACATCAGCGGTCTGGCCATCATCCGGATAGTGAGCAAACCCAATACTACTGGTCATTCTGATTTCATGATCAGCAATCTGTATCGGTTGGGTAATCGCTTCTTTAAGGCGACTGAGCACCAGATCAATCGGGTCGGCGTTATACAAGAGTATGACAAATTCATCGCCCCCCAAACGCGCCAACGTGTCGGTTTTTCTGATACAAGTTTCCATCCGTTTGGCAATAATTTGTAATAACACATCACCGCAGCTGTGACCCAAACTATCATTAATCATTTTGAAATGGTCGAGATCAATCAGCACAACCGACACCTTACGTTCATAACGTTGCGCCCATAACAGCCCCTGATTTAAGCGGTCATCTAATAAAGTCCGGTTCGGTAATGCCGTTAACGTATCGTGGTGTGCCAGATACTGAATCCGCTCCTCGTTCTGCTGGCGCTCAATGGCAATGCCCGCAATTCGGGTTGCCATCTCGATAAATGTCATATCAACCTGACTCATCTGATATTTTTCCAGAAAATAGAGCGTCAGAGTTCCTAAGATATCTCCCTGTGAAGTGACCATCGGGATGGTATAACACGCGTGAATTCCAAACTGATTCAGTAATGTACCGTAGGTTTCCCACCCGAGCGTCGGTTCCAGCGGGTTCTCACACCAGACGGCCTGCTCTCGCATCACTGATTCACTATTCGGGCTCGATGACTCCGTCACAGATTCACCTTCGGGAAATAATTCCTCATACTGCGCGGCAAACGTATCCCCCATCGCTGGTGCGGTACGCAATGTCAATCGATCATTGCTTTTCAAAAATATCGCACCCAACGTCTGCACCTGATGGGCTTCAATCAATTGAATTAAACGATTCAGAATGTCATCCAGTGACGAGCCGGTGACCATCATTTCAAACAACTGCCCTTGGCCGATACGCAGTGCTTCCGTTCGTTTACGCTGATCAATATCATGAATGACCAGAATTTCTCCCTTAGATAGATCTTCCCGATCAATCGCGGTCAAAATCGTCTCTCCCCAGAAACAGTGGCCGTCACTACGCTGATAGCGGATATCCGACACATATTCACCTTGCTGGACAAGTGACTGATAGGCCGCCTGATGGATGTAATCATCATGATATTCAGCCGAATAGAGTGCTTCGAGCGGCAAATCACTTAAAGCTTCTATCTCCTGACCGAACAGGGTCGCCAGTTTTTGGTTGCATCTGACAATCCGACGCTGCTGTAAGAATGCAATTCCCACCCCGGAGTGCTCCAGTAGTCGCTGTTGCTCCTGTAAGATCTGATTCAGTTTCACTTGTGCTTTTTGACGAACTTGGCTTTCTTCGATCAATTGCTGATTTTTTTCGGTTAACCGATGTTGCATATCACACAAAGACAGGTGGAGCTTAATCCGGGACACAACCTCTTCGATCTGAAAAGGCTTCGTTATATAATCCACACCGCCAACTTCAAACCCCGTGACTTTGTCCGTCACATCATTCAGAGCCGTCATAAAAATAACCGGAATATGACGCGTTTTGTCGTTTTGCTTCAAGTGAGTACACACTTCAAAACCATTCATGCCCGGCATCATCACATCCAGCAAAATCAAATCCGGCACGACATAGTCAGCGCGCTGTAATCCTTCCTCTCCGTCTTCGGCAATCAAAACCTGAAAATGCCGGCCATCGAGTTCATCCACTAATACGCCCAGGTTGGCGGGGGTGTCATCGATGATCAAGATGATTTGATCCTGATGTTTTACAGTCGGATAGTCTACAATACTCATATCGCGGATTTCCTTGCCAATAACTCATTAACTAATAGGGATATCCCCCGGGATTGGAATGCTTTCGTCATCTCAATCAAATGCGCAGCAAAAGCACCATAACGGGAGTCTTCAGCGCTTAAGTCTTCAGCCCAGCGACGGATATGACGCATATTGCCGATCAATGCCAAATGGTGAAGCTCTTCTAATTGCTTTCTCGGTGGGGCAACCCATTCTGAAGTATCGGACACCATCGCTAATGCATCCAATTCTGATGTCTGTTCATCAACAATCCATGTGAGATGCAACTGTTCCCCGATCTGAATCAGCAAACGATCCCGGTCAATCGGTTTGCTCACAAAACCACTTGCCCCGGCCTCTTCTCCTTGTCTCAGTTCGGTTTGCGATGCGCTGGCAGAGACAATCAATATGGGGACATCCTCCAGCTCCGGAATCTGCCGAATATTCAGTGTGGCCTCCAGTCCATCCATTACCGGCATCACAATATCCATCAAAATCAAGTCTGGCTGCTTTGCATATGCTTTCCCGACACTATCCTGACCATCGACGGCTTCACAGGTTTCAAAGCCGATTGCACCTAATAAATCAACCAATAGCATACGGTTCTCCAGTACATCATCGACAATCAGAATCTGTTTGCGACTCCCCTCATAGCCAATGATATTCTTCTGACTGAGGCTAAAGTCCCGCTCCCGCTTCTCCGTCACCACCGGCAAATCCAGCGTAAAGAAGAACCGGCTTCCCACGCCCGACTGACTGGTTACCTGAATCTCACCGCCCATCTGTTTAACGAGCTGCTGGCTAATCGCAAGGCCGAGTCCTGTACCGATAATCTGCCGTTTTTTATTTCCGACCCGCTCAAAGGGGTGGAAAATAATATTCTGCATTTCAGGATCAATCCCGATACCACTATCTTCTACCGAAAACGTGACTCGCACCGGATCCGCGGTATCGGCCGATTCAGCAACAACGCTGAGGTAAACATATCCCGTGTCGGTATACTTCACCGCATTGCCTAACAAATTCAGCAACACCTGACGCAGGCGTTTTTCATCGACAAAAACCCAAGGCAGTATCTGAGGCTTGAGCTGAAGCTTGAGATCCAAATTCTTCTGCGCTGCCTTAATGCGAATGATTTCAAGCACACTCTGAAAACACCGGGTCAAATCAATCGCTTCAGGTGCCAAATCCATTCGTCCGGCTTCAATTTTCGACAAATCCAACAAGTCATTAATCAGGGTCAATAAATGCTGGCCACTCTGAATGATGGTATTCAGTCCATCTTTTTGCTGTTCATTCAGTTCAGGAGCCCGATGTATCAACTGCGCATACCCGAGAATCGCATTTAACGGCGTTCTCAGTTCATGGCTCATATTTGCCAGAAAAACAGATTTGGCATGTGTGGCAGCTTCGGCCTGAATGCGTGCACGGTTGAGTTCACGAGCTTGCGCCTCCAATTGTTCTGTTTTGTGCTGCAAGTCTTCTGTCCGTTCAACAACACGCTGCTCCAGTTGTGCCATAATCTGTTGTCGTTCCGCTTCCGCCTCGGCTTCCATTGCCCGGACCTTGATAGCGTTTTCCTGAAAGATTTTCACTGCACGGGACATACTGCCGACTTCATCCTGACGCGCGACACCGGTAATATTCACATTCAGATCTCCGGCGGCTAACTGACGCATCACAGCGGCCAGCGAGATAATCGGTCTGGCGATCAAGCGAGACGTTGACCAGGCAATAAACAGTGCCGTCAAGGCCGTAATACCGCCAACAATCATGCCGGAAAGTTCACTCCATTCATTATGCTGATCAGCGGCAACTTGCTGTTCTTTGGCAAATTGAGATACCAGTGACGATGTTCGTTCAACCTCTTCACGGACTTTTTGGTGAACCCGGGACAGCGCATAGCTTGCCTGCCCGAAGCGGATAAAAGCATCGCGGTAGCCATCAATTAAAGAATTAACGGTCACTGTCGCATTCTGCGACGATGCCAATGTACTCACAGCGGGTAAAATACGCGAATAATGACTCAATTGATCCAACGTATCATGGACAAGTGCGGCTTCGTCATCCGTCGGACGCAGCAGGAATTTCAATGTCTTGGCTTCCAAATAGGCCACCCGTTCTGCAAACCGTCTGGAGATATTGACAGAGTTTTGCAGTAATCCGATCTCGGTGCGCAGGAAATCCATCTCCTCTCCCAGTTCCTTCTCGCGTACTGCAACCAGTTTTTCAAGCTGTTCAATGACTCGTTCAATCATTTTAAAGTGATCCAGTAGCGCTGCATAAATCACGCTGCGCTCTGAGTTGGTCTTGTTCAACACTTCAATATCTTGCCGGGTAAGATTATTCACCTCTTGCAGCTGCGCAATGGCCGTCAACCATTGCGCTTGATTACTCTGCTCTTTGAGCATATTCATGACCGGAAACATGGCTTGCAAAGCCTGCTTGATTTCGGTCAGTGGCTGTTCGGTTTGCCCGGCAGCATGCGGTAGCAACAGGGAAGACATTTTATGCACCCCCGAGCGAAGACTCTGGATAATCTGGTGAGATTGATACACTTTGTTCATCCCGGTATCCTGCAAATCCATTCGCTCATCAAGTGCTGCTCTTTGTTGGATCAGATGGTTTTCAATCGCAGTTGCCACGTTTTGCAACTGCATCTGCTGACGGGTCATATTGCTGGTTTCTGTATTCATCATTTCGGTCGCCAGCCCTAAGATGTCAACCGTATTAGAGAAATAACGCATTCTTCTTTTCAGTGCAGAGACTTCTTCCTCATGAACACTCTCCAATTCACTCAAATCCAGATGAGCAAGTGTCTCGACATTTTCTTCTATAATGGCTTTTACTTCGTCTAAACGAGAGGGGTCATGAGAAGAGATAAAATTTTCGATCCGTTCTGCCGCATCATTGACGGAGACCATCACCGCAGAGCCGTAACCGATCATGTTCACTGACTTCTTCAATTGGGTCAAACTATAGAAGTGAACAAGTGAAACGCCGATATTCAGTAAGACCAACAAGATCACTGATACCGTAATCTTAGTGGTAATCGACCAGTGTTCAAATGACCTGATTTTCAGCATAACACCGTATCCGCGTACTTACTGATGCAGCGCCGCATCAATCATTTTCACCACATCTTGCTGAGAATATGACGGATTGGCAGCACCACCGACAGGTATCCTCTCAAGCCATGCATCCAACTCATCACTGTATATAGTTACTAATGGGACATGTACCACCTTCGGGACTTCTTTTCCGGCTAAGATCTGCTGCGCCACCCAAAAACCAACCTGCGAAATACTGGGACTCGCCGAGATGGAAAATGTCTCATAACCATGCGCGTCCCGCTCTTGCTGCCAGAGTGCCAGTTCGTTTTGTCGATTCCCCATCACAATAATCGGTAACGGCCGCCCTGCTTCTTTAAACGCTATCGCGGCACCATAACCATCTCCGCCTTGATCCACCACTGCATCAATTTTCGGTAATGCCGGCAAGGCTAAAGCCACCTCTTTCTTGGCCACTGAGTTGGTCCATTGACCATAGACGGTATGAACGATTTTCAACCCGGGATACTGCTTTACCGCTTTATGAATCCCCGCACTGATATCTTTATCGGTCACATCACCTGAAATGCCACGAATTTCCAACAAATTGCCTTTGCCCTTCAGACGCTTGGCGACATATTCAATTTCAGCGTGCCCCATTTGATCCCAATCGTAATTCACCTCATAAACACAAGGTTCATTGATCTTGCTGGCAAGAACGACAACAACGACACCAGCCTGACAGGCATCATGCACCAGCCCTCTCAGCGCAGCATCTGCGGCAGCGAGAATCACAATGGCATCATAACCTTCCATAATCATATTCTGGATTTGCCGGGCTTGCTGCGGGACGGAATTATTCGCACTGATCACCGGGGCATCTTTGATCAAGCCTTCTCGTTGTGCCTGAGCGGCAACATCTTTCCAGTCCTGCACCATGACTTTACGAAAATCACTCCCAGCATAAGAGTTACTCAATATAATCCTTTTATCGCTGGTATCACCGCGCACAATGCCAGCAGCCAGAATCGCCGGAACGTAGAGAAGCAATAAAAACGAGCTCACAACCGTAAGCATATATCGCGCTCGCTTCATCCGACTTCGGCTATAAAATAACTGAGTCAATACCATGCAATTCATCTCCCGATTCGAGATTATCGGATGTCAGAGGGAGATCTCATCAGGCTGAGACTGAGCAATTGGCAAGACAATTCTCCCTGAACATTTCCCAGAACATAGAGAAAATATGGTCAGAAGGCGTGCCAAACACAAAAATTAATCATAAATTACGTGAAATAATACTCATATTATTGATGCAACCACCAATCCGTCACGGGCAATATTGACAAATCACCGGATCACCTCTGAGTGCGATTTATCTAAATTATCTCATGAGAATAACCCCGGATTCGCCATCATGATGCGCATTCTCAACTTACCTTCATGGCCTGCATTCTGGTATCATCG
This sequence comes from Vibrio ruber DSM 16370, assembly GCF_900163965.1. Classification (GTDB taxonomy): domain Bacteria; phylum Pseudomonadota; class Gammaproteobacteria; order Enterobacterales; family Vibrionaceae; genus Vibrio; species Vibrio ruber. The sequence goes on from NZ_FULE01000047.1 coordinate 18,017, forward strand.
CCAACCAAATTCAGAAACAGGAAAGATCTTCAACTGAATGATTTCAATCCGAATGGTCTTTTAAGATGAGAGGAACAGGGAGAATCATAGCCGATGAATCAACAGACTGAGTCTTATCGTCAGGCACACCGGGAAGCCCTGTGGGCGATTGCGTTGGCACTGGGATATTTTATTTGGTGGTACGCCACGGCTTACGGTTTTTCTTTGCCGCCAGAATCTCAGACATTGCCCGAACTGTATTGGGGAATGCCGTTATGGTTTGTGCTTTCTTGTATCGTTGGCCCGGTACTTTTTACCCTTTTGTGTGGTTTGATGGTGAAATGCGTGTATCGAAATGTCCCTCTGTCTACAGCAGAAGGCGAGGATAAACCACCCCACCATACACTGAATTCATCCGGACACTCCGGCACTTCACAACAGAATAATCACCATGAATAGTCAACTGATTATCCCTTTACTGATCTATCTTGCCGCTGTTTTTGCGCTGGCACTGCTGACCCGCCGTCATCACCGGCCGGGACAATTTCTCAGTGAATATTTTATCGGTAGCCGCAGCCTTGGCGGGTTTGTCCTCGCCATGACCCTGGCAGCAACCTATGCCAGTGCCAGTAGCTTTATCGGCGGGCCGGGGGCAGCCTATAAAATGGGACTTGGCTGGGTATTACTGGCGATGATTCAATTGCCTGCGACGTGGCTGACCTTAGGCGTGCTGGGAAAAAAATTTGCTATGGAAGCCAGACGCCACAACGCGGTGACGCTCAATGACATTTTATTTGCCCGTTTTCAGAATCGTACCGTGGTGGTGATTGCTTCACTCACCCTTCTGCTCGCTTTTTTCGGCACTATGGTGGTGCAGTTTGTCGGTGGAGCACGATTACTGCAAACAGTGACCGGGCTCTCTTATCATCAAGGACTGTTGCTGTTTGCCTGCACGGTCGGACTCTATACCACGATCGGTGGTTTTCGGGCGGTGGTCCTGACCGATACGGTTCAGGGAATCATGATGCTGATCGGAACCTTTGTGTTACTTTGGGGCGTCATCCATGCCGGTCACGGTATCGGTGAACTGGTCACCCGGCTGCATCATATCGATCCGGCGTTAGTCACCCCATACGGGCCGGATCATTTTCTCAGCCAACCGTTTATCCTCAGTTTCTGGGTATTAGTCTGTTTCGGAGTGATCGGCCTGCCTCATGCAGCGGTTCGCTGTATGTCCTATAAAGACAGTGCTTCATTACATAAAGGAATTGTCATCAGTACCATCATGATGGCTTTACTGATGTTCGGCACGCATCTGGCCGGTGCACTTGGCCGGGGAATTATCCCGGAAGTTGCCAGCCCGGATCTCATCATGCCGACACTGATGATGACGGTGTTACCTCCGATGGTTGCGGGTATTTTTCTCGCCGGCCCAATGGCGGCAATCATGTCCACCATCGACTCACAACTGATTCAGGCCTCTGCGACCCTGCTCAAAGACCTCTACCTCAACTACATCAATCCCCGGATGCTGAGTGAGGCTCAGGGCGAACGCAAGCTGAGCCGTCTCTCGATCTGGGTCACCGGTATTTTTGCCCTGCTGGTCTTTTTGGCCGCGACCCATCCGCCGGATATGATTATCTGGCTCAATCTGATGGCTTTAGGTGGTTTACAGGCAGTCTTCCTCTGGCCGCTGGTTCTGGGATTATACTGGTCCAAAGCTTCAGCAACCGGTGCATTGAGTAGCATGGTGGTTGGTTTGAGCAGCTATATTTCTCTGGTAGCCTGCAAGCCTGATCTCGGTGGGATTCATCCGATTGTGCCGACACTGGCACTCGGGTTGGTCGCCTTTATCATCGGCAGCTATCTCAAGCCCGCAGCATCGACAGCTATGGCGACTGAATGATGTTATTTACAGGTAGCTACGGCTACCTGTGGCTTACACGCTGTTGTATGATTTCTCACTGAACGTGATGAGACTTTGATCCTTGCTAATGCGCTATAAATTTTTATGACTCATCCTCTGCGAGGCGACATTTTCCATTCACTTGCACAATGCTGGGATAATTATCTAAAAACAAAATGATAGCATCGTATTCAGCGTTCAGTTTTTGCAACAGTATCCAAAGTTTCAACAGCATTAAACGGGTGATAGCGTGTAATAGTTTGGCAATCATTTCCCCCGATTTCATTTCACTTCATTTAAATCATCCGCTGAATAAATAAAACCATTCAGGGAGAATGGTTAAGCAGAATCTATCCGCGCTAAACAAACTTGTTCAACCACTGCTTTTAACTGCAACACTCTCCCTTCGAGATAAGCCAGCTCCTCTGCGGTAATTTCATAATGCTCGGAATAACGGGCTTCGATATAGGCGCGTTGCAAACGGCGGAAGCTGCGACGGTGGAATTTATTGTCGAGCGGGAAAATCGTCTTAAACTCTGGCTCGATTTGCGCACACAGTTTACTCAGCTTTTCGATATTGTGGGATTTGGGTAAGTAGTTGGTGCATGTGAGTAACACACAAGCAAAGAATCTTTCTGTGGTCTGATGCAGGAGAAAAGCAGCTTCCGTAATCCAATTTTTAGCTGCTGTTTCTTGATAAATAATAAAAAACTGAGATGCACTTTTAAGCCATTTCTCATAATGCTTTCGGGCTATTCCCCGCAATTCTTCCTCCGTCAAATCCCCCGGCTCAATCAGCGGTTTCGGTGTTGCGGCAAACAGTTCAATCCCCTCTTCACGGATATCCTTAAAGAAATAATGCCCCTGCTGCAATCGTTCATTTACTTCCTGCAAATCGTGAACAATCAAACCCAACGGCGCGGATTTCACTTTGCGATCAATTTGCTCTTCCGCCCGCTGCCAGACCACATAATCTTCCACCAAGGCAGCTTTGTTGACGATCACCAGAATATCGTAATCGCTGATGTAACCATTGACCGGATCGCTGACCCAATTGCCTTTAGCGTGGCTGCCGAACAGGATGATTTTCAGGATACGAAACTCGCTTTTACTCCCGGTTTTGCCCTCAAGATAGTCTTCCAGCGTATCACGCAGAATGGTCGAGATCGTGGCAAGCTCTTGCTGTTTGAATTCAGGCAGGTGGTCGAGGGAGGTTTTCATAATCGCGCTTCGCTTTGGTGGATAACATGGCTCTAGCATAAAAGAAGCATTCAGAAAAAAACACTGTTTATCATATCCTTAGCATAATTGAAGGATAAAATGCGACGCGGTTCTTTTTTATTTCTGTCCCCGATGATTGTCTCAGGTTTCGGCTTCGAGGCATCACACAATGATGCTTATGTGCCAGAACACATGGTGTATTCGGGATGCCCCGTATGTTCATCGCGCTGTAGACTCACCACATGAAAGCCTTGCGACACATAGAACTGATAGCTGGCCTGATTTTCTTTGTACACTTCACTTTCTTATAATTAATATCTATTGCTAGTTGAGGAGGTTAACGCCGCTCTCTGCGGCAATTTTGGAGCGCAACGAAAAAATTGTCCGACAGCAGCGCCTTGTTAGCTTTTGCTGCCATTGCCATTGCCATTGCCATTGCCATTGCCATTGCCATTTGTAGCATTTTCGACTCTTGATGCCAGATCTCAACTAGCGAAGAAAGTACTTTATATGCTTTATCACTGAATAAACCAGCCAGCAAACCAAGAAATGCACAGCTATATGGATTTGAAGGAATACGGACATCTGGGGAAGTAAGAAGAAATAGATGCTGCCCGCCCTTCAATGCGAGATAAACAATAAAACCAGTAGCTAGACCAGACGTCAACGTGCGGACGCTCATTCGAGTTCCTGACCTTAACCCAAAAATCATGGCTCCAAGAGCGCTACATGAAATAATGGGCAATGCCAAAAGATGGTCTGATCTCATTTCATAGATGAAGCCTATATAATGAGAAGAGCTGAGATTTTCTAAAATACTCGGAGCTGATTCTGATTTTATTGAATTTTCCTCGAATCTTGCTGTTACCTTCTGATAGTTTTTTATAAGCTGTTTTAACACTCCAGATTGATCATCAACACCTACAGTAATCAGTGTCGAAACCTTATCATTGAGTTCTTCAAACTGTTCAATTTTTATAGTCGCTTCTTTTCTATTACTGTAAACAGATTCATCTATTTTGACATTCTGACTAGAAGTCAGGCTAACAGCTATATTCGCTAAATCACTATTTAATGACGCAATCTTGTTGGACACATTATTGCTAAAGGACTCTCTAGATGCCATTTCTGAAACTGTAATCACAGACAATACAGCAAACACTACCACCGCCACGAGCTCGAACAGCTCGTAGTACATATCATACAAACGAGTTATCAATAATGGCTTTATACTTTCCTTTAAAACGCCCTTTTCTTCATTCATCACTCTATTCTCGTTTTGAAAGCTAACGCCACGCTCTGCAGCAAATATGGAGCTTAGCGGAGAACTTGTCCGACAGCAGCGCCTTGTTAAATGCAAGCTTGGCAAAACCTTTCAATCATCCAAATTAACAACATTATCCTCACCAAACCAACTAACCGCTGTTTGAATGACTTGAGCACTTGGGTTTGGAAAGAATACGGCTAACCTTTCTTTTGCTCGAGTGCAACACACATAAAATATTTTTTCAGACCTCTGGCGAACGCTATCAGTACCGTTTCGCTCAAACAGATACTTAAAATTGTATTGGTTCCACTTGCCATTATCCAAGACTACCAAGACATTAGGAAATTCGGCTCCTTTAGTTTTATGCTGAGTCGAGAATGGTAAGTATCCTTCGAGATATTCAAAGACATTGCGAAACTCTTGATAATTGACTTCACACACCTGCTTGTATAAATAATATTTGTCTTCAACGTATCTGACCAGTCTATCATCCTTGATAACTAAACCTAACTCATGAGCAAGATCAATAACTTCACCTATCGTAATATCCGTCTGTATTTCAAAAGACTGAATGGCTTCATTCAGCCTGATTTTATCTTCGACAGAAGTAACGGAATAATCAGTGGCCTTAATGAACTGATTAAATTTCTTAGATTGATAGAGTCGCATGCAATTTTCTATTTTAAACAGATGCTTGACTAAATCATCTCTATTAGAACCAAGTTTACTTTTATCACCAATATTATTTTTCTTATCATCAAGCAGTTGCTCTTTATCTACGTATAGCTTAGATATTTGGTCGTAAGGTTGCTCTTTCGCTAATTCAAAATATTCTCGATAATTGTTAATGTAATTATTCTGTGCATCTGTCGGATTTGGACACCCGAGATACTCAATAACTTGGGAAAGTGTTTTCCCTGTAGAATCATATTGATCCTCATCTCTTTCAAGAGCTTTTCTTATCTTATTTTTAATATATTCGAGGATTTTATCTTTATCATATATACGCATTAATTCAGGAAAACTAGCCTTATCCGAAATAAGACTGTGAGTAAGGTGAAGTTCTTTAACTAATTCAGCATTGTCAAAATCCCATCCAAGATATCTTCTAACTGATTCCAGATCATCATTAGATGAGAATAAAAATTCAACAATACCTTGCTTGACCTCTCCGTTCTCATCCATATTCGGAGCAGATCTATCTCTCGAAGGTTTTTGAATAAGGCCATCAGTTCTAAGCTGATTTGCTAAATTTATTACTTTTAAAGGATTACGTCTATTCTGTAGCTTGAGAACTTCTATTACTTTTGGTGGTTCAGCCTTTGTATACATATCTAAATTACCAACGCTACTATCATAAATTGATTGCATTGCATCACCAAAAAAGCCAACAACATTGTCTTTGGTTGACTTTTCAAGGTGCTCTAGCAGTATCTCTACAACTAAAGGATCAGTATCCTGATATTCATCTACAAAAATAAATGGATATTTATCCTTTGTTATTGAGCATAGCTTTTCGTACTTTTCAAACATCTTAGAAGCCAGAATAATGACCTCATCGTGTGATATTATACCTTTCGCTAGTTTTAAATATTCTTTATATTGGATTGAATCACAGTCATCAAAGAAATCCTGAGAAACAACTTCACTATCAGGATGTTTAATTTTAGTTTGCTCGGAGTCATTTATAAGCTCAATCAACGTTTCCTTAATCTCTGATTGAAAGCATTTAATATTTCCCCATAAGAAATCATGTATAGTCGAAACATATAAGCTATCGTGTGAGATTCGCTCTTCAATTTCATTAACTGCAGCATTGGTGTATGTGATGCACCCAATATTTAGCGAAGGACTATCGCAAACCACAGCTTTTAACACTTCCACTAATGAATATGTCTTACCACTACCTGCACCACCACTAAGTAGAAAGTGCTTCTTATTCTTGATCAAGTCAATGACGTGCCTTGATTCCTCAGAAAGGTTTTCTAAATCTAGTTTTTCCGAAGCCATAACAATCCTTCCTTGATATAGAGAGGAACGTGCCAGTTTGAAAACTCAATTCCTTCTTCAGTCGTCTCGCTATTGAGTAATATTTCAATGGCAAGAGATGGCTTGCTATTAACTGCTTTTTCGGAAAAATCGAAAGCATCAATATCATCGTTTGACAGATATAAATCCAAATATTTTTTTGTTAATGACGGAAATGCGCTATGTCCAGCGTTAAGCAGATCTTTATTTATACTGAAAAATGCGTCCTCAAAGCTTCTACCATGATATCCATGCTCTTCTACCTGATATACAATCTTAAGAAACCCATTAGGATCTTGTTGCCAGGTTTCGCTTCCTGATGGTTTGGTTAAGCTCTTATTTTCAAACTCTAAGTCTTTGTAAAACCCCAACTCCTCTTGTTGAAAGAAAAATTTTAGAGATGAGTTGGATGACTTTGAGCCGTAAGGATCTAAAGGAGTGCATCGCACTTCTTCTATTTTGTCATTGCCATTCTTATACTTTTGAGGCGTTACATTATCATCTTCATATATGGTCTTTTCGTAGTAGCTATCAATGTCAGTGATAATTAGTGATTTCAGGCCTACAAAATCAATAAATTTTTCAAAGGTTTGAGAATGAGCTCCCACCTCTACGATTGAAATATTCTGCGACAACAATGGTTGATCATCTGAGTTCTGAGTTTCTTGGTCAATTTTCTTCAACATCGATGGCAAGATAATCCGCTCTGTATCACCTTCAATGAAAATCGCTTTATCAGCAAAAAACAACTCCGCTCGGTTTAGGGTTAAGTATTGTTTTAGAAACCGATACGCCTTTTTTAGCTCATCGTCTTTGTCTGGATCTTCACTTGAAGCGTACGCATGTGCTAAATCTTTTAGGTTTTTCGCCTGTACTTGATGAGTTTGAGCGGATTTCTTAAGGTACTTAATGTCGTCAAAACTGCTTTCTGAGACTATGTGCGAAGAATGTGTAGTAATAACTGACTGGAGGTGGATTATCACCCCATCTTCCCTTAGACGGTTTTGCCTTAATAGCTCTTTAATATTTTTTATAAATACATATTGCATTTGCGGATGAGTATGTGCCTCAGGCTCTTCAATAAATAGTAAGTTAATTGCCGCTGGCTTTTCCTTTATTGACCGCCTTAGCCTACTCATTAGCATTTCAATTTCAAAAATCATGCTAATTAAATTCATATACCCTAAACCATTATAATGTTCAGGTAAGTCATGACTTTGATGGGCATACATTACAGTAGTGTTACCTTCTAACAATTCCCTATGCTGCAACGTAGAGGTGATTTTGATATCCGTTTCTGTTGGACTTATACCACCGAATTTGTTCACCTTTTCGATGATTCCGCTAAACATTTTCTGATAGATGCTACTCAGCCTGTCATCGGTTTTACGCAGTTCTTTTTTGAATTCGTCAGACGCTTCTTCTTGTTCATCTGATTCATCAACTTGTCTGTACAAGCTTGACGTTTGGTTAGACAGAGTTTTATCGTTTTGCTTGTTAGTTACGCTTCGTTTCGCATTAATGAACTGAATTGCCAGGATATCTTTAAGATTTATCCTTTCCTTGTGTAAATCCAAAAATTGATCCTCATCATTATATAATAAACTCTTTCGAATAATTGGACCAAAGTAATCAAATAATTTTTCCTTCAGGAAAAGACGGGGCTTATTGTCAAACTTTTTAGCTTCATCGATGTATTTTAATTTCAGCTCACTTAGTTTATCAAATGAGATTTTGTACTCGAAAGAAAGAATTACGTTATCATCATCAGGATCTAAGCTCATTATCAATGGACTGATTTTAGAAAGATCGTCTGATTTACTGTATTTAATAAAAAGCTTTAGTTGAATTCCAAGATCAACATATTGCTCCTTAGCACCTATTTCTTTTTCACCTAGAAGAATTTTCTCCAATGAAGACCTCAGTTCAATGTTAAAGTCTTCATAGGCAACTGCATTTCTTTCTGATTGAACTACTAGCTTATCTAAACAAGCTAACACAGATGTTTTACCAGTGTTATTTTTTCCTATAACTAGAGATAGCTCATCTTCCAAATCTAAGACAAAGTTCTTTAGCAATCTGAAATTTGAAATTTCAATCCGTGCTAATTTCATACTTTTCTTTATTCCTTCTTTCTTATTTGATAGCTATGCATTAACGCTACGAGCGCCCCACTGGAATTTAACAGTTTATTATACAGAACTACTCTATAAGAATACTTCTGTATAACTTACTGACAGTCGATGAATTTCTATCCTAATCGCATGGAAATACAGACAAAATCCCAGTAAAAAATATCACTACATCAGAAACCACAGCACAACGCTGTCTAACTCACTCACAAATGATTGACTAACGTTCCTACCCTTAGACACATCTTGGATAAACCATATTTTTGTTCTTTAATGAGCACCTAAACACACTAAATAGCATTGAATAGGTTATAGAAAATCGCCAGAAAAAATTGACACAAACATGACATTTTTTGATGCAGGTAGGTTTTGTACAAAATTTCAGCGTTTTGATCATCAAGGAAAGTAATGCTGCTGCGGTGTGATGTGAGATGACTTGCCTGAGTTCAGAGACTCATTGGCTTTCAAAAGAGTTTTACCCAATTCAAATCAACCACCAAACGAAGAAAACCATTCATGGAAGAATGGTTAGGCTTTTCCGGGCAGGACGCCCGTAAAAGCCGGTTCTGGAAAGCGCGCACCTAAGCCCAACAAGAAAAGATTTTCTGGTTCGTCTTTCATCTCTGAAAGATGAACTGGCGCACTGAGTAACAATGTCTCTGAAATTGAGGAACGCAATTGTGCGTCAAATTTGGGGGCCCAAGGCTGGGAAGATAAAATTTGTAATGCAGGTGTTTGGTGCGCAATGACTTTCTTCGATTTCATCGACATCTCCGAATGCGCCCCAGATACTTTTTCACGGCAGAAAAAGTACCCCAAAATGCCTAAAATTTGAGTTCAGCGCACGTAATCAGGGTCGGATTGATTCGCATCCTGCTCAAGCAATCCTGAAAAATCGTCCATGATTTTTCACCCTGAGTTCAGTGACCAAATTAACTGTTTAAGAATGTTTCACCGCACGCAAATCAACCACCAAACGAAGAAAACCATTCATGGAAGAATGGTTAGGCTTTTCCGGGCAGGACGCCCGTAAAAGCCGGTTCTGGAAAGCGCACACCTAAGCCCAACAAGAAAAGATTTTCTGGTTCGTCTTTCATCTCTGAAAGATGAACTGGCGCACTGAGCACGAATGCAGCTGAAACCGCAAAACGTAATTGTGCGTCACATTTCGATTCCCAAGGCTAGAAATTAAACGAATACATACGAAGCCAACCTATTGTACCGCTAAATCCACTCTTGCTGCTCTGAAGAGACGGTAACTTCACTTTGAATCTCTCCGGTATGAGCCGTCGATGCCGGCTCAACCATCATAAAATGTGTATCTGGCTCTGCTTTCGGGCAGTGCTCGACACCTTTGGGGACGATATACATTTCACCGGGATTGAGCACAATATTTTTATCTCTCAGTTGTAAAGTCAGCTGGCCTTGAAACACAATAAACAGTTCATCTTCATGCTCATGTGCATGCCATACCAGCTCACCATTTCCTTTGGCGATTTTTACCAGCTGACCGTTGGATTCAGCGATAATTTTTGGTGTCCATACTTCGGAGAACTGTCCGAATTTTTCACGAATATTAATTTTATTCACTGCCCTTCTCTCCTATATGACCGTAATAGCACAACGCATTATTAAAATGCCATGAGTTTATGATGAATGCCACGAGAATCACTTATGGAAAATAGCTAGGCTGTTGCCTTAAAAGAACTTCACCGGCAAATAAAAATCTAACTCAAACTGTTCATCAGGATGGAGAAAGTGATTTTGATGATAGTGAACATAAGCCGGTGTCGAGCGCAGCTTAAACCCAGACGTCGGTAGCCACTGCTCCATAATCTGGCTGATATACGGCAGCAACTCACCATATATCCCTTGTAAATGAAACACAGCATGTAAGCCGCCGGGGATCACCATCTGATTCACAATCCCCCGAAACGGCAGAGGCCGGTCGATTTCAAGGCAGGCCACGTAGCGACATTTGTCCAACGCGACCCAGGCGGGATTCGAATGGTGCAAGCCAAACTGAGTCGTGTCATCACGCCCTTCACTCTCCGCCCACGCTTTCAAAACCAACCAAGCATGGCGAATGGAGCGGTTGTACCCCGTATGCCGCACGTAAGCCGCCATGCGATCCGGGACGTCTAAAATTTTGGGCGGCTGTAATACCCGACTTGCTACACGCTGATAGCCGGCTGCGATTTCCGGATCTTTGAGATAAGGTTTTTCAGCAGTCCCCATATCATGCTGCCGCCACTGACCGGGATACATCTGGAAGGTCGCTTTAAAAGCCCGGCTGAATGAAGACGCGGAACTGAAACCACAGTTACTGGCGATCTCCGACACCGAGGATGTTAGATCAAACATCAGCTGATTGGCCGCATACTCCATCCGTGTGCGCCGGATATACTGATGGATCGACTCACCGACCGTCTGTTTAAACACCCGATGAAAATGCTGCTCGGAATAAGCCGCCACATCAGCGAGTGCCTTAGCTGATAACTCTCTACTGATATCTTTATGAATATAAAAGAGAACATCATTGATCCGGGAAATATGATGGCGGCTCATAATCGATAAATCGCATAAATGGACATATTGTTCAGCATAAATGGACATTCGTATTTAAGCAATCCCCTGTACTATCTCTCCTCTAGAGGCTGTACTCCATAGAAAACAGCCCGAACAATAAAACAGCAAACAGGAACAGACATGGAAATTGCGCACTCATTACAACAAACCCGTTCATCTTATATCCGAGAGATTCTTAGTGCCGCCACCGATAAAAATGTGATTTCACTGGCCGGAGGCCTGCCGGACGAACAGACATTCCCGATTGCGCTGATGCAACCAATGCTGGAAAAACTGGCACACATGCCGGAGATCTTTCAATACGGTGCAACCGCCGGTTATCAACCCCTTATCAACTATCTGCACGAGCTGTATCAGTTACCTGACACGCACACGGCCATGATTTGTACCGGCTCACAGCAAGGGTTAGATCTCATCGCCAGAGCTTACTTCAACCCGCAAGACACCATTGCGATGGAAGCCCCCAGTTATCTGGGTGCCATGCAGGTTTTTAATCTGGTTCAGGCCAATATTGTTACCGTGCCTCAAACGGAAGATGGCCCGGATATCGCGTTGCTCGAACAGTGCTTTCAACAACAGCAACCGAAAGCGTTCTATGCGGTGCCTGATTTTCACAACCCGACCGGGGTATGCTGGAGCCTGTCGGTTCGTCAGCAAGTCGCAGCACTCTGTTGCCAATACAATGTGGTTTTGATTGAAGATGCGCCCTATCGCGAGCTACGCTTCAGTGGTGAAGCGCTGCCACTGGTTTCTGATTTTTGTCCGAACCATTCGATTGTCTTACGTTCGTTTTCTAAAATTGCCTCTCCGGGGCTGAGAATCGGTGTGGTCACAGGGAAACGTGGTGATCTGGAGCCATTAATCAAAGTCAAGCAGGGGGCGGATCTGCACTCCAGTGTCCCGATGCAAGCGCTGCTGCTCGGGCTATTGCAACACCCTGATTTTGAGCAGCATATCCAGCGTATCCGTCATTTATATCAGTCCCGTTATGACTGTCTGTATACTGCCCTGAGTCAACAACTGCCTCAAGGCTGTCATCTCAAACCAATTAACGGTGGAATGTTCATCTGGCTTTCTCTGCCGGATTGCGACACATTTGCGTTGGCAAAAACCATGTTGACTAAAGGTGTGGCGGTCGTACCGAGCCCGGTCTTTTATCCCGATGCTGCCCCGTCGCCTGCGGCATTGCGACTGAATTTCACCAATGCCAGTCCGGAAGAACTGACCGAAGCAGTCAACCGTCTGGCTGACGGGCTAAAAGCTTATTTGAATTAAACGCCGCTGCGCAAATCACAATTTATTGCACTCCGCGGCTATCTGCGTCCGCGGAGGTGTATGTCAGTAGAGACCGTCGCCAAGACGTCAATGAAAACGTCACACCATTCAGTCACCACCCACATCCAGTCATGATCAATAAGTCATGACTGGATTCACACGCATCAACCGGGAGGCATCCGTCCGGCTCATTCTGGGTCTCATGCCATCAACAGTTCAGCGTCAATCGGAATATATTGGCTGGCTGCCTGCATCAAAGTAACCGAGGTCAGTTCAGGCACACCATAGACTTCAACCCATTTCCCTTTGTCACCGGATAACTTTTTCACCAACACATCAAAATCACCATCTCCGGAGACGAGCACAACAGTATCGACATCTGCTGCATACTCCATTGCATCAATGGTAATCCCGACATCCCAGTCCCCTTTCGCTGAACCATCCGCACGTTGAATAAAGGGTTTCAGTTTGACTTCAAAACCGATCGCTCGCAGGATATTCTGAAATTCCTGTTGCTTCGGATCCCCCCGGTCAATTGCATAGGCAATTGCCTTTACAACTTCCCGGTTCTCAGTCGTTTTGGCCCATAATTTGTTGTAATTGAGGTGACGTTGATAGGCTTGTCGGGTGGTGTAATACACGTTTTGTACATCAACAAGTAACAGAACTTTTTTCATCTGGGCAGGCCTTTGATTACGGGTCATATGTCTGAAGGGAGCAGTGTAATATGAAACGATTCCCCGACCCAAAGAAAATCGCTGTACCTGACTCATATCGAAGCCAGTAACGACCATCCTTTTAATGCCCCTCCTCTGAATAAAAGAGCATCATGTTTCAGTAAATCAGCCCGAGAATATAAAATAAATTGCATATGTTGATATTCAATCACATCTTTGTTTTTATTTCAAAATGTCATACTGAAAAAGTGTAAGACAAAAATAATTAGTGACAATCATTCCAAATATTTGTAATTCCCATTAAAAACACACAAAATAACCGTCCAATATTAAATAAAACATCCACATACAGCACGCCATATTATAATATTCAAGTCATTAAAAATACACAATAAATATCATATTAAAATACAATATCTTAAATAATAAAACCAAAAAACATAAATGAAAAACCAAAAATCAAAATCATAAAAATCAACAACTTAAAAACAAAAATATTTAATGAAATTTTGTTTCAATTATATTAACCCGCACCAGAAAACACTGACCATTTGATTATTCACCACTGTTATTTTCGTGGCAAATATCACAATAATAAAAAACACACATATTATTTACCTGTCATTTCTTGACGCCAACACAAGAGCCATCTAGACCCAAATAGTATGAATGACTGATGATCATTCTATTTTTTAAGTTGATATTTTAATCAATTGTATAAAAAGAAAATCTCTATCAGGAGGATTGAGAAAATATGCATAAAGCTAACCGTAGGAGGCTAGAAATGAGAAAAAGGCAGAAACAACTCCGGTTGTTACCGCTGGTTTTGGCACTGGGTGCAGCCTTGTCGTCAGTCGGCGCACAAGCTGCATCCTGTTCATATTCATTAACCAATGAATGGGATGGAGGATTTCAAGGCGTTGTAACAATTACCAATGATGAGAATGCAGATATCAATGGCTGGCAGGTTGGGATGAAATACCCAGCCGGCGTGGCGGTCACACAATCGTGGAGTGGCGAACTTTCAGGGAATAACCCCTATTACATCGTAAACACTGAGTGGAACGGAACCATTAAACAAGGCCAGAGCCTGGCGGTTAACTTTATGGGAACCCGCAATAGCACCAGTGCCGCCAATGTCGAACTAATGGGTTCAACCTGTACTGGCGGCGACACCCCGCCACCAAATCATTTACCTGACGCAGTTGCCGATGCAACACCGGTCTCAGGTATTGCACCGCTCGAAGTCAGCTTCAGTGCCAGTGGCTCAACCGATGCTGACGGGGATGAACTCACCTACGTCTGGGATTTCGGTGATGGTGAAACCGGTACAGGCAAAGATGTGCTGCATACCTATACCGAACCCGGTGAGTACACTGCAAAACTGACTGTCAGTGATGGTACAGGTGTTGATACGGCCAATGTGGTGATCAATGTTACAACCGAATCCGGCAATACACCGCCTGTTGCAGCCATGACCGTAACACCGGCATCCGGACAAGCCCCGTTACTGGTTAACTTTGATGCGTCTGCGTCAACCGATGCGGATAACGATGTTCTGACCTATATCTGGGACTTCGGCGACGGTGCGACAGGTTCAGGTGTCACAACGTCACATACTTATGCCGATCCCGGTAAATATACTGTCTCATTAATTGTCAGCGATGGCATGGATACCAGCAAAATCATCAAAACCGTCAATGTCACCGATGATGATGTCCCACCGACTACAGAACGAGTGGACAACCCATTCCGTGATGCGACTTGGTATGTCAACCCTGAGTGGTCTGCGTTAGCAGCAGCGGAACCGGGCGGTAGTGCGGTAGCTGACCAAAACACCGGGGTCTGGCTCGACCGCATCGGTGCGATCGAAGGAACCGACAGTAAAATGGGTCTGCGCGCTCACTTAGATGAGGCACTTAAACAAGGTGCGAACCTGTTTACGGTTGTCGTCTATGACTTACCAAACCGTGACTGTAAAGCTCTGGCATCGAATGGTGAGTTGCTCATTTCCAGAGGCGACATAGTTCGCTATAAAAATGAGTTTATCGACCCAATTGCAGAAATCTTTGCCGATCCGAAATATCAGAGCATCCGCATTGCTGCGGTGATCGAGATTGACTCGTTGCCAAATCTCGTTACCAATCTGGACATTCCAAAATGTGCAGAAGCAAATGGCCCTGGCGGCTATCGTGAAGGGATCACTTACGCATTGAATAAGTTCTCACCGATTAAGAACGTCTATTCATACATTGATGCGGCTCACTCAGGCTGGTTAGGCTGGGATAGTAACTTTGGTCCGGCAGTTACCATGATATCTAACGTGATTAAAGGTACAGATGCAGGCTGGGACAGCGTTGCCGGTTTCGTCACCAACACGGCGAATTACAGTCCACTGGTTGAAACTTACCTCCCAGATCCAACCAAAAACGTCGGAGGTGGTCCGATCCGGAGTGCGGATTTCTATGAATGGAACCCGAACTTTGACGAGAAAGACTATGCGATTGAATTCCGCAAACGGATGATCGCAAAAGGTGCACCAACCACCATCGGGATGTTGATTGATACCGGGCGAAATGGCTGGGGTGGCCCTGATCGGCCGACACATGTCAGTACTTCATCCGATAAAAACACCTATGTGGATGAATCCCGCATCGACCGCCGCTATCACCGCGGTAACTGGTGTAACCAACCCAGTGGTATTGGCTACAAACCATGGGCTGACCCTTATGCCGGCGTTGATGCTTTCGTGTGGGTGAAACCACCGGGTGAATCAGACGGAGTCTCTGAACCAGACTATCAGCCAGACCCGGATGACCCAGCCAAGCAATACGACGCAATGTGTGACCCGGACAAAATGAGTACCTCTGCACCACTGCCCACAGGTGCAATGGATAATGCGCCACACGCTGGTCGTTGGTATTCCGCAGGGTTCCAATATCTGTTGGAGAATGCATATCCACCGGTTGATCAACCAGCAGGTCCCCCAGCTGAGTAAGGTCAATCAACTATCCACCATCTGAATACCGACTCTGTTTCGGTCAATCAGATAACACCAACCGCCGGATTCTGTCACAGGATCCGGCTTTTTATTACTGTTCTATTGATTACATTCTACGCATGAATACAGGTGTTCTCACTCACCGACCAACGCTGAATAAAATGCTGGATAAAGGTAAGCCCGACATCATCACTCCAGTGACACTCAATGATCGCTTCATTGCCTTGCAAATATTGCGGGTAGGCGTACAACCAACTCGCCATCTCATACCATGTCACTCCCAGTGCAGCAGCACTGGAATAAATATGCTCAGCGTGACAAATCAGCATGGGGATACCGTTCAGGTCACGTTCGAGAACAACTGTATCGGCAGCCAACTCCGTCACAACCAAATCATTGACCACCCACCGCCAAGATAAATCTTGACTCGTTAAGAGCCGATCTGACATATCACTTGGCTGAGCCATATTCAAACCAAACCGGGAAGTTGGCATAAAGGATTCATAGCCGAGTGCTTCAAAAAGAAAACGTTCGGTGCTGCCGATGAAGAACACCGGTATGCCAAGATGCAGGATTTGTGAGATTAAACAGCGAATCGTATGTCGCTCAATTTGATGCGACTTGAACGGCCATAACCCGGCAAACACAATACAAGAGACCCGCTGCAATTGTTCAAATGTGACGATCTCGCGATTTAAATCGACAAACCACACCGACTCATGATCCAACTTGAGTCTTGCAATTAAATTGCAACTATAAGGCTGCAAATAATGAGCCACCGAAGCCGGTGACTCATCAAGCTGGAAAAAAGCAACGCGTTGAGCTGGTTTCGCTTTCATCATCGCCAATCCTGTCTACTCAACAAGATGGAAATCAATGGTCGAGTTCAGGACGGGTCTGACCAGGCCGATTCTGATTGCAAAATCACCAAATGCCTCATCGGGTTCACCCTCTGCCGCCCAGCGAGCAACATATTGATCCAGCATCGTCAATATCTCTTCTATCGGCAGGTTCACTTGGTGGAGCCGAGGGATTCGGGTGCCTTCTGCGTTACCGCCGATATAAAAATCATACCGGCCGACAGCGCGACCGACGAGCCCGACTTCGGCCAACATAGCGCGACCGCATCCATTCGGGCAACCGGTAATCCGAAACACAAAAGCGCGATCGGCTAAGCCATGTTTCAACATAATATTGTCAATGGATGCCGAGATATCCGGTAAGACTCGCTCCGCCTCCGCCATTGCAAGCGGACAGGTCGGGAATGAAACGCAAGCCATCGATGCTTTCCGCTGCTCGGTAACCGACGGATCAATTAAACCGTATTCACGGGCAATTGTATCAATCATCTCGACTTTGTCTTGTGGCACACCTGCGACAATAACATTTTGGTTCGGAGAGAGTCTGAAATCACCCTGATGTACTTTGGCAATTTCCGCCATCCCTGATTTGAGCGGTTTATCTTCGGTATCAATTAAACGCCCGCTTGGAATGAACAGCGTCAGATGATGGTCGCCATCGACTCCTTCAACCCAACCGATCCGATCACCACGAGCAGTAAACGCATAAGGTTTGAGCGCCGCAAAAGTCACATTCGCCCGTTTTTCCACCTCTTGCTTAAACACATCGACCCCAACGCGATCCAACGTATATTTGGTCTTCGCGTTTTTCCGGTTGGAACGGTTGCCCCAGTCTCTTTGTGTAGAAACAACCGCTTCGGCAACAGCCAGCGTTTTATCCAGCGTAATAAAACCGAACTCACTGGCTTTACGTGGATAGGTGGAAACATCACCCTGAGTCATTGCCAGCCCGCCACCGACCAGCACATTAAAGCCAATGAGTTTTCCGTTATCGCCTATCGCCACAAAACTCAGGTCATTGGCATGAACATCGACGTCATTTTGCGGCGGAATCACCACGGCTGTTTTGAATTTACGCGGTAAGTAACTTCCCCCGAGAATTGTTTCTTGCTCTTCCTCAACTGCGACTTTTTCACCATCCAGCCAGACTTCGGCATAAGCATTGGTTTTTGGCAGCAGATGCTCAGAGATTTTTTTCGCCCAATCATAAGCCTGTTGATGTAAGGCACTTTCGACTGGATTAGAAGTACACAGGACATTACGGTTCACATCCCCTGCTGTGGCACGAGAATCTAATCCAAGGGTATTTAATAGCTTATGAACCGGTTTAATATTATGTTTCAACACCCCATGTAGTTGCACCGCTTGGCGGTTAGTAACCCGAATCGAGCCATACTCGGTATGCGAACTGGCAAACTCATCAATGCCCAGCCACTGTTTCGGGGTGATAATGCCACCGGGCAGACG
The DNA here is from genome assembly GCF_900163965.1 of Vibrio ruber DSM 16370. Classification (GTDB taxonomy): domain Bacteria; phylum Pseudomonadota; class Gammaproteobacteria; order Enterobacterales; family Vibrionaceae; genus Vibrio; species Vibrio ruber. The sequence goes on from NZ_FULE01000047.1 coordinate 36,419, forward strand.
AACACGAAGCATTACCGTATGCAAAGGTTCCAGTTTCTGTTTCTGTCTTTGCGCCCGGATATCTCGGTCATCCTGCTGATACATACCGTGAAAGCGAATCAGTTGAAAATTGTCGCCTTCAAAGCCACCGGTTATCGGATTGGCAAGGTCCTCTGATATCGTGCCACGCAGATGCTTACTTTGTCCCTTCAAACGTTCGTTATCTGAGAGTTTCTCTTTGCTCATCGTCACTCCATCACTTCTTTATTTTAATGTGTGGACTTTCAGGTCGGTCCTATTGACTGAAAATTATCACTATCACAGTGAGAGAGGCATAGATACAGACCGCTGTTTAAAATGCATAACAGCGGCCATTTTTATGACAAAATGAAATATGAAATAATGAAGTGCGATTTTGCTCCTTTTTTCCTCGCAGAAACAGAAGATTTAAACCGATTTGATGGTGACGCTTTTCTTTTCACTCACATCGACTTGTAAGGAAAACACATCCGGGCGCGCGTAGTGCCCGACGACATCAAAGTCATAGCGAGACTTCGCAATTTGAGCCATATCGATCTCTGCCGTCAGCAGCCCTTCCTGCTCATACATCGGGCCGGCCAAAACATTGCCCAGCGGGTCAACGATCAGGCTGCCTCCTTTGATCAATGGGCGACTGGCATCCCAACCAGCTACCGTACGCCCCGTCTGTTCAGGAGAACCTTGAACCTGCACGGCACTGATGACAAAACAACGACCTTCATGGGCGATATGGCGCATACTGCATTGCCAAATTTCACGCTCATCAACTGTGGGGGCACACCAGATATCAATCCCCTGATCGTACATGGCCATCCGCAGTAACGGCATGTGGTTTTCCCAGCAGATGGCTCCGCCGATCTGAGCAAAACCAATATTGGTGGTCGCTAAAGTCGATCCGTCTCCCTGCCCCCAGATGAGACGTTCTGTGCCGGTCGGCATCAATTTGCGGTGTTTTGCTGCCAACCCTTGTTGAGGCGTAATGTACAGAGAAGTACAGTACAGTGTTGACCCGTCACGCTCGATCACCCCAACCACAATAGCTGCTTGTGTTCTTTGTGAGAGGGCGACCAGTTCATCGGTTTCTTCTCCCGGCACCGTAATTGCGTTGTCGTAATAACGGGCATACGCTTCACGGCCGTCATCAAGACGATACCCCAAATATGTCCCGAACGTTTCTCCTTTCGGATATCCGCCCAACAAAGCTTCCGGCATCACGACAAGTTCAGTTTTCGATGCAATTATTGCATTTTCGTACGATAGAATTGCCTGTAATGTCTCTTTCTTCCCCGATTCTTTAGAGCCCATTTGTAGTGCTGAAACAATGTGTTTAGTCATTTCGATCCTCAATAGATAGTGACGGTTTATGTTGTTTGAGCGTAGTCGTTGATGCGCATGGCAATACTACTCGCCAGAATATCCAACGCTCTCATGCGATGATGATCAAGCTCGAAAGATGCATTGAGCCGGATGCAGTGGTTATATTGATCGTTCAAACCAAACATTTTCCCCGGTGCAATACTGACATTTTCTTTTAATACCGCATGGTATATATCGGTTGCATCAAGATGTTTGGGGAGTTCGAGCCAGATGAAATATCCCCCTTTCTGACTGATGATATTCACCGCTCGGGGCAACTGTGCTCTTAATCGTTCTGTGATTTTTTTCTTGCGCTCAGCAAGCCTTTTGCGTAACTGTTTGAGGTGTAATTCGTAGTTGCGACTGGTTAAATAATGAACCAGTGTCATTTGAATGGGTGCACTGGTGGCAAAGGTACTCATCAATTGCAACTTCTGAATATCAAGCGCTCTTTTCCCTGCCACCACCCAACCGATGCGCAACCCCGCGATTAAGGATTTCGAGAACGATGAACATAACATGGTATTTCCAGTGTGGTCGTACATCTTCATCGAAGTCATCGGTTCACTGCCCTCATACAGCTCGCTGTATACATCATCTTCAATCAAAGCGACATTATATCGATTCAAAATTTCAACAATCCGCTGCTTCTTTTCATCGGTTAATGTAAACCCGAGCGGATTTTGGTGATTCGACATTAACCAACACGCCTTGACCGGATGGGTTTGCAACGCGCTCTCCAGAGAATCAATATCAATTCCCGTCACCGGATCAGTTCTGACCGAGAGCATTTTCAGCCCTAAACGCTGCAAAGACTGTAGCGCGCCATAAAATGTGGGAGACTCAACGACAATCCAGTCACCGGCAGAGGCACAAGCCTGCAAACTCAAATTAAGCGCTTCTAATGCACCGGCAGTGATGACAATTTCATCCGGTGAGATTTCAATCCCCCGTGCGGCATAACGTTTCGCGATCAGTTGTCTGAGTTGCTCATTACCCGGTGGCAGGTTATTGAATGTATTGGAAATTGGCATATTGCGCGCCGCACTCGAAAATGCACGGGTCACATGGTAATGGGGGTATAAATCCGGACTGGGATAGGCAAACCCGAAATTGACTAACTGCGGATTTTTGCTGGCCTGAAGCACTTCAAAGATAAATTCGTTAATATCGACATTCTCTATCGAAGAGACCGCAGCTTGGGGTGACTGAACATGCTTGATTTTGACTCTGGGAGCAACCCGGTATCCCGAACGTGCCTGCGACACCACCCATCCCTGAGATTCAAGTAACTGATAGGCATGAAGTACAGTCATTAAGCTGACGCCCGTGTATTCAGACTGCTTACGTAATGAAGGCAGTTTGTCACCCGGATTCCAGATGCCGGACTGAATCTGTCGTTTAAGTTGATCGACCAACTCTTGATATTTTGCCAAAACTCAACCTCCGTGTAAGCCATTTTCATTGTAAACCGTTGCGACCAAGCATAACAATTAAAATTTTAAACTGTTATAGTTTTATGTTTTTTTCTGTATCTACATTCTGACCCGGCCAACGATTAACATAGCAAAGAAAAATATTATTCAGCTCAAAGGAAATCTATGTTTGGTCTCGATGCATTTATGCTGGCAAGGATACAGTTTGCTTTTACTGTTTCTTTCCACATTATATTTCCCGCCATTACCATCGGCTTAGCAACTTACCTCGCTGTGCTTGAGGGTTTATGGCTCAAAACACGCAATCCGGATTACAAAACTCTTTATCACTACTGGTCGAAAATTTTCGCCGTCAACTTTGGTATGGGCGTTGTGTCCGGTTTGGTGATGGCTTACCAGTTCGGCACCAACTGGAGCGGTTTTTCGGATTTTGCCGGCAGTATTACCGGCCCGCTACTCACCTATGAAGTGCTGACCGCATTCTTTCTTGAAGCCGGCTTTCTCGGTGTGATGCTGTTCGGCTGGAACCGTGTGGGTGACAAACTACACTTTTTTGCAACCTCAATGGTTGCTCTCGGCACAATTATTTCAACTTTTTGGATTCTGGCATCAAATAGCTGGATGCAAACGCCACAAGGCCATGAAATCATCGATGGCCGAGCTGTGCCTGTTGACTGGTTTGCCGTAATCTTTAACCCGTCATTTCCCTACCGGTTAGCCCATATGGGCGTGGCCGCATTTTTAAGCACCGCATTATTCGTCGGGGCGTCTGCTGCATGGCATCTCCTGAAAGGCCAATCGACCTCTGCGGTGAAAAAGATGTTTTCAATGTCACTGGGGATGCTGGTTATCGTTGCCCCCATTCAAGCACTGATCGGTGACATTCACGGTTTAAATACCTTAGAACATCAACCTGCTAAAATCGCAGCGATTGAAGGCCACTGGTCGAACGCCAGCGGAGAGCCAACACCGTTAATTCTGTTTGGGTTGCCCAATATGGAACAAGAGCGAACCGATTATGCACTGGAAATCCCGGTATTAGGCAGCTTAATTCTACGTCACAGCCTGACAGAGCCGATTCCGGCCCTGAAAGATTTCCCTAAAGATGAACGTCCCAATTCACTGGTTGTATTCTGGTCATTCAGAATCATGGTTGCACTCGGCATCCTGATGATTTTACAAGGCTTTTACAGCTTGTGGTTACGTCGCAAAAAGACACTGTATACCACGCCTTGGTTTCTCAGGTTTTCTATCCTCATGGGGCCGACAGGACTCATCGCAATACTGGCAGGATGGTTTACCACCGAAGTCGGTCGTCAGCCGTGGGTGGTCTACGGGCTTCAGAGAACGCGAGATGCAGTGTCAGCGCATGGCGATTTACAGATGAGTATCAGTCTGCTCTGCTTCCTGGTGGTGTATGGCGCGGTATTTGGTTTTGGTTACTACTATATGATTCACCAAATCAAACAAGGTCCGGATACAGAAGACCACAAGCATCATGAAATCAACACAATTTCTGGTCGTATATAGCCTCACAAATTAAGTAATTAAGGTAGAAAATATGCATTTTGATCTCTCTGTGATTTGGTTCGCGATCATCGTGTTTGCCACCCTGATGTATATCGTAATGGATGGCTTTGATCTCGGCATCGGTATCCTGATGCCGTTTGTCAACAATGAAAAGCACAAAGATGTGATGGTCAACTCGGTCGCTCCGGTCTGGGACGGCAATGAAACTTGGATTGTACTCGGTGGCGCTGCACTGTTCGGTGCATTTCCGCTCGCATACTCAGTGATTATTGAAGCGTTAACCATTCCATTAACACTGATGCTAATTGCTTTGATTTTCCGTGGTGTCGCATTTGAGTTTCGGTTTAAAGCGGTGGAGAACCATCTGCAATTTTGGGATCGTTCATTTATGGTCGGCTCAACCGCTACAACATTCTTCCAAGGGCTCGTGGTCGGGGCGGTAATTCAGGGTTTTGATGTCGAAAATCGCGTTTTCGTCGGCGGACAACTGGACTGGATTACACCATTCCCGATTTTCTGCGGCTTTGCACTGGTCGCAACCTACGCCCTGCTCGGCAGTACATGGTTAATTATGAAAACCGAAGGTGAGTTACAACAATCAATGTTCACTTTCACCAACAAAGCGCTGCTCGCGGTGATTGTAGCGTTAATCGTCGTTAGTTTATGGACCCCCCTTGAGTTTCCGGCAATTGCGACACGTTGGTTCTCAACACCGAACTTGTTCTACTTGCTGCCGATTCCGGTAATCACCGGTCTGGTCTGTTTAAAAATGGCCGACTCCGTTAAAAAACATAAAGAACGTAGTCCGTTTGTGATGGCGCTTATCATCATCATTCTTGGCTTTGCCGGGCTTGGTATCAGTATCTGGCCGAATATTATTCCACCGAATATTTCTATCTGGGAAGCCGCAGCCCCGGCAAGCAGCCAGAGTTTCATGTTGTACGGTGCAGCACTGATTTTGCCGGTGATTCTCGCTTACACATGCTGGAGCTACTATGTCTTCACCGGCAAAGTCAAAGAAGGTGAAGCCTACCACTAATCTCAGGTTGAGGAACTGACAATGAAGATAAAACGCGGCATTGAACAATGGGCTTGGATGATTGGCATCTGGGCACTGAGTGTTGTGGCTTTAGGGGTCGTATCGATGGGGTTTCGCCTGTTAATGACTGCCGCAGGACTCAAGTCTTAAATTTTTGAGTGACATGTTTAAGTTTGAAGTATCACTGGGTATCCCCGCTATTCACTGAATAGCGGGGATATTTATTTTAGGGGGTCATTTGCTTAGGGTACTAAGCGACATGCGCCGCGATCAATACCCGTCCAGATTGAACAAAATTCAACCACGAAAGATCAACAGCCCCTAGTAGCTTTAAATGGATCTGATATACGTTATACGATAAGAAATAAGCAGAAAAAATTGATCGCTAAATAGCGACCCGGTTTTGTTATATATAAAAAATTAACAACTGTATATGGATTTTTTTAATTTCACACATTGATAAACACTGTTCACACTTTTAAAAATAAATATAGATTCTGTCGATAAGTTCTTTGATATTATTAAAATTAATAATACAGTGAAACAACTCTGAGATATATCCTATGACGATAGTAAAGCACAATTTCCTACTTAAATCCTCTTTGACACTCCTTATATTCCCCATCGTTTCTTTTGCAAATACAGACACTCATTTAGGTAGCAACAGCGTCAAAACATTAAAGATTGACGGTCAATACTTTAAAGATTTAAATAAAAATGGTCAGCTTGACCCATACGAAGACTGGCGACTCCCCACAGAAGAAAGATCTAACAACCTCCTGTCTTTAATGACACTAGAAGAGAAAGCAGGGTTAATGATGCATGGTTCTGCGCCCAGTTCAGGCATATTGGGCCGAGGTGCAAGTTATGATCAAGAGAAAGTGACAAAGCTGATTAAAAATAATCATGTTTCTCATTTTATCACCAGACTGCAAGGTAAGGTTCCCAGCCATCTGGCAGAACAAAACAATAGTTTACAACGGATTGCTGCAACGACTCGTTTAGGGATACCGATCACCATTAGTTCAGATCCGCGGAATTCATTCCAATATTTAGAAGGTGCGTCCGTTGCTTCAGGTAAATTTAGCAAATGGCCGGAAACACTGGGAATGGCAGCCATTAATGATGAGGCACTGACTGAAAAATACGCCAATATTATCCGGCAAGAATACCGGGCAGTCGGGATTACAGAAGCTTTATCTCCCCAAGCGGATATTGCGAGTGAACCACGTTGGCCTCGGATTAGCGGAACGTTTGGGGCAGACCCGGATATCGTTGGCAGAATGACTCGCAGCTATATCACCGGTATGCAGTCTGGCTCACAAGGTCTCAGTAAAGACAGTGTGATGACAATCGTGAAGCATTGGGTCGGTTATGGTGCAGCAAAAGACGGTTGGGACAGTCATAACGCTTACGGGAAATACGCTGATTTTAAGTCAACGTCGTTAGATACACATATCGCCCCCTTTATTGAAGCATTTAAAGCAAACCCGGCAGGGGTGATGCCAACCTATTCGATACTACAAGGGGTCACCTACAATGGAAAAGAAATCCCACAAGTCGGTGCAGGATATAACCGTTTTTTATTACAAGATCTATTACGTGAGACTTACGGGTTTAAAGGCGTGATCTTAAGCGATTGGTTAATCACCAGAGATTGTAAAGAAGATTGTATCAACGGTTTTAAAACGGGAGAAAAAGTTCTACCGAGAGGAATGCCTTGGGGTGTTGAAGATCTCTCCGTTGAAGATCGGTTTGCCAAAGCTATCAATGCCGGTGTTGATCAATTCGGTGGTGTCGTTGATTCATCAATATTAGTCAATGCGATAAAACATAAGAAAGTATCAGAAAAAAGACTGGATGCTTCAGTGCTGCGTATTTTGAACCAGAAATTCAACATCGGTTTATTTGAAAACCCATATGTGGATGCCCAAAAAGCAGATGAAATTGTTGGTAATAAACAGTTTGCAACTTTAGCGAATACCGCTCAGTTTAAATCCCTTGTTTTATTAAAAAACGATCATGTTCTGCCACTCAAGACAGGTATCAAAGTATGGTTGTACGGTATTCATAAAAACGTTGCAGAGCAATACGGATTTCAGGTCGTTGAGCAGTTACAAGATGCCGATCTTGCACTTTTAAGAACCTCAACCCCGTTCGAAACACCGCATGAGAATTATTACTTCGGCAAAAAACATCATGAAGGTGCACTGGACTTCAAACCTGATAATAAAGATTATCTCGCGATTCAGAAAGCCAAACAGCATGTACCAACGATTGTGACCATTTACTTAGATCGCCCGGCGATTTTAACCAATGTTTTAGACGATGCTGATGCCTTAATCGCCAACTTTGGTGTCAGTGATGAGGTGCTATTTCAGCGATTAACCTCTGATAAAAGCTATACCGCGAAAATGCCATTCGAGTTACCAAGAACAATGCAGGCGGTCTTATCACAAGATCCGGCCAAACCGCATGATTCCACTCGGCCACTCTTTCCCATTCATTATGGAATGAGCCAATGATTTTATATGTTGGATGAGTCAGAAACGACCACTTTCTGCAGATCCTATTCTGCTGAAGTGGTCGATCTGATATGTTCAGGTGGTCGGCACTTGATACGTCAAAAATCTGTGGGATGAACGCTGGTATGCTCATTGTTCTGAAATTGATGATTCGGAGATTGATTGCTCAGAAGCCGCCTGATCAGCGAACTGGCGACTCAGTTCCATGGTGCTGCCAAACAATACACTGATAGAGGAAACTGAAGACATCATACCGGAAATGCCCCGGACTTTGGTAACAGCAAATGCGGCACATGCACCAATACCGAGAGTCATCCACGGGTTTTCCCGGACAAAACGGGTCGCAGTGAACTGGAGGGTTTGCTTGGCCAACAGGCATTGTGTCAGCGCGGCTTTTCCCTCAGTCCGTTTTATCCGTATGTCCCGGTTGAGCTTGGTTAGATAAGGCATACCATCCCTCTTGCAATTGGTCGGTTGTATTTTTAAAGCCAAGGAAGGTCGTCAGTCGTTTTTGCCACCAAGCCAGGCCAAACAGAACCAGCCCGAGTGACACAATAAATACTCCGGCACTTAGTAATAAATGCGCTGTCAGGTAGTAGGTGACAATACCTGCGGTCAGGCAGAGACTAAAGATAAACAGCACAGCAAGCAGAATAAAAATGATGCTACACAAGACGATTTGGCGCGCTGCAGCGATATTGGTTTTCACTTCGAGCACAAACAGATCGAGCGTTGTGTTTGACCATGTTTTGAGTGACGTCGCAAGCCTTTCAATTTGCGACAAAATGGCCTGAATTCCGTTCACCGCTTGTTCGATGTCCTGAGTGTCAGCCCCGCTTGGGGCCCGGCGACCATCTGCTGTCGCCGGGCCTTGCTCTTCAGTGGTGAGATGTTCGGAATTATTCATTGAACTATCCCTTCCTATAAGTCCTTCCGATAAAATCTGAGTGGCAAGCAAGTCTATTTAATCAGCTTAGACACAGCCCACCCCGCCAGAAATGCACAACCGAGGCTGAGCAACGGACGCTCCCTAATCACGTTTTCTGCTGATTTGGTCGCTTGCTGAATGCTCTCTGCTCCGGCTTCCAGCTTTTCTTTGGCATTGTTTTTGATTGCACCTGCTGTTTCCTCAAGTTGCTCTTGAGTTTTTGCTGCGCTTTCTTTTGCTGTCGTTGTTGTTGCCATAACGAGCCTCCGTTAGTGTAGATAACATTGATGTTTTACTTGGTAAAAATAGATTGATAAAAATAGATTGGTAAAAATAGAATCAATTCCATTTACCTTATTATGTATAAAGCGATTATCATGCCAAAATATTAAGTAACTGTTTTTATTAAATTAAATATCAAATACTGTTGTCTGGTTCAAAATGACTGGTAATTATTTCCTTCTCATTGCTGTCTCTTTGTAATTTTTTCTTACCTACCGTAAATCAACACCTTCAATCCATCATCTCCGTCTCGCTAATACCTTATATTGACTGGCATAAACAACATTCACGACCTCTGGCATACAAAATGCTATACCGATGAATGCAGGTCATATTGGATAATGATTGAACAACAATAAAAATATTGAATGATGAAACTGTTATGACGAAACGGACAAATATCAGAATACAAAACGTATGAATATCAAATAAAGGATATAAACATTAAATAAAGAGTATGAATATTAAATAATGAAAATAACGAAGAGGTTAATATGACATTCACGAATACACGAGTGAGAGAATTTACCCCGGTGAAAGAATTGCTGGTAAAAATCGCACATCATCGACAAAGATGTTTGCCGCTTGTCGATGCTCATTCACATCAGAATATTGATCGCTCAGCATCCCGGTTCGTCAAAATAGAAAAAGTAATGCTTAACAAGATTGCGAACCTATTTTTTGACCAGAACGGTGACGATTTTATTGCCGAACATACCAATAAAACTGATATCGCAACCATCAGCCATTATCAAGAAATGCATTTTATGAATGCACAATTACTGAGAGAGTTAAAACAGTTACTCCGGGAATTGGATGATGCCAACTTAGCAATGTTGCTCTCATATTGGATCGCAGCACTACAAGTTGAAAACGATGAACTGGAAAAATACTTACCTCAAGGTGGGTAGCCCCGCCTTTTGCTTGTTTGACTTTGTGCTTTCATTGATGATGAGCAGCCTGCTCTTCCCTTAGACACATTCCGCAGACGTATTCCTCAGACAAAAGTCCGACAAAACGCATCTCATGATGATATGTTTACCGCACTGAATGAACCGGGCTGCTGCCCACCTTCGAGTCACCTCAACCGGGGACGAAAACATTGAGCGACTGAGGATGAATCTCGATCATTAAACAACGGTCAGAATATAGCTCGCCATCGATAACATAATTGATCGGCTTGTCAGCCTTAATCGTCACACGGGTCGCTTTGGCATACTGAAACAGCTTCGACTGTTCCTGCACGCCGACGCTGGTTAAAGTCAGGTCCGACAGTGCAACGAGGCGTTCGCCAAGAGATTGGGTGTTATCCAGGTAAGTAATATGCAATTGCCCGTCATCGGGCTGCGGCTCACCACCCCCTTGCGCCAGCACGGTACTGAATGGCGCAGTATTGGCCACAATAAAGCTGTGAACGTCAATCGCCTGACCATCAAATTGATGTTCATCGGCTGACTGTCCTTGCATTTCAACGTTGAGGCTTTGCGTCTCTTCCGAAATCAAGGCATTAAAAAAGCCGGTTAAATACGCCAGCTGCCCAAAAGTATTTTTTTCTTCACGCTGTGCGAATTCGATCATTTGCTGTTCCAGACCAATGCCGAGTACCATCAAAATCAGTCGTTGGTTACATGTTGCGGTGTCGATACGTTGGCAATGTCCCGCGAGAATCGCTTCACACGCTTTTTCTACCGGTGATATCTTCGTGCTGATGCCATACAGCACATGACATAATGCATTCGCTGTCCCTAACGGGATAATCCCGAGCTTGATGTCAGTATCAACAAGCTGGCTCGCCACTTCGGTCACCGTGCCATCTCCCCCTGACACCATCACTTGGCTCACACCATGCTCTTTGGCCTGCTTCGCAAGCGTTTCTGCGCTGGTATTTTCCGTGGTTTGATGAATACGAAGACGGAACTTGCGAGTCAGTTCACGAATCACTTGCTGTTCGTGTTGCTGCCATTTACCGCCCCCGGCCACCGGGTTCACGATCATCCAGGTCGGATCATCAAGCGCTAATACGCCTTTTTCGCTGATGGCTTGCAGTATTTTCATCTGTAACCGATTCAGCCTTGCCGTTTGGCGAACGCTGCTGATTTTCTCCATCACCGACGCGACCGACAGAGACGGGTCTTGACTCAGCAGGTAAGCCGCCACCACAAATACCGAGCGGCCACGCCCCAGTGCGCAGTGAACCACCACTGAACGCCCGCACGCAATTTGGGTATCGATCCAATTTATCGCATGACGTAAACGCGCTAAGGTCGGCGCTTTATGATCGAGCACGGGAATCGAAAGATAACTGAACTGTTTGTCGGTCGTCGCACTCTCTAACCCGGCAAATTCCGCCGTGACATCGACAATACAAGAAATATCGTGAGATTCGAGAAAGGCTAAATCGCTGCGGAATAAACGACGGGAAAGATAAAGATTATCGCTGACCTGCTGAATAGGCGGAACGGTGTCATGTCGTCTTTCCCAAGCATTGTAGGCTTTCGCCCCCCATAAAAAGGGAATAAACGCCCATCGTATCCACCAGACAATTTTACCGTCCTGACTCTTCCTGAACATGGATGGGAAATCGAACCAATAAGCGCCACTGACCAACACCAGAGAAAGGGACACCCATAACAACAGGATGCTCAGGACGATATGTGGCATATAAATAGCCGCAAGCAATGAAGCGAGGGCACCAAGCAGATAATATTTGACGATGAACATGCTACCTCCTGCAAACCATCATCGATGGCGGGAATCTTAATGGGTCATCTCTTGGATATAATCATTCGCCAACTGCTGTTTTTGCTCGTCTGACATCACTTTACCGGCCATTTGAAAAAAGCGTTGTTCTTCCTCTTCCAAATGGTGCAACACTTTGTGACGCAATTTTTTCATCAGCGTGAGCCACGCGGGTGAACTTCTGTCGGTTTCATCAATCTGTGCGATCATTTTGTCGATGGCGTGGTGTTCTGCGATCCCGTGTCGCGACAGATCAATCGTCTTATCACTTTCAATCAGTGGGGCATAAAAATAGCGTTCTTCAGCGGCAGCATGTTGCTCAAGCTCTTGTTTTAAGTTGTCATAAAATTCTTTCCGAACCGGGGAATCGCCTGAAGTTTCCATCAATGAATCCAGTAAAAGGCGCTGTTTTTCATGGCTCTCTGTGAGTACATCAAATATATTCTTCATCATCTGACTCCTTCTCAAATTAATTAAGATAAGAATAGTTGATAATATAAAGGGCAGCGTTTCAGCCGCCCTTTACGCTTCACTTTTATGACTGACGATGGAAGAGGCTTAACAGTCTTTATCTTCTGCGTTCAAGCTCTCTTTGAGATTTTCACACTTATCTTCAATGGCATTTTGTGTGTCTTGCGCGGTTTCATCCAATTGTTTACCGGCTTTCTCCATCGGACCTTCATCACTACAGGCTCCCAGCGCAAAGACTAATCCCGATACGGCTATCATACGATAAATAAATGATGTCACTTTCATATAAACTCCTACCTATTTATATTTTTCTTTCCGAGTATCGCCAACACAATTGACACAATGAGTGACAATAGGAACAGATAAAATATGATTTGCGCAACGGCTGCGGCTGCACCGGCAATGCCACTAAATCCAAGAACCCCGGCAACAAGAGCCAAGACAAGGAAAATAAATATCCAACGAAGCATTGTGGTATCTCCTTTATTTCGAGTTAACCCTTAATGTCGAGTTAACTCTTTATTTCAAGGTAATGGCTTATTTCAAGGTAATGGCGCGATTAATAATCATCCTGAATATACCAAGGACAATATTTTTATCTTGCTCGCCGGTGAAAACACCATGCACGTGATTACTGAACCACTTCGAGCTTATCGATAACTTTATTTACATCATTGGTATTATTGGCAATCGATAAAGCAAGATCATGCTCAGCATCTGAATTCACTTGACCGGTTAATGTAACGGTTTGATTGTCTGTGGTGACATTAATATCGGTGCCACTAACGTTAGTCTCCATGAGTAAACGCGTTTTGACTACCGTGGTAATTTTAGAATCCGTCAATACTGCGGATGCATCAGAATCAGATTTTGGTTTATCTGCGTTCACAACCATCAGCTTGTTATTTACTTTTTTCACCCCATCAAGACCTGCAACCAATTCACCTGCCAACGACTTTTCTAAATCGTTGTTCACTGACCCTGTCAGTGTAACCACCTGGTTTTTAACATCGGTATTGATATCAAAAGAGTTCAAATTGGTATTGAGCAGTAAAGTTGTTTCGGCTTTACCGTCCAACCAAGCATCCATGGATTCTTTTTTCCATTGATCACTGGCTAATACTGCAGTAGATGAAGTTGCAAGAACTGTAGTCAGTACAATTTTAGCTGCGATATTTTTCATGATCATTCTCCATTCTATTGACGTTGCAGTTCTAAAATAGCAACACGCGTGCCAGTTTTTTAAACTGTTGTTTTATAAAGATTTAATGTCAAGTAAATGCTTTATCCGAGAAACGGGAACAACCCATTCGTGAATTATTTACACAGAAGAAATGTAATTTTTAATCATGACATGCAGGTTCAGCCTGAAGCGTAATTTTAAATACGAATGCTCGTCACGCTGCTATTTTTAGTCTTGCACTCTCGATTTTTTTAGTCATCGAGTTTTTAGTCATCTATCAGTTATCAGTTATCAGTCTCGGGAAATCATTGACATACCATACACGCATATCTCCATCATACTCTGAACAGACTTTTACAATATTCTGGCTTGTGCTGCTGACACAATAGACGTACATTCTTTCTGTAATCGTAAAGAGGGCATTTCTATGTCATTACCCAGTCTGTTTCTCAGCATACAAGACCCGAAGCTTAAAGATGCTATCGCTGCTTGTCAGGAACTCAATAAATTTCGTTTGTATGATATGGAAACCGAAGGTGATTGGATCGAGCACTTTATCGATATTCGACCCGATGTCGCTATCGTAGAAGTCATTGATTTCACACATGCTGATTATCAGCAACTGTCTGAGTTCGAAGCCATATATGACATGGATCTGATCATCATCAGCTCCGGTGCTCCTAATGAAAACCTCGATAAGCTGATGAATCTCGGTGCTATTTTCCACTACAGAAAGCCAGTCGACTGCAACACTGTGTCTCATACGTTGACAGAAGTCAGTCAGTATTATCAGCACAAACAAGAACAGGGACGTAAAGTCGCCACCAGCGATTTAGATCAGTTTGGTTTATTAGTCGGCTCTTCATCTCCGATGCACCAGCTCTACCGGATGATCCGTCGGGTGGCGAGAACCGAAGCCAATGTTTTGATTGTCGGTGAAAGTGGCTCAGGTAAAGAGCTTGTGGCGCAAACCATCCATTTGGCCAGTGAGCGCAACCAGCAACCCTTTATCGCTATCAACTGTGGTGCCATTAGTCCGGAGTTGGTCGATAGCGAGCTGTTCGGCCATGAAAAAGGGGCGTTCACCGGTGCCAACAAAGCCCATCAAGGGGTATTCAAGCAAGCTGAAGGCGGCACGCTGTTTCTCGATGAAATCACTGAAATGCCGCTTGAACATCAAGTGAAACTGCTGCGTGTTCTGGAAACGGGCGAATACCGCCCCGTTGGGAGTCACACCGTCCATATCGCCGACACCCGCATCGTGGCAGCAACCAACCGCGATCCCAAAGTCGCGATCGAAGAGCAGTTTTTACGTGAAGATCTCTTTTTCAGGCTGTCGCACTTCCCGTTAACCGTTCCGCCTTTACGTGAACGCGGTGACGACATTGCCGGATTAGCCAAACACTTTATTGCCCACCGTAATGCGAACGAATCAAAGGCAAAGACGATTCTCGACTCCGCGCTCCAAAAAATTGTCATGCACGACTGGCCCGGTAACGTCAGAGAACTGAAACACACCATTGAGCGGGCGTTCATTCTGGCTGATGATATCATCAAAGATGAGCACCTGATTTACGATACTCCGCCATTGGAAACCGGCACCAGTTTAGAGGACATCATCCCCACAGGCGTATCACTGGAAGAACTGGAAAAACATGCCATTCTCAACACACTGGAAAAGAATCAGGGCAACAAGACCGAGTCTGCTCAAGAGCTGGGGATCAGTGTCAAAACGCTGTATAACAAACTAGAAAAATATCAGGACTGATATGTTGCGCCTTTCCACACGTGACGATGAAAATATGCCTGACAGTACAATTTTGCATGGCAGGTTAGCCACAGAATTCAAAACCATCCGTGCAATGATGAAAATATACTGTGCGAAATATCATCATGGCACACCTTTGTGCGAGTCATGTGCAACGCTGTTACAGTATGCAGAACAAAAGCTGGATCGTTGCCCGTACGGACAGCAGAAACCGGCCTGCAACCAATGTCCGATTCACTGTTATAAACCCGAGCCGAAAGCGCAAATCCGGGTCATTATGCGCGATTCAGGCCCGCGGATGCTGCTCCATCATCCGATTCTGGCAATACGGCATCTGTACCATGAAAAGCAGGCTTGCCCTGACAAGCCGCAAATCAACGCTTCCAACCGCCATCAACGAAAACAGAATCCGGATAAATAGTATTCCGACCGAACCAGTGATGGGGCTCCCCTTCCCTGTATTCATTGGATGAGTATGTCAGCCGCCCCACTGACAAACCGTACACCGGCCTCAATGAAGATTTATGTGATATTCGCAGATATCTTTGCCGAATTAGCCGAGTCTTGCATGATATAATCATCAACTCCTCTTGATGAATATTCGCGTGGCTATGTCGATTAAAACCCTTATGTTTTGGCGTCAGTTTTCTTTTGTCAAAAAGATCAGCATTATCATACTCTGCCTTGCATCACTCTCGATTACCGGCATGCTCATCAGCGCCAATACCAGTGAAAGCATTCAGGGCAACGCACATATGATTAATCAGGTCGGTGCGATACGGATGCAAAGCTACCGGTTACTCGCCTTGAGCAATGGACAACAAGCGATTGCCCCGGATATTGCTGTCCTTGAACATATGTTAGAAGCCACGTCTTTTCAGCGCTTTATCCAACATGAAAAGTTCGAAACGCCCTATTTAGAAATTCTTCAGCTCTGGTATTCAGACATCAAGCCCACACTACTCACCTCTGAGGATAAAGATGAAAAATTGCAGGCAGTCGAATCTTTCATCGTGCAACTGAATGTTTTAATCTCACAAATAGACAATCATACCGAACATACCATTACCACCATCTCACAAACGCAGAATATCTTTATCGCCCTGACGATCATTTTTCTTTTTCTGGCCTTCACCGGTTTACATAAAAGATTATTTACCCCTTGGCGAGAGTTACTGACCATTGCCAATGCCATTCGCAATGGTGACTTTGAACAGCGGTTTGATTCGCGTCATTACCGGGATGAAATGGCCGTCTTAGGTGAAACGTTCAATAATATGTCGGTGGAATTGAAAGTGATGTACGACGACTTAGAAGAAAGAGTCCACCAGAAAACATCTGAATTAAAACAGCAAAATGATTATCTGGATTTTCTCTATCGCAGCGGACAACGCTTTAACCGCCATCATTTAAACATCAATACATTATCTCCGCTGTTTCAGGAGTTAATTTCATTGTTAGAGTTACACAGCGTGACATTCAACCCGAGCGATAAGCTGCGCTATTTCATTGATGAACAAATTCACTATCATCAAACGGTCGATCATCAAATGATCGACTATCAAACCACCGACGAACAACGAAACCGTGCCTTTACACCACAAAACTGGCCGGTCGGTGACGATTATCATGAATACGGCACCTTACAAACCACCTATCGCGATAAGACGCTTCCGTCCGAAAAACAGAAGCTGATCGAGACGTTTTGTGACCTCTTTACACAATATCTTGCAACACGGGTTCAGGAACAACGTAAACATCAACTTCTGGTGATTGAGGAACGCCATACCATCGCACGCGAGCTGCACGACTCTATTGCACAATCCCTGTCCTTTTTAAAAATAAAAAGTGGGATTTTACGGATGCAAAGTGATAATTTTTCTGCCACGCAACACGAACTACTTGAAGATATCAGTCGAGAGATCAACGCGGCTTACCATCAGTTAAGAGAATTGCTTGTCACCTTCAGATTAAAAATCGATGACTCAGATTTATCCAATGCGATTAAAAATAGTGTCGATGAATATAGTGAAAAACTTGGATTTGCGATTCAGCTCAACAATCAGTGGCAGGATAACAGTATTACACCTCACCACTTTATCCATATCTTACAGATTATCCGTGAAGCATTGAGTAATATTTACAAACACTCGAAAGCAACGGAAGTCACGATTCACTTAACGCAAGACGAAAATAAAATGTGTCATTTAAATATTATGGATAACGGGGTGGGTATCGAGCCACAACAACAAGAAATGGCGAATCATTACGGCTTAACGATTATCGCAGATCGCGTGAAAGCGCTGGACGGCAACCTGACGATTGATTCGAAACCCGATCAGGGCACAGAAATCGCGATTCAGTTTTATCCATGATTCAGTTCTACCCATAATGAGAGAAAGAAGTGATATGCATCCAACCCATATAACTAACGCAACAACCTCCGTATCACCAGCAACGGTCATGCTCGTCGATGATCACCCGATGCTCCGGCAAGGGCTCAAGCAGCTACTGCAATTAAACCCGCAAATCGAGGTTGTCAAAGAGTGTAATAACGGCCAGCAGGCGGTCAAACTCGCTCTCGAGGATGAGCCAGATGTGATTCTGCTCGATATTAATATGCCTGATATTGATGGTATTCAAACGCTCAAATTACTGCGCGACAATGATATTACCAGCCGTATTATCATTTTTACGGTTTCCAATTATGAGGAAGACTTAGTCCGGGCGATACAAGCCGGGGCAGACGGATATTTATTAAAAGATATGGAAGCGGAAGATCTGCTCCACGCCATCGAACAAGTTTGTCTCGGTGAGTTAGTCGTCAGCCCTAAACTTGCCAATCTGCTGGCAAAGCAACTGCGTAGTTCCCCTCATCAGGCGCAACGGGAAATCGATACCTTAACCACACGAGAACGGGATGTACTCAAACTACTGGCACAAAGTTTACCTAACAAGTTAATCGCCCGAAAACTCAATATTGCCGAAACAACCGTGAAAGTGCATGTCAAACATATCCTGAAAAAGCTGCAACTACGCTCCCGGGTTGAAGCCGCAGTCTGGGTGCACCAGCAAGGGATTGATCAATAATACCGATGGCTACATGGTGAGCCATCGATAGGTTTTCATCGAAGTGTTGTTATCGACGAGATGTGGGGAGGGTCAACGCCGGGATCTGACTACCTGATAGCGGCGGCTGATATACTCTAGCGGCACGCTCCAGATGTGAACCAAACGGCAGAACGGAAATGCAACAAACAAGCTCATACCAAGCACAATATGGAGTTTAAATATCCATGCGACATCACCTAGATGCCCGGCTGCACCACCATGAAAATAGACGATTGCCTGTGCCCATTCCATAAACTTCACCATTTCTGAGCCATCCATATGTTGTGCAGAAAACGGTATCGTCAACAGCCCTAAACACACCTGAGCGACTAATAATCCCAGAATCAGAATATCAGCAAATGATGATGTCGCCCGGACTCTCGGGTTATATAAGCGACGTTTCAGCAACAATGCGCCACCGATTAATGTCATCACGCCAAACATCCCTCCGCCAAACATGGCGAGCTTCTGTTTCAATGCAATGGACAGAAAACTTTCATACACCCAATGCGGGGTTAGCATCCCGAATGCATGTCCGCCCAGCACACCGATAATACCGATGTGGAACAGATTTGAGGCCAGCCGCATCCCTTTGTTGTCCATTAACTGGCTTGAACCGGCACGCCAAGAATATTGCCCGTAGTCGTAACGCAGCCAGCTGCCGAGTAAGAACACCGCCGCAGCGATATAAGGATAGACGCCGAATAAAAATTGATTGAAAAAGTCCATTATGCTTCTCCTGTCAGTTGGCTGATATCCAGATACTGGGGCTGAATGGTCTGCGCAAACCGCTGCTGATGCTGCCGGGTCTGGCTGTCGCACGGGGTGTTGTCCATAAAGGTGATTTGCTCTTCTTCCCACACTTGATCCAGTGCTGCAACACTGTCGTCCCGCTCCTCTTGCTTGACCTTTTCAGCAATTGAAGCCGTATTTAACTTGGCAGCACTCAGAGAGAGCAACAGGGACATCAGTTCAGCGTACTCACTGTCTCTTTGGCGCAACCTTTCTGTCAGCAATGCCAAAATCGGGGCAATATCTTTCAGCCCCTGCACGGCCTCGTCTTCAGAGAGTATCGACAAATATTCGAGATACATCGGTAGATAATCGGGTAGCTCTTTAGCGTCCAGCTCTAACCCCTGTTGCTGATACTGCCCCATCAGATCGACCATCGCCTGCCCCCGCTCGCGGGACTGACCGTGCACGTGTTCAAATAGCAACAGTGATAACGATCTGCCGCGGTCAAACAGCGCACAATATTGGGCTTGCACATCAAATAAGCGCTGTTCGCAGTAAGTGCTGATCCACTGTTTTAAATCGCTTTTTTGCGCCAAATTTAATTCAGTGCATTGATCCGTTGATGCAATCAGCTCGTGATATTCAGACCACAGCATCTCTTGCGGGTAATCCAGCAGGTGCGCAATCATTCGTAAACTCAGCATTATTGATCCCCCTTGGTAATGTCGATTGCATCAATTCTCTGGCTATTAAACAGATTGACTCGGTTATCACTACCATGACAGCCGTCACCGAAACTGAAACCACAACCATTTGATTCAGCATAAGCATCATCCGCTTCCTGACGCATCCCGGATGGTACGACAAAGCGATCTTCATAGTTGGCAATCGCCAGATAACGGTACATTTCTTCCACTTGCATGGCCGTCAAACCCACCGCCTCAATCGCGCTGGTGTCAATGGTGCCTTCCACGGTCTCGCTACGCTTGTAGTGACGCATGGCCATCAAGCGTTTGAGAGCCAGTTGCACCGGTTGAATATCACCTGCGGTCAGCAAATTGGCTAAATATTGCAACGGAATCCGCAACATATCGATATCCGGCAATCCGTTGCGCAGCGGCAGGTATCCTGAATCTGCGGCAGATTGAATCGGTGATAGCGGCGGCACGTACCACACCATCGGTAACGTGCGGTATTCCGGATGCAGTGGTAACGCAAGCTGCCACTCCACCGCCATTTTATATACCGGGGACTGCTGTGCCGCATCTAACACACTTTGACTGATGCCCTGTTCTTTCGCCTGACGAATCACTTCCGGATCATGCGGGTCAAGGAAAAGGCTCAACTGACTGGTATAGAGGTCATGTTCATGTTCAACACTGGCGGCCTCTTGAATGCGATCCGCATCATAAAGCATCACCCCTAAATAGCGGATCCTGCCGACACAAGACTCGGAGCAAGCCGTCGGCATACCTGCTTCAATACGGGGATAACAGAAGATGCATTTTTCGGATTTACCGCTTTTCCAGTTAAAGTAGATTTTCTTATAAGGACAGCCACTGATACACATCCGCCATCCGCGACACTTATCCTGGTCAATCAGGACAATGCCATCCTCTTCCCGTTTATAAATCGTGCCGCTCGGGCAGCTCGCAACACAGGCGGGGTTCAGGCAGTGTTCACATAAACGCGGCAAATACGTCATGAATGTATTTTCAAATTCGCCATACATCTGCTTTTGGATATGGTGAAAATTGTAATCAGCGGAACGGGCTGTGAATTCTCCGCCGAGCGTATCTTCCCAGTTCGGCCCATGATTGATTTTTTCCATTCTCTGCCCGGTAAGCAGAGAACGCGGACGGGCAATCGGTTGATGGCGTTGCTTCGGTGCCTTTTGTAAATGCTCATAATCGAAGGTAAACGGTTCATAATAGTCATCGATTTCTGGCATATGCGGGTTGTTAAACAACTTGGACAACACACCGATTTTGTTGCCCTGACGCAAGGTGAGCCGGCCTTTAATGCCACGAATCCACCCGCCTTGCCAGCGTTGTTGATTTTCCCAGTCTGTCGGATACCCGACGCCCGGTTTCGTTTCTACGTTGTTAAACCACGCATACTCGACGCCCTCGCGACTCGTCCAGATGTTTTTACAAGTGACGGAGCAGGTATGGCAGCCAATACATTTATCCAGGTTCAGCACCATGGCAACTTGCGAACGAATTTTCATACCCTTTCTCCTACTGACTGATTGGCTGAGTTGTGGCGTGATTTGATGTCTGTTCATCATCGAGCCAATCGACACGATCCATCCGCCGAATCACGACGAATTCATCCCGGTTAGAACCGACGGTTCCGTAATAATTGAAGCCATACGCCTGCTGGGCGTATCCGCCGATCATATGGGTCGGTTTAGGGCAGATACGTGTCACTGAATTGTGGATACCACCACGTTGTCCTGTCACCTCTGAGCCGGGCAGATTGATTAACCGCTCTTGTGCGTGATACATCATCACCATGCCTTGAGGTACACGTTGACTGACTACGGCACGTGCCGTTAATGCGCCATTGGCGTTGTAGGCTTCAATCCAGTCGTTATCTTTGATGTTCAGGGTTTGCGCATCGGCTTCACTGAGCCAGACAATCGGCCCGCCCCGTGATAACGTCAGCATGAGTAAGTTGTCACTGTAGGTTGAGTGAATCCCCCATTTTTGGTGCGGGGTAATGAAATTCAGCGCCAGTTCGGGCTGACCGTTATGATGGCGTTGCTCGATTTGCTGAACCGCCCGGGTATCAATCGGAGGCCGATAAACGACCAGGCTTTCACCGAAATCTCTCATCCAGGCATGATCTTGATAAAGCTGCTGACGCCCGGTCAGCGTGCGCCACGGAATCAGCTCATGAACATTGGTGTAACAGGCATTGTATGACACATGTTCATCTTCAATACCTGACCATGTCGGGCTGGAAATGATCTTGCGCGGTTGTGCCTGAATATCGCGAAAGCGTATTTTCTCATCGGCTTTGCTCCGGGCTAAATGGGTATGATCCCGCCCGGTGACTTGGCTTAACGCCTGCCATGCTTTGACTGCGACTTCACCATTGGTTTCCGGGGCGAGGGTCAGAATCATTTCTGCCGCATCAATTGCAGACGCCAGTTTTGGCCGGCCTTGGGTCGCACCGGATTGATGCACCTGATTTAATTTCTTGAGAAGCGTGAGCTCCGACTCGGTATTCCAGGCGATCCCTTTGCCGCCGTTGCCTAATTCTTCAAGCTTCGGACCAATTGAAGAGAAACGGGCACCGGTGTTCGGATAATCACGCTCAACCGGAATAATTTTGGGTGCTGTTTTACCCGGGATCAGCTCACACTCGCCATGACGCCAGTCTTTGCCACCGAATGCCTGCGCAATTTCGCTGTCACTGTCGTGTTGATTGGCTAGGGTTACGATATCCGTTTCAACGCCTAAGTGGCCGGGACAAACTTGCGAGAAGCTTTGCGCGATATCCCGGAAAATATCCCAGTCCGATTTGGCCTCCCAAGCGGGATCAACGGCCTTCGAAAACGGATGAATAAACGGGTGCATGTCTGACGTATTCATGTCGTTTTTTTCATACCATGTTGCCGTCGGTAACACGATATCGGAATACAAACAGGTGCTCGACATGCGAAAGTCTAAGGTCACCACCAAATCAAGCTTGCCTTCCGTGGGTTGGTCTTCCCAATCCAGCTCTTGGGGTTTGGTCTTGGCGTAACTGCCTAAATCTTTCCCTTGAATGCCATGCTCGGTTCCCAGCAGGTACTTCAGCATATACTCATGCCCTTTGCCGGATGAACCCAGTAAATTGCTCCGCCAGATAAACATATTGCGCGGATAATGTTGTTCCGGTTGCTCACAGGCAAAACGAATCGAGCCCTCTTTTAACGCAGAAACCGTATAATCCACCGGATCCATATTGTGCTGCTTGGCCATGCTGGCAATGGTCAACGGGTTGACATTTAATTGCGGTGCCGATGGCAACCATCCCATCCGTTCCGCTTTAATATTTAAATCAATCAGATGGGCGCTATAGCGCTCTTTTTTCGCCAATGGGGACAATAGATCATGGGTTTGCACGGTCTCATAGCGCCATTGGCTGGAATGATTATAAAAATAAGATGTGGTATTCATTTGCCGTGGCGGGCGTTGCCAGTCTAGTGCAAAGCTCAGCGGTAACCACCCTGTCTGCGGACGCAACTTTTCTTGTCCGACATAGTGAGACCAACCGCCACCGCTTTGTCCGACACAGCCACAAAATACCAGCATATTAATCATTGCCCGATACGACATATCCATGTGATACCAGTGGTTCACCCCGGCACCGACAATGATCATTGAACGGCCCCGCGTTTTTTCTGCATTGTGTGCAAACTCTCGGGCAATCTGGATAATCCGATGACGATCCACCCCGGTGATCGCTTCAGCCCATGCCGGAGAGTATGCTTTCACTTCATCATAAGATGCCGCGGCAGACCCATCACTCAACCCACGATCACCCCCGCGACGATCAACCCCATAGTTGGCCAGCATTAAGTCATAGACCGTCGTCACTTTAGCAATGTTACCGTTGGCTAAAGTGACCGATTTGACCGGCAAGGTGTGCTCAATAATGTCGGACAACGGCACAGAATCAAAATGCTCTGACTCAATCCCGCCAAAATAAGGAAACTGAACACATGCGTATTCATCCGTATCGGCAATGCCCAGCGCCAAGGTTGTTTCTTGCCGGTGTTCGCCAGCTACAGATTCTAAATTCCAGCGGCCCTTCTCACCCCAGCGGAATCCAATCGATCCCTGCGGAACGACCATCTGATTGGTTTTGCTGTCAATCGCGATGGTTTTCCATTCAGGATTGTTATGTTCGCCTAAATCATCAACCAGATCAGCGGCGCGTAAAAAGCGCCCGGCGGTATATGTGCCGGATTGGGTTTCTTCCAGCATGACCAGCATTGGCATATCGGAATAACGACGCAGATATTCCTGAAAGTATTCAACTTTTCTCTGCTGATGGAACTCAGTTAAAATCACATGACCCATGGCCAGTGCCAGTGCACTGTCGGTGCCCTGTTTCGGATGAAGCCATTCATCACTCAGTTTGGCGACTTCTGAATAATCAGGGCTTACGGCAACGGTTTTGGTGCCTTTGTAACGCACCTCAGTGAAGAAATGGGCATCCGGTGTGCGTGTCTGAGGGACATTCGATCCCCATGCCATGATATAGCCAGCGTTGTACCAGTCCGCCGATTCCGGAACATCGGTCTGCTCACCCCAAGTCATCGGAGAGGCCGGCGGTAAGTCACAATACCAGTCATAGAAACTTAAGGCGGTGCCGCCAATCAATGATAAATAGCGGGCTCCTGAAGAATAGGACACCATCGACATCGCCGGAATCGGAGAAAACCCGACAATCCGATCCGGGCCGTGCGTTTTGGTGGTATACACGTTTGCTGCCGCAATCAATTCGTTAAGCTCTTGCCACGTTGAGCGGATCATGCCGCCGCGCCCCCGGGCTTTTTTATACCGTTCGGTTTGCTGTTTATCTTCAACAATCGATGCCCATGCCGCGACCGGATCAGTCTGTTGCGTTTTTGCCTGACGCCAGAGCTCTAATAATTCTTGGCGAATCATCGGGTATTTCACCCGGTTCGCACTGTAGAGATACCATGAATAACTGGCACCACGCGGACACCCGCGCGGCTCATGATTCGGCATGTCCGGACGAGTACGGGGATAATCCGTTTGCTGCATTTCCCATGTCACGAGCCCGTTTTTGACAAAAATCTGCCAGCTACATGAACCGGTGCAGTTGACACCATGCGTTGAACGGACAACTTTATCGTGCTGCCACCGATTGCGATATGCACTTTCCCAGTCTCGGTTCACGTCATATGACTGCCCGTGCCCATCTGAAAAGGTTTCGCCTCGCTGTTTAAAATAACGGAAACGGTCCAGAAATTTACTCATTGAGCTTTCTCCTTTGCTTTTGATAGCCTGACGCTATCTCACGTTGCTTATTGGTGATGACTGATTCGTCATTCCTTATTGGTATTAACTTCTTATTGGTATTAACTTACTGGCATAAGCTTATTGCTATCGGGCGTCAGACTTTCGCTGCGGCTTTTTTCGTGGCTAACCGATCAAGATTACGGCCGTAAACAAACCAAGTAATGAATACGCAACCCACATAAAAAATGAGAAATACTTTCATCGCCGTGAGCGGCGAACCGGTTAATGACAGCGACAGACCAAACGCTCTGGGAATGAAAAATCCGCCGATAGCGCCGATTGCAGAAATAAATCCCAAAGCGGCAGCCGTATCGGTCGAGGCTTTTCTCAGCGAAATTTCAGGAGTCATGCCTTGCTTGGCGGCTTTACTCAGTGAAATTTTGCGGAAAATCACAGCAATCATCTGAAACGTAGAACCACTGCCTAACCCGGAAGCAGCAAAGAGCCCCATAAAGGTGGCGAAGAACAGATAAAAGGATCCTTGGCTTGATGCCGATGGCAGGGTGACAAACACGGCACCGGTCAGTATCGCCATGACAACAAAGTTGACCAGTGTTACCCGAATCCCGCCGAGCCGGTCAGAAAGGGCGCCGCCTAACGGACGGGCCAGTGCGCCGACCAAAGGCCCGAAGAACATATAAGATAAGATGTCATGTGCCGGAAACTGTGTTTTAGACAGCATAGAAAAACCGGCAGAGAAACCGATAAAAGAGCCGAATGTAGCTAAGTAAAGAATACTTAACCCCCACAAGTGCGGTTCTTTTAACACCGGTAGCTGTGCTTTGATCGATGTCTGTGCGGACTTGAGGTCATTCATGCCAAACCAGGCAACCACAGACAAAATGCACAGTAAAGGAACCCAGACTAACGCTGCATTGGCGAGATAAAGCACTTTCCCCGAAGGTTGAATCACCCCCGTAGAAAGACCACCGAACACCCCGGCTGACACCACCAGCGGTACAACGAGCTGCATGACACTCACGCCGAGGTTGCCCAGTCCGCCATTTAATCCAAGCGCTTTGCCCTGTTGTTCTTTGGGATAAAAAAAGCTGATATTCGCCATACTGGACGCAAAATTAGCACCGGCAATCCCGCACAGCAGCGCAATCATGACGAACTGTTCGAATGGTGTATCCGGATGCTCAACGGCATATGCCAGCCATAAGCATGGAATGGTCAAAATCAACGTACTGAACACCGTCCACTTACGCCCTCCGACAACCGGGACAATAAATGCATACGGAATCCGGCCAATCGCCCCTGACACGGCGGGTAAAGCCGTTAATAAAAACAGCTGATCCGTTGAAAAGTGGAATCCGACTTGATTGAGGTTGACCGCAACGGCAGAAAATAGCATCCAAACACAAAATGAGAGTAATAAGCATGGAATGGATATCCATAAGTTGCGATTCGCAATGGTTTTACCACTTTCGGCCCAAAACTGAGGATCTTCCGGATGCCATTGCGTGAGCATTTTCGATTTCACATCACAAGCGTTAGAGTTGGCATGAGACATGTTTACGTCCTTCATATTGATGAATAGGCGTTCACTTTTACCGATTGCGCAGGCGTGCTTGTTGACCGATATCAATATCAAATAGGAACTCTATCAATACGAATCAGGGTTATACTCCCAAAGGAGTAGGACAAAAATAAAATATAATCTATAATTATCAATTAGTTAAAAAACCATATTATTAATATGGTATAAAAATCTTGTATCGGGACTATTTAGGAGTACACCCCATCGTCTCGCATCATCAACCCGAAAAATCCGCACAAAAATGCAGTCAACCGGGATGTTGCTCAACCCGGCATCGGTCTAAATCATTGGATTGGACGGATACGCAAGAGATGCATCTGATAAGCAGGTCGTCCGGCTCAGCGTCTATAGCTCTGTCCGCATCCGTGTTGAGGAGAAAGATAGGAATGAGGAGAAATACAGCAGCGTTTGTTGGTTGTATTTTGGGGCTGAATTTTTACTTCACGCTTTTATTGCCAGCCTTTACTTCAAGGAACGGGCAGGCATCAGAAACAGCAACGGGATGCTGCCTCCGATGCTGACGGATATCAGGTTGTTAATACCTCAATGGTATGGTCAACAACCCGGACATCATAAGCGCGAATATTGAATTGCTCATCTTCCAGACAGCGCCCATCGCTGAGATTAAACCGCTGCTTTTTAACCGGGCTTGCGACCCAAAGCTCGGCCAGATGTTCACAGATGATCCCCCGGGATAAGACATTGGCTTGTGCAATCGGATCATAATTATCGATAGCAAATACTCGCTCATCCGCATAGGGGCGGAAAAGTGCCACTTGTGTCTGATTGACTAAGGCACAAACACCGGTACCGGGAATAATTGCGTTGACCTCACATATTTTCTGCCACTGGCTCATCACTCAACCTCCCGTTCAATATGTAAAATTTCACCTTTAATGTGCGGATGCTTCTCCAGATAAGTCGCAGGACGATGTTGCTGACGTTGCGAGACAAACTGGATATTGTCATCCCGTAAATCGCTATTCACGAAATGGGAGAATCGTGGTAACAACTCAGGCTCATCCAGCGTTTGTTGCCATTCACAACGATAATTTTCAATCAGTCTGGCCATGTCAGCTTCGAGTTGTTGGTTGAGCCCCAACTTGTCATCAATAATCACCGCCTGCAGATATTCGATACCGCCTTCAAGATTCTCCAGCCAGACGGATGTGCGCTGTTGTTTGTCCGCAGTCCGAATATAAAACATCATAAAGCGGTCAATATATTTGAATAAGGTTGGCTCATCTAAACCGGCTGCAAATAAATCAGCGTGTCTCGGCTTCATTCCCCCATTCCCACAGATGTACATATTCCAGCCGGAATCGGTGGCAATAATCCCGAGATCTTTTCCCTGCGCTTCCGAGCATTCCCGGGTACACCCGGAAACCCCCATTTTCATCTTATGGGGTGTCCGAATCCCTTTATAGCGATTTTCAATCCGGACTCCGAGTCCAAGGCTATCTTTCACCCCGAAGCGGCACCAAGTGCTCCCGACGCAGCTTTTCACCATTCGCAACGCTTTGGCATAAGCCTGACCGGTTTCAAACCCTGCGGCGATCAGTTGTCGCCATATTGCCGGCAGGTCATCTTTCTGCGCACCAAATAATGCAATGCGTTGTGCACCGGTAATTTTGGTGTAGAGCCCATACTGTTGTGCCACCGTTGCTAACGCGTGTAATGCCGCCGGTGTCACCTCTCCTCCCGCCATTCTCGGAATGACGGAATATGTGCCGTCTTTTTGCATATTGCCGAGGAAGTTGTCGTTGGTATCATGTAGTCCGACTCGCTGAGGATTTAAAATATGCTCCCCCCAGCAAGACGCGAGAATCGAACCGACTGTCGGCTTACAAATTTCACAACCATAACCATGGCCGTATGTCTCGATTAATTGCTCAAAGCTTTTGATGCCGTGTGTTCTGATGATGTGGAACAGCTCCTGCCGCGAGTAGGCAAAATGTTCACACAGATGATGACTGACCGCGATGCCCGCTTTTGCCAGTTCAGCATTGAGCACAGAGCTGATCAGGGGGAGACAGCCGCCACAGCCGTTGCCGGCATTGGTCGCAGCCTTCACTTCAGCCAGTGTATGTTTACCCTCACTAATTGCGGTGATGATCTGCCCTTTGGTCACATCAAAACATGAACACAGCACCGCCGAATCAGGTAACGCATCCGCACCGAGGGCGGGCTTTTCGGCTCCCGCGTAAGCAGGAAGAATCAGGCTATCCGGATGTTCAGGCAGTTCGATACGATTCAGTTTGAGTTGTAACAGATGACCATAATCCGCGGTATCACCGACGAGTACAGCCCCCAGTAAGTGTTTCTCATCCTGTGACACAATGACGCGCTTATAAATCCCCTCAGCTTCATTGAGATACACATAACTTTTGCTGCCCGGAGTCTGACCGTTTGCATCCCCGATACTGCCGACATCGACCCCCAACAACTTCAATTTGGCACTCATATCGGCACCTTCAAACTGACTACGCTCTCCCAGTAAGTGGTCAACCGCGATGGTCGCCATTTTATAACCCGGCGCAACGAGCCCGAAGAAATGCCCTTGCCATGAGGCACATTCACCAATCGCGTAAATATTGGGGTTTGAGGTCTGACAATGATCATTAATCACCACGCCACCGCGTGGTGCAATTGCCAGCCCGGCTGCTTTCGCCACACTGTCTTGCGGCCGGATACCGGTTGAAAAGACAATAAAATCAACCTCCAGTGCCGTGCCGTCTGCAAAATTGAGTGTATGACGGGCTGAGGTGCCTGAATCGACAATTCCGAGGGTATTCTTACTGGTATGCACCTGAACGCCGATACTTTCTATTTTCCGGCGAAGGAGTTCACCGCCTTGTTTATCCAGCTGTTCCGCCATTAATACCGGTGCAAACTCAACCACGTGGGTTTCAACACCCAACGCTCTTAAGGCTCCCGCAGCTTCGAGGCCCAGTAATCCACCGCCAATCACAGCACCTTTCTTACTGTGGTCTGCACACGCTTTGATCGCATCGAGATCGTCGATTGTCCGATACACAAAACAATCGGGGTTATCGGCACCCGGAATGGGGGGAACCCAAGGATATGACCCGGTCGCAAGAATTAACTTGTCAAAAGCAATCTGTTCCCCGCTTGCAGCCACTACAAATTGCTTTTCACAATCAATCCTGACGGCCCGATCTCCGAGCAATACCTGAATTTGATGTTCGCGATAAAAACCCGTAGAAACTAACGTTAATGCATCTGCATTGTTGTTTTCAAAGTAAGAAGACAGATGGACACGGTCATAAGCAAGGCGGGGTTCTTCACTCAGAACCGTCATCTCGATGTGATTCGCACCATCTCTGCGCATCAGGTCTTCAATAAATCGATGCCCCACCATCCCATTACCAATGACCACCAGTTTGTTCTTTTGCTGCATAAATATGCTCTGCCTGTAATCCATAACTTGCCGCCAGTCTAATGAAATAAATCCAGTTATTTTTTGATATAAAACAAGGTTGGTATTTAGCTACTCCTAAGGGAGTAGACCGTCGGACACTTGCATTTTATACCGTCAGTGAATGGTTATTTTTTGCATAAAAAATGGTAAAGACTCAGATAGAGACGCCTCAGACCATTGCGCAACATGAGGCATAATGGTAGGGTATTTTATACTTAAGAGAGGTTGATATGATTTTATCTTCAGACTTAATTTCATTCTGGGACAGTTTGGATTGGCCATGTGGATTGAAAGATACGTCCTCCAGATTTATTTATGTAAATGAGGCTTACCGACGCATACAAAACCTACCCAAATCATATGATATAGTAGGGCGAGATCACGGTGAATTACCGACTGAAAGCAGTCAATACAGAGATGAATTCCAAAATCACGACCGGTTAGTATTAGAAACAAAAGAAATCAAAAGCTCTATCGAGATTCATCCTGTTGGAAAAGAAAAAATATTAGAAGGTTGGATTCTCCACAAAAGACCCTTTTTTTATAACAATGAAATTATCGGAGTTTATTTTTGGGGAGAGCCTGCCCAAAAACTAGATCTCGAGGTTTATACAATATTTGGTAAAAAACCAGGCAGTATAACGTTAACCCCTCCCAATTCGACCCTCTCCAAAAGAGAGTGGGAAGTCCTGTACTTTTTACTGAATGGGGCGAACATTAAAAGAATATCAAAAGAGATAGGATTAGAAATCAATACCATCAGGAAATATATAGATAATATAAAACACAAATTCGGACTCTATTCACAGAGTCAAATTGTAGATTATTGCAAATCAAATAACTGGGACAGATATGTACCTTTAAATTATTTGGTTCGGCATAGAATCATCAATTAAACCGATACTTCAATTATATTTACCTTTCTAACATCAAATTTTTCATAAATATAAACATTCCTTTCAATAAAAACATAAACATAATATTGTTCATATTTCTACACCCATAATGACAAGAGTATAAAATAAAATACAACTCACGATTAATATTGATATTTATAAATATTAATATGCCAATTAAGGAAGAACGTCATGCCGCATGTATTGATTAAACATTTCCCCTCTCACCTGACCAAAGAGGATAAAGAAAAAATTGCAAGTCAAATTTCTTCAATTATTTCTGTCGGATTTTCTTGCCCGGATAATGTTGTTTCTGTTTCAATGCAAGACGTTGAAAAAGAGTGCTGGCACAAAGATGTTTACCAGCCAGAGATAGAAAACAGGCAAGACATACTTATTAAACGTCCTGTTTACTAATCTATCCATATATTAATTTAGCGTGGGAATACCCACGCTATCAAATCATAAGAGCCAATTATGAATGTATTAAAAGTCAGCAAGGAAAAAATCACAAAACCAATATTCTCCGCAAATGGTGTTTATTTTAACGGTGAGTTAATTAACAATTATGGAGATATTGATAGAAATAACTATCACGAAGACCCATTACACTTGCATAAAAAGTTCGGTCTGATTGTGCCTGCAACCAATACGACAATGGAGAAGGAAATCTGGAGTATATTAATCAATAATCATCATGTCGCATCTCTGCGTAACATAGGATTTCACACTTCAAATGTTGTCACCCCCAAGCCAGAAATCAAAAATGAGATAGATAGGGAGTTCTATAAAAAAAGCTTCTTGGCCGGCTTGAAAGATGCTGTCGATATTGTAAAACTCTCTGACCCTGACTATTTGATACTGGGTATGAGTTTAGAGCATATCCTATTGGGTATCGATGAAGTTGCAGCGCCCGTTAATGATGCGATAGCGACAACGGATCTTCACTGGTCAACATGCCATGCAGCAATCGATAGCGCACTTCGCAAATATCAGGCAAAAAACATCGGCATTATTACCCCCTTCGAGGCACACGGAAACGCATCCGCAAGAAAGATGTTTTGCGACCTTGGTTACAATGTCGTCGCAGATGTCGGATTAGCTTGTGGTAATACTCAGCACATTGCTCATATTCCGGACGACTTAAAGAAAAAGGCAATTCTGGATCTGTTGGATGCCGAAGGAAATAAGCTGGACGCGATCGTACAATGCGGCACAAACATGAGTTTTGTAAACCTCGCGGAGGCTCTGGAGCCTCGTCTGGGCATTCCTCTGTTGAGTATCAACGCTGTCGTACTTTGGCACGCACTCAGAACCAATGGCATTTCAGACAAACTGGTCAGTGCCACCCGCATTTTCCGCGATCATTAACGAGGAGGAATTGAAGATGAAAAATAAATATCTGCTGCTTGCATTAATCGGTTTGATTTGGGGCTCCCAGTTTATATTTCAAAAAATCGCGCTCACCGCTTTATCACCACAGTTAATCGGCGTCGGTCGGGCTGTGGTCGGCTTCTTAACCCTGTTTATCATTTGTAAAGTGCTGAAGGTTCGATCTCAGGGGAATACATCCTGGGTTATCTATATGCTTATCGGACTGCTGGAAGCATCGATCCCCTTTACGCTTGTGCCATGGGGACAACAGTATGTGCCTTCCTCCATCGCTTCGGTATTAATCGGTACCATCCCGTTTTTTGTCATCTTATTTACCCCACTTTTAAGCAGCGGGCGAATCTCACGTGCAAGCATTATGAGTGTTGTGATTGGATTTCTCGGTCTCTTGTCGCTCTTTGCTCCGGGCATCCTCGAAGGTGAAGGAACCATTAATTTTTGGGGGCCGGTCGCGATTCTTATCGGTGCTGCTTCTTTCGGTATCGCGCTGTTGCTTCTGTCTAAATGCGGTGATGAGCATCCGCTGATTGTGGCAAGAAATGTCTTGGGTTCGGCCAGCCTGCAAATATTACTGATCACGCTAGTTACCGGCGTTAAACTGCCAAGCAGCGTGACCTCAGATGCGATACTGTCAGTCGCTTATCTGGGCGTGATGTGTGCCGGGTTCGTCTACTTCTTATACATGATTTTGATTACCGAAGCCGGTCCGATATTTACATCACTGACAAATTACCTCGTCCCCACCTTCGGTGTACTGATTGGGTTTGTGTTTGCGCAAGAACATGTCGGACTGAACACATGGGTCGCCCTGTTATTGATTCTGGTAGCCGTGGCATTTAATCAGGGGAAAAAGACGGATAAAGCGGATAGTCGCCAAGAATACAGTTAATCAAAAACAAGATGTTCCGTCCGGTGCAATGCCAGTCAGTTTATCTGGCTGGCATTTTTGGAAACGGGTATACCTTGGGTTTTGCCATGACCCACTTTGGATATGAACTATTTTCTCGTCTGGGTGGAAACTTAGAGTAATTTATTTGTTCTGGCTGAGCGCTCCTGCTCAGCCCACCATAGTACAGATATACCGAAACTGTGGTGCGGGAGATTTATTTTCCCTGTATTACTGTTTCCTCTATTGATAAAGCACACCGTTATTTCGGTCAGCCTCTCACTCTCATCAATAGCGTCTTTCCCTTTCTTCTGCTAATTGAGCAATCCTTTTAGAATACACACAGCAAATCAATGAGATAGGTTAAAAGTGTCATGAGTCAGGATGTGATCACCTTGGACTGTGGAACCACGACAGGGGGCAAAGTCATTACTGGCAGCGGTAACATGAAAGTGAACGGTAAATTAGTTGCATTGGTTGGCGATATGGCAACCTGCTCCTGTGGCAGCCGAAGCTGTAGCGGTACAGGGCCGATTGTGGCGACATCGCCAAGAAATGCCAATATTTACGGGCAAAAACTGGCACGTGCCGGAGATTTTGTTGATACAGGCTGTGGGAGTTGTTATGTAAAAGCGAGTCCGTATCAGGTCAGTCTCGGCACGGATACATCCGGCTCAGTCAATATCGGGGCGGGGATCAATGTCGGTCAAGGGGTGAATATCAATACCGTTGGTATCAACATGGGCAGCGGGGTGAATATCGGTCGAGGGATGAGCATGACCCAAACGTCACAGCCACAGGCAGGCTTAACGACGACCAATGCTGCCGGAATATCGCAGCCGATCCTTTTACCCCCACAGCCGGGTGAGCCGCTTTTTTCGCTCGACGGGAAAAAGCCCGAGGCAACCGGTGTCACACCGGAAAATCGCTGTGAGATTTTTTGGGATACTTCACAGCAAAAAACCGTCTCGATTGCCGTGTGTACCTTGGATGAGGCTATTGAGTATCTGCATTTGCTGAAAGTGGAAACACAGCGGCAGATCACCATGATGAGCGGAGAGGTACAAGCCTACCTGTCAAGCGTGACAAAAGACAGTTACAATGACCTCTCAGGCGGAAAAGATTATGCCGGGCTGGGGTCGGGCATGAAGGCGGCTTATGAAGCGGCCAAAGATTTAGGCGCGTTCGGTGCCACGGCCAAAGCGATCGATATCAACGGTAAAGCACATATTGTGATTGAGAATTATAAGCCCCGTTATCTGGATTTGGGGATCACATGGAAAGAAGCCACACCGCAAATGCTCAAAGTCGGTTACGGTTTGAATACATTCAAAGGCAATGCGGCCTTCTTTAAAGGGAATGTGTTTGTTGAGATTGTATTTAGTGGTGCAGTCAACGGTGTTGATTATATGATGCATCATGAGCAAACCTTAAGTCATGTCGTCGGTCGCTGGCTTGGTGGAGATGTAATCAGAGGCATTACGGCTGCGGCAGTAGCACAGGGGTTGGTATTGCTAATCGAGGGTGGTTTATTACTCGTCGGATCAGCATTACCCGTAGCGGCCGCCCTTGGTATATTTGCTGTTGGGTCGTTTGTTATTGGCAACTATATCAGTAGTCTTGATAAACAATATCACTATACACAGTCGATGAAGGACGAGATTGAGAAACTAATTCATGAATACACGGATTAAATTGAGATTAAAGGCGTTAGGAGCAATCATCATTTCAGTTGCTTTGACTGGTTTTGGGATTTATAGAGTTCATGATTTTATGGATGGATATCATGCAGTCGGAGGCAACCCCATCATCACTGTTTATGGCATGTTGAACAATGTCTCTAATTTTGTGTGGGTGGGAATTTGTTTTCCTCTTGGTCTCTTTGGATTATTTACACTAATCACCGCCTGTCAGCTGTCCCGTTTAATCCTTCCCTCGATGGGGGTATTGGCGGCTATCGGTTTTGTGATCGGCTTTGTCTACCACACCAAACTCACGCACAAAGTTGAAGAATACGGTTATATCGAATGTACCCGGCTGCATCATATTGCTCTGCGTGAATCCCATCGAGTTTATGTGCTGCCGCCAACGACTTGCAAAGAGGCAGCAAAACATTGAGGGTGAGAAGGCATGTATCTTAACGGCAGAGATTTTGGTGATGACGTGGTTGCTGACACTCCTATATTTCTAATGCTCACTCAACTTATCTTCTCTTTCTTACTGTAACAACACCACTTGTTTAAACCTTGTTGAATC
Source organism: Vibrio ruber DSM 16370 (assembly GCF_900163965.1). Classification (GTDB taxonomy): domain Bacteria; phylum Pseudomonadota; class Gammaproteobacteria; order Enterobacterales; family Vibrionaceae; genus Vibrio; species Vibrio ruber. The sequence continues at coordinate 72,002 of NZ_FULE01000047.1, forward strand.
AGTTCTGGAGACCATAACTTTGCATATTTTTCAAATGTATAGAATGTATTGCAGAACTTGCAGGCTGTTTCTAGGGGCTGCTGATATTTCGTGGTTGAATTTTGTTCAATCTGAACGAGTATTGATCGCGGCGCGGGTCATGCCGCTTAGCCATCCTAGGTCAATGACCCGCAACAAAGAGCAAGCCCCTATCTTACTTTCGAAACGTATAAAGAATTCGATACCAAGTAACCGATTTTGGATTCTTACACATTGATAGGATCGTTCCATGGATCCTGTAATTCATGCTGATCGACATTCCCCCCTTTAGTACAGCGATTCCTTTCTCATTTTTCTATACCTTGCCATACGTGCCACACTGACTATCTGCCTTACTTTTTATTTATAAAAATCTTAATATTTTGCCATTTATTTCCCATTAGATATCAAATAAATCATATATAAACTGGACGTGCCAATATTTAATTGTTGAAAAAATGAACAACTCCCCTAGCTTTTGTAGTAGACCACATATGCACCAATGCGCATTATTGGTGGTGCCAATGTGATGTTAATGCTCAAAACACATAATGGAGTGATTATGAATGTTTTAACGAAAGGTAAGCTAGCATTGGGAATCATAGTCGTATTTTTTTCCTCGCCAATTTTTGCGTTGCCATGTTCGGACTGTGCCAATGGGTTTGAACGTGGCCCGGTTCCTCGAATGGATCAGTTAGAAGCCAGCCGGGGACCTTATTCGGTCAACACTATCAATGTTTCCAGACTCGCCAGAGGATTTGGTGGAGGAACGATTCATTACTCGACGGAATCGGGAGGACAGCAAGGAATTATTGCGGTAGTTCCGGGCTATGTTTCATTTGAAAGTAGTATTCAATGGTGGGGATCGCGTCTGGCATCCTGGGGCTTTACCGTAATTACCATAGATACGAATACAATTTATGATCAACCCGATAACCGGGCAAATCAGCTCAGTGCGGCAATCGACTATGTGATTGATAAAAATAATGACCGAAGCTCTCCGATATATGGATTAGTGGATCCAAACCGAGTGGGTGTCATTGGATGGTCTATGGGTGGTGGTGGAGCCCTCAAACTGGCAACAGACAGAAAGATTGATGCAGTGATCCCTCAAGCACCTTGGTATGTCGGATTAAGCCGTTTTTCCAGTATTACTTCACCGACCATGATCATTGCATGTCAAGCCGATGCTGTAGCACCAGTGGGTATACATGCTTCCCGATTTTATAATCAAATCCCGGAAACCACGCCAAAAGCATTTTTTGAAATTGCCTTAGGCAGTCATTTTTGTGCGAATACCGGGTACCCTAACGAAGATATTTTAGGGCGCAATGGTGTTGCATGGATGAAGCGCTTTATTGATAAAGATAAACGCTATAATCAATTTTTATGCGGACAAAACTTTGACCGCAGTTACAGAGTGAGTGAATATCGAGATAACTGCGATTACAACTAGCAGTGTATATAACTCATTGTAAATAGATGATTATTTAAAGTCAGAACACGTATGTTCTGACTTTTTTATGCGCTGAATAAGCAGAATTTTACGCCCTGCCGTTTTTGAACATTTGGTAAACACTTCAACCATACATGTCGATATTTCATTTGACGGGAAGTGGACAACAGATGATGGGTTTTAGGACAGTTTATCTTTGGTACTCATCAAAAAGTTACTGTTGTACGAAAATTTCATTCTGTCAGAGGCACTGTGCACCTTCTTCTCGACTCAGAACTGAATACCAGGTCTCTCGATAGCGTTTAAGAGCATGATTGGTTCGCGGCTCCCTTTATTCCAGAGCTATATTGGTGATCACAATGTTGATGCATCAACACACGCAACTCATCTTTGGACAGAAATGAGGTAGAACTATTACTCTAACTCGTTTCTGTCAGATTAGGAAAAGTAGGTTGATTCCTTGATCGTTTATTACAAATTTTATATCGACGCATAGTTCGAGTGCAGACGCACTTTTTTACCAAATTCGTCACTGACTATATCCAAGAAAAATTCAATCAGTACTTTGCAGATTCTGACTGTAACTTTTGGCACAACTTTACCAGTATGAGGAGTCAAAATACCATGAGCAAATACGTGTCGAATAGCAGAGAACAAATAGCTTACGTCATAGCTACCTAGTGGATTGGCTAAATAGTCACTGATGGCTAATTGATGTGAGCTGTTTACATGTAACTTTAGTTCTGTGAAAAACTTAAAGCACTGTTGATTATTCAGTTTGCTCTTAAGTGATGTCAATTTTACAACGTCATAATGTGGTACTAGGTGAAGATTTCTTTGGATAGGGTGACCAATCTTAATGTTGTGCAGACTAAAATATGACTCTACGACACCCCACGCCATCACGGTTTTCATCAATTGCGCGTAACCATCTGATGTATTCTGAGTTCTACCATTAATTGCAACAGTAGATAGATCAGCAGTCAATGAGTACCTTGCACCAAAGCGATAAGCATCCCCATGTGTAGCAGATGGATGAAATCCAAAGCTAGCAAAACCGTATGAACTTTCTAACTTACAGAATTTAGACCACTCTGATACTTCTGTCGGTGTCATATGTACTCCAATCAAAATTTATAACGCCGCCATAAACGGCGCGAGCTTGCGAGCGTCCGACGATCATAGGGAGCGAATTTAATGGCCTTGTTACAAGGCATTTACTTAAAACCCATATATGCAGCGACAGCAAGAAACACCAAGCCACCGACAACGCGCACCACCCAAGGATGCTTAATGAACTCAGCCGCTACCGTGAAAGCAGTACCAACTCCAGGGCCAGTGGAAATATATGAGTTGGTCACATCTTTCCCGCATTCATTTATTTCGTAGTCACTATATCCATGCCCTGTACTTATTAGAACAACGCTGGAGCTTGTACGATTAAACTCTTGAACTTCTTTGTAGCTCTCATCTTGTACAATTTTCAGTTCTTCTTCATGCATTTTTTCTGTTTCATTTATCTTAATCTGCGTGATTTCATTTGGCGGCAATATATTTCCATCGTAATAGATGGGCTTGCCAAGCTTATATGGTTTAACAAGTTTCTTCTTAAGGTCGGAAGCTGACAGATCTTTGAATATGCAGAACCAGCCTTTTGAACTTCTAGTTTTTATCGTTACGTGAAAATAGCTCATTGTTGACTTGCCTTGTAACAGTGTCTTTTCAGCAGACATTGTCTTTATAATATTTCCATAAAATACAGACGTCATAGCAGCAACATACTGTTCTATAGGTCTTATTCTTCCTTCCACTCATAAATTGCAGAACATGTCTGTATAATTATAAGTGCTCAACTAGGCTCATAATCTGCTATTAGTATAAGTAGGTCAAGAACTGACATGAGAATGTGGTCAGGAATCCTGAGCTAAAGAGTTTTGGGGCAAAAACATTTTAAGTACACACCATACTTCGAACCGCCCTTGCATTGCCAACAATACTACAAGCCATCACACTACCGTTAAAAGCTCTCCAGATACCGTTTAAGGGCACGATATTGGCTGTAAGTAGTTCGATAAGGCGCACCAAGGCATGCTGTAAATGCCAGCAACGATAAGAAGTTGGTAGCCCAACCGCCCCCTTTCACTCGCTCATACTGAACCAATAGCGCAATCAGTTGGGGGCATACTAAATCCATAACCTTATGCCTCAACGATAGGTCGATGGTTGCCAAGGCTGTACCTGCGCTACAATTGGCTCCACCTCCACATTGTACTCTTCAATTTTTGCTTTTAACTGAGCAATATCAAAGCAACCACCATAGGTATCATCGGTGATATTGCCGTTCTTATGTCCCACCAACTGCAGTGCTTATCAGGACACACACCTTAAAGTGCGTCATATTTCGGAGCCGGAGGCTGCAACAAGACAAACCACTAAAACCGAACCCCGTCGCATTTCCCCTAGACAACGCCACTAATACCATGACAAACAGTGTTTTTTGCCGCTCGCTTCTTTTATCCTATGAGCCATTCAATCCACACAGACCGAATATTGCTTTATGAAAACATCTCTCGACCATTTGCCTGAATCCAAACAGCAGGAGCTTGCTACCATATCGGCCATTCTGCGCGATACGCTGGAAGACTATCTTCAGGGCAAAACAGCGAGTAAAAGCGAGTTTCGGATTGTGAAAATCATTCTGTTCGGCAGCCACGCCAAAGGCACTTGGGTCAACGATCCGATCAATGGCTATATCAGTGACTACGATATTCTGGTGATTGTGAATAAAGCCGCGCTGGTTGAAGAAGATGTCGTCTGGCAACGCGCCAAAGAGCAGATCGACCGTAAAGTCACTTCGGCACCGCTGGGATTGATTGTCCATGATTTGCAGGAAGTCAACGAGCGGCTACAACAGGGGCATTATTTCTTCAAAGATATCCGCGAAGAAGGGATTGAACTGTTTGCCGCCACCCCAAAACCGCTGGCAGAACCGGGGGATCTAACCGAAGCAGAAAAGCAGGAAATTGCCCGTAAGCATTATGAACAGTGGTTTACGAGTGCCAACGAGTTTTTCCTTTATTTTCATCCGATGGTTAAAAATGGTCATTTAAAAACAGCATCCTTTCAGCTTCACCAAGTCACGGAAAAATTGTTTGCCTGTACCCTACTCACCTGCACCAATTATTTACCCAAATCCCACAATATCGAAAAACTGGGGAAACTATGCGCCCAAATCGATGCTGAATTTGCAACGATTTTCCCGCTCGACAACAAATTCCACCGCCGCTGCTTCCGCCGCCTGCAACGCGCCTATATCGAAGCCCGCTACTCGGAGCATTATGAGATCACCGAGGAAGAATTGGCATATCTGGAAACAGAAGTGCAGCGGTTGAAAGGATTGGTGGAACGGGTTTGTTTGAAAAGAATAATTCACTAACTTGAATATGTAATAGAGAAAATATATGACTTCCCAAAATAAACTCAAGCAGATCAGTAAATTTTTAAGCTTTGTGTTACGCCACAAACCAGAAGCGATTGACCTAACGCTTGACCCACATGGATGGGCTAATATTGATGAGCTGATTGATAAAGCCTCTGCTTCAAATGAAATCGAAGATATTGACAGAAATTTAATTCAAGACGTTGTAGATACCAACGATAAAAAACGTTTCATTATTTCTGAAGATGGTCAGCATATTCGAGCTAACCAAGGACATTCGATTCATGTCGATTTACAACTACAATCTTCTGTTCCGCCAGAATTTTTATATCATGGTACTGCGACCCGATTTTTAGATAGTATTCTCGAAGAAGGATTAAAACCACAGCAACGCCAGCATGTCCATTTATCTGCAGATAAGGAAACAGCTGTCACTGTTGGCCAGCGATACGGTAAGCCTGTTATTTTAAAAATAAAATCCCAACTCATGTATGAGCAAGGTTTTGAATTCTATATTTCTGAGAATGGTGTTTGGTTAACGAGTTATGTGCCTTCGAAGTTTATAATCGACAAATGTCTGACCGAAGTTTGAAGTTTGTCTGTTGTAGACGACGGCACCCATGCGTTCGCGAAACTCTATTTCATGTTCCAACGCAAGCAAGCTAGCAGAGCTCTTATCGATACACCTGAAATTTCGTTTCGCATTTATGATCCAGTCGTGCACGAAACTGCGCCGGAACCTGAAATCTAAACGGCCAAGAGCCATTTTTTAATTGGGATCAATAGCGCATTTTAGTATCTGAGGTCAGTACCTGCGCAAACAAATATAACCAACTAAAATGTAAGGGATTGATTTTCTCAGGAAAGAGACGATTGGGAAAGAGACAATTGGGTGGAAGCCCCAGCCACATCCCGGCACACACGTCATTCGCTGTGGCTGCTACCTTCCGGTCCTGACCAGGTTCACGAATTAGTGTTGCGGGAGGACCAGGGCCTCCATAGATAAGGGCTTTGATGATAAGCATCGAAAGCGGGGTGATTATCAGGGATTGAGATCCGCATTGCAAGTCCCTTTCTGATAAAAGTGGCCTGATGCTAACTGAGTGGATAGGGATTAAGCAGATTCCCTTGTTTTTGCACTATTAAACCGCTTCCGTTCAACCGTTCACTTACAGTGCAAAGACCTGACAGAACGCTGTTTTGATCATACACTGATCAACATCAGTTCAGACTCTCAACCTATTGCATAAATTTTTCTGACGGATTCAATTGAGATGACTCACTCCGATGATAAAAAGCAATTTCTTGCTCAGGTGTTTACCGTGATTCACCAAATCCCGGCCGGTAAAGTCAGCACCTATGGCGATATTGCCAAAATGGCAGGTTATCCGGGCTATGCACGTCATGTCGGTAAAGCATTGGGGCAACTCCCGAAAGGCTCGACACTCCCTTGGTTTCGGGTGATTAACAGCAAGGGAGAAATCTCCCTGTCCGGCCCGGACTTTGATCGCCAGCGAGCCGAATTAGTCGCAGAAGGGATACCCATCAGCAGTCGTGGCAGAATTTCACTCCGCCACTATCGCTGGCAACCCGACTCAGTGGGATGATGCGCTTTTCACGGAGGTCATGCGGATTTGACCATCATATACGGAAGGTTCGAGCGCAAGTTCTGTGGCACTCCCTGCCCCCGTATACCGGACATGTCCCCGTTCAAAAATCTCGGCCTGAATACGATAGCGATGATTTTGTCGGATGTTCGACTGAGCATAAGAGAGTTGAAAGTCAATCGGCAACGTTAAACCATCACCATAAAATTGATATTTTGCAACCACCTGATTGTGTTGGGTCTGGTCATTGAGCGTCACCACCACAAACACTTTTTTCGGTAATGGATAATCACCGAGCAATGTGCCGGTTAGGTTATGAATCGGTGACTCTATCGGCTGAGCTTGCGTTTGTGCCAGTCCCCCTCTGCTAAGAAAAACACAGATAAGGGTCAAAAAAAGGCACCATTGATTGTTATATTTCATCATTATAAATTTTATATATCTTCCAGTTTGAGCCGATAATTATAGAGATAAATATCAATTGAACAAAACTTGATTTTTGATTTCTGACAGTGTTCGATGTCGGAGTGTAGATAACATAGTGAGGTAGTATGAGCGAGGCTCTCAATAATTTACTTGAACTTTTACAGTTAGAAAAACTAGAGGAAGGACTCTACCGGGGAGACAGTGAACACCTTGGCTTACCTCAGGTTTATGGGGGGCAAGTGATCGGTCAGGCACTCTCAGCCGCCCGCTATACCGTCGATTCCGAGCGAACGGTTCATTCATTTCATAGCTACTTTCTTCACCCGGGCGATCCGGAAAAACCGATTATTTACGATATAGAAAATCTCAGAGACGGGCGTAATTTCAGTACCCGACGGGTAAAAGCGATCCAAAATGGTCGGCCGATTTTTTATCTGACCGCGTCATACCACGGTGAAGGCACCGGCTTTGAGCACCAAAATACCATGCCAGACATCCCCGGTCCGGAAAATTATGCCTCTGAAACTGAGTTAATGAATCAAATTTCCCACCGTCTCTCTGAACCGGTCAAAAAAATGTTTTGTCGGGAGAAGCCGATTGAAATTCGTCCGGTGCATGTGGTCAATCCGTTCCAACCGGAAAAAATTGCACCCAAGCAGTATCTGTGGATCCGGGCCAACGGCAAGTTACCGAACGATCAGTTGATCCATCAATACCTGCTCGGCTATGCCTCTGACTGGGGATTTTTGATCACGGCATTGCATCCCCATGCAGTCACACTGATGACCCCGGGATTTCAGGTCGCAACCATTGATCACTCGATGTGGTATCACCGGCCATTCAGTATGGATGAATGGCTGCTGTTTGCGATTGAGAGCCCGAGTGCCACCTATGGCCGCGGACTGGTACGGGGAGAAATCTACAATCAACAAGGTGATTTGATTGCCAGTGCGGTACAGGAAGGTGTGATGCGTTTTCCTGATCACGCCGCGCCAAAGCCATCAGATGATGCTTAGTTGCGGCCATAACTTTTGTGATGACTGCAGGCTTTACTTTCCCCCAAGGGGAAGCTTTATGATACCGATGTAGTCATCATCAACACCGGAGGTCAGTATGGGATGTTGTAATACCCCCCCACCGGGCGGGAGTAAAAATATAGGTCTCTTCTTGAAATATATTGGGGTTTTATTTGCTGTCATTGTTTTCATTACATTGGTATTTGGTTAACCGGGCTCACTGATTAACCTTGAGTAAGTTCAGTAAGTCAGCTGACAGCTCTTAGCTCTTAGCTCTTAGCTCTTATACTTAAGTTCAAGTTCAAGTTCAAGTTCAAGTGGCCTGTCGGGACATTTTTCTGTGTCGGCAGGCCGAGGTGCATACTCAGTATTAACAACCGTTATGACAATGGCAGCTCCGTGGTATATTTCAGTGATTCCATTGCGAAGGTCGAAGTCACATCACTCAATCCTTCGACACGATTGACCAGTTGCTTGTAAAACTCGTCAAAGCAGCGCATATCTTTAACGACGACTTTCATCATATAGTCGTACTCCCCCGCCATTCGGTAGAACTCCATCACTTCTGGAAATTCTGAAGCGATTTCAACAAAACGAACGTACCACTCATGAGAATGATTACTGGTTTTGAGCATCACATAAGCGGTGAAGTTTAATCCCAATTTTTCCGGATCCAGCAACGCAACTCGTTTGTGGATCACGCCCATTTCTTCGAGCTTCTTTAACCGCTTCCAGCATGGTGTCGTGGTCAGATGAACCGCGTCAGCCAGCTCATTCAAAGACCACTCCGCATTCTGTTGTAATAATCGCAGTAATTGTTTATCGGTTTTATCCAATTTCATTCCACCACACTCCAATAAAAGAGAAATATTTTCTACCATTTAGCCAATAAACAGTAAAAAAAGAAACCTTTTTCTCAGTGAATCCGGTTATTTTTATTCTATTCGTTCGTTCACCTTCTCCGCTTTATAGGAAGTATTCATATGACCAGTCATCATAGTTGGATTAAGCAGGCAATTCATCAAATCATGGCCGAAGAAGCACATCATCCGGAAACGCCGCTGATCAAACTAACCGTACCCGGTTTACAGAACATCGATATTTACCTTAAAGATGAAAGTCGCCACCCGACAGGTTCACTGAAACACCGCTTGGCCCGATCACTGTTTTTATATGCGTTAACCAATGGTTTGATTGGACCGGACACCCCGATTATCGAGTCTTCTTCCGGCAGCACGGCAATCTCTGAAGCCTATTTTGCTCAAATGCTGGGCCTGCCTTTTTATGCGGTCATGCCGCGGACGACCGCGCGCAAGAAAATTGAGTTGATCGAACAATATGGCGGCACAGCACACTTTGTTGACCGTTCTTGTGATATTTACCCGGCAGCCCGGCAACTGGCTGAAACCCTCAACGGACACTATATTGATCAGTTCACTTATGCAGAACGTGCCTCAGACTGGCGCGGAACAGATAATGTCGCTCATGCGATTTTTGCCCAGATGGCACAAGAACGTTTTCCGCTGCCACGCTGGCTGGTGATGTCAGCCGGTACCGGTGGCACCTCCGCCACGCTGGGGCGGCATATTCATTATCGCCAGTACCCAACCCAATTATGTGTTGCAGATTGTGATAACTCAGTCTTTTACGATGCGTTTCTTCACAATAATTCTCAACTGACTTGTCAACAAAGTAGCCGGATTGAGGGGATTGGTCGTCCCAGAGTTGAGCCCAGTTTTATACCGGGTGTGATTGACACCATGATCGCCGTCCCTGACGCAGCCAGTATCGCGACCATTTACTGGCTGGAGCAGCAAACCGGGCGTAAAGCCGGCCCCTCAACCGGAACCAACCTCTATGCCACACTCCAGCTCGCCCGGCAGATGCAACGCAACGGTGAAACGGGCTCGCTGGTGACATTATGGTGCGATGATGGGGAACGCTATCTGGACTGCTACTACAATCCGGCTTGGGTAGAGCAACACATCGGTTCGATCGCGCCTTATCTGGCACAACTGGATTCATTTGAATTGAATGGGAATTTTTTTGAAGAACAGCAATCCAAGATCACATCTGTGCCTGAATATCAGGTAGAGATTTAATCTTCGATTCTCATCAATTCAAGGAAATCACGATGCTGACATTAAACCCGCATGAAACCGCATTGATTCTGATCGATTTACAACAGGGTATACTCGCTCCGCAGCGCTATCCGTATCCCTCAGATGAAATACTGGCAAGGTGCCAGTCGCTGGCAGCACGTTTTCGCCGGCATGGTGCAACCGTCGTCGGTGTGAATGTCGGTTGGTCAGCCGATCTGCAGGATTACCCACCCGGCGTAGTTGATGAACCGACACCAGCACCGGAAGCAATGGAACAGTGGATGACATTGGCTGATGGTGTGGTTGAAGACGGGGATGTCTTGATCACCAAACGGCAATGGGGTGCATTTACAGGAACAGCACTCGACATGCAGTTACGCAGACGCGGAATTCGTCATCTCGTTGTCGTCGGGATTGCCACCAATATGGGCGTGGAATCAACCCTGCGCCATGGCTGGGAACTGGGATATAACATGATCACCATCGAAAATGCTTGTAGTTCTTTCTCATCCGAATTTCACCACATGGCCTTTGAGAATATTTTCCCGCGGCTGGCTCGCGTGCTGCCACATGGTGATGACTTGCATTTTGTTTAGAGAGCATTTTGTTCAGGGCGCTATCGACGGCATATTGTGAATTCGGTGTCAGGATATCAAATCAATAAACAGAAAAATGCCTCCGCAAGCGGAGGCATTTTCATATAGTCAGTGAAAATAACTAACCTTGAATCCCGACAATCAGCCAGGGTGCATTCGGTACGGTTAAATCCCGTTCAAGATGCCAGATATCGTGGATCTCTTCTTCAATCCCTTCAACAGCATCACGATAACGCCCTGAAAATTGCAAGCTCAACTGGGCACGGTTCGCATCATAGTCAGCACGGACAAACTCAGCATCAACATACATAACATCGGTATGCTGCTCACCGGTCAGTTTCTCCCGCTCGGCTTGCAAATCTTCAAACAGGCTTGCAGAAACATACTCACGAATCGTATCTAACTCATTATGATTCCATGCGCCTTGCAAGATGCGATAGTGCTCCCGGGCTCCATTGAGAAAGGCAACCCGGTCAAACTCCGGCGGATAACGGTGCGGCACGTCACTGGCTGCGTTGGTGCCAAAACCGCTTCCCCCGGCAGAAGAATAGTCAGACTCTTCGAAATTATGCACGTGAGACTGGCGATGGGCATTCCCGCCAAATGCCGGTTGCTGCTGATTCATACTGCCCTGCTTGGCTGCCAACATGCCGCGCAATAATTTGAAGATAAAATACGCCACTAACCCGATAATCAGAATATCCATGAACTGGATACCTTCAAAAGCGCCACCAAAGAAGGCTGCCAACAGCCCACCGGCGAGCAAACCCCCCATCAGCCCGCCCATCAGTCCTTTACGTCCGGCATTTTGGGTCTGACCGGCTTTCGTATCCTGTGTTTTAGTGTTGCTGTACTGTTGCTTCGGTGCCGGCGCTGTTTTGAAACTATTGCCCAAAGAGCGACCACCGCCAAATTTTTTCGCATCAGCAACCGGCATCACCGCTACTGAAACAATGAGTAGAGTCATTAACGATAAAAAGCGTTTCATGTCTATCCTTCGTCTTGTTAAAAGGGATCAGAAGTATCATAGACACTCCTACTGACCAAAGAAACACTTTACATGTATCAGAATATTGCAGGCTTTGATTGACGCTCAGACAAGGGGACAATAATATATTGAACGTTGTTCATTAACGATTACAGACCATGGCCAGAAGAAACGACCACACGCGAGAAGAACTCATTCAGCTGACATTGGAACATGTCAAAAAATTCCTTACCAGTCACTCCTATCATGAACTGAGCTTACGTAAGGTCGCAGCCATGATTGGTTATGTCCCCAGCACATTAGTCAATGTATTTGGCAGCTACAACCTGCTGTTATTACATGCGGTCGCACAAACACTCGATGAACTGATTGAGGAGGCGCGACAAGCCGTCAGTCACAGTCGCGATCAGCGGGACGCTTTATTTCAGTTAGCCTACTGTTATCATGATTTTGCCCAGCGCCACACCTTCCGCTGGCAGCTCATTTTTGAACACAATATGAATGGTGAAGATCTGCCCGAATGGCAGACACAGCGCATCGATCACATGACAGATATTCTGGAAACGCTGCTCAAACAGTTAGCACCACAACGTTCGGCAGAAGAAATCACCACCACCAGCCGGGTTTTGTGGGCCGGTGTTCACGGTATCACTTTACTGAGTGTTGATGATAAATTCTTTGCATCATCCCCGATTGACGGTAATGAACTGATTCATAATTTACTGACCCATTATCTGCAAGCTTGGTAATCAAACTTGCTCAAACCGCTTTGTGATCACTCTGGGTAAAAAGGATGTTCCCATGTCTAACACGACTTCATCTCTGCTCTCATCCCGGCGCTTTTTGCCCTATTTCATTACCCAGTTTTTCGGGGCATTTAACGACAATGTGTTTAAAAACATCCTGTTGCTGTTTGTTGCGTTTAGCAGTGCCGATCAACTGGCGATTTCAAGCACACTGTTTATTAACCTCGCGGCCGGCTTATTTATTCTGCCTTTCTTTCTGTTTTCAGCCTCTTCCGGCGTCCTTGCGGATCAACTGGAAAAAAGCGGGCTGATCCGCAAAATCAAGTTATTAGAAATTGTCATCATGAGTCTGGCTGCCATTGGCTTTATTACTCACAGTTATCTGATGTTACTGCTGCTGTTGTTTTTGATGGGCACCCAGTCCGCTTTATTCGGTCCGGTTAAATATGCCTTGCTGCCACAGCAGCTCAAACCGGATGAACTGATGAGCGGCAATGCACTGGTTGAAACCGGAACATTTCTGGCCATTTTGCTCGGCACCTTACTGGCAGGCGTCATCGCCTCAATCCCGAGTGCAGAATACATCGCCGCAGGTGCCATCTTGGTGTTTGCACTCTGTGGCTATCTGGCAAGCCGCTACATTCCCCATGCTCCGGCAACGGCTCCAAGCCAGCGTTTTCACTGGCGTCCTGTCTCACAAACCCGTCAAACGCTGCGGATTGCCAAGCAGGATCCCGTGATCTACCGAACCATCCTGATCATCAGCTGGTTCTGGTTTATGGGAGCAACTTATCTGACACAGTTTCCAAATTTCACCCGTGATTTCCTTTACGGCAATGAAGGAGCGGTCTCTTGGCTACTGACGCTGTTTTCGGTCGGTATTGCACTCGGCTCTTTACTGTGCGACCGCCTGTCGCGCCACCGGGTTGAACTCGGGCTTGTGCCACTGGCTTGTCTGGGGATCTCGTTTTGTGGTTACGGGCTGGTCAACAGCATACCGGACGCATTACCTCAAGCAATGGGCTTTACAGCCTTTGTCACCAACACCGAACTATGGCCACTATTTTTTAGCTTATTATGCCTGGGGGGCTTCGGGGGAATGTTTATCGTCCCTTTGTATACGTTATTACAACAACGCGCCCACCCGGAACAACGTGCACAAGTGATTGCAGCCCTTAATATTTACAACGCACTGTTTATGGTGATCAGCGCAATCGTCGCAATCATCGTCCTGTCGTTGTTGCAATGGTCGATCCCCGACCTGTTTTTGCTACTCGCATTAATCAATCTGGGCGTCGCGGTTTATTTACTGTATCAGCGACCGATTGAGACGCTGCGTTTCGTATTGGCCTGTCTGGCAAGGCTGTGCTATCGCACGCATTATCGTAATCTCCACCATCTGCCGTCTCAAGGCGGTGCCCTGCTCATCTGTAATCACGTCTCATATCTCGATGCACTGATACTCAGTGCCGCCTCACCACGATTGATCCGTTTCGTGATGGAAGCCGACTACACCACCCTTCCTCTGATTCGGCCGGTTTTGAACCGCGCGGGCGTCATCCCGATCTGTGCTTCGCACGCGAAGACAATTCGCAAAGCATTTGTGCAGATTGAGCGGGCACTTCAACAAGGTGAACTGGTCTGTATCTTTCCTGAAGGGCGGCTCACACCAGACGGTGAAATCGGGCCATTTCTCCGCGGTCTCGACCGCATCATTCAGCACACCAGCGCCCCGGTCATTCCGATGGCACTCAAAGGGATGTGGGGCAGTTATTTCAGTCGCTATCGCGGCCGGGCTTGCCGGGGGCTGCCGCAACGTTTCAGAGCCAAAATTGAAGTAGAAGCGGCACCACCGATCATGGCAGCGGACACTGACAGCACCCAGTTGCGGCAACATGTGGCTGAGTTAAGAGGCTCATGGCGCTAGGGGGTCATTTGCTTAGGATAGCGAAGCGGCATGCGCCGCGATCAATACCCGTTCAGATTGAACAAAATTCAACCACGAAAGGTCAACAGCCCCTAATTGTTCAATTTTAATGAATGAAAGTTAAAAACATTCAGACTGACTGATCGCCGGTTTCGGTTAGAATAGCGATATCTTCTCTGATCGTGGTATCGACATGGCTCCTTTATTCAGTCGTTTGTTCAGTAATACTTTTGCCTTCAAAAAGGCTGACTCGCTCAAACATGCTTGCCAGTTCAAAAACATCCCGTTCGTACTGGGGGTGCTGGTTTGTACGACATCTTATATCACCTCACCTTCAGCACTGGTCATCGGATTTTTTCTGACTACTTTAGGGCTGGTACCACAAGGGCTTCCTTTAGCAAAGATCACCAAAAAACTACTCGCCTACTCGATTATCGGCCTCGGATTCGGCATTCCGCTGCAAACGGCACTCACCGTCACCGCTCATGGCTTGGGGCTGATTGTCGCCACCATATTCAGTACCTTATTGATCGGCTGGTTTGTCAGTGTCCGGGTCGGGCTGAAGCGTAAAACAGGTTACCTGATCGCTTCCGGGACGGCGATTTGCGGTGGTAGCGCCATTGCAGCCGTTGCTCCGGCCATCGATGCAGATGATGAACAGATTGGTCTGGCACTGGGCACAATTTTTGTCCTCAATTCACTGGCTTTATTTATATTTCCGGCGGTTGGTCACCTGCTCAATATGAGTCAGACAACATTCGGCACTTGGGCAGCGATTGCCATTCATGACACATCGTCGGTGGTCGGTGCAGCTTCAGCCTACGGAGAAACCGCACTCAAAACGGCCACCACGTTAAAACTGGCGCGAGCCCTCTGGATTATCCCGGTAGCACTGCTCAGCACATTTTTATTTCGCAGCCAATCAAGAAAAATCACCATTCCCTATTTCATCTTGTTCTACTGCGCTGCGATTATTGGTCATGACCAATTACCCCGGTTTTCTGAGATTTATCAGGGGATCTTTACGCTGGCGAAACAGACCCTGGTTATCTGCCTGTTTTTGATTGGCTGTAGTTTGTCGTTCGATAAGTTGCGTCAGGCAGGGCCGCGGCCGTTACTGTTCGGTGTCGGTTTGTGGATCCTCGTCTCGGTGTCATCACTGAGCTGGATTATGCTGACTCAGTGAATCGATGCAGCACGGCACCGATCCGGATTCACAGTGAAGACGTTTGGCGAGAGGATTGGCGGGGAGAACGTTCTAAAAACAGCACCACAATTAACAAAAATGCGGTCAGCTCCGCCAATGAGCGGGTAGCGCCACTATTGAGCACGGCCACAAAAAGCTGAATGATAATGGTCGCAATCATGAGCCCTTTTTTCATTGGATATGCCTTTCAGTTAGTTAAACTAGGCTAATTATGACCAAAAGACATATCAAACCAAAATTCAGTTTTGGACTAACTCATAACTGCTTGTCAGGATCGAGACCTTGCTCGATTGCAGCGTTTAACCACGTTTTGACCGCTGCACGGGAGATTTTAATCCCTTGGGGACGGCAGTGCTCAGGCAAACGATAATAACTGTCCGGCCATTTGAATTTCTCCAGGCGCCCTTCAAGCCACGCGCTGATATCCGCACTCATCGATTGCCAGTCCTGTTCACAGTCAATCACAGCGACCGGACGCATCCCATAGGTTGCATCGGCAACCGGAACTATCACCGCTGTCTCAATCTGTGGATGTCGCACTAAAACCGCTTCAATTTCTTCGCAATGAATATTTTCCCCGCCGGAGATAAACAGATTGTCCGCCCGCCCGGTGACATGCAGTTCCTGATCGTGCCAGTACCCCATATCCTTGCTGTCAAACCACCCTGTTTCATCACACAAGGGGGTCAGTTCTCCCTGACGATAATAGCCACAAGCCAACGTATCACCGCTGATATAAATTCGTTCGTCAGCAATTTTCACCTGACGAAAAGGCAGCACCCGGCCACAACTCTCAAGGCCACCGACCTGCTTTGCCGTCACCGTTGACGCAGCTTCTGTCATGCCATACCCGAGCCAGGTTTCGATACCGAGCGCAGCCGCTTGCCGGGCAAGTTCCGCCGGAATATGACTGCCCCCGAGCAACACATGGGTCAGTGCAAGCGGGATTGGCTGCGCCAGCAAACGCTGTAACTGGGTCGGCACCAAAGATGCGTGGGTCACATCTGCGAGTTCACCGGCTGCGACACGCCCGATACGCAGACAAGCCCCGGCTTGCAACCAGCGATAAATAATCGACAAGCCGGACACATGATAGACAGGCAGACTCAGTAACCACGTATCACCGGCCGAGAAATGAAACTGAGATAACAACCCTTGCGCTGAAGCAAAATGCTGATGAGAGGTATGGGCAACCGCCTTCGCGTCTCCGGTCGAACCGGACGTAAAGATTAAGCTACTCAACTGCTCAGCATGATAATGCGGGGGCAGGACGGCATCAGCGGTCTGCTGACACTCAACCATACGACAGTCCGGTAACTGCATCTGCAATGCCGCGGCATCGCTTGGATCGGTACAGAACAACCATCGGGTTTGATGCGGACGGTAAATTGTCGCCAGTTTGCGTTGCAGCATGACAACCGGCTGTGGTGGCACAAAAGCCGTCAACGCCCCGGCATATAATCGCGCCAGAAACAACCAGACCATATCGGGATGATTTTTGCCGACCAGCGTCACCACATCGTCAGTTCCG
Source organism: Vibrio ruber DSM 16370 (assembly GCF_900163965.1). Lineage (GTDB taxonomy): Bacteria > Pseudomonadota > Gammaproteobacteria > Enterobacterales > Vibrionaceae > Vibrio > Vibrio ruber. The sequence goes on from NZ_FULE01000047.1 coordinate 89,061, forward strand.
ACCCCCTGTTGTTGCAAGGCCGCGGCAATGGCAGCAACCCGCTCGGCCACCGCCTGCCAACAATAACTCTGCTGCCCCACTTTCAGCGCAACAGCCGTCGGCCGCGCCTTTGCCCAACGCAGCCAGGGAACGTCACCGCTTTCCTCACCGTTCGTCATCAGGATGTCCAGATTAATTCCTGACTTTCCAGTGCCACAACGGGTAAATCACAGCCCGGCCACGCCACAGCCAGCTGCTGCTGAAACAGACCGACAGTATCCAGCCCCGGCACTTCATCCGGCATCAACCAGCGAGACAGCCGTGCCAGCTGGCACAACCCGAAACTCGATTCAATACTGGAACTGATCACCGGCTGCATTCCCAGCGTTCTGGCTTTTTCGATCAGGTAACGACACCGTTCAATTGAACCAATCAGGGTTGGCTTAATGATCAGTGCTTTCACGCCGGTCAGATCCTCCAGACTGAACGCCGGATCATGTAATGACTCTTGTAGGGTTTCATCCCACGCAATCGCAATACCGGTATTGATCGCAAACGCGATACTGTCACTCGGTGCCGCACAGGGTTCTTCAATATAAGCAATTCGCTGCCGGTAGGAGTGGGAAATCTTACTGGCAAACTTGGCCGCCTGTTCTGGAGTCCAGCCACGGTTAACATCCAGCCGCAGTGATAAATCAGGGATGCTTTCCAGCAACAGATTGACAATCATCCCGTCACGAACCGGCTCATACCAGCCCACTTTCACTTTGGCGACTTTTTTCGGCAATACTTGGAGACGTTCGATCAATTCATCCGGGTCACCAATACACAAAGGTGCCGCAAAGTAATGCCCTGCTTGTGGCAGTTCACCGGATAACTCGGCTTCTGCGGCAGATAAGCCAAATGCCACGGAAGGATATAACGTCTGATAGTCAATCACCTCTCCACGACACCAGCGTGCCAGTTGTTCTTGCAGTTGCACCCCCGCTTCAGTCACTGATTCGAGACTGAAACCGATTAATGGCGCGACTTCACCCCGCCCCACCTGATTCTGCTCATGCATTTCTACGATGAAGCCTTCGCGTTCCAGTAGCTTCTCGTTGCGAAGAATCACGCCACTATCCATCGGTAACCGATAGCGATACAGTTTTGCACTACGCATGTTAGCTGATCCTCTTAACCGATGTCCGATGGTTCGATTGCCACCAGACACCTTATTCCAATCATTTATTTCAATCGTTGCCGAGCCTACGGGTTCCGAGGAAACTTGTGAAAATCAGGGCGACGTTTTTCGTTGAATGCATTGCGTCCTTCCTGACCTTCTTCAGTCATATAAAACATCATCGTCGCATTACCTGCCAGCTCTTGTAACCCGGCCTGACCATCACAGTCTGCATTCAGGGCGGCTTTCAGACAACGCAGCGCCATCGGGCTGTGTTGTAATACCTCCCGACACCAGCGGACGGTTTCTTTTTCCAGATCCGCCAAGGGTACGACGGTATTCACCAGCCCCATATCAACGGCTTCCTGCGCATCATAAAAGCGACATAAGAACCAGATTTCACGCGCTTTTTTCTGGCCGACAATTCGTGACATGTAAGACGCGCCCCAACCACCGTCAAACGATCCGACTTTCGGCCCGGTCTGACCAAACTTGGCATTGTCAGCCGCGATGGTTAAATCACACATCATATGTAAAACATGACCACCGCCAACGGCCCAGCCCGCCACGGCTGCAATTACCGGCTTCGGACAAGTCCGGATTTGACGCTGAAAGTCTAGTACATTGAGGTGATGTGTGCCTTCGTCATCACGATAACCGCCGTAATCACCGCGAATTTTCTGATCACCGCCGGAACAGAATGCATCCTCTCCCAGTCCGGTCAGAACAATCACACCGACACCAGAGTCATAGCGGGCATCAGCCAACGCTTGAATCATTTCTTTGACCGTCTGGGGACGAAAAGCATTGCGAACCTGCGGCCGGGCAATGGTAATTCTGGCAATACCATCATCCGATTTGTGATAGTGGATATCTTGATACTCACCGCTACAATCGTTCCAATTGACCGGTGCATAAAGTTCTTCTTCACTGATACCTACAGTAATTGTCATAATCTACCTATCTTGTTTGAGCTGTCATCTCTGATGAGCGAGCAGTGTCCGAAGACACCGGGCAAACGCCGCGGGTCGCTCCTGATGGACATTATGTCCTGCCTGCAAAACAATCTCTATTGGCAACCCGCTTGGTTCAGCAAGTTGACGAAATTTTTGATCGCGCTCCCCGCAGATATACTGAACGGGAATTGGTTGTGCTTTCAGTGCCGGCAGCAAATCCGGCTGCAAAGCCAACGATGTCGCACGCATCATCGCTGCAATGTTGACGCCAAGATTATCACTACGCCGGGTGATCAAATCTTGTCTTTGCTCATGGTTGAGTGAGGAAAATACCGGCTGCTGATACCAACTGACTAAAACATCAGCAATCGGCTCAGATGCAAAGCGAGCGGCCCATGCCTGATCCTGTAGCCAGCGGGTCTGACGGGCTGACTCATCCTGTAAGCCAAAGTTGCCCCCTTCAATCACCAAAGAGGTTACATTCAGCCCCGACCAGGCACCATGAACGGCACCATACATGGCTAACCGCCCCCCCAGTGAATAGCCTATCAGTACCAACGGTTGTGCCGGTGGTAACCGCCGGGCTATCGTCTGAGCAATCTGAGCACAACAGTCGTCAAAATCGGTACAGCGTTGCGTGCGACTGTTCCCATGCCCGCACAAATCGATAGTCAAACGGGGAAAATCACACAGTTGTGCCAGCGTTTCCGACCAATCTTTACCACTGCCCAGTAAACCATGTAACCACACCAGCACTGGTCGATCCTGCGTGAGGTCTGACGCCGCCGGGGTGTAATCACTATAAAGTACAGACATGCTGAATAACCTGCTGAATGTGCTGTGCTGCCTGTCCGGCCGGGACACTGACTTCAACCACCAAACCATGCTGCCCGCGCTCAATATGCTGTGTGACACAATCCGTCAGTGCGCTGACACTTTCAGGCTTGGCATACTGCAAACCAAACTGGGCGGCTGCATGTCGGAAATCATAGCCATGTGGCATCTGATACAAGTCAGTTTTCTGTTGTTTTGGGACGGGCAGTAAGTCAAAAATTGCACCGCCGTCATTATTGGTCACCACAATCACAAACGGCTGCGGAGTATTGCTCAACAACGCGAGCGAATTGAGGTCATACAGCAGAGAAGTATCGCCCAGCAGTAATAACATCGGATGCTGCCGTTCGTGCTGAACTCCGACAGCCGTTGCCACCAGACCATCAATACCCGACGCACCGCGGTTGGAGTACACGTTCTGATGATTGATAGTCCCGAACATATCCACTAAACGAACAATCAAACTATTGCCGATAAATAAATCCGCAGTGGGAGCCAGTGTCGCCACTGAGCGCGCAACATCCAGCTCAGAAAGGGTCGTCGTTGTTGCTGCTACTTGCTCTATCACTGCCGGGATACCCTGAATCATCGTCAGCAATTGATCCGCCCAATTGGCTGATGAGCGATCCGTTGACGAGCAATCCGTTGACGAGCAATCCGTTAATGAGCAACCGGCTGATAAATTGTCTGCCTGAACCGATTCAAGTTGCACATCAACCCAATTTGCAACCGGAGCCACGATCTGCTGTTGGGGCAGATGAGACGGGTTATTGCATTTCTCATCCGCAGCGACCAGCACATAATGACTCCCATGCTGGGTGACTTGCTGCTGCAACCACTGATTGAGCCGTTTGGAAACCACTTGTCCCCCAAACTGAATGATCAGCTCACATGCTGATAAAATCTGCCGCGATAGTGGATGATGAAGCCAGAGATCGAAATATGCCCAGTCACTTGATACGCCCGATTGGGGGTCGCAGAACACAGGCCAGCCCAACCGCTGTGCAAATGCTTTGGCTTTTTCTGCATCAGCCAACGACAAAGAGCCGATAATCACAACCCCGCGCTGACGCAACAGTGTCGGCTCCGGCCGGACAGGTGCATATTGACCGCCACATTTGCGGCTGTACGGCAAACCTTGTGTCAGCCAGTGCTGCACACGGCTCAGATAAGCCGCATCATCAATGACTTCATCATGCTGGATATACAGCGGTTCAGGAAACGGACAATTGATATGGACTGCGCCACCACGACGCTCCTGCACCGCAAGTGCCTGATCAAGTGTCGTGAGCAACCAGTTGGGCGCAATCGCGGTGGTCGGGCTGGGTAAGTTGATCGCCTGAACCACATGCGCGGCAAAAATACCCGGTTGCTCAATCGCCTGATTCGCACCGCAGTCAATCAACTCTACCGGGCGGTCTGCGGTTAACAAAACCAGTTTTTCGCCCGTCAAATTAGCTTCAACCACACACGGGAGTAAATTCGCCACCGCAGTCCCCGATGTCACAATCACGGCGACCGGTTGATGACTGGCTTTTGCCAGACCCAGCGCCAGATAACCCAGCCCTCTTTCATCAAAATGGCGATGGAGCTGCAACGCCGGATGCGCATCGGCCTCGAGTGTCAATGGTGTAGAACGCGAGCCCGGAGCAACACACACATCACGCACGCCCAGACGCGACAATTCCTCCAGAATCAAGCGACTCCAGATCCGGTTCAAAACCGCTTGTTGAGATTTCACGATACTACTTCCTCCGGCGATATCTCCGTGATCAGACTGAGTAAGGTTGACATCTTACGATTCAACTCTAACCACTCATGCTCAGCAACCGAGCCACTTACAATCCCGGCACCGGCAAACAGTTTGACCTGCTTGTCCATCACCAGTGCGCTGCGAATCGCGACACAGAATTCAGCACGCTGATGACTGATATAGCCAATCGACCCGGCATACCAGCCTCTGGGGAACGGTTCATAGCGTTCAATAAAAGTTTTAGCGGCTTGTCTCGGTAACCCCGCTACCGCGGCAGTCGGTTGCAACGCACCCAGTAACTGGACGCCATTGATGGTCGGATTGAGTTCAGCGGTAATATGACGTTTCAGATGTTGTACACGCCGGAGTTTCACCAATTGTGTTTCCGCCCCGACCTCAACCGACCGCGCCAAAGGCGTTAAACGCTCGACAATATCATCGACGACATACTGATTCTCGGTCATATTTTTCTCATCATGGATCAGCCAGTCGGATAATGCCTGATCCTGCCGGGCATCCTCACTCCGGCCAATCGTTCCGGCCAGCGCTTCAGTGACCAGCGCCTCACCGTGACGCTGATACAAACGTTCCGGTGTTGAACCGACGAAACTATGCCGCTGATCAATCGCCAGTAAGAAGTGAAAACTCTGATCGTTGCAACGGCGACTTTCTTTTAATAACTGGGCGGCCTGAATCGACTGCGTCAGTTCAAATGTGGACTGCCGTGCTAACACGACTTTATCAAACTGCTGCTGTGTCATCGCAGACAATGCCTGCTCAACCAGTTGGCACCATTGGGCTCGCGAAGGCGCGTGATCAACGCAAAGCACTTCAGTTTCTATCGGGGGTAACACCGGAATGTCCGACTGAAGCTGCTGTAATGCCTGAATCGTCTCATCACGCGCTGTCAAATTGGCACATAAAAACCATGCATCCCCTTCGCGAATCAACTCAATTTGCGGCAGAAAGAAAAATGCTTCTTTACAGTAAGGATTTTTGGCCGTTCCGCCATCAAAGGAGCGCCCGCCCCAAATGCGCTGAGAGGCAGAGATCGCTTGATAGGCCGGTGCCGGATCCGAAAAAGTCATACAAGCCCCCAACGCCACGACTTCTTCCCGGTCTTCCCGGTCTTGCCAGTAAAATTTAGGGAACAAGGTTTGTACGGCAAGCCAGTCAGGTAAAGAAAAATGAGGAGGGAAATCAAGCGCCTGTCGGCATCGGCTCACTTGTGGATCAGCCTGATGAATTTGGTGAATAAGTTGGTTTACTGCTTGGTAGAAATAAGACAAAGCGACCTCAGCTGGGGGTGTCGTAACGACTCTATTGATTGATTTATCTGTTCCTGTCAAAGGATGTAGAGCATTTTATGTCAGATGCTCCCGAAGCTCTAGCCCAGAAATCAGATAATTTTAGATTTTTATTCTTTTAAAACATGATTTAGTGTAACTTAATAAAAAAATTCAATTATTTCCGGGGGAGCTGCCATGCAAAATATTGGGATGTCATCAAAACTTGATAATGTCTGCTACGACATCCGGGGTCCGGTACTCAAACATGCTAAACGTATGGAAGAAGAAGGACATAAAATCCTAAAACTCAATATCGGTAATCCGGCCCCTTTTGGCTTTGATGCCCCCGATGAAATTCTGGTTGATGTGATCCGTAATCTGCCGACATCGCAAGGTTATTGTGATTCCAAAGGGATCTATTCTGCCCGCAAAGCCGTGGTTCAGCATTATCAGAAAAAAGGATTACGCGCCCTCGATATCGAAGATGTGTATATCGGTAACGGCGCTTCCGAGCTGATCGTGATGTCGATGCAGGCGCTGTTGAACAATGGCGATGAAATGCTGGTGCCGGCACCGGATTACCCACTGTGGACAGCTTCTATCTCACTCTCCGGCGGTAAAGCGGTACATTATCTGTGTGATGAAGCATCAGACTGGTATCCCGATTTAGACGACATCAAGAAGAAAATCACCCCGAACACGCGCGGTATTGTATTGATCAATCCGAATAATCCGACCGGTGCAGTCTACAGCCGTGACTTTTTGCTGGAGTTTATTGAAATCGCCCGCCAGCACAATCTGATTATTTTCGCCGATGAAATCTACGACAAGATTTTATACGACGGTGCAACCCATACCCCGATTTCAACTCTGGCCGACGATGTTCTCATGGCGACGTTCAACGGCCTGTCAAAAGCGTATCGTGTCTGTGGGTTCCGAGGGGGCTGGATGTTCCTGACCGGTCCGAAACACCTCGCGGAGGGTTACGTCTCCGGGCTGGATATACTGGCATCGATGCGTTTGTGTGCCAATGTGCCGATGCAACATGCGATTCAGACTGCACTGGGCGGCTATCAGAGTATCAATGAACTTATTTTGCCCGGTGGCAGATTATTGGAACAGCGTGATCGCGCATGGGAGATGATTAATCAGATTCCGGGCGTGTCCTGCGTCAAACCCAAAGGTGCGATGTATTTGTTCCCGAAAATTGATACCAAGATGTACAACATTCATGACGACCAGAAAATGGTGCTCGATTTTCTGATTCAGGAAAAAGTGCTGCTGGTTCAGGGCAGCGGCTTTAACTGGCCGAAACCCGACCATTTCCGCATCGTCACGCTGCCGCATGTTGAAGATCTGGAAATTGCTATCAGTCGTTTCGAACGGTTCCTCTCAACTTACCGACAGTAGCAAATCTATCTCGATAACACGTGTGAGAGATGAAAACAAACAGCAGGCCCGAGTCAGACTCGGGCCTTTTTGATGCTCTCAATCAACTTTTATCCGGAATTAACCGGTAACCATCACCGGCTGAGCGGCCAGCGGATCATCTTCATCACTGACCGTCGACTCCGGTGCTAATTCGATCACCCGGTGACACACCTTCTCTAACAGACTCTGCTCATGGCTGACCAGTAACAGCGCACAATTTATCTCGCGGGTCGCCTCTAAGATCAGCGCCAGCGTTTCCTGAGCGGTGGACGGGTCTAACCGCGTGGTCGGCTCATCCGCAATGAGTAACTTCGGTTTGAGCAACAAGACCCGCAAAATCGCAAACCGCTGTAATTCACCGCCGGAAACCTGACTGGCGGACTGCTGCAATAATTTCGGATCTAAATGGAGCCGCTTCATCAGCGCCTGCGGCACCGCATCAGCAATCTGATAACGACGACAAATATCATCTATCAGCGTGCCTAAACTGACATGCGAGGCAAATGCACCGGGCGGGTCCTGATAGAGTTTGAGTTTCTGTCCGACACCCAGCGGTTGCAGATATTCAATCTCCCCCGCAAGCGGTGTCCGTAAACCAAGCACAGCCTGACACAAAGTTGATTTACCGCATCCGCTCGGCCCGCGGATCCCCAGCACTTCCCCGGCATGGAGTTCAAAAGACAAATCCTCAAACAACACCCGGTTCTCAACCGCCATTTTTAACTGATGAACGCGCAATAACACCGCCCCCGTCTGATGGCGGTTCATGACCGGCCAGTGACGCGGATGGGCAGTGATCAACTGACGGGTGTAAGCATGTTGCGGGTCACAAAGTACCGTGCTTGCCTGCCCCTGCTCAACCACATGACCTTGCTGAATGACAATGATGGTGCCGCCGAGTTGTTCCGCAACTTCGATATCATGTGTCACCGTCAGTAACGCCCCTTGCTGACGGTACTGTTGTAACATTCCAATCAGACGTTCACGGTTGTGATCATCCAGCCCTTTGGTCGGCTCATCGGCAATCAGAATTTCACCACCGCCACTGACGGCACAGACATAAGCCCCACGCTGTGCCATTCCGCCCGAAAGCTGAACCGGAAACTTCTGCTCATGGCCGGAAAGCCCGACAGCGTCAAATAATTGTGCTGTCTGAGTGCGGCATGTTGCCGCATCCTGATTGCGTAACAACGCGGGCACTTCTTCTGCTTGCCGGGACAGCGGCATTAACGGATCAAGGGCTAACGAGGGCTCCTGAGGCAAAATAGAAAATACCCGTCCCCATAAGTTTTCCCGTTCATCGGCAGACATCGTGTGCAAAGCCTGCCCTGACCACCACACTTCTCCCTGACTGGAAAAAGATGCCGGCAACGCACCGATAATCGCCTTCAACAACAAACTCTTGCCTGCCCCGGTTTCCCCGAGAATGGTCAGAGATTCTGCATGAGCCAGTGTCAATGAGACCGGCCCGACGACACGGTGCTCCCCCAGCCAGACCGACAGTTGCCGCACTTCAAGTAATGGTGTCATGTCCGTGAACCTCCCTGTGCCAGCAGGTGAAAAGAGAAAATCAGCAACGAAACCACCACAATCGGCTGAAGCAATACCCAAAAACCCTGATCATAGTAACGAAACAGTTCCACCATCATCATGCCTAACTCGGCATGGGGCGGACGCAGCCCGACATACAAAAAGCCGAGTGCTGCCAGTGATAAAATCGCATGACCGGCTCCGAAACAGGACAAGGTGTACACATCACTGCGTATTTCCGGCCAGATGTGACGATAAAACAGATACCAGCGGCTGAAGCCGAACAGACGAGAAGACTCAAACGCATCGGAGAGCACAACTGCCTGTGTCTGGCTGCGGATAACCCGGAAGTAATCAGCCCACATCGTGATTGAGATAGCAATGAAGAGAAAGAAAAACGACCCCGGGAAAATCGCGCCGAATAGCAAAACCAGAATCAACCCCGGCAGTGCCATTACAATATTGACCCACAGCGAAAAAACACGGTCAACCCAGCCTTTGTACCATCCGGCCCAGACACCGGAAAGCGTGCCGAGCAATGATGCAGTCGTGACACATAAGCCAGCCATCAGCAACGAGTTCATAATTGCATCGGCAAGCCGTGCCGCGTTACTGCGCCCGTAATGATCGGTGCCGAGAATCTCTTGCCAGTTTGGTCCGGCAAAAGCAAGCTCAAGCTGCTGACGGGCAATATCCCCGTTGAGCCAGAGCTTTTCAATCAAAACAAAAACCAACAACGTCGTCAGGATCGACAGGCCGATCCACTGCGTCCGATAAAGTTTCATGCGATCCCTCCTGCAACCGAGCGACGATAACGCGGATCAAAGTGGTACTGAACCAAATCAACCCCGGTATTAATCACCACAAACAGTAACCCCATAACCAATGCAGCCCCTTGAATCACCGGAATATCACGGCCGAAAATCGCATGAGACAATGCATGACCGATACCCGGCCAGGAAAACAGTGATTCAATCATCACAATCCCTTCAACCAGCCCTACGGCTTGCACACCAATAAATGCCAGTAGCGGTAACGTAATATTGCGCTGACCGTGATGCGCATAAGCCTGTGTTTCACTCAGGCCTTTCAGTCGCGCAAATTGATAAAACGGTGCCTCAAAAATACGCTTGGCAGTATTGCGAATCATGCGATTCGATAAGGCAGCCAGAGATAAAGCCAGCGCCAAAGCCGGGAGTAACACATGTTCAAACCGGCCGAACCCTGCCACAGGTAATAAATCAAGCTTTAGGGCAAAACATAAGATCAGTACCAACCCGATCAAAAATACCGGCTGAGCCCGCATAAAACTGGAAATCAGTAACGTGACCCTGTCATGCCACTGTCCGGCACGACGCGCACAGTAGAGGCCGACAGGAAAAGCGATCAATAGCGATAATCCCAGCGCAACGGCTGCCAGCCATAATGAATAGCCCAAGTGGTGCATAATTTTCTCAGTCACCGACTCACCGCTGATCATCGACTGCCCCAGATTAAAGTGGGCTAAGTCCCACATCCAGCTCAGATACTGTTCCCACACCGGACGATTCAGGCCGAGATCTGCTGCCACGCGCTGCGCGGCCTGTAAATTGACATAGTCATAACCATAACGAGCCGCAGCAATGCGAAATGCCATATCTCCCGGCAGGCATTTCATCATCACAAACGTCACCGTGCCGACTGACCAACCGACAAAGATCAGCTGGCAAAAGCGGCGCAATAATAAATTAATCATGAAGTTGCATTTCCTTGAGACGATAATCAATTTCATACGGGTCAAACGAGAATCCGGACACCCGATTGTTGACCGCAATCAATTGCTGGCTGTACGCAATCGGAATCACCGGCAGTTGATCCGCCATGATTCGGGCAACCTGCTGAGACAACTGCCGGGCGACATGTGGATCAGACTCACTCAGAAGTTGAGTCAGAATGGCGCGAATTTGCGGAGAATCCCAGTTCATATGGCCCCAGTCACTGCCCTGCGGTGAAGAGAAATCATCATAAAGAATCGGCAGCGGAGTGCCCATCATACCGAAGTTGCGCGCAATCAGCGCCATATCGAGCGTATTGTCATGATGCTTGGCCGGAATCGCACTGGCATTATCAATACTGACATTGACCTGAATCCCCAGCAGTGCCAGCTGGTTCTGAATACTGGTTGCCAAAACGGGTAATTCAGGGCGATTGGCATAGGTCGTTAACGTTAGCGTGAATGGTTGACCATCACGCACTAACCAGCCTTGATTATCGTAAGACCACCCTTGCTGCATCATCAGTGTTTTGGCCTTTTGCAGGTTACGTTGCTCATGCAGGTTGTCGAGATACCAGTCAGACTGTGAAGGTGAGAAAAGCTGATAAGCGGCTGACCCCGGCAAACGCAGTACCGTTGATGCCATTCCTTCACGATCCAGTGCCAGACTAATCGCCTGCCGAACTGCCAGATGACGTAACTGCGGGTGACCGAGGTTCAGTTTCAGCAACACTGTCCGGGGCAACGCAAGTGACTGAACACTCACCTGCTCCGATTGCTTCAGTCCTTCACGGCTGATCGGATCAACTGAATAAGCAATATCTGCCTGGCCACTACGCACCAACAGCGCCCGGCTTTCACTCCGGTGCCCCGCCAGATAACTGACCGACTGAATATGCGCCGGCTCGCCCCAATAGTCTGGGTTTTGCGTCACTTCGATCTTATGTGGCGGATGAGCCATAGCCACCTGATATGCCCCGGTCCCAATCACGGCTGACGGTGCCTGTCCTTTATCTGTTTCATCACCTTGCGCTATTTTCCCCAGCGTCGCAGGGGAAACCATTCCCAGACTGTAATGCGCCAGTACACTCAAGAGCGGACTGTAAGGCCGGGACAACGCAATCACTAATGTCCCGTTTTCAACCGTAATGGCCTGAATCGGCACCTGACGAATCACTCCCGGTTGCGTACGCGCATAAGCTAAATTCTGCCGCACCGCTTCGGCATTCAGTTGCGAGCCATCATGAAAAACGACCCCGGGACGAATGCTAAACCGCCATATCAACCCATCGGCGGATGGCGTCCACTCAGTGGCTAACAAGGGTTGCACGCTTCCATCGGGCATGAGGCGCGTTAAAGACTCGGTGACCCCGAGACGGCTGTAGAGAAATCCGTCACGCGACAGCTCCGTGCCGTTAAATTCAAACGGGCCGGAAATGGTAAGTTGGGTATTATTCTGAGACTGACGATGTTGATAGATCGCGATGGCAATGATGCCAACCACGATGATAAGCAATATTTTTTTCATATTCAAGTGAGTGAATTATCATTAATTGATACGTTATAACATATCAATATACATATCTTATTGCAATCATTCCTCATCCAACCATTGATGAAAATATTGATTTTTTTAAGGTGCTGTGAACTTGGTTCAATGGGCGCTAGCGTGGTTTTCGTGTGTTGCAGTGGGCAGGATGGATGATCGTCAATCTTGACACAACAGTGACAACGATTCAGAAAAATGAAACACCGTTTCTTAATTGATCGATTTTATTGATCAATCCATATATTTTAGATATGCAATTTATAACGTATGGATCAATTATGAAATTCAAAATCATTTCTTTATCAATGCTAATCGCTGTCAGCAATCTAGGTTTTGCCAAAAACCTCTATATTGCACCTTACGGTTCAGACAGCAATTCAGGCACGCTCTCATCACCATTAAAAACCATTATGGCGGCACAATCGGCGGCTTCAGCAGGTGATATTGTCTATATCCGCGGGGGGACTTACTATCTAAATGATTCGAATATTACTCAACATCAGGATATTCGTGCCATCGTTAACAATATCACCAAAGACGACATCAGCTATATTAACTATGGCTCCGAGCGCCCGGTGTTTGATTTTTCGAATGTTAAACCGGCTAACTATCGCAACACGGCATTCATGGTGCGGGCGGATAACTGCGTGTTTAAAGGTTTCGATGTGGTTGGTGTACAGGTCACCATCGCTGATCATCGCACACAATCTGAAGCGTTTATGATCAATAAGGGCAATGGTAACCGTTTCGAAAACCTAGCCATTCATGACGGCATGGCTATCGGCTGGTACTTGGTTGCCGGCAGTAACAACTATGTTCTCAATGTCGATGCATACAACAACCGCGGATTAAACCATTACTCGGACGGTAACGTCGATGGCTTTGGGGCCCACCCGACCTCAGCGTCTTACACCGGGAATGTCATCAGCCATTCACGCGCTTGGTTTAACAGTGACGACGGGTTTGACTTAATCAACGCAGACGCTGCTGTCACCATTGAATATAGCTGGGCTTTTTACAACGGTTACGGGCAAGACTTTACCAGACTGGGCGATGGTAATGGTTTTAAAGCCGGTGGCTATGGGCGTAACGGCAGTGCAACGCCTAGTGTGATCCCGCGTCACACGATCCGCTACAACTTAGCGGTACGTAACCGCTCTGCTGGCTTTTACGCCAATCACCATATCGGTGGTCAAAACTGGATCAATAACACCTCAATCCGTAACCAAAGCGCAAATTACAACATGTTATCAACGCTTGATGACAACCGCACCGATGTCAAAGGCTACGGCCATTACATGCGCAATAACTTAGGATTTGACGGTCACAACGAAGTGATCAATCTGGGTAACAGCACTGAGAATGACCTCATTTACAACTACTTCAACCTCCCCGTCACCATCACCTCAAAAGATTTTGTCCGTCTGGATGAACGTGAGTTGATGTATCCTCGCCAAGCCGACGGCTCTCTGCCGAGGATCAAATATGCGCTGCTGAAAAAAGGCAGTGATTTAATTGATGCCGGTATCTATGCCGGTGACGGTTATAAAGGCGCCGCACCTGATTTAGGTGCCTTTGAATCTGATTATTAATGATTTTGCTTACCACGAAAAATGCAGCCTGAGTGCTGCATTTTTTTGGTTCCTGCCAGCATATCCTTACGAGGACACACGCCCTACCCCTTTCGGCGCCGGAGGCTGGGAAGGTAAAATGTTGAATTGAAGTTTGGGACGCTCCGGCTTGATTCGCATCCTGCTCAGGCAATCCTGAAAATTCGTCCTGAATTTCCCCCTGAGATCATCGCTCAATTTGGCTTCATTGATTCAGTGTTTCACCCCATTCAAATCAACCGCCAAACCAAGAAAACCATTCCGGGAGAATGGTTAGGCTTTTCCGGGCAGGACGCCTGTAAAAGCCGGTTCTGGACAACATGCACCCAAGCCAAACAAACAAGATTTTCTGGTTACGCTTGCATCTTGGCAAGAGTAACTGGCGCACTGGACACCGATGTCACTGAAATTGAAAAACGCGATTGTGCGTCATATTTCGGCGCCGGAGGCTGGAAAGGTAAAATGTTGAATTGAAGTTTGGGACGCTCCGGCTTGATCAAAGGCTACCTTACAAGGACACACACCCCACCATTGATAGGAAAGCTCTATTGATTTAATTCATACAATGTAATTTATTTATTGAAATAAATTCTTGATAATCGCTCTCATTATCAGTCTATGGGGGAGAAATAGACATGTTATCAAGAATATCAATTGCCAGAGCGATGCAATGGGGCTTTGGCATCGCCATCACTATGGTCTTTGCTTTGGGGATCTATCTGATTGTCGTCATCAGTAATGTGCGCGATCACTTCAATACCCTTGTCACCCATAACTTACAAGTGCAATCCGTGCTTTCGGATTTGCGCTTCTATACGGTCACCTACCGTCGTTTTGCCTTGGATTACGGCCTGACCACCAGCGCAAGTGCTCACCAAGACATTCAAAAAACCATCGATGAAAACGACAAAAAAGTAGCCGCATCGTTGAAACGTTTTCGTGAAGTAGCCGATACCGCAGACATGAAACGCTTTATGGAAACCGTGCAAACTCGGATTAATGCCTATCGTGACATGCAAAACCACTACCTCTCTTTGATCGATCAAGGTGAAATCGATAAAGCTCGCGTGGAGATGCTAGGGCCGATGCTCGCTCCTTTTAATACCATCGTTGATTCTCTGAGTGACTTACAAGAAACATTATTAAAGCAAGGCATCACGATGAAAGATGAAGAATCTAAAGCCATGGGGCGCGCCATTGTGATTGAGGCCATTGTTGGGGCGGTTTTACTGCTATTTTTGGTCATTTTCGGTGTCTTACTGACTCGCAAGGTCAATAAGCCATTAGGGGTGCTGATTGAGCAAATGAATACGGTAGAAAAAGGTGATTTGCGCACTCGCTTAGCATTAACCCAGTTCGCTGACGATGAATTAGGACGCGCCGCACATTCATTTGATCAAATGCAACAAGGGATCTATCGCTTGGCAGAAGGCGTGCAGCGAAACACTCAGATTGTTGAGAATGCCAGTCAAACCATGTTGGAGAGAATGGCCAATACGACACTGCGCCTCGATCAGCAGAAAAGCGAAATCAGTACAGTGGCATCGGCGATGTCGCAATTGCAAGCGAGCTTTGCCGACGTCGCTCAGCATACGGTAACAGCCGCCCAAAGCGCAGCGGATGTCAAAGGCCATGCGACCAACAGCCAAGAAGTGATCCAAGCGTCGCTCAACCAGACAGAATCGCTTTCGGGTGCCATTTCTGAAGCATCAGTCGTGACTCAAGCGCTGAAAAATGACAGTGCGGGCATTGAAATGATTTCTCAGGTCATTAGCAACATCACAGAGCAGACCAATTTACTGGCGCTCAATGCTGCTATCGAGGCAGCCCGGGCTGGAGAAGCAGGACGCGGTTTCGCAGTGGTTGCCAATGAAATTCGCTCCTTAGCGCAAAAAACGCAAGACTCTATCGATGAAATCAATCAGACCATTGATGTCATTCAAAACCATGCTGATCAAGCTGTGAGTACCATGGAAATCAGCCAAACACAGATGCAATCAGGGCTTGAAAAAGCCCGCAGCAGCCAAGAAAGTATCGGGCATGTCATGACCTCTGCAACAACCATTGATGGTATGAGCCACATGATTGCCGCAGCGACCGAGCAACAACTGGATGTGGCGAAAGAGCTGGCGCACAGTATTCATGAAATTCACCAAATGTCTCAGGATATTCACCGCAGTGTACACGACACAGAAAAACTCAGTGAGGAGCTCAAATCTACGAGCCGAAGCCTAAGCGAGGTGTCTGCACGCTTTCAGCTTGCATAAAGGCGTTCAATGCTGGCAAGAGGCGTGCTTATCGGGACACACGCCCTAAAAATCTATCGCGATACCACCTTGAATCACGCTCTGATGACGCTTGCATCTGCGCAAGCGTCTCTCTTCATGCGTTACTGGCGCACAGATACTCAGTACAATCGAAAAACCCAAAATGCATCGTGTTTTATATTGAAAATCTGAAAATCCCGACGGTATACCCCATCCAACAACAATCATTCTCCCAAAAAGCACCGAGCCTATTATTCAACAGATTTAATAGCGATCTGCAAAATTGTGTCATAACCTCATTTTAGGCGTCATAGAAAAGCAGTCATGCCCCTAACCCGACTCACCCACGGTGGTACATCCCATTTTCTTAAACAGCATATTTATTAAGGATATTTCATATGAGATTTCGCTTAGTTTTTCCACTCACCAGCTTGGTTCTTGCTCTCACTCCTCCCGCGGATGCCTGTACTCGAATCCTTTATCACAATGCGGTGAGCACCAATCCACCTGAAACAGTACAGAACAAAGCGGGCTTCTTTACCGCCCGTAGCATGGATTGGTACATCGATACACAAACCGATTTATGGATATTTCCTAAAGGCATGCAACGCACCGGCGGGGATATACCCGGAGCAATCAAGTGGAAATCAAAATACGGCTCTGTTGTCGCGTCTGCCTTTCATGGAGCCACCGCAGATGGCATCAATGAAAAAGGCTTGGTTGCCAACTTCCTATATCTCAATGAAGCGAATTATGGCACACGAGAGGTGCAACAACCTGAGCTGGCGGTAACCGCTTGGGCACAATATGTACTGGATAACTATGAGACCGTTAATCAGGCAGTAGAAGACTTGCGCAAACAGCCTTTTCATATAGCCGATGCCATGGTGCCTCCTGGAGATCATAAAGCCACCGGCCACTTATCCATTTCTGACCCCAGTGGCGACTCGGCCATCTTTGAATACATTCAAGGTAAGCTCCATATTCACCATGGCAGTGAATATACCGTGATGACCAACTCCCCAACCTTCGACCAACAACTCGCCATTAATCGCTATTGGGAACAGGGAGACGGCTGGAAAATGTTACCGGGCACAAGCCGCTCAGCGGACCGCTTCGCGCGCGCGGATTTCTATCTGAAAAACGCTCAGGCAGCGAGTGACCCTGACGATGCTTCAGCGGCAGCGACCACGCTGTCCATCTTGCGCAATACATCAGCTCCGCTCAATATCAAAAACCCCGATCCGAATAAACCCAACGAAGCCTCGACCATATGGCGCACCGTGGCTGATCAAAAAAATTTACGCTACTACTTCGATTCGGCCCTCAGCCCAAATGTCTTTTGGATCGATCTGAACAAAGTAAATTTATCTGACACGGGCGTGGTGAAAAAACTAAATTTGCAGCCAGAAAAGATAGAAGTAGACGGTCATGAACAAGAAAGAAGGAAAGTCTATGCTGGCGAAGTCTCGGATAAATTCCAACCCGCAGAGCCTTTTGCATGGATTGTCGGCGAGACCAAGAGCTAACTAACATCGCTGAGTCCTCAAGACGATGTTTTTCTTTAAAGCCCCCAATAGTCGGTCACTATTTTAAGGAATGGTTAAAAAATGGTTACAAAATCATAAAAAGAGTATGTTATTTGGTGAATTCAGTTTATAAGACAAAAGACTCTCTCTTGATTGGAGCGCTATATGCCCAGTGATCATTTTATCGACCTGCTTAAACTGCTGATTCGTGCCCCGAGCGTTGTGGGTGCAGAGCATTCTTTTTTTCGTGTCCTGCAACGTGAGCTGGAAGAGCGCGGTGCAAAAGTGACTTGGTATGAAGGTCTGTTGGTCGCTCAGGGCAGTGACCCGTTCAGCACCATGTTTTCCGCCCATATTGACCGGCATGGTTTGGTCTGTACCGGCCCCAATGAGTTCCAGTACGCCGCATTTGTATCAGCGAACCGCACAGATTTGCTGAACAACTCAGTATCGGAAGAACTCATGACAAAGGTGACAGAGCGTTTCAACCATGAAGAAGTCTACGCCTATGAGCCTTGGTCAGGAATGTACTGTGGCAAAGGCATCATCAACAGCGCTTATGTGTGTGAATTCCGTAACAACTTAATTTTTGAGACCAAAGGTTTAGAGAGCGTCGTGGCCGGTACCCCGATTGCATTCAATGATCAATTACATCAGGTCGATAATCGCTTAGAAGGCCAGCTCGATAATGTCATTTCAGCCGCTGCGCTGGTTCACCTTTTCGATCATGGCTTTAAAGGCACCGCCTTTTTCACCGCCCAAGAGGAATCGGGTAAAAGCTGGCGCTACTTACTGGAGTGGTTCCGTCGCTTTGGTGGCTCCACGAACCGCTTATTTGTGGTCGATACCAGCCCATACCCGAATGTTGAAGCCGCCAATCAACAACTGCTGGTTTTAAGAGAAAAAGACGCCAACGCGACATTCAATCAAGAAAGTACTCAGCTACTTGAAAGCCTATGTGTGGAAAACAAGATTAGCTACCAGTATAAAAACCGTTATGTCGCAGAAGAAAATGCCAAACGTGCCGAGCAAGGCTTACCACCGACATCATTAGGCAGTACCGAGCTTGGCCGGATTATCGCCGCATCCAATGGCTTGGTAGACGGCACCACCATCCAGATACCGACCATTGGTTATCACACCATGCATGAGTCAGCATCAGTGGCGTCCGTGGATGCTTTTATCGACATGCTGAAAATAGTCGCCAATATTGAAGTAACGACGACATGAAACAAAATAAGGAATTGATTCTCGTGCTGTTCAAGCTTTTTTGTTAGGGAATAGCTGATTGTGCGGCATATTTGGGAGCCGGTGCTGGAAAGGTAAAACTTGTGATGCCGGTGTTTAGGGGGAGAAATGGGGGCTCTGTGGTTTGGGACGCAATTACTTTTCCGATCTCATTGCCATCTCCACCTGCGCCCCAGGTACTTTTTCACAGCAGAAAAAGTACCCCAAAATGCTTAGGGGTTTGAGTTCAGCGCTCGTTATCAGGGTCGGATTGATTCGCATCCTGCTCAGGCAATCCTGAAAATTCGTCCTGAATTTTCCCCCTAAGATCATCGATCAATTTGGCTTCATTGATTCAGTGTTTCACCCCATTCAAATCAACCACCCAACCAAGAAAACCATTCCGGGAGAATGGTTAGGCTTTTCCGGGCAGGACGCCCGTAAAAGCCGGTTCTGGACAACATGCACCCAAGCCAAACAAAAAAGATGTTCTGGTTCGTCTTTCATCTCTGAAAGATGAACTGGCGCACTGAGCACCGATGTCACTGAAATTGAAAAACGCAATTGTGCGTCAAATCTGGGAGCCGAAGGCTAAGAAGAGAACACTTGTAATGCAGGTGTTTGGGGGGAGAAATGGTGGCACTGTGGTTTGGGACGCAATTACTTTTCCGATCTCATTAGCATCTCCGACTGCGCCCCAGGTACTTTTTCACAGCAGAAAAAGTACCCCAAAATGCTTAGGATTTGAGTTCAGTGCTCGTTATCAGGGTCGGATTGATTCGCATCCTGCTCAGGCAATCCTGAAAATTCGTCCTGAATTTTCCCCCTGAGATCGTCGATCAATTTAGTTTCATTGATTCAGTGTTTCACCCAATTCTAATCAACTGCCAAACGAGGAAAACCATTCAAGGATGAATGGTTAGGCTTTTCCGGGCAGGACGCCCGTAAAAGCCGGTTCTGGACAACATGCACCCAAGCCAAACAAAGATCTTCTGGTTACTCTTGCATCTTGGCAAGAGTAACTGGCGCACTGAGCACCGGTGCCTCTGAAATCGAACAACGGGACTGTGCGTCAAATCTGGGAGCCGGAGGCCAAGAAGATAAAATTATAATGCAGGTGTTTGGGACGCAATTACTTCTCCGATCTCATTGCCATCTCCGCCTGCGCCCCAGGTACTTTTTCACAGCAGAAAAAGTACCCCAAAATGCTTAGGGTTTGAGTTCAGTGCTCGTTATCAGGGTCGGATTGATTCGCATCCTGCTCAAGCAATCCTGAAAATTCGTCCTGAATTTTCCCCTTGAGATCATCGGTCAATTTGGCTTCGCTTTTAAAATGTTTCACTCCATTCAAATCAACCGCCAAACGAGGAAAACCATTCAAGGACGAATGGTTAGGCTTTTCCGGGCAGGAGGCCCGTAAAAGCCGGTTCTGGACAACGTGCGACGCCGCCAAACAAAAAAGATTTTCTGGTTACGCTTGCATCTCTGCAAGAGTAACTGGCGCACAGAGCACCGGTGCCTCTGAAATCGAACAACGGGACTGTGCGTCAAATCTGGGAGCCGGAGGCTAAGAAGAGAAAACTTGTAATGCAAGTGTTTAGGGGGAGAAATGGTGGCTCTGTGGTTTGGTGCGCAATGACTTCTCCGATCTCATTGCCATCTCCGCCTGCGCCCCAGGTACTTTTTCACAGCAGAAAAAGTACCCCAAAATGCTTAGGGTTTGAGTCCAGTGCACATAATCAGGGACGCTTTTATTCGCTCCTGCTCACGAAAAGCTTAAAATTCATCCATGAATTTTACCCTGAGAGCATCGATCAATTTAGTTTTATTGATTCAGTGTTTCACCCAATTCAAATCAACCACCCGACCAAGAAAACCATTCAAGGATGAATGGTTAGGCTTTTCCGGGCAGGAGGCCCGTAAAAGCCGGTTCTGGACAACGTGCGACGCCGCCAAACAAAAAAGATTTTCTGGTTCATCTTTCATCTCTGAAAGATGAACTGGCGCACTGAGCACCGATGTCACTGAAATTGAAAAACGCAATTGTGCGTCAAATCTGAGAGATGAGATGTTGAGGTTTGGGAAGCAATCAATTTCTCAATTTCACAACCACTACACGTTCAAGTGCGAAAGTTCTATCGCGGCCAATCAGCACAGAATTGATACTAAAATCCGGCATGTTTTTTATAGACTACAATGATAAATGCAACTAGTTGCATTTCGTAATCAAATAAGGAAACGGAAAAAATGAAAAAACAATTACAACTCATGATGGCAGGTACAATTCTTTGCATGTCGATGAACACATTTGCAGGCGAGAGTCAGGAAGGTTATGAAGATTTCCCCAGTACAGTGGACTATTTTTCTTCTCCTTCTATCGACAGTAAATCTGGCCAAAAAACATCTTCATCTTGGAAACAAATGAATGGCAAAGGAACCGGTTGGTATGGGGTAAACGGTGGCATTAATGCCGTATACGGCGCTGGAGACACTGACCGGAGTATCGAAAGATTTCATTATGAAAAACCAAGCTGGGGATGGGCAACGTATAAAACTACAACAAAACAAATGGATGGCAACGGCTCAAAAGACTATTTTTGCCCCAACAATAGTATTATCACTGAATTATATTACGAAGATTCAGGTGATGACAGTATCGAGGCTTTTCGCTGCCTAGAAGTCGCTCAACATACCGTGGAAGGTGTTGGCTGGAAACATGTAAAATATACAGGGGAAACCTATTGCCCGAAAGGAAGCTACCTATCCGGGATGAGCTATAAAGATTATGGCGATGATTATGTAGAACAAATCTATTGCTCGAAACTGGTTAAAAAAAATGATAACTAGACTTTTAATAACCACCGCTAAAATGCGGTGGTTTGAGTTTAATTAGTCGCTTATCAGGACACACACCTTAAAGTGCTCGGTATCATCGCTGTTGTGTGTGTCCTCGATACGCACCTTCAAAAACAGACCTGCCCCGCGAATTTCATCGCATTCAAATATGTACAGTGACACACACTTCATTCATCTTTTGCTACAAATATGCAACTGTTTGCTATTCTTGCTTTAGCTATTGTACATTTTTTAACCAAATATATTTTCATACCTGTGTCAATAGCGTGAAAAATGACTCTTTTAAAAAAGTCAAAACTCAGTTGGTTTACCAAAAAATTGTTTACTTGGAATAAGAAACAATAAGGAGACACCATGAAAGACAATCATAAAATCAAAGTCACCTCCATCATGTATATGATAGTACTGATGCTAATGACTTTCGTTGTCAAAGGGGCCTTTGCTGAAAATGCTATTATCAACGGCACGTATTCTTTGATCGTTACCCAAAGTGGCAAGGCGCTGGACACCTCGCAGTGGGGCACCATAGACGGTACGAACATTACTCTGAATGACTATTGGGGCGGTGAATCCCAGAAATTCATCATTACTCCCGTCGACGGAATCTGGCACCGGATCACACCAGTTATCGCGCCAGACCAAGCGTTCGACGTATCCAAATGCAGTCCGAATGTCGGTGCCAATATCCAGACATGGCGCTATGAGGGTGGCGTCTGCCAACAGTTCCGATTTGCTGAAACTGGAAACGGCAATTATCAGATTATTACCCGCGGCACAGACATGAGCCTGAATGTTAATAATTTATCCGAAGAAAACGATACCAACGTCATGCAATCGACCAGCACTGGCAAGGAAAATCAGATATTTACACTGCGCCGTCACGCCGAGAACCACATTAGTGGCAGTTGTCCGGATGGAGCCATCTGTCGTGATGAAGAAGCCCCCGGCCTATACGACGAAAAAGGCCCCTATGATGTCAGCTCATACGAGCTTCCCGGTGCCTATGTCAACTTACCGGCAAGAGCCAGAGTATATTATCCCGCCAATGCAGAACCACCATATTCAGGCATTGTGTTCTGCCCACCGTTTATGTCCAAACAGATCGCTTTTGCAGCCTGGGGGCCTTGGTTTGCATCTCACGGTATAGTTCTTGTCACGATGGATACCACCACCATTTTTGACCAAGTGACAGCCCGAGACAATCAGCAATGGCGAGTCGTTAAGGCCCTTAGAAGCGAAAACACCCGTTTGGGCAGCCCTCTCAGAGGTAAGCTGGATACAGACAAAGTCGGAATCATGGGATGGTCTATGGGCGGAGGAGCCTCTTGGATTAATGCGGGCAAACACAGAGACGAACTCGCAACAGTTCTAAGTCTTGCTGGCCACAACATGACCGCCTGGTATAACACTGACATCTATTCCTGGTATTCACCGAAGGAGCTTCTTGATGCCGCTTATGCCAGTGGCCGGTTAATCAAAATTCCAGCCTTGTTACTTAACGGTGCTCTGGATACCACCGTTCTCGGCGGCCTCGGTCAATCAGATGGCGTTTACCGATCAATTTCAAACACCCCCAAAATTCTAGCCGTATTAGGTCTTGGTGGTCATTTTGACTGGGCTTATCCTACTCAGGCAGGTCGAGGTGTGGCAGCGCTCGTGCTCGCGTTTGAAAAAACCTTTTTGGACGGTGATACACGGTGGGCACCTTATATCCAAAAACCCTCAGCCCTCATGGCAAAATGGCAAACATCGGATCTGCCATAATGTCTACTGTTAAACCAAAGCATAACAATCAAGACTATCAGGCCATCATGCCAAATGGTGGCTCTGTTGTTTGGGACGCAATGACTTCTCCGATCTCATTACCACCTCCGCCTGCGCCCCAGATACTTTTTCAAGGCCGAAAAAGTACCCCAAAAGGCCTAAAGTTTAAGTTCAGCGCACTGAATCAGGGTCACTTTTATTCGCTCCTGCTCACAAAAAGCTTAAAATTCATCCATGAATTTTACCCTGAGATCATCGATCAATTTGGCTTCATTGATTCAATGTTTCACCCAACTAGAATCAACCACTCAACAAAGAAAACCATTCAAGGATGAATGGTTAGGCTTTTCCGGGCAGGATGCCCGTAAAAGCCGGTTCTGGACAACGTGCGACACCGCCAAACAAAAAAGATCTTCTGGTTCGTCTTTCATCTTTGAAAGATGAACTGGCGCACGGAGCACTGATGCCTCTGAAACCGAAAAACGCAATTGTGCGTCAAATCTGGGAGCCGGAGGCCAAGAAGATAAAATTGTAATGCGGGTGTTTGGTGCGCAATGACTTCTCCGATCTCATTGCCATCTCCGAATGCGCCCCAGATACTTTTTCAAGGCCGAAAAAGTACCCCAAAAGGCCTAAAGTTTAAGTTCAGCGCACTGAATCAGGGGCGCTTTTATTCGCTCCTGCTCACAAAAAGCTTAAAATTCATCCATGAATTTTACCCTGAGATCATCGATCAATTTGGCTTCGTTGATTCAATGTTTCACCCGACTAGAATCAACCACTCAACAAAGAAAACCATTCAAGGATGAATGGTTAGGCTTTTCCGGGCAGGACGCCCGTAAAAGCCGGTTCTGGAAAGCACACGCCCAAGCCAACAAAAAAGATTTTCTGGTTCGTCTTTCATCTCTGAAAGATGAACTGGCGCACGGAGCACTGATGCCTCTGAAACCGAAAAACGTAATTGTGCGTCAAATCTGGGAGCCGGAGGCCAAGAAGATAAAATTGTAATGCGGGTGTTTGGTGCGCAATGACTTCTCCGATCTCATTACCACCTCCGCCTGCGCCCCAGGTACTTTTTCACAGCAGAAAAAGTACCCCAAAATGCTTAGGGTTTGAGTTCAGTGCACATAATCAGGGTCACTTTTATTCGCTCCTGCTCACAAAAAGCTTAAAATTCATCCATGAATTTTACCCTGAGATCATCGATCAATTTGGCTTCATTGATTCAATGTTTCACCCAACTAGAATCAACCACTCAACAAAGAAAACCATTCAAGGATGAATGGTTAGGCTTTTCCGGGCAGGACGCCCGTAAAAGCCGGTTCTGGACAACGTGCGACACCGCCAAACAAAAAAGATCTTCTGATGGGATGGTCACTCCATCACTCGGCATCGTGATGTGCCATGATTGAAGTGATATCAACAATCGAAATCAGGAGTGACCACCATGAAATGTAGCGTAATCAGTATCGACTTGGCAAAAAACGTTTTCCAAATCTGTGCATTAGATGACAAACGTCTGGTTCTTTTGAACAAAAAAGTTAGACGAAACGACTTGCTCGATCAACTCAGACAAT
>NZ_FULE01000084.1 GCF_900163965.1 Vibrio ruber DSM 16370
AGACCGCCCCCGATATACAGGAGGGTTTTGTCATTGCCTTGTGGTGCCGGTGTGACTTTGTTGCCGTTATCATCGGCCTGATGGGTTGCCTGTGGTTGCGTGTTGGCGTTGACCGAACTGTTATCACTGGTTGCGGCTCCGACAAGGTTGTCGAAGCCTTCCCCGACACTATCGAGCAAGCCGGAGCCAAAATTACTTAAATCATCTAAGAACGCCATGATTGCCCCCTTACTTAATCAGGTCAGGACGAACAATCTTGACGGACTCAACAATGATCGGGATCGAGCCGACAGCACTGTCGGTTTTCACCGTGAATTTCAACTCGTTGGTGTGCGCGGTCTGGAACAGTTCATCAATGAAATAACCGCGCATAATCGGGTCAAAGTGATACATCCCTGATTGCCAGAATCGACGATTGCGTTTGGCGCGCATCGTCTCAACTGCGCGGGTTGTGTCATACACTTTGATATAATCGCGGTGAATTTCGAGTGAGTTCACAGTTTCTGACAAGAAATGCATCCGACGAACCAGCAACAGCGGGCTGGAGACCAAATCAAGAAACTCATTCTCTGTCGATGTCGCTTGCATGGTTTGCTTTTTGATTTGCGGTACAACAATACGCACCCCTTGTGCAGGGGAGACCGTCGCATGACCTTTGAGCACGACGCCCGGCGCGCTGCCGCTTGCATCCGGTGCAATTTCTACTTCAAGGATAATATTGTCTCCGGCCTCAGTCACAAGGGCGGTGTAACGCATCCCGTTTTTAGTCTTGGCGGTAATGTCAGCCAGCGGAATATGATAAAAACCATCAATCGACGGCATCCCTTTGTAGGCTTCAAGGGATTTCATTAACTTTCCGTCAAGGACAATGATTTCATCACCGTTTAAAGTAATCGAAACCCGTTTGATCTGCTCCGGTGACAGGTTGGTTTCAAGAAAGATTTCTTCATAAACGGGGCCGGTCGGGATCACCATTGAGGCTTTTTCCCCGTAGGCAACGCCCGTAAATGAATTAAGTCGCATCACTGAATTCATACGCTCTCCCCTTAACCGATCGCGTCTTCAACAGAATCAACATTATTTGACGCCCAGACCACGCCAGCGGCAACCACTGCGGCAATCAGGCCGACCACAGCGATATTCTTTGCGGATAACTTCATTTTTGCTCCAATAAAAAACCGCCCAACATTAGGCGGTCTGTATCAAAGCACACGATTCACAATCGATTCCTAACCCGATTGTGAATCCGGTTTAGAATAAATGTGATTTGAGTCGCATTTCACCATCGAATCGCGCCTTTCTGGTAGGCTTTTCCATCCTGAAGCAGGTACTCAAGCGGGTTTAACCGGTCGATTTCATCGGCTGATATGCCGGTCATTTTTTCTAAATATTGCGCACTGGTATGGGTCTTCTGCATCATCACACAGGCGCGCTGACAGTTATCAATAATGGTTTTAGATACCTCCTGACCGCGCTGGAATAAATTGATTGAATGCAGGTTGAATTTACGGCCCAGCCGCAAAATTTTGCCATGATAACCGGTGGCTTTCCCTGCATTCTCGCTATGCTCGGCAACCTCTTCACAGATGATTTTTAGCGGCTTTGGATGTTTGCCGTTGCCACAGCCCCAAACCACCCGACAAAAGCGGTCAAAGTCTTTGACGGTGGTTTCATGCTTGGGTTGATAGGCAATTTTAAACCCTTGCCGTGTTTTACGCCCTGCAATCATGGCGGTGGCAAAGTCTTTGATATTGTCATATCCCCGAACGACACGACCGGCCAGCGTGCCGGTATAGTCGCCAACCGGATCAAAGATAGCGACTTGATCGGTTGCACGGATAAAGAGTTTCTTTGCGGCTGAGGTCTTACCGCTGCCACTCATCCCGACCGCATAGACATGACCATTGTGCAGCGCATTATTGGGGTTAATCGGCTGCATGGTCTGGCGCTCCGTCTTCTTTGGCCGCTTGGATTTCTTTAGCTCGGTCAAGGGCTTTAAGCTCTTTCACCTGATGATACGATGAAAAGCCGAGCGCCCCCGCAGCCATGACAAAGGTCAGCTCTTCTTTGTACTGGACAAGCCAAGGCGGAAGCTCACCCCCGTATTTGACGAACAGCGGAGCCGCAGCCCCTGCCACTCCTTTGACCTGCGCTTCATCAAACATGAAATCTTTGTGTACGAACTGCCGGATCACTTCTTCAGTGACGCCTATGACGGCCATTGAAGTTGCTTCGCCTGCTGCCAGTGCTGCCGCTTCTTTAGGATCGGTTTTGGCAACGGCTTCATCAGGGTTAAAATCCTGCTCGGTGATTTCATTCAGTAATGCGTCTTCATCCGCTTTTGAATGGGTTTCCAGACCGTCATCATTTGGTATTTCGTTTTCTGAGTATTCCGTTAGATTTTCCATTAAGAGACCACCTTGATTGCTTTAATCAGACCACCGAACACCACGCCTAAAGCACCCCCTAATCCCATACAGGCGAGGGTAGTCATTGGCTTTGATTGTGTTTCTGGTTTTGGCTCTGGATTGGGGTTACTTTCCGTCTGTTTTTCCGTCTGGATTGGCAATGATTCCGGTTGCGGCTCCGGTTGGCTCATTTCGTCAATCTGAGCCTGAACCGTTTCAAGGGGCTGAAAGGCTTTCATTTCTGCTTGGGCTGCTTTTCCGGTTCGGGTATCGGGACCACAATCACAGCGACCGTGAACAAAGGCCGAGCGTTTGCCTTTGCCTTGCTTAATGGCTTTGGGATTTTGGCAGGTATGACAAACCACATACCCGAGAATATCGTCAGATTCAGTCATGCTTTATCTCTCCTTCAAGTGTTGTGAGTCGGTGATTGAATGCTTTCAATAACCAAATGGTTTTGGTCAGCCACGGCTTGATAAAGCCAAACCCTAACGGGGGCTTATAGGCTTGTGCTTCGGTGTCCATTTCTTCCAGTAATTGGGTTGTTTTCGTTTGTAGTTTGCTCATGTTTACCTGTCTGTAAGGGTGATTAATCGGTCATTGCTGAGTTTCAGGGAGACATAACGGTCAATGGCTATCTTTGCCCCGCGCATCAACGGGGCAATCAGACACTGAACGCCTTTGACACTCCATCCGGTGGCGTCAATGAGTGCTTTTTCAAGCGTTGAAATTTCCTTTTCTGGGGAAGGGTTACACTTATTTTCAGTGCTCCAAGGGGAAGCGCGCCGCGCTTCTTGCAAACGCTGGACGTCCTTTTTTTTCACGAGACTGTAACGGGTGGCGCAGGTTTGAATGATTTTTCCGAGCCAGTTCACACCAATAACCCGTTTGACGGTATCCCCGTATTTGTTGAAGTTTTCTTCATAAGCAAGCTTGGCTTTTGCGCCCAACTCACAAAACCCTTTCCAACGGGATTGATCGGCATGGTCACGCAAGGTTTCCAACTCTTCATCAAAGGCGGTATCGACCGCGCTTGCCCGTCGCAATTGCCGCCATAAACCCACGGCAGGAGAGCCGGATTGTGAAAACTGTTTGATCCGGTGGGTTGAAGCCCATGCACGGGCAGAGAATGCCGATTCTTCGGCATCATTCTCCGGCATGTGTGAGCCGTTAATGTTTTTTGAAATGTATTTGATGATGTAGCCGGTTGCGGTGCCTTTGGCCGGATCGCTGTATTCAATTTTAATCCGGTGGGATTTGTGAAACAGGCCACCACTGATTAACTCGTCCCTGTCTTCTTCACAGGCAATGGATTCACAGATATGTACAAAATCAGCCTTCTGGCTGGGATGAACGTATAAGAACAGATGCGCGTGGGGTGTGCCGTCTTTGTGCGGCTCGGCCACTCTCAGACCGAACCAGTCAATCTCATGCTTCTTGAACAGGGCACGGGCGCGTTTCCATTGCTCCATGATGTTCTGATGAGCTTCTTTGGGTGTGCAGCCGTTCCATTTACTGGAATTGCGGTGATACTTGGACGGCAGTGTCCACGTCATGAATACGCCCTCATAACCTAAATCAATCGCGCGCTCTTCATCACCACGGGAGCGGACGACTAATTCAACGCGACGGTTTTCCTGATTGGCGGTGGTACGCTTGATGACTTCCTCTAAATCAAAGGCGGTGCCGGTCTCTGGGTCGAAGACGGCCATTGATTCGATAAAGCGCTTAGCTTCGCTCTGTTTCTGACGCCAGCGGGCAAACGAACGACGGGAAATATATTTGCGTTGTCCCTGACTGGCTCCGACCCGATCAAGGGCGATTTGTGAATATTCGATATATTGGGTGCGTAAAAACCGGAATTTACGCGCCAGATAACCGACATCGAGACAACGACGGATCGCCCGCTCTAATTCACGCTCGGCTTCTCGGATATTATCGTGATGTTTGCGGATTTGTGGCGGCTTGATATGTAGCTGAAACAGCTTATCACTCATTGCTGAAAATGCCGTTTGTAATGCGTCAAGGTATCCGTTTTCTGTTGCTTCATCAATAGAAATACTGCCCATGATTGCGGTGAATTCATGGGTAAGATTCCATGCAAGGCGCTCAATCTGCTCATCACTCATCAGGGTGTCATGATCGAGCGATACCGTTTGATGACCGAGTGTGACAGGGGGGGCCGATGCACTTTTACGGGCATCGACAAAAGGAAATTTTTTCTCAATCAGCGGGGCGAATTTCAGGCCATGCCGGACGGCATCATTGACCGCTAATTCGATATTCTTACGCGTCGGGTTTGCCCGTTTACGTCGCCTGAAAATCTGATGCTGAATATCTTCCTGCACGATTTTCGGCAGACGGGGCATAAAGTGGCGTGAAAATGGGGTGCCATTTTCGAAGGTATCCCGCTTTGCTGCGTCTTTTTCGGCTGCATTGTGCTGATCGCCTTTTGCCTCCGCCAGCCGAAGCGCGGCCGAGAGATAAGGCGAATCGGGGCGCACCTGATAAACGTCAATCAGGTGTTTTTTACGCAAAGTGCGATTGATATGATGACCAATAAAAGAAGCGGTATATTTCATTATTTTTGTGGCGTTAAACCGTGTTTCTCGCGTAGTTTCTGGATTAAGAAAAGGTTTCGTTTACGTTGCTGCTCCGTCATCGCGGCACCGGTGACCATGTCAGGACAGGGTTTGTGATAAGGTGCCAGATAATCGGAGTTGTGCCCCTTGGGTAGGGTATAACTCACATCATCCATTGAATTACGCCTCTAAACTTTCCAGTAGTTCAATCGCTTCTTCTATCTGAATGAGTAATCCGGAAAGATAGTTGTCCTGTTCAGCACTGTTACTTGGATGCATGTATCCAAGAATGACACGATGCAGGAAACGGGCTTCACTGACGTGGTCAAAATCAACACTGATTGAATGGATTGGTGTATTCATTGTTCTCTTCCTTTTCTTTATGTGTTTCGCAATATTTTGTTACCAGTTCATGAATCAATTGTTCGTTGAGCCAGCCTTCTGCATTCAAAATCGCGATGATTTTTTTATCTTGTATGAAATTGAGTTGCCTTATTCCACATTCGTCAATCAATTGGAGTTCATCAAACCAGACTGAACACCCCATAAAATACGCATGAAAATTATCGGCTATCGAATCGTATTCAACATACGTATCATTCACTTTATTCATTGAATTGCGCCTCGATATCATCCGCTTGCTGGCCTTCTGCCATACCGATAATGTCACCGTGAAAAGAATGCAGCGCCAGCCATTCGCCCCCGTTTACTCGTTTGATTTCATCAATGAAGATACTGATGTTGCCGACTTGACAGACAATGCCGCCTGTCATGCTATTGCGGTATTTAATTTCGTGTTTCATCGTGCATTTCCTGAGATTTGAATCAGCCGACTCATTAGTGAATATCACCATAGACCGGTGCATGTTTGAGCGCATATTCATGGACATCAATCATCAGGTTTTCAAATTCAATCTTTCCGGTAACCGCTGCGTAACTCAGATAGTTCTGGCCTTGTTCAAAAAAGCGTTTAAGTGCGGTTGTAACGGTGTTTTGTTCATCAGAGATTTCTAACAGGCTGATAGAAAAATCAATAGTGATTAACATCATTTGAAAATGGGCAAAGCGGACATAACTATAGAATGTGTGCTCTGGCAGCTCTTTTGCTTGCTCTAATACGCTTACGGATGCATCAATCTGGTTGGCGATTTTAATTAAGCAGAACTCAGACAAACTGACTTTCATAACTTTTCCTTTATTTCAATGGGACTAAAACGAGCTGTCCTGCTTCAATGCGTCGATAGGTTTCAACCATGTCAATCAGAACCCGACCTTTAACGTGATCTTTGGGAATCGTCGGAAGCACCGAATTTTTAATCATTTTTTCGATAGAGCTTTCAGGAATACCGGTCATTTCTGCAAATTTGGGTTGTGTAACAAACGGAGTCGGGGCACAAGTTATATTTATGATTTGTGGGTCTTTCATTGTTTTCTCTCTATTTAAACTTGCGGATATTCGTGGTTATTTGTATTGTTCGCATATCAGAACAGTGAAAATCTTAGTTATTTAAAAAGAACAAATCAATACCTTGTTCTCAAAAAATAACAAAAAAGAAAGAGGTGTTAACTTATGTCATTGGTTTTTAATAAAAAAAGAGATATAGATAAATTTCCTGAACGCTTAAAAGAAGTTATGAAAAATGACACTTTGAGGTCTTTTTCTCAAAAAACAGGCCTATCTTCTACTGTCTTGCACGGATACGTGAACAGTAAGAGTTACCCATCCCTTGATCGTCTTGCTGCAATTGCTGAGGCTTCCGGAAAGACTGTTGAGTGGTTTATTAATGGCGAACTACCCAATAATGATATCCTCATCGCCTATCAGTATGACTTTAAAGCTAGTGCTGGATTAGGTGCTTTGGTGGTATCTGAAAATCCGGTTGCTGAGTTTCGGTTAAGCAAAGAATGGTTGGTCAGACAAGGGATTAGAGACACTAATCTATGTATCGTTGAAGTTCGGGGCGACAGCATGGAGCCGACCCTAGAAGAAGGTGATTTGATGCTGGTTGCATTAAATGACGACCGAACGGAATTCAAAGACGGGATCAATGTGATTAATGTCAATGGTGAGATTTATGTGAAACGCCTACAACGTGATTTTATTGAAGGTACCATTGAAGTTAAAAGTGATAACAAGGAATACAAAACTAACGTCATTCATCCTGATTTTAAGGGGCAGTTTGAAGTGATAGGCCGGTTGCTTCGGGTGCTGCAACGAGCGAAGGGGTAAGACGTGTTACAGCAAAATGATGCAGGTGAATGGTTCAGTGATTTATTCCCGTCACGAACGTTCAAGATAAAGCGAGATGCGGCCAATTATGAAAAAACAGTTCAGCTCAAAAATGAAAGTTCGACCATTAATACCGATGACCGGACGCTGAGAGAGTTAATTGAACTCTGGTACAAGTTGCATGGCAGGACGTTAAATGATGGTAAAAGACGTTATGACTTGTTACACCGGATTGCGGAGAAGATGAATAACCCGTTAGGCCGGAATCTAACTGATGAAGAATTTGCCAAGTACAGGGAAGGGCGGATCAGTGAAGTTTCGACCACTACAGCCAACCGTGAACATAGTTATCTCAGGGCTGTATTTAATGAGCTGAAGCGGTTAGGGGTGATTAAATATGATAATCCTCTGTCTCATATCCGGCAGTTTAAAGAGAGAGAAGGGGAACTTCGTTTTCTGACTCATGATGAAATCAGAAAACTACTCTCGTCCTGCCGCCAGTCATCGAATCAATCACTTATCTATATTGTTAAAATTTGTCTTGCGACCGGTGCCAGATGGAGCGAAGCCGAAAATCTGAAAGCGTCACAGATAGCTAATGGTAAAATCACCTACCTGAACACGAAAAACGGGAAGAACAGAACAGTTCCTATCAGTGATGAACTCTATGAAGAGTTAAAGCAGTTAGATAAATCCGGCGATGAAAAAATGTTTTTGTATTCACTTTCGGCATTTCGAAAAGCAATTGAAAGAGTACAGATTCACCTTCCTAAAGGGCAGATGTCCCACGTTCTGCGCCACAGTTTTGCAAGCCACTTTGTGATGAATGGTGGTAATATCGTTGTTCTGAAAGATATTTTAGGCCATAGCACGATCACTACAACGATGCGTTATGCGCACCTTGCCCCAGATCACCTCTCTGATGCAGTGTTATTAAATCCTTTAGTTAATGTATAAGGGGTTGGGTTCATATGGGTAATTCCAAATAATTAACTTATTCATTAGATAAGTTAATTATTTGATTTTTTATTAGTGCTCTGTCATAGTATAAATATATACGTACAGTATATAAACAAAAGCCCCAAACAGATGTTTGAGGCTTTGCATTTAGTCCTAGGACTTTATTGCTTTGATTAGTGCTGCTAGTGAACCGACCAAAGTTGCAACAGCAAAAATCAACTGAATGTAGTCATTAATAGTGACCTCCTTAGCTAAATGTTATGAAAAGTCTCTAAAGTTTTTGCTTTAGGGACTTTTTTATTTTAAGCATTACTGAATAAAATAGAAACAACAAAAAAATGTTATATAACAATTGTGATATAAGTCTCATAATAGTGAAATTGAGATGAAAGCTCACAATATCAGATAATTTATACCCCCTAGCCTATCAAGTTCGTATTAATGGACATTATGTTAAACAAAGAATTTTACTATTCATAATATGTAGCAGAATTGCATACTTAAAATGCGCTCGGTCTTCGCGGATCTGGGCGCTTTTTTCTTCCCCCTGTCTATGCTCGCGGACATTTGCGGATATTCGCGGGATATGGTAAATTCGCTCCGAGTAAGGCTTTGATATGTATGGCAGTTGTTTTGTTTTCCAAATCCGCGTGTTGGGGGTTCGAATCCCTCCACCCCTGCCATTACAAATTGCATAATTATGCAAAACGAAACCCGCTCAATGAGCGGGTTTTTTGTATCTTGAATAGCATTAATCGAGATAGATAGGGTGTTGTCGCGAAAAACTCTGTTACTTCAGAATAACCTCATACAATATGCCTATATCTTATCGATAATTTATATGAGTTAATAGAAGTGTTGGGTTGTATCAATAATATTCCTGTATGTTATAAGCAGGAGGAGTCCTGAATAAAAAGGAGACGATCAAATTAAACTGGATCACTTAGATGTATCTTATCTGCTTCCACATAAGGCTTAAACTCATCATGAGTAAGAACAGTTTTATTTAGCTCTTCCTTTGCTCTCCACTGAGTATTCTCTCTTAAGTAATTCCTATTTTCTTTTGATTTTGATTTATTAACCAATTCTAGATGATAATTCATCTCATGCTCTTCACTGAAATTAACATGATTGTGATCTTTCATATAAATAATTCCTATATTAATTAATATGCTATGTGTAGTGGTACGGTGAATTTGGCCACCTGATTAGAGGTGTTAAAATACACCTCATAGCATGACAGGTGAAACTATGACCAAGCGTACCAGACGCACTTTCAGTGCGGAATTCAAACTCGAAGCAGCGCAACTTGTTCTCGATCAAAACTACACCGTTGTTGAAGCTGCAAAAGCCATGGGTGTTGGTAAATCGACAATGGATAAGTGGGTAAGGCAGCTCAAGCAAGAAAA
>NZ_FULE01000048.1 GCF_900163965.1 Vibrio ruber DSM 16370
AAATTCTTATATTGAGCGTTTTAATCGAACCTACCGAACGGAAATTCTGGATATGTATGTTTTTAAAACGCTGAATGAAGTCCGGGATTTGACAGAAAACTGGATGAGGGAATACAACGAAGAAAGGCCACATGACTCACTAAATGATCTCACGCCTTGGGAGTATTTGGAAAGACACGACAGCAGGAAAAACTCTAACTTATCGTGCCATTAAAACTGGGATGGTTACACCTGAACTTCCACTTCAATTGCCTGAGCCAATAACTACTGTGTGCCTTGTTTTAACAACTTATTGAGTAGATTTTCTGCTTATGAAGTTGAGTCACGTTATTATCTGCCATGTGGTGTATCTCCTATTGGTTGTTAATTTGCCGAGATCAATTGTAACCCTCCCTTCAACACATACACCAGAAATCACTATATCTCTTTTTGTGTCCGTATTACCTTTCTATAACACTTATATCTAAACCGGATAAAAGAGATCGCATCAGGTCTGAATTATTCGCTCCGGCTGGGAGCTTTAAGAGGCAGTCCTTCCCATGATCTTTACCCCATGAACTGAAAGACTAAACCGGGATTGACCCGGTTATTGCGGCATGTCCGGTGAAAAAACAGAGTCATGACTATTTCGCAAAAATAATATGATACTAAGTTTTATTTAACTGCTTTCTTATTTAATTTGATATGTTTAATATTGCGACGCTTACACATATTTATATAGGAAATTTGTTAAATGAAACTAAAAACTCTGTTGGCTGTTTTTTCTGCCCTGGCACTGTTGTTCGGTGTTGTCGGGCAGAGTTCCGCGGTGACTTTCTCTGGTACTTTTTATGCTAGTCAGTCATGTCCGGCTTATCAATCAAAAAACAAGAAAACCAATCCTGGTAACATCTATCTGGTTTCCGGGCAGCCTTACCAAATTCGTGAGGCGAATAAAAATGACGCCACCTGGTACCGGGTGGTGGTTGAAAATGCTAATCCGCAGTTGCGTTGGGTCTCTGCCAGTTGTGGTGAGGTAAAAGGTGGTGATTCTTCTTCATCTGGCAGCTGTTCAACGGCGGGTCAGGAAGACAGTTATGTCTTGGCTCTCAGCTGGCAGCCAGCTTTCTGTGAAACACACACGTCAAAGCCTGAATGTAAGGTCACGGATTCCAGCGCTTATCAGGCCGGAAACTTTACCCTGCATGGTTTATGGCCGAATAAAGCCTCTTGTGGCACAAGTTACGGATTCTGTGGCAGCTATTCTCACTCGGTGAGTCCTTTCTGCAGCTATGATGCGGTTCCGATGTCATCATCGACGCTGGCATTACTGGGACAATATATGCCAAGTGCAGCCTATGGTTCTTGTTTACAACGTCATGAATGGTACAAGCACGGTACCTGCCAGACGCAAAGAAACGCGGATGAATATTTTAAAACTGCGATTCGTCTGCAAAAAGAATTTAACCAGAATGTCGCTTATTTCATGCAGGAGCATCTCGGTGAATCTGTCTCCACGCAGGACTTTTTTGATGTTGTGGATCAGGCGTTTTTCGACGGAGCGCATAAACGGTTACAGATTTCATGTAAGAACAGCAAATTAGTGGATGTCTATATTAATTTGCCGAAACAACTGGATGAAAATGCTTCCCTTGAAAGCTTAATGATGGATGCTGATCCGAAGTTTTCTAACCAATGTGGCAGCAGCTTCACTGTGGATGAAATCGGCTTTTAATCATCCGTTCTGACTGATAAAAAAGAAGGCGGTTTTCCCGCCTCCTTTTTGTGATTATATTGGTATAAAACCCGGTTCAATCCGGGTTTTATTTTTTGAAATCTATACCATAAAATCAATATTGCAGCATGAGAATACATTGATGTGAAGTGTCTCGGGAAAAGGCCGCGACATTGATTTAAACCGGTGAAAATCCATAGACTTTTGCACGACACCTCGCCACACTAGAGCGATGTTGGCTAACTGATTCAAATCATTCAGATATGAAGACTTCTCTCGATCATCTCCCTGAACGTAAACAGCACGAGCTTGCGCTGATTTCAACCATTCTGCGCGATACGCTGGAAGAATACATCGTTGGCAAGCAGGGGAGTAAAGCCGAGTTCCGGATCCTGAAAATCATTTTGTTCGGCAGCCACGCCAAAGGCGGCTGGGTGAGCGATATTCCCAACGGCTATGTCAGTGACTACGACATTCTGGTGATCGTCAACAAACCCTCGCTGGTGGAAGAGGATCTTGTCTGGCGCAGAGCCGAAGAGCAGATCGACCGCAAAGTCAAAAGCGCACCGCTGGGTCTGATTGTGCATACTTTGGAAGAAGTGAATGAACAGCTCAGACAAGGTCACTATTTTTTCAAGGATATTCGCGAAGAGGGGCTCGAAATCTTTGCTGCGACACCGAAAGAACTGGCCGAACCGGGGGATCTGAGTGATGAAGAACGTCGTCAAATTGCCCAAGGGCACTATGATTACTGGTTTGAAAGTGCACAGCAGTTTTTTCATTTCTTTGGCCAGGCTCTTTCTGATAAGAAATGGCTAAGCAACGCAGCATTTCAACTCCACCAATCCACAGAGCGATTGTTCGCCTGTACCTTACTGGTTCTGAGTAACTACCTGCCGAAAACCCACAATATCGAAAAGCTGAAAAAATACTGTGCCGAGCAAGATCTTACTTTCGTTGATATTTTCCCGATGGACGACAAATTCCACCGCCGCAGCTTCCGTCGTCTGCAACGCGCCTATATTGACGCTCGCTACTCGATGCATTACGAAATCACCGAGGAAGAGTTGGTGTATTTGCAGGGGGAAGTAGAGAAGTTGAAGGAGCTGGTGGAGAAGGTTTGTTTGGCGCGGCTTGAGGGGTAATTCCACTTGTATCGAAAATCATCTTCCTTCTTTATCCCTTTATCTTCATCCGCTAGCCAGATTGTTTTTTATAGTCGAATCCCCATTTACCGTAGGCAATGATGGCGACTTTTTAGGTTTTCCAGTAGCAACAATAAGTCGCTTTAAATATTGGATTACATTGCATTGCAGATATTATAGTCATATACAGGGCTGTACGTACTTGAGCACATCTACGGCCTTTTTCTTTACTGAACGTTCCAATCAAGCATCCATATTCATCCCAATTTTTGAACAACAGTAGCGCTGAACAAAGCTGGCTACATCCTGTTTAAATATCAGACTGCATGACACGCATGATTTTGTTCATTAAAACTATTTTTAATTCTTCACATGAAAGAGGGCAGAGGACTAGGATATCATCACGATTGAGAAATGCGTTCAAAGCCGGGGGAGCATCGTGATAAAAAATATGACCTACCTTAGCAAAAGGTCTTATTACTTTAAACTGGTCGTGGCCATTAATGTTGTTTGTTTTGTCGGTTTAGTTCTGGTTGCCCTGAATCTCTATAATCGAAATTTTTCTGAAAACCTTCAGCAATTGAAAAACTATGGGTTATCTCAGGCAAGAGTAATTGCGCATGATCCGTTATTATCTGAACAGGTATTCAAAAAAAATATTACACAGTTGACCGCGATAGCACAAAAATATCAATGGGGGGCTGAAATTGAATACATCTCTCTCTCAAATACCCATGGTATCCGGTTATTTCATAGCAAAGGCTATGGAATCGGTGAGAAAATTCATTCGAATAAAATCGATGAGATTGCACAGGGAAGGGAAATCTCAGATGTAAGTCAGGGGTTTTATGGTCGGGTATTGGTCAAGGCCCGGGTACCGATTTTTTATCATGGTCAGTTTATCGGTATTGTTTCTACCGGTATCTCTTATCCTAAATTCATCGAAAAACAGAAAAAAGATCTCAATGAAATTGCGATTTTATTTATTGCTGCCTGGTTTATCAATCTGGGGGTGAGTTATTTATTAATCCGAAGTTTACGTTACCGATTAAACTTAATGACACCTGAGCAAATAGAAAAAGGCTTTGTTTATCGTCAGTATATTCTTGATTCCGTTTATGAGGGGATTGTCGCAGTTAATAAAGAAGATAATGTCGTTCTGATTAATGATGCTGCAATGGCATATCTGGATATTCTTGATGAGGATATCCGAGGGAAACCCATTTCAGATTATATTTTTAATACCGATTTTTTTAGCAGTAACAGTCTTGAAGAGCTAAAAGACGAAACCATTCTTTGTAATGGCCATTCTCTGATTGCAACCCGTAAACCTATCTACGATAAGCAGGGTAATGAGCTCGGCTTAGTGGTGAGTTTTCGTATTAATACGATGCAACATGAACTGGAAAACAAAATGAACCAGTTTGCGAAAGATAAAGACAATCTCAGAGCAATCATTCATGAGTTTAACAATCAGATGTCGGTGATTTATGGCTTACTTGAAATGAAACGTTATGACAGTGTATTGCAATACATTGATACAGAATTTGCGACCCGCCAGAATGATGTCCGTGAAATATCAAAAATGTTACCAGTTCCTGATCTTGCAGCGATGTTCCTGAGTAAGAAAGTCCGGGCGAAAGAGCTGAATATTACGCTTGAAATCGATCCGATGAGTCGTATTGACGGTAAGCTTTTACCGATGGATATACAGGATGTCACTTGTATTGTTGGCAATTTAATTAGTAATGCTTTTGAAGCGGTAGTGAACAGTAACGCAGACCAACGGGTTGTCAGTTTGTATGTATATCAGAGCGATGAGCTCATTATTGAAGTTGCAGATAGTGGCAGAGGGGTTGCCGAAGAAGACGCGGACAAAATTTTTGAGCGTGGTGTTACTTCGAAAGATGGTGATAATCACGGCATTGGTTTGTATCTTGTGAAAACACTGGTTGAGCAGGCCGGAGGGAGAATTGTGATTGAAGAATCAGATTTCGGTGGCGCTTTATTTATTGTGTTTATTCCGTTAAAAACTTGTTCTATACCAAATCAATCTACATATTCCGAAATTCATTCACTGACTAATTAGTTATAACATTGAATTAAAACCATTAAACCCATATTGTTGATTTTCATTTGACTGTTCAAAGTTTACCGTCACAGATGTAGTTCTTGTTGAAAATTAGTATGAGCTCAGTAATTTTTATAAAATTGAGAGTAAAAACTATGACTTCGACACTACTGAGTGAAAGGCTTGAACGAGAGCCTTTGATTAACAAGCCATTGTTTCCGATATTATTGGTTGTTATTGTTCCACTGCTGTTTTATATATCACCTGCTCCGGATGGTTTATCTGTCCAAGGGTGGCATTTGTGTGGATTATTTATCACCACAATCCTCGGATTAATATTTAAACCTTTTCCTGCCCCGGTTATTTTATTATCCGTTATTGCGGTGATTGGTATTACCGGAGGAAATACCAAGCTAGTATTAAGCGGATATTCATCCACAACCACCTGGATCGTGTTTTCTGCGTTAATTATGAGTAACGCGATTCTGGTTACCGGTCTGGGAAAACGGATCGGATATATTCTGATTGATAAGTTCGGCAGAACGACTTTGGGGCTGGGGTATGTTCTGGCAATGCTGGACTTGATTGTCGCCCCATGTACACCATCGATTACGGCCAGAG
This sequence comes from Vibrio ruber DSM 16370, assembly GCF_900163965.1. Classification (GTDB taxonomy): domain Bacteria; phylum Pseudomonadota; class Gammaproteobacteria; order Enterobacterales; family Vibrionaceae; genus Vibrio; species Vibrio ruber. The sequence continues at coordinate 5,552 of NZ_FULE01000048.1, forward strand.
CCGGTGGTTTGGTCTTTTCTGTGGCGAAAAGTATTTCAGCTTCTCTGAACTCTTATCCGGATTCAGGTGCCAGAAAAATTGGTTCTTATCTGATGATGAATTCGTTTTTAAATACCAAATCAACCGCCTATGTTTTTTTAACAGCGGCTGCGCCAAATCTGATGGTTTTGCCGTTTATGAAAGATATTCTGGGCGTTGAGATGACATGGGTAAGCTGGTTCGCGAGTACCGTTGTTCCCGGCATGGTCATGCTGCTTCTTACACCGCTGATTATCTACCTGATTTATCCACCGGAAGAGAAAACAATCGATAATAAACGCATTGCGGAGGAAGGTCTGCAAGAGCTTGGTACTTTGAGTAAGAGAGAAAAAGTTCTGAGTGTTATTTGCATATTGGCTTTGGCCGGTTGGGTGTTGGGTTCTATATTCCACCTGAGTGCTGCAGTTGTTGCGATAGCCGCATTCATGCTGATGATCATCTGTGGTGTGATGTCCTGGGATGACGTCTTACAGGCTAAAGGTGCATGGACGGTGCTGGTTTGGTTTGGTGGTATCATCGGGCTGTCTGCTTCTTTGAAAGCAGAAGGTTTCTTCTCATGGCTCGGTTCATTGATGAGTCATCTGGTCAGTGTCGGTACGAATGCGACGATGGCCCTGATGCTGATTATATTGTGTAGTGTGTTGGTTCGTTATTTCATGGTCTCCGGTTCTGCATACGTTGTATCTATGGTTCCTGTATTCTTTACACTGGGGTTGATGATGGGGATTTCTCCGAGCCTGTTAGCCATCGCACTGTCATGTTCGACGATTTATGGGAGTGGAATTACTCACTATAGCAGTGCTGCCGGCCCGATTATCTTTAGTGAAAACTATGTACCGCTGAAACATTGGTGGGCCGTCGGAGCCGTGATTACTTTTGCCAACTATGCGGTTAACATGACATTAGGTCTATGGTGGTGGAATCTGCTCGGGCTATAGGTTTTCGCCTGAGTCACATTGATCAGTTCAGTAAATCCCAAAAGGCTGCTTGGTTGATATCTCGTTTCAGGAGATAGATCCCGGGCAGCTTTTTTTTCTCTGACTGGCGAAAAGAAAAATGTGTCAATCAGGTGACGGCTTTGCTGAAGAATCGTTGAGGGCGGCCCACTTTGCCGTGTTGTATGGTCGCTTTTAAATACCCGCTGCTGACCGCGTATTCAAGATATCTTCTGGCAGTTGTCCGGCTGACTGAGGCTTGAGCACTGACCTGCTCAGAGGTGTATCTTTGGTCTTTTGAAAAGACAACCAGAATTTGTTGTAAGGTGATTTCATCAATGCCTTTGGGATGTCTGACGGCGTCTTCTAAGTTCTGGTGTTTGTTGTACATTTTCTTGATGAAGCTTTGGTCAATCTGGCCGTCTTCATTGAGACAGATTTCTTTATGGAACTGAGCGTAGCGCCCCAGCGTTTCAGAGATCTGATCAAGAGAAAACGGTTTGATGATGTAGTCAAAAGCCCCCAGACGAATGGCGTTTGTCGCCGTTTCAATATCATTTGCCGCAGTAATAAAGATGACATCAATATTGCTACCCTGAGAACGAAGTTTGCGGAAAAACTCAATACCGGTTCCGCCTGGTAGGTAGTTGTCCAGTATGAGCAGTTTCACTGAAAAGTGATTAAGCATCATTCTGGCATCGGCAAGTGACTTGGCTGTGCCGACAACTCTGAATGGATATATTTGAGAAATATGGTCAGATAATAGACCCGAAATCTCTTTAATATCCTCAACGATTAATAAATCAATTCTGTTCATAGCGTAATTTAGCCTTGACGAAATTTGATGAAACTATCGGATAATTGTTTCATTATAAGTAACAAAAATCACAGTAAAACAGATGTAAAATAAAGGAAATGAGCGAGGGCAAAATATTAGTATTTTTTAAAACTAATATCTAGTGATGTCGGATCGCCTCTCGCTCGGTGGCCGTGTAACGATATTTAATTCAGTCAAAAACCCATTTCGAGAAATCCGAACACCTTAGCATGCAAATAAAACAAATAAACAGAAAGCACAAAAGGTGTTCGGGTATTAATTCGTCACTATCTAAGATGTTTCGCGATCCCGGTAGCGGCCGGTTTTTGATTGAAGATGTCATCAGAGTAATAGAATACCCTCAAGAATTTTTTTAGCGGTTCTGACCAGTGAAACGGACGATACTTTGCCACTTTTTCGGGCGACTTTCAGATCAATGAAGCCTGATGGGTGCTCAATACAACAGTTAACGAGCTCAGTGTTTTGCTGAAGTAAGTCGTAGCTGACTGTTCCGGGGTGACACAATGACATCGTCAGTGCGATACTGCCGGTCACTGCAATCGCTTTATGGCATGTTCTCGGCACATAGTAACGCGCGTTAATGGTGCCTCTATCCGTGGCTGGTTTTGAGACCAGAATTGGCTTGGGAATGACTTTGTCAGAGACGTCACCCAGTCCCATCATTTCACCGGCCTGACGTCGTAAAGCTTCCAATTTGTGGGTGAATTCTATATCGGCATCCAGTTCCGCCGGTTTCTCGTGACCGGTTTTCCCAAATTGGGCTGCGTCAACAATCATGACTGGAATAGCAGCGTCAATGCAGGTCATATGGTAATCAGCGACCTTGTCCTGAACATTACCGGTCGGGAATAATTTCCCTGTTTTTGCACCTTCCACATCAAGAAAACTCAGCTCGATAGGCGCCGCAGGGCTGTTGACTCCGCTAATGTAAGTCTCGCCGTTATAGTTCACTTGACCGTTTGGTGTTTCAATCGTTGCGTGGATAATTTTGTTGGTATTTAAGTTGCGGATGCGAATTGTTGTTTTGTCACCACTGGCTGTGACTAAACCTTTTTCCAGCGAAAAAGGGCCGACACCGGAAAGAATATTTCCACAGTTTGGGGAAAAATCTACTTTTTTTTCTGTGATACCGACCTGTGCAAACAGATAATCGACATCGGCATCCGGGGCGGAAGAGCGTCCGACAATGGCGACTTTACTGGTTAGACTGTTCCCGCCACCAATACCTTCAATTTGCAGCTCATGGCCGGAGCCCATTACTTTTTCCAGTATTTTGGCGAGTTCTTCCCGGTCTTCCGGTAAATCTGAAGCAAGGAAATAAGGGCCGCGTGAAGTGCCGCCACGCATCATTGTAAAAGGCAGTTGAGTGAGCTGAGTCATAGGATCTCTCTTGTTATTCAGTCATAAGATTGATCTTCTGATAAACAGGAAAAGATATGTGAGACGCTCTGAAGGGCATTGAGTAAATTTAAAAAACAGTATGGATATAATGAACAAAATTATCGGGATAGTATGATGACTGAGTGGCTCTATTCATTCAGAGATTGATTTGATGGCGCGAAGCATCACAAAATCCCAAGGACGGCTTTTCAGGATTGATTGAGCAGCAGCGAATCAATCTGACACATAACAGATACGTATATACTGTTTTGATAAATGAGTCAGACTGTGTATTTGATATTATTGTCATCTATAAGCGGCATGAATTTGGCTTGGCCACCTTGAACGATTTGTTTTCCTTTGGAATAGAACAGAGTGTTAACTCAGTTAAACGTCAACATCAAATTCCTTCATCAATATTATATTCTGGAATGCAGATTGTTATTTGGGGGTTTAAATCTCCGTACCTTAATCGTTATTTTGTTTATTACCAATTAAAGCTCATCGTTATTCGAACGACACCACAGTAAAGTATTTTTCATCATATTATAATGATTATGAATGAATTATTTACATTGAATAAGTGTTGAAGGACGAGTTTAGCGCTTGTTCTCTGTGGACAGATATTTGTAAAGACCCAATCATTCGTGTTGTTTTCACTGCCGTACCGGCAAGCCCGGGTACATGATAATGACTGTCTGTCCTGTCCCTGAGGCGTTCCGAAAAGATCGGTTATGTCATGAGTAAAAGCATCTTGTTGCCCTTGGTTGTTGGAGGGCATCTTAAACGAAGTGACTGGCAATACCGAGATGAATAACCGATTTATTTTCGAGTTTACAGGCTCGTATTATTTATTGTTCACGTTGGTTTTTATTTTCGCTAGATGATAAACCAAGTGATGTCCGCTTAAGTTGTTCGGTTGCAATCGAGCCTATTTACGATAACGCCAATGGTATTTTAACCCGCGTTATTCTGGGTGTTACACAACTTATAAAGGAAAATATAAATGAAACTGAAGGTACTTACTTTTTCTATACTCTCTGCTTCGTTGTTTGCGAATCATGCATTCGCGACCAACCATCAAGTGACAATTCACGCAAATTTACAAGACCGTGGCGCTGTCATCAACAAAGACATCTATGGTCAATTTGCTGAGCATTTAGGTCGAGGTATTTATGGCGGCCTGTGGGTCGGACACGATTCCGATATTCCGAATACCAAAGGGTTTCGTAACGATGTTGTGCAAGCCTTAAGAGACATCAAAGTGCCTTTGCTCCGCTGGCCGGGAGGCTGTTTTGCCGATCAATATCACTGGCGTGATGGTATCGGTCCTCAAGAGGATCGCCCGATTACAATCAATTCAAACTGGGGTGGGGTTGAAGAAACCAATGCGGTAGGGACCCACGAGTTTTTTGATTTGGCAGATCTGATTGGTGCCGATACATACATTAACGGCAACCTAGCTACCGGTAGCGCACAGGAAATGGCGGACTGGATTGAATACATGACGTCTGACAAGAATTCTGCACTTGCCAATGAACGCCGCGCCAATGGCAGAAGAGAACCGTGGGAAATTAAATATTTCGGTGTTGGTAACGAGGCGTGGGGTTGTGGCGGTAATATGGGGCCGGAACAGTACGTTGACCTTTATCAACAATACATGTCAGTGATTAAAACTCCTCCGGGTAAAGAAATCTTGTTTGTGGGGAGTGGCGGTACCACGGAAGATACCCAGTGGACAGATGTCCTGAGTTCCCGGATCCACAACGACATGGGGGGAATCAGTTTCCACTTCTACACACTTCCCAATGACGATTGGGATAACAAAGGTAGCGCCACAGAATTTGACGACACCATGTGGTTTAAAACGCTGGAGCGCACCTATCGCATGAAAAACTACCTGCAAAATAATGTCGATATTCTGGATCGCAATGATCCGAGTGGTCAGTTAGGGTTTTATGTTGATGAATGGGGCACATGGTATGACACGGAAGAGGGGCGTGAACCCGGATTCTTATACCAACAGAATACCTTGCGTGACGCTGTAGTTGCAGCCGTCAACCTCAACCTGTTCCACGAATACGCAAAACGGGTTCACATGACGAATATCGCGCAAATGGTCAATGTGCTCCAAGCCATGATCCTGACTGACGGTGCAAAAATGGTCAAAACTCCGACGTACCATATTTTCGATATGTACAAGGTATTTCAGGACGCAACGGCTATTCCGTTTACGCTGGACACCACAGAGTATTCAATGGATGGTAAAGATCTACCGGCAGTTAGTGCGACGTTAGCGAAGGGAACTGACGGCCGTATATACATGGCGCTGGTGAATTTAGATCCGGAGAACGATGCAGATATCGATTTGAATCTAAACGGAGAAATTAACACCATCCTAGCGGGGCGTATTTTAACTGCGCAAGCTATCACCGCTAAAAATACGTTTGATGACCAACATGCTTTAGAGCCACAGCCTTTCCAAGACTGGGCGGATAATTTTGTCCTTCCTGCCAAATCAGTGGTGGTGTTAACGCTTAAGTAGTTGCGGTCAACAATTAACTCATAGGTAAAGCCAGACGAGGGAACTCGTCTGGCTTTTTTCGCATCGTATCTGGTTTACTTTTACGGCCGCTTAGAACTGGTAGTCAGCTATGATACCAAATGTCCGTGGGGCTCCGATTTCATAAAGATCGTTCTTGTGGCGTAAAACATAGTCTTCGTCGGTCGCGTTTTTCACATAAGCGCGAATCGTGAAGTTATCTGCAGCGTAACCGGCATTCAAATTCAGCACAGTGTAGTCACCGGCCGAATTGCTTTCGGTATTGGCTAAGTCTGTATAATAGTCGGAAACATAGTTAACCCTGGCACCGAAGAACAAGCCTGAATTTAAGTGTTGTGTAAACCCTAATCCGGCGGAGAGATCCGGCGCATAGCTAAACTCTTTGCCACTGAGGTTTTCTGTAGTACCGCCCGGCCCTTGCGTTACTTCTGTTTTCAATAAACCCACAAACGCAAAAACATCTAAGCCGGAGTCGAACCAGTAGGTGGTTTCAACTTCAGTGCCATAGGTTTTGCCTTTCGGGATATTGGCAACGTAGTTGTCCAGTCTGCTGCCGCTGTCACCATAAACAACCGTATGGTAGTTATCATAGTTGTTATAGAAGAGGTTGGCGTTGACCCCCAGTTTTTTATCGAGGAAGGTTGAACGTGAGCTCAGCTCGTAAGTCCACACTTCTTCTTGTTGAAACCGGAAGAGCTCTTGCTTGTACTCGTTATAACCAATCCCGCCGGCGTTGTAGCCTTTGCGCGCCGTCAGTCCGAGGGTTGAGTTGTCAGACACTTCATAAGTGACGCCGATTTTAGGCAGCAAAATGTTGTTATCATCATCTGCTTTAAAGTCAATCGGGTACTTTTCATGATCAAAATCGCGCTTGAGGTCATCCCGCTCGTAACGTGCGCCAAGGAGCAGTCCCCATTTCGGGGTCAGTTTGATTTTGGAATCAAAGTAAATCGCATACGTGTGAGTTTTATCGGCACGCCTGAGTGAGTCGGTCTGCGTATCCTGATCTTTGGAATAACTGCTGAGACCGGCAATCGCGCTGTATTTTTCGTCCTGAGAGTTGTAAGACAGCTTCGCTTCGGCGGTATAGTTCTCCTCGTCGATATCCCCCCACCAATCTGTTTTCGGGTAAGCTGTAAATTTGGTTGAGTAGTCACGTCTTGCAAGCAGCACATCCGCTTTCAGTTCGTCATTAATCAGGTAAGCCACATCAAGGTTCACGTTCCAGCTGTTTGTTTCCTGACGACGTGTACCGTTTGAATCGGTGTATTCATACTTACCTTCTTCAGAAACCAGGTTGGTGTACTGATCTTTTTCACGACGACTGGCGACCGTCAGTTTGGCCGTGAGTTTGTCTGAGCCATACGGTTTAAACAGTAATTTTCCCCGGATATTATGAGATTCAATTTCAGAAGGGTCCCAAGGATACTGGTCATGATCCGGCAGCGAATAGTCTATCGGTGTGTTGCCTTTAGTGCCTTCGGCAGCCAGACGGAATGCGAGTTTGTTGTCGACGAGCGGCGCTGAAACAACACCGGCTAAATGGTATTTGTCATCTTCGTTTTCGTAACCCGCACGCACTTTGCTTTCCGTATAAAACGTTGGATCTTTGGTTTTGATCACAACCGCGCCACCGATACTGTTGCGTCCTTGGTTGGTGGATTGAGGCCCTTTATAAACTTCGACTTGTTCCGTGTCCCATAAGCCTGCTTTACCGAAAGCTTCTCCCGTCCATGACTCAGACACACCATCAACGGTGGTGTTGACGCGCGGAGTCGCCCCCGTCATGTATGACAGGAATCCGTCTCCGGCACCACCCCGGCCATCAACACCCCGAATGTGCGGCATCCCTGACGGTGCATTCAGTACGTTAGGAACGCGATCCAGCAAATCATAGTAGTTTTGGTTTTCACCGTTATCTGCATCTTCGGTGAAAACAGTGACCGAACTGGTGTTCTCCGCCAACGTTCCCCCCAGTTTTTCGCCATGTACAACAATCGTTTCCGGGTTTTGTACATTGCTCTGTTGCCGGTTTTTTTCAGCATAAGTACTCGTGCTTACTCCCAAGCATATCAGACTGATCATGGTGGAAAGTATGTTCCTCACATGACGACTAGAATTACCACTGTTTAAATCCATGGGCTTCATGATTTAAGAAATCCTTTAAAAATTTGAAAAATATTTGATGTCGCAACCAATTTTATGCAAAGTTGTTGCGGGTGATTATGGTAATGATAATTATTATTATTTACAATAATGAATCAGGTAAATTTGTGCCACTTGATCAATTTTTCTGTGAATGAGTATGTGGCTGATAAATCGGAACAGTTATGGTTGTTGAAAATACCCAAGGACAAGAGCAACAAAGTATTGCCCGCGTTTGTGGCTGTCTCACCAGAGACAATTGCAATATCGGGGATGAAAAATGGTGGCAAATCATTTGCTCGGAAGGCACGCCTGTCATGGCTGCTATGACTGGTGAATATGCTGATGTGGTCTTTCTTTGGCGTGAGTCTCCGCCACAGAAAGACGCGGCAGCGACTCAAGCTGTGTACATTGATATCAACGGGGTAACCGATCATCACAGCTTCAATATGGCTCAGCTTACCCGGATAGCCGGTACGGATGTGTGGTTCTATGTCGCTGCAATTCCGCTGACTTGGCGTGGTGGTTATGCATTTATTCCTGTGCCCTCAGCTTTGGTTCAGCCCGATTATGCGGGGAACTACAGCGAGAAAAGACAACAGCACCGTCAATGGCTACAGCAGATATTTCCGCTCAGTTGTCGTGATCAACTGAACCCGAACGGGCTCACGCATTGCCCTTGGGGGAGCGCCAAAACACCGTTGCATATGCCGGATGCACCACCGCAACCCCAGTGGCAACCGTTTGATAAGCTTGGCGGAAAAAGTGTCGCCAAGGCAACTTACACCATCGATTGGCAGAGTGAAATGTTGAACGGCAGCCGCAGGGTCTGGCTTTATTCCACCGCTTCCTCTGAGCCGCAAGTTTTATCTGAACAACACGTTGCTGCTGAACAGCCACTCTCCCCGGGACAACCGGCATTACCGGTGGTTTTGCTGCTTGATGGCCGGTTTTGGTCAGAATCGCTGCCGATTTACGATGCACTGTCATGTGCCACCCAAGAAGGCGTATTACCGCCAGCCGTCTATGTGCTGATTGATGAAGTTGACGGACGCCGGCGTCATGACGACCTGAGCTGTAACGCGACGTTTTGGCAGGCAATTATGCAAGAACTGTTTCCTGTGATTGCTCACTATTTCACGCTCAGCAACGATCCGCAGCAAACTGTCGTGGCCGGCCAGAGTCTGGGTGGGTTAGCGGCCATGTTCGCCGCGCTCAACTGGCCTGAACGGTTTGGCTCGGTGGTGTGTCAGTCCGGTTCATTCTGGTGGCCGGATTTTTCAATCGTCAAACCTCCCGGTGACTACGTCGCCCCTGAATCGCTTCATCTGCTGAGTGAAATGAGCCGACAGGTGCATGACGGGTTGGGGCGTCGTGCCGGTCTGAACATCTTCATGGAAGTCGGCAGTGGCGAAGATATCATGATTGACCTCAGTCAGGATATGTACTGCCAACTCGCTTCTCAACAACACAATATTCAATACCGAGTCTTCGAGGGGGGCCACGAACGCTTATGTTGGCGTGGTGGCATCATCGATGGCCTCTCTTACATTTTTTCATTGTGAGTTTTTATTCAGCCTAAACGGAGTCAGATATGTCAGAACAATACGTTAACCCTTTTGATGATCCTGAAAATCAGTTTCTTGTCCTGATCAACCAATGCGGTCAGTACAGCCTGTGGCCTGATTTTAAACCGACGCCTTCCGGTTGGAAAAATACGTTCGGGCCCAGTGATAAACAGCGTTGCATCGCATACATCGAAGCCCATTGGCAAGACATCCGGGTATAGCCGGCACCTCAAGACGATAAAAAGAACCAGAAAAAACACGTGATTATTTTTAAGGAATGGACGAATGAAAGACCATCAGGTATCAGAAGAACTATATGATCTGACTGGTACGCAGCAGGGGATTTGGTTCGGGCAGCAAGTGATGCCCAGACCTGAAGCATTTAATGTAGCCCATTATACCGAGATTGACGGAGCGATTGATTTAGAATGCTTCACGCAAGCGGTCAATCGTGGTGTCGCAGCCGCTGACTCGCTGCATCAGCAATATGTAGAAACAGACGGAACTGTCAAACAAGGCAGTCATGGGGGCAGATTAGGGCAAGATGTTTTGGAAATCATGGACTTTTCCCAGTCGGCATTTGCTGATGAATCAGCGCTGGCATGGATGCAAGCCGATCTTGCGACACCGATCGATCTGCAAGGGGATTCTCCAAGATACCGCCACTGTCTGATCAATGTCGGTACATCGGGTAAACCGGCGTGGCTCTGGTATCAGCGCTATCATCATATTGATGTGGATGGTTTTAGTTTTAATGCAATCACGCAGTATATCGTCAGTGAATACAACCGGTTAACAGCGGGGACAGCCGCACCGGTGCCGTTTACCCCGTTTCAAGACGTAATTACTGAACATCAGCAATTTTATCAGTCTGAGCAGTTTCAAACCGCGCGCAGCTTTTGGCAGCAAACTGCGAGTCAGCTGCCTGAGATGATTTCGTTAGTCACCGGCGGACACCAAACCTTAGCCACCGGCGTCGAGAGATTCAGCATTGATCTGGCGGGCGGGGCATGGCTTTACCGGGGAGGGAATCAAGTGCTCCCTTCAGAGTTTGCCATGGCGTTGGTTTTTGCCTACCTCCATTTAGTTTCAGGTGAGCACCGCCTGTGTGTCGGCTTTCCGTTTATGCGCCGCATGGGAAGTGCGGCAGCCAGTTCGACCGGCGCGGTGGTCAATGTGCTGCCGTTGACGCTGGAAGTTGAGCCCGAGATGACCCTCTCTGATGTCGCCCGGGCGATGAACAAGGTCATTCGTCAGACCCGCCGTCATCAAATGTATGATGCTGAACAAATCCAGCGGGATTCAGGCAGAGTCGGGCAACCCTTGTACGGGCCGCTGCTGAACTACAAACCCTTTGAAGAAACAATCAATCTGGCTGGCACGACAGGCTATACTCACATTCTTTCAGCAGGCCCGATTGACGACATTGAATTCTCTCCGCAGCTCAGGGATGACCAACTGCACCTCACACTGACCGCCAATGCCGGGAAATATTCACAACAGTCACTGGCTCTGCATGGTCAGCGTTTTGCTCATATGGCCGGGCAGATTGCCCGCAACCCGGATATACCGCTGCATGCACTGGAGATCATGCCTGCCAGTGAACAACAGCAGATAATGCAGTGGTCAACCGGAACCGTACTTGAAGACTGGCAGCAACAGGGGAGCGTGCTCGCGGTATTTGCGCGTCAGGTTAAACAAAAGCCTGACGCGGTCGCTTTAAGCTTTGCCGGGCAGCATTGGACATTTGCCCGGCTTGATCAGGCGATCGACAAGCGGGCGCAACAGATATACGCCTTAGGCGCAGACAAAGGCGATATCATCGGGGTTGCTTTGCCGCGTAGCGCGGAAACCATCATTACGATGCTGGCGATTCTTCGTATCGGTGCGGTCTACCTGCCAATTGATCTGGCCTATCCTCAGGAGCGGATCGAAACCATTTTAACGCAAGCCCGGCCAAAGCACGTGATTGTCGGGCAGTCAGAGATACTGTCGTGGTATCACTTAACGTCTTGCATCTCGCTGAATGAGCTTGCCAGCCAGCAGGTGACCGAACGGGTAAGCCTTGAGATTGCTCCTGCTGATGTGGCCTATATCGTTTTTACCTCCGGCTCGACCGGGACACCCAAAGGCGTGATGAACACCCACGGAGCGTTGCTCAATTTATTGCTTTCGCACCAGCACTCTGTTTTTGCCAAGACGATCCGGCACCTTGCTACGCAACAACAATGTGCTGCGCACGACGTGCAGGTTCGAGCGGCACATACCACATCGTTCTCGTTTGACGCATCCTGGGAACAAGTGCTTTGGATGCTGTGTGGGCATTCCCTTTACCTGTACGACGATGAGCAGCGTAAAGATGCCTGTGAGCTGAGCGAAAAAGTCGCCCGCGATCAGATCAATGCTTTGGATCTGCCGCCTTCGCTGTTGAGTCAAATGCTCGATAACGGACTGATGGAAGCTGACCATGTCCCTTCACTGGTGCTGATCGGCAGTGAAGCAGTGCCTGAGCAACTCTGGTCAAGGCTCAAAACCTACCCGGATTTGCTGGTTGAGAACTGCTACGGGCCGACCGAGTTTACCGTTGATGCGGTGAGTGCATCACTCTGCGCGGACGATACACCGGTGATCGGTCGCCCCATCTTAAACGCCACAGCTTATGTGTTCGATCAGCAGTTGAATCCGGTGGCCGTCGGTCGCGTCGGCGAGTTGTATCTGGCCGGAGCCGGGCTGGCAAAAGGCTATTTAAACCAAGCCGGCATGACGGCAGAGCGATTTGTGGCAAACCCGTTTGAAGACGGACAAATCATGTACCGGACCGGTGACTTGGTGAAATGGCGTGATAACGGTCAGCTGGACTTTATCGGCCGCAGCGATGACCAGGTCAAAATTCGGGGGTTCCGGATTGAACTGGGGGATGTTGAAAGCGCTGTGAATGCGCTTGAAGGGGTTGACACGACGGTGATTATTGCTGAGCGCCACGGAGAATCACACCGACTGATTGCCTACTGCACCTTGGTCAATCACGCCCGGGCGTTGCTTGATGAGCAAACCTTATTGACCCAAATTGCCGCGACGCTCCCCGAATATATGGTACCGGCCGCAGTGGTGATCATGGCGCAGTTTCCCCTCAATGTGAATGGCAAAATTGACCGAAAGTCACTGCCTGAACCGACGATTGTGTCTGGCAATACATGGGTGGCTCCGACCAGTCCTGAAGAGCAGGTGCTGTGTGATGCGGTGGCTGAGTTGCTCGGTGTGGGTCAAGTCGGCATTGCAGATGACTTTTTTGCCTTGGGGGGCGACAGTATTTCTGCCATGGGGCTGGGGACATTACTGAGAAAGTCCGGTTATGAGCTGCGCCCCAGAGAAATATTTGCAGCACGTCAGTTAGGCGTGATGGCTGAGTCGATGAAACCTCTGCGTCATCACGTGGCACAGAAGCAGGACGGAGAAATTCAGCCGCTGCCAATGTGGCGTTGGTTTGAAGAAACTTTTGCCGAAAATACCCGCTATGTACAAGGCGTCTTTGTCGAGATTGAAGCAGATATCACTTTGCATCATCTTCAGGCCGGTTTACAACAGCTGGTTGCCAGTCATTCGGCTTGTCGGCTGATCAAGCGTGATGCACGTTATATGATTGAGCCGGTCGAACAGTTGGCCGTGGCATCTTGGGTTGCAACGCGGCAGGTGGACGATCTCGATACCGCCGATCTGGACGGTATTTTTGAACAAGGCAGTCAAATACTCTCTCCGGACAGCGCGATGCTCCGGCTGGTCAATCTGCGTGACCATGCCGGGCGAAGCGGGCTGATGATTCTTGCTCACCACTTGATCATTGACGGTGTCTCATGGCGTATTCTGTTACCGCAGTTAAAAACCGTCGTCCGTGCCCAAGTCAACCAAGTCAATGCAGCGCTAACACCGGAAGTCACGGGGATCAATTCATGGTCGCAAGCACTTTATCAACATTTGCCCCGGCTGACTCAGCAAGCGCAAGATTGGATTGCGCAGCAATCGCGTCATATTGAGCCACTCAAACCGCAAACGGAACCGGGGCGTGTGGTTCAGCGCCGGATGATGCTACCGGCAGCGCTGACCCAAAACATACTCAGTTACTGCCAAGATGCTCAGGCTATCGACGTTGATGAACTGTTGATTGCAGCGGTCACTTCAGCGCTGGGTCAGTGTTATCAAAAAGAAGCGATCAGGCTGTATTTAGAGTCTCACGGTCGCGAAGAATTTGATGCTTCACTCAACCTCAGTCAAACCTTAGGCTGGTTTACCACTGAATTCCCGTTAGTTATCGAGCTGCCCGAAGACGGTGAAGTATCAGCATTACTCAAACAGGTGAAGCAATCAAAGCGCAGTGTCACAGACCGGGGATTGGGCTACATGGCACTCCGGTATTTAGACAACACGTATCGCGAGACACTTACTGCGTTATCTCAACGCAATCAGGCGTCGCTCCTGTTGAACTATCTCGGCCGGTTTGAGCAGTCTCCGGGAACGTGGTCACCGATCAGCCGGGCGGGCAAGTTTGCCGACACGTTTGCGGTTTCGCTCAACAGTGAGCACGCACTGTTACATCCGCTGGAACTGAATATTTTCGTCGATGAAAGTGATCATCAAGCGCAGTTTGCGCTGAATTGGGCGTGGGATGAGGCGCAATTCAGCCATGATGAAATCAACACAATCTGTGAGCGGATCACTCAACGACTGGAAGCCATCCTGTGTTGGTTGCAAGAGCAGCCGATACCGCAAGTGACGCTGCGGGTTCCGGCTGAATATACGGAGAGCGGTATTTCACTGGATGCTGCTGCTGCGTTATCGGCTCGCTTTGGCCCGCTGCACGATGTGCTGCCAGCTTTGCCACTGCAAGAAGGGTTGTTGTTCCAGTCACAGTTGGGCGATATCAATAGCAATTACAACTCAACCACCCGACTGACTTTTCAGGGGGAGGTTAATCCACAGCAAGTTCAGCGAGCTTTGAATGCGGTCATCGCACGTCATCCGCAATTACTGGCTCAATTCGACAGCTCAGTTTTAGGCCGGACGGTGCAGTTGATTCCTCAAACCCGTGCTTATTGGCCGCTGGTGTCTGTGGACATCCGCCAAGAGAGTCAGCAACAGCAACAGGCGTTGCTTGCCCAAACAGAACAGCAAGAGCTGATTCGCCAGTTTGACCTCAATGATCCCAATGAATCATTGCTCGGTGCGACCTTGATTCATCATGGTGAAGCGTCCAGTACGTTGTTTATTTCAGCGCATCACTTGGTTGTCGATGGTTGGTCAACGCCGATCTTACTCGGGGACTTTCTGAGCGCGTATGCAGCAGAACATCAACACCTGCCACCGCTGTCGGCTCACTATGCCGATGTTGTTCGCCAACTGAACCAGCGCGATAAAGTGCCGGCGCGGGCGCTTTGGCAGCAAGTGTTGCAAGACGTGACGCCAACCATGGCTTTCGAAGACGTCCCGCTTGAAGCGCGCGTCAAAGAGCATGAGCTGATCATTGACGCGGCAAAAACGCAGCAACTCAGTCAACGGTTGAGTGCTTATGGTTTAACGATCAACGCACTGATGCAGGGGATTTGGTCATGTATTCTGGGGAGTATGACCGGGCGGGAAGATGTGGTCTTCGGGACGCCAATCTCAGGGCGGTTCGGACGGGTTAAAGGTATTGATGAACATATCGGTTTGTTCAGTAATACCATACCGGTGCGGATGAAACTTCATGCCGGACAGAGCCTGTTGGAACAGTTGCAGGCGCATCAGGCCACACAGATCCAACTGCTTGAACATGATGAACTTGGTTTGGGTGAAATTCAGCAGTTAGCCGGGGGAGAGACGTTATTCGATACTTTGCTGGTGGTGGAAAATTACCCTGACCACTCGCAATGGTACAGTCAGGATTATCAGGGAGCTAAGCTGACTCATATTCACAATCGTGGTTATACCCACTATCCATTGACGATTCTGGTGCTCCCCGGTAAGCAAATTCATGTGCTGTTTGAGTACCGGGATACCGTCGGGATTGCGCAGCAAGTGATGCAGCGCTTTGAAAAACTGCTGCAAGCCGTGATTGATACCCCTGAAATCCCCCTGGCGCAACTCGATTTACGTTTGGCGGCAGAAATCACGCTCCAGAAACGCGTCAATCAGACGCAGGCCGAAGTGGGGGATCATACGCTGCGTTCACTGATGGCTGAGCAGGCAGCGCGGACGCCGGAACAGATTGCACTGATCGACAGTGACAACCGTTTGAGTTACCAAGCCATGCGTGAGCAAGTGATTGCGATTGCCAACCTGCTGGTCAGTCATGATGTGGGTGTGGGCGATGTGGTTGCGGTCGCATTGCCAAGAAGCGTTAAGCTCAGTCTGGCTTTCAACAGTATTATTGAATGTGGTGCCGCTTATCTGCCGCTCGATGTCAGTTATCCTGATGACCGACTGGCTTACATGATCGGTGATGCGCAGCCAAAACTGATCATCACCACCAACGAGTATCAGGCGCGTTTTGGTGAGCTGGGGGAACTGTTAATGTTAGATCAGTTGCCTGAGCCGACGCCGTTCAGTGATGTGCCACATCAACAGGCGCCGCGTCCGGAACACGGTGCGTATATCATCTATACCTCGGGGTCTACCGGCAATCCGAAAGGGGTGCTGGTTTCTCACCAAGCCATTGTCAACCGCTTGCAATGGATGCAGTCTGAGTATCAGCTCAGTCACCATGATGTGGTGTTGCAGAAAACCCCGTGCAGTTTTGATGTTTCAGTGTGGGAATTCTTCTGGCCGCTGATTCAGGGCGCGACGTTAGTGATGGCGCCCCCGGAGTCACATAAAGATCCGGAATGGCTGATGGCGGTGATTGAAGATTACCAAGTCACAACAATGCATTTTGTACCGTCAATGCTTGCGGCGTTTATGGCATCGGTTGCCGCGCATCACGAACAGATCACCAAAGCTGCGCCGAGCTTACAGCGGGTCTTTTGTTCCGGTGAAGCGCTGTCGAAAGAACTCGCCGATGTCTATGCGCAATGGATCGATGCTCCTTTACATAACCTGTACGGCCCGACGGAAGCCGCAGTAGACGTGAC
Organism: Vibrio ruber DSM 16370; assembly: GCF_900163965.1. GTDB lineage: Bacteria > Pseudomonadota > Gammaproteobacteria > Enterobacterales > Vibrionaceae > Vibrio > Vibrio ruber. Next base: position 22,120 of record NZ_FULE01000048.1, read on the forward strand.
GTATTGTCCGGCATTCGGTGCACCGCTCAGGGAGAGTTTCGGGCACAGTGTGCCGATTGGTTTGCCGGTGTGGAATACCCGGCTGTATGTGTTGGATAGTTTTCTGCGGGAGACACCGGTCGGTGTGCCGGGTGAGTTGTATCTTGCCGGTGACCAACTGGCGATTGGTTATCTGAATCGCAGCGCGCTGACCGCAGATCGGTTTATTGCCAACCCGTTTGCCAGTGGTGAAAGGATGTATCGCACGGGGGATGTTGTGCGCTGGCTGCCGTCGGGCAAAATCGAATATCTGGGAAGAAGTGATGATCAGCTCAAGATTCGCGGACAGCGCATTGAACTGGGTGAGATCGAAACCGCACTGCAATCTCTGCCGGGTGTCAGGCAAGCGTTGGTGTGCGCCAAAGCGCTCGGCTTAGAAAAGAACATGGCCGGGGCGGATGATCGTCAGTTGGTTGGTTATGTCATTCTGAGTGAGGACGGGCATACCGATGGTGACCGGCTCAAGGCGGCCTTGTCTGAGCAACTTCCGGCGCATATGGTTCCGGTTGCGATCATTGTACTGGCGGAATTTCCGCTCAGTGCCAACGGTAAGTTAGATCGGAAAGCACTGCCGCTGCCGAGTGACATTGTCACGGCTGAAGGGCGTAAAGCGCGCCCCGGTCTGGAAGCACAGCTGGTGGCTATTTTTGCCGATGTGCTGGGCATTGACACATTATCCGCAGAAGATGATTTCTTCGCCCTGGGGGGACACTCTTTAATGGCGATGAAGTTAGCAGCAGAGATCCGGCGCGTGTTGCATGTACCGGTGACAGTCGGCCAGATCATGGTGCATCCGACCGTTGCAAAACTGGCGCTGTTACTGCTCGATGATGATGCCCGCAATGATCCGACCTTAGCCGGGTTCGGGGAAGTTCTGCCCATCCGTGCCGGTCATGGCCCGGCTTTATTCTGTATCAATTCAGCGTCGGGTTTTGCCTGGCAATACACCGGGTTGCCGAAATATCTGCGTGGCAGCTATCCGATTGTCGGCCTGCAGTCACCGCGTCCGTCCGGGGCGATTGCGGCAGGCACCGACATGCAAGATGCCTGTGAGATTCATATGAAAGCCCTCAAACAGGTACAGCCCCACGGGCCGTATCATTTATTGGGTTATTCCTTTGGCGGCACCGTGGCACAGAACCTTGCAGCGAAGCTGGTGCAGCAGGGTGAGGAAGTAGCGTTTCTTGGTCTGCTGGATACTTATCCCCCCGAAGGACAGGACTGGGACGGGCCAATGAATGAAGAAGCGCAGGATGAAATCGAACGGGAGAAAGATCTGTTTCTGGCGGCCAATGATGTGACCGATGATGAACTTGACCAGCAAAGGTCGGCAATGTTTCAAGACATTACGGCCAACTATGCCGATGCAGTCCGCCTGTTATCCGGAGCGCGCTCATCCGAATATGAGGGCCGGGTTGATCTGTTTGTGGCGCAAAGAACATTGCCGCAAGGCTATGACATCGACCACCACTGGCAGCCGTTCCTGACCCGGCTGGAAAAACACTATTTTGATTGTTCTCACGAAGACATTCTCGCGCCGGAGCATGTCCGGGAAATCGGTGAACAACTCGATACGCTGTTGTGCCAGATAGAAACGCTCAAAGCATAAATCACAGAACCGGCATTCGCCGGTTCTTTTTTACGTGATCAAATTTTTTAATTTAAGCAGGAGATTAACTTGATAACGGTTTCGGGATAACCAAGGGGGTATGGGTTAACGGGTCATCAATAATAAGACTGTTTAACCCGTAGACGTCGCGGATCAGTGTTTCACTCATTACTGTGTTCGGCGCTCCTTGGGCGATAACCGCGCCCGACTTCATCACAATCAGATGATCCGCGTAGCGACAAGCATGATTGAGGTCATGCAACACCGCAACAATGGTGCGATCTTCTTGTCGGTTCAGTTTTCTGAACAGTTCCAGTAACTCGATTTGATGCGCGATATCCAGATAAGTTGTGGGTTCGTCCAATAGCAGATAAGGCGTTTGCTGGGCCAATACCATTGCCACCCAGACACGCTGGCGCTGCCCGCCGGACAACGATTCGACAGTCTGTTGTAGCAAGGCTTCAATCTGAGTGGCTTTAATGGCGTCATTGACGGCCTGTTCATCCTCTGATGTCCAGCGGCGCAGAAAGGACTGATGCGGAAAACGTCCTCTTGCCACCAGATCATGGACTGTAATGCCGCCGGGCGCGATTGCGGATTGAGGAAGCAGCCCCAGAATTTTCGCCAGCGCTTTGCGCGAATAGTGTTCAAGGTTTTTCCCGTCAAAACAGATCTGCCCCTTGCTTGGCGAGAGCAGTTTGCTTAATCCGCGGAGCAGGGTGGACTTGCCACAACCGTTAGGGCCCAGAATCACGGTAAATTGCTTATCCGGTATGTGGAGTGACAGCCCCTGAGCGATCGGCTGATCCTGATAGGCGAGGGTAATATTTTCGGCTATCAGACGACTTGTATCGGTAAGTGTTGCGTGCAGTACATCAGTCACAATATCAGTTTCCCGATTGTTGAATTAAAAGATAGATCAGGTAGAAACCACCAATACTGATGGTGACAATGCCAACAGGTAATTGGTTCGGTGCAAAGAGATTCGCTGCGATAAAGTCTGACAGCGTCAGGAGCATTGCGCCCATCAATGCTGCCGGAATGATGGCGACACCGCCTTCCCGGGTGAGTTTCTTCGCCAGTTGCGGGGCAACCAGCGCAATGAAAGCAATCGGGCCTGCGGTCGCTGTCACGGCTGCGGTTAAAATGACCCCGAATACCATCGCCAGCTGACGTGTTTTTTCACTGTGGATACCCAGCATATTGGCACTGTCATCTCCCATTTCGAGGATGTTCATTTTTCTCGCCAGCATTGCTGCACCGAGTAAAGCAATACCAATAAAGGACAGTGACGGCACAACCTGATGCCAGCTCAGACCATTGAGTGAGCCCGCACCCCAGAGCGCTGCTGCCATCGAGGTTTCTAAGCTGCTTGAAATCATCATCCAAGTATTAAACGCACTCAGCATCGCGCTCACACCAATGCCGATAATAATCAGACGAAAACCTTGTATCCCTTGCTTAAACGCCAGCACATACACCACACCGGCACAAATAATACCACCGATAATCGCACCGCAAGCGATCTGCAAATCGCTGCCGCCAAACAGAATAATGACCACCAACGCACCGGTATAGGCACCGGTATTGAAGCCAATTACATCCGGGCTGCCCAGCGGATTGCGGATCAGGGACTGAAACAATGCACCGCTGACCCCCAGCGCCGCGCCAAAAACTAATCCGGCTGTGAGGCGGGGCAGCCGCCATTCGAGAACAACCGTGGTCAGGAACTTTTCCCCTTCACCGAACAGCACTTGTGAGAGTTCGGCAAAGGTGGTCTTTAACTGCCCGGTGGAGAGGGCAAAAGTCGCGACGGCAACCGTGAAAAAGAGCAGAACGACGCACCATTTGAGCGTGTGTTTCGAGAGCAGAATATTGAGCCAACCGGATTGGCTGCCGAGTAAAATGGTCTTAGATGGTTGCATTATAGTTTGCCAAAAGAGGTGACTTGACGCGCCAGATAAATCAGCACCGGTGCGCCGACAAAAGCTGTCACAATGGAGACCCGAATCTCATTGGCGGCGATAACCCGGCCGACAATATCAGCACTGATGATTAACAGCGGGCCGAGCACAATGGCATAAAGCGTAAGCCACAGCTGATTCGGGCCGGATAAACGGCGGGCAATATGGGGAATCATTAAGCCGATGAAGCCAATCGGTCCGGCAATTGCGGTTGCGCTGCCACAAAGCAGGGCAATGGCAAATAAAGCGCTCAGCTGCACCAGCTTTACCGGCGTGCCTAAACCTTGGGCAATCTCTTCTCCCAACGCAAGGTTATCTAAAGCGGGTGCAATCATGAGCGCTGCGATGATGCCTGCCAGAATCGGTAAAACAGCCATCGATGCGAGGGACAGATCGCGGATATCCAGTGAGCCGGCATCCCAAAAACGCATCTCATCGAAGGCCACCGGATTCATCAGTGTTATCGACGAAGAAACGCCCGCGAGTAACGCCCCGATAGCCACCCCGGCTAAAGTGATTTTGAGCGGATTGACTCTCGCTTCCTTATAGGTGCCGACAAAATAAACAAAAACGCTGGTGAGCATCGCGCCGAAAAACGCCAGCCAGAGATGCTCTGTCATACTTTGATTCCCCAGCAGCACAATCCCCGCCAGTACAAAGAAACTTGCCCCGGCGTTCACGCCAAGAATTCCCGGGTCGGCAAGAGGATTGCGTGTGATCGACTGAATTAAGCCACCGGCCACCGCTAAGGCGGCACCGACCAGTAAACCGAGCAGGGTTCTTGGTAACCGGCTCTCGACAATAATCAAACTTTCGGTGGAGTCCGCTTTGGCGAGTAATACATCAATCACCACACTGGGTGAGATACTTTTGGCACCCACAAATAGACTGATGGTGCAGACGAGCATCAGGACGAATATCAGCGTGATGAGTTTGGCCGACTGTGAGGCGTGTTTTATAGCGCTGGACATGGGCGTTTTCAGCGCCTGATGAGGTGTACCGGATTGCGGCGATGGATGATTCATGAATCTTAATAAAAATAATTATCATTTCCATTATTATAAATAAATGATTAGAATGTTCAAGCTTCAAGCACTCTTAATCAAGAGTAACGCCTTTAAATTCCTCAAATTTTGACGTAGAAGATGATGAAAACGCCCAAACTGCTATTAGATTTTAGCCTGCTAAAAGAAAACCCCCATTTCAGAATGGTGTTTATTGCCAGAATGATGTCCGTGCTTGCTTTAGGCATGATGACGGTCGCGGTGCCGATCCAGATCCATCAAATGACCGGTTCAACGCTGCAAGTCGGCCTGATTATGGCCTTAGATGGTATCGGTATGTTTGTCGGCCTGTTATTCGGAGGCGTGCTCGCCGATAAATATGACCGGCGTAAATTGATTCTGATGGCGCGCGCAACCTGTGGCATCGGCTTTGGTGCATTAGCGCTGAATAGTTTATTGGCGCACGCCTCCCTGACCGCACTTTATCTGCTCTCTGTATGGGATGGTTTTTTCGGTGCGATGGGCATGACGGCTCTGATGGCCTCTCTCCCGGTGATTGTCGGGCGGGAAAATCTGCCGGCGGCTGCGGCCTTGAGTATGCTCACCGTGCGCATCGGTATGGTGCTCTCACCGGCAATCGGCGGGCTGATTATTTCATTCGGGGATGTCAGCTGGAACTATTTAGCCGCTTCCGTCGGGACACTCGGTACCCTGATTCCGTTATTCCGACTGCCGACGATGCAACCGACGCATCATGCCCCGGAGAACCCCTTATTGTCTCTGTATGAGGGCGTGAAGTTCTTATTTTCCAATAAAGTTGTGGGTTGTGTGGTGGTGTTCGGGACGTTAGAGACGCTGGCAACAGCAGTTCGGGTGATGTTCCCGGCTTTGGCACTGGAAACTTTTACCGGCAATGCGGCGAATGCCGGTTTGATGTATTCCGCCATTCCTCTGGGAGCCATGATCGGTGCGTTAACGTCCGGGTGGGTAAAAACGGTACGCAAGCCGGGCATGGTGATGATTTATGCAACAATGGGGACTTTCTTATCCATTGTGTTGATGGGGCTTGCCGGTCACTTCTGGTTGTTCTTAGCGATTTTGGTGGTCTACGGCTATGCCGGATCGGTTGCGTCTCTGCTGCAATATTCAATTGTACAGGGACACACACCGGATCACTTGTTAGGCCGGGTCAGCAGCCTGTGGACCGCGCAAGATGTCACCGGTGATTCGGTCGGTGCACTGGGGCTCGGTGCGCTTGGTAAAGTGATGGCCCCGGCGATGTCCGTGTTGAGCTTTGGTATCGGAGCGACCGGAATCGGGCTGTTGATGGTGATGGCGTTTCGTTCACTGCGGCAGGCAACATTGTTCGATCCTGCGTTAGCGCCTCAGGAAGAAAGCGAGACGCCGCAAGCTGTGACGAACTAACCATAAACCGCCTCAGACGAGGTAATGTCAGTCAGTTAAGACATGAATTACAGGACCCATTGAACGATCCTATCAATATGTAAGAATCCGATATCGGTTATGTGGTATCGGATTCTTATGCGTTTCTTCATCGCGTTCTTCAATGCTTTGCTGCCTCTTCGCAAGTCGTTGGCGGCAGCACATAAACTCGATGGGATTCACGCAGCGCAATATGATGCAGCCGGGTACATTCGATATAACCGTATTCTTCAACTTTGTGCGTGAGTTTGGTGTGATAGACAAAGCCGATCACAAAACCGATTGACCCCAAAAACACCATAGCAGGAAATAGGTATCTTGTTTGACAGGCTGTGATGACAGTAAATACCCCAAAAATACACAAGGCTGTACAGACGCCTACCCAGACGAATGGTGCAGTATTATTCATCATCCCAAAAATCGTAATGATAGAATCACGCCCAGCAGAATGGTAATCATCCAAAAAATCGTTTAGTCGATATATACCGAACCAGAGTATTGCTATTGAAACAATAAGCGCTAGCAACGCTTTAAATCTAAATTTAATCTGTGTATTCATGAATTAGTTTCTCGATCTTATCTTGCATAGGCTGCGTATATTGATATTGTTTGTCTAGATTTCCTATGTAACTACCAATGAGAAATGAACCAAACGCAAATAGACCTAAAGACACTGCTATTGGTAACGTAGCACCGGCAAATACAACCGCCACACCTTCTACAGCTAGAACCAGTCCTTGCGCTAATGCTGCCGCCGTAATGCCTCTGATCACATCCCCGCCCAGCCAGCGACCGACGACATGACTTAAGGTTTGCTCATGATGCATCATATAATCAACACCGTTGACTGCACCACTAAATACAATCTCAACAAACACATTCCCTTTAAAGAAGGCCGCATTGCCTTTGAATGTATTCAAACCGTAACCGACTTTGAGCATTTGCGGTGTGGCTTCTTTCCATGTGATCCCCAAATCCAGATAACGGGGCTTATAATTCTCAATCACAATATGCGCTTTACCGTTGATATCGATCGCTTTGGCCGTGGCACCGAACGCGCCTAAATCTTTGGCCGCTTCATAAGCCGCCTTCATGCCCGACCCCAGCCCGGCATAATCTTTTCCGCCTGAGAGGTCATTGTAACTGTCTTTTGTCACGCTTGACAGGTAGGCTTGTACCTCTCCGCTCATCATGGTGATCTGCCGCTGTGTTTCCACTTTCAGCAAATGCAGATACTCAATAGCCTCA
>NZ_FULE01000049.1 GCF_900163965.1 Vibrio ruber DSM 16370
GCCGACGGGCTTCGGAGACATCCATTCCCGCATATTTTTTGCGCCAGGTGTAAAAAGTCGCATCCGAGATCCCGTGTTTACGGCACAACTCCCTGACGGGAATACCTGCTTCGGCTTCTTTAAGAATGGTAATGATCTGTTGTTCGTTGAATCGCTTCTTCATGTTCATCATCTCCTTGGTTGGATGAACATCACTAAGTATAGACTGGACTAGATTTAGGGGAGCAGGTCACTAGGGCTGCAATGGATTAGATGGAAAGTGAAGAATTGTTTGATTTGATTCAATTCAACTAAAGATGAATAATAGTTAGTTACCATCCCGCATTTATTACTTATTGGACTTACGCCTGTTACAGTCTCTACACAGCATTTGCCCATTCTTTAAATCTGTTTTTCCGCCTTGCGACCAAGGAGTTATATGATCCGCTTCCATCTGTTTTAGTTCAAAGTGCTCAGTACAAGCGGGGCATACTCCTTTTTGGCGCTCATAAAGCGTTCGTTTTTGACTATCGGTGAAAGCTCTTATACTTAAATGCTTTTCATCTCGCGTCAGCAAATACTCATAAATACCTTTCTTTTTCGTAACCTCATCATCACTCATAAGTTGAATTATTTCAGCTTCTAAGGTTCTAGGGTCAAGACTATCGGTTTTATGTCTATTATAAAGAACACCCCAAGCAATTCCTTTCATCTCTTTTCGATACTTAGGGAAGGTTGCTGTAACCCAGTTGATTACGGTCTGAAAATAAAGCCATAGAGGTGTAGCATTAGGGTCATGTTGATGCTTAGCCATATATCCATCAATATCACCTTCATTTACCCAAGAAATTGCAGTTTCAAGGTAGTCTTGGCGAATAGGAGAGCCTGACATATATTTATCCGCAAGCTGATAAGCAGCACACTGAGTTTTGGAGAAGTACCGTTTTACATCAGAAGTCCATGAACCTGAATAAACCGCGTTGCGTAGTTCTTGTTCTGTTAGTTTCTCGCCAGCAATGTTGATTGTTCTGAACCAATCAAGTTTTTCACTATCCGTACCGCTACATTTATAAACTGTTAACTCATAATCAAGAATCGCATCCTGTTCATCCTTCTGAAGATTATGAAAATATCTATTATTGTACGAATATACCCCGTCTATAAACTGACAAATAGATACAGTACGCTGCTGCCCATCGATTATTTCAAAGCCATTTTCAGTAACCGCCCAGTACATCATATTCAGAGGAAAACCTCGAATTACGGTATTGATTACCGCCTCTCTTTGTTTATCACTGTAAACGAATTCACGTTGGTAAGGAGGACGAATGTTCAATAACCCATCAAATCCTATAACCCCAGCCTCTTCGTTGTCCTGATAATTAGCAACCAATTGCTTAATCGAAATTTTTTCTAATTCAATTTCCATTTAAATCTCTTACTTAATTGGATTTTTATTGCGAATGAAAAGCCTTTTGTAAATTTGCTTTCCATCTACACTAGCGCCGTAACCACACCCCTCTTTATGATAGCCAATCGGTTCACCGTAAGAATAGCTGCAACCTAGAATATCAAATTGTTCGGGGTTATATTTTGTTAGAAATGTAATTGGAACTCCCATAGCCCCTTCATAATCCATTGGTATGTTTTGCGTTCTAGACACTTCAATAGCATTAAAGTTATCGTAGTAAGGGTACTCTAATTCATTGCCAGAGTACCTTTTCACTAAAATCATCTCTTCGTGTCGTTTATTGTGATCGAGGCTGGTATACCAGACCACACCCGAAACTCGAATCATACCTTCTTTATGGTCATTATCCGAAGCTGTGTCTTCATAGTGAGGCGCTACAAAGTGAGCCATATTTCGTTTGAAACCATAACCAAGCCACATCCTGTTATCCCTGATTAATGGGAACACATCTTTGTAGGTGATAGCGTTTTGATGTCCGATGATTATGAATTTCTTGTTGTAGGCTGCTAATTGCGATACATACTCTCCAAACAAAGAAAACGGAGGGTTCGTAACAACAATGTCTGCTTCTTCTAATATTTTAATACATTCTTCACTTCTAAAGTCGCCGTCACCTTGAAGTTGAGTAACACCTATGTCGTCGGGGGTGGGAAGGTTATCTTTTGCCCCTCCAGTATATTCCAGCTTTATGGCTGCTTCAGAGTCTCCTTGGCTAAATAAATCAACTCTCTGGCTTTTGTAGCATGTAGTAATAAGCTTCTTTAGCCCAAGGTACTCGAAGTTTTTGGCGAAATATTCAAAGAATGCACTGATATATGGGTCGTCGCAATTACAGTAAACCGTTTTACCTTGAAACTGATTACGATAATGACGCAGCTCTCTTTCAATGTCGGTTAACTGCGTATAAAACTCATCTTTTTTATTTCGCTTTGCAGAATGAAGTCCAGTATTTTCGTTTGCCATTTTACACAAATTTTCATTTAAAAATTTTTTGTGCATTTTTGCATAATCAAGGGTTTTCGTCGACAAAGTTCATTCCAAAAAGCTTTGCGGTACACAAAATCAAACACTTAGATAAAGCTACCATGTTCATTACTCGCTCTTATTTACGCAACAACCCTTTCAGCTCCTTGGGGCTACCTTCGTGTCTACTGAGCGTATGGTTGCAATACCTGAGTTAATCCGAACAGTCAGAGCGCACTTTGGCTCGTAACTCAGTTTTGTCCAAAAATGTTTTACAGCATAACAAAAAGGCGAACCAAACCGTTCGCCTTTTGCCATTCAAGTGAGTTCTCAACTCAGTTATCCGTAATCACCTAACCCTCATAATCACTGACTGGCGGGCAGCTACAGATCAGGTTTCTGTCGCCATAAACATTATCGACCCGATTGACGGTCGGCCAGTATTTTGCTGACTGAGTATGTGGGGTCGGGAAGCAGGCGAGTGCACGGCTGTATGGATGTTGCCAGTCGTCGGCGGCCAGATCAGCTTGTGTGTGCGGTGCGTTCACCAGCGGATTATCCGTAAGCGGCCACACACCGGCAACGACTTGGTCGATCTCTTCACGAATGGCGATCATCGCGTCGCAGAAGCGATCTAACTCAGCCAGATCTTCCGATTCTGTCGGTTCGATCATCAATGTACCGGCCACCGGGAAGGACATCGTCGGCGCGTGGAAGCCATAGTCCATCAGCCGCTTGGCGATATCTTCTTCGGAAATGCCGGACGCCTCTTTAATTGGCCGAATATCGATAATACATTCGTGCGCAACGCGGCCGTTATCGCCTCGGTAGAGAATCGGATAATGGGCGCGGAGCCGCTCCATCACGTAGTTGGCATTCAGAATCGCCAGTTGAGTCGCTTCGGTTAATCCGGCGGTGCCCATCATCGTAATATAAGCCCAGGATATCGGCAGAATCGAGGCACTGCCTAAATCTGCGGCCGCGACTGCATGGTCGTTGCCTTCGACGCCGGACTCAATGTGGCCGGGTAAAAATGGCGCCAGATGAGATTTCACTCCGATAGGGCCGACGCCCGGGCCACCGCCGCCGTGCGGAATACAGAACGTTTTATGCAAGTTCAGGTGGGAGACATCCGAGCCGATAAAGCCGGGGGTGGTCAGTCCGACCTGTGCGTTCATATTCGCGCCGTCCAGATAAACCTGTGCGCCAATCGCGTGGATCAGTTCACATACCTGCCGGACATGCGTTTCGTACACGCCGTGGGTGGACGGGTAAGTAATCATGATGCAGGAGATTTCTTGCTGATATTTTTCGATCTTGGCTTTGAGGTCGGCAAGATCAATATTCCCGTTCGAGTCACAAGCGACGACGACAACATCCAGTGACACCATTGCGGCTGAGGCAGGATTGGTGCCGTGCGCTGAGCTTGGAATCAAACAAATATGGCGGTTATTTTCACCGCGGCTCTGATGATAGCGCTGAATCGCAATCAGCCCGGCATATTCACCGGATGCACCGGAGTTCGGTTGCAGTGAGAACGCATCATAACCGGTAATCGTGCATAGTTTGGTTTTTAAATCTTCGGCCAGCTCAGTATATCCGGCAACCTGACTTTTTGGGGCAAACGGATGGATTTGGCCGAATTCAGGCCATGTCACCGGAATCATCTCAGAGGCAGCATTGAGTTTCATGGTGCAACTGCCCAGTGGAATCATGCCGTGGGTCAGCGAGAAGTCTTTATTCTCCAGCGTTTTCAGATAACGCATCATCAGCGTTTCACTGTGATAACGATGGAAGACCGGGTGAGTCAGATAAGCGGATGCTCTGCGGCAGGATTCAGGAATCGCCGCGTATTCATTATGCTCAATCTCAGTGGCAATCTTTTCCGGATCGGCTTGGATGTTGAATACCGTAAACAGGGTCTGAAGATCATCCGGCGTCTTGGTTTCATCGAAACTGATGCCAAGGGCTTGCTCATAGCGACGCAGATTAAGCCCGGCTTGCTGTGCTTTTTGATACAGCGCATCGGTCTGGTCACTGGTCTCAATTGTCAGGGTGTCAAAGAACGTCTGATGACGCAGTTTGTAACCCTGTAACGTGAGTCCGGCCGCCATGATTGCGGTCAGATGGTGGGTTCGCCGGGCGATGGTTTTGAGTCCTTCCGGACCATGGTAGATGGCATAGAAAACCGCCATGTTCGCCAGTAGTGCCTGCGCGGTACAGATATTCGAAGTCGCCTTCTCGCGCCGGATATGTTGCTCCCGGGTTTGCATCGCCATACGCAGTGCGGGCTGGCCTTTGGCGTCCACCGAGACACCGATGATTCTGCCCGGCATGGTGCGTTTGTATTGATCGCGGGTTGCCATAAAGGCAGCATGTGGGCCGCCATAGCCCATTGGTACGCCAAAGCGTTGGGAAGAGCCAATCACAATATCGGCACCCATTTCTCCGGCCGGTTTAACTAATGTGCTGGCAAGTAAATCGGTAGCAACTGCAACCAAAGTTTTATTCTGATGGGCAGCCTCGATCACCGGGGTTAAATCAGTGACTTCACCGGTGGTGGTCGGATATTGCAGTAAGGCGCCGAAGACATCTTGCTGAGGCAGCTCGCTGACCGGCAACACCACCACTTCAAAATTCATGAATTCAGCGCGATTTTTGACCACTGCGATAGTTTGCGGATGAACATGATCCGCGATGAAAAAGCGTTGGCTTTTACTTTTGCCGGCTCTTTTACATAAGGCCATTGCTTCCGCTGCGGCGGTTGCTTCATCCAAAAGTGAGGCATTGGCGATATCCATACCGGTTAAGTCAATCACCATCTGCTGGAAATTCAGCAGTGACTCTAAACGACCTTGCGAAATCTCAGGTTGGTAAGGGGTGTATGCCGTATACCAGCCGGGGTTTTCCAAAACATTGCGTTGAATGACACTGGGTGTGAATGTGTCATAGTAACCCTGACCGATAAAACTGCGGGCAATTTGGTTTTTGCCTGCGATGCGTTTCAATGCCGCGAGCATCTCGGATTCACTCATCGCTTCAGGGAGCGAAAGGGGAGATTCCAGACGAATGCCGGCCGGGACGGTTTCACTGATGAGCGCTGTCAGGCTTTGTGCACCAATGGTCTTCAGCATCATTGCTTGTTCCCGTTGGCGCGGGCCGTTGTGACGTGTTGCGAATTCTGTTTGAGAAGAGAGGTTGCGCAGTAGTTGAGTCATAATTCCTTACCGTGACCACAAAAAGGTATCAGTTGATACAAGCTGAACTCAGGATATAAAAAAGCTGCGCACAAGAGATGTAAGCAGCTTTGGTTGATCAGTCTTCCAATGTATTGAGGTATTCTGCTTCGTCTTTCAGATCATCCAGTTCTGCGGGATCCGTCATGCGGATTTTGGCAATCCATCCTCCTTCATACGGTTCTTCGTTAATCAGTTCGGGACGATCACCGAGATCTTCGTTTACTTCAATGATGATGCCGCTGACCGGGGAATAGATATCAGATGCCGCCTTGACGGATTCGACCAATGAAAAGTTGTCACCGGCATCCACGTCACTGTCAACATCAGGGAGTTCAACATATACGACATCACCTAACATTTCTTGTGCGTGTTCTGAAATGCCAACGGTAACGGTCCCGTCACCGTGATTGAGAACCCATTCGTGGCTGTCAGTAAACTTCAGCGTGTTATCCATGCATTTATCTCCAAAAATCGATTATAACTAGTGATCAGAGTGTCACCGGATTCAGATTGTATTCCTGAGGGGGGATCAAAAATCAGAGAATGACTGCAAAACATCATGAAAGCCAAAATCTGCTTTCGCTGTCATCCATCCGGAATCATCGGGTGTCCGACTCTTCCCATAGCGTAGCCAATTTAGATGATGTTACTAAGTCATTTCTGTAAAAATCCGGATGATATGTCGCTAACATTACCTGTTGAGAGAATCGTAATCAATAAAAATTTCTTATAGGAAATTAATTTTCTTGCTAGTATGTAAAAAAGTAATCATGAGATGCCGTCTCAGTGATATTCACCGGAAACCGCGGCCATGGTGTGAGTTGAAATACTGTCACATCTGAAGGCCACTAAATTGATTGAGATGACAAGATTCCGGTGGGAATTGTTATTGATATTTACTAGAGGAGACACCATGGGAAAAAGTACGCTGGATGATAATCCTGCCTTGGTTTTAACGCAGGAATCTCAGGAAAATAACATCGACCCGCTTCGATTAGGGCAGCGTATTAAGGATATTCGTCTTGAACTCGGCCTGACGTTAGAAGAAGCAAGCCAAAAGACCGGATTGGCGAGGTCTACTCTGAGTAAAATTGAGAATGAGCAAATTTCACCGACGTTTCAGGCGATGCAGAAATTAGCGCATGGCTTGGATATCGGGATGCCACAACTATTTGAGCCACCAAAGAAAATGGTGGCGACAGGGCGCAGAGATATCACTCTGGCACAGCAGGGAAAGCCTCATCCGACATCCACGTATGAACATGAATTACTGGCGACTCAGTTATCCGGTAAAAAAATGACCCCGTTTAAAACCCGGGTTCGGGCAAGAGAATTTGAAGAATACGGTGATTGGGTTCGGCACGATGGAGAAGAGTTTCTGTTGGTACTTGAGGGTTCAGTGATGCTGTATACCGAGTTTTATGAACCGATCACGCTACATGTCGGTGACAGTGTTTACTATGATGCCAACATGGGCCATGTATTAACGTCGGTCAGTGATTCTGATGCACTGATTTTATGGGTTACTGCGAAATGATCAATCTGTGTGTGTTTCAAAAAGTTTATTATAGGAAACATGCACAACATACAATATTAAAGCCTACTTTGTCGGGCAACCGGATGTATGAAAAGGGAGAGCCACATGTCATCTGAACAAGAGAATCAGCCGTTGTTAAGAACACCACTGTATGCATTGCATCAGGAATTTGGCGCCAAGATGGTACCGTTTGCCGGCTATGAAATGCCGGTTCAGTATCCTTTAGGGGTCAAGAAAGAGCATTTGCATACTCGTGAAGCCGCCGGCTTATTTGACGTTTCTCATATGGGACAAATCTGCTTGAAAGGAGAGGGCGCGGCACTGGCACTGGAATCACTGGTGCCTGTCGATGTGGTTGATCTGCCGGTTGGCAAACAGCGTTATGGCTTCTTGACCAATGAAAATGGTGGAATTTTAGATGACTTGATGATTGCCAATTTAGGCGATTGCCTGTTTGTCGTCATCAATGCGGCCTGCAAGCAACAAGATATTGCATATCTAAAACAGCATTTACCTGCACATCTGGTTTTGGAAGAGCTGGATGAGCGGGCTCTACTGGCTTTGCAAGGCCCGAAGGCGGCCAGCGTCTTATCACAACTGGCACCGGAAGTGGCCGAGATGTATTTTATGGATGTACGGCGCGTGTCGTTGCTGGATATCGAATGTATTGTGAGTCGCAGTGGTTATACGGGGGAAGATGGTTATGAAATCTCTGTCCCGGCCGATCAGGTCGAGCGGCTGGCTCATCATCTCCTCACATTCGATGAGGTTGCCTTGATTGGTCTTGGGGCGCGTGACTCTCTGCGGTTGGAATGTGGTTTGTGCCTCTATGGTCATGATTTGGATGAGACGACAACCCCTGTGGAAGCCAGTTTACTCTGGGCAATCAGTCCGGTGCGTCGGGCAGGCGGTGCCAGAGCCGGAGGATTTCCCGGGGCGGCAGTGATTCTGGAACAGATTGAACAGCAATCTGCACAGCGTAAGCGCGTCGGGCTGGTCGGACAGACCAAAGCACCGGTTCGGGAAGGAACGGAATTATTTGATCAGCAAGGCCGACAGATCGGCATTGTGACCAGCGGTACATCAGGGCCAACCGCAGGGCAGCCGGTTTCGATGGGATATATCGCCAGTGAGTATGCAACTCTCGATACGGAGATTTATGCCGATGTGCGCGGTAAGATGCTACCGATGACGATAACCAAAATGCCGTTTGTCCCTCAACGTTATTATCGCGGAAAATAATAGCATTGCATCAAATTGAAAAGGGAAATACAGAAAGTATTTTCCTTTTTTTTTCGTGCGGCTATGATAAGTCATACTTTTATTAATGACGAAATATTCTAATGTTTTCAAAGTGGATTCGCATAGCACTATGCTGTTGCTGTTTATTGTCTTCACCTGTCTTTTCGAGTGATGTTTCCCCTTATATTGTCAACGGCACGGAAACATCGGTGGTCACCCATCCTGACTTTGTCAGCCTGTTTTATGACCGCACGGAGTATGATCGGATGTATGGCGGGCATAGTTTCTGTGGTGGCACCATGCTGACCAATCAGTATGTATTGACGGCCGCACACTGTATTTTCAGCGGAGACAGTATTAATGAAGAGTCCATGTTGTTTATGACGGTCGGGCAGACTAGTGATGAAACGGACTGGATTTACAATATTATCCCGGTCAGACCGGCTGAATTTTATTATTTCAGTTCATTCAGTGATTCGGAAAGTGACCTATGGAAAGACGATATTGCGATTATTAAACTGACATCACCGTTAAATACTGGCGGCACGATCAATCGTCCAACGAATGAGTCCTATCGGAGTAATAGCGAGAGTTTTACCGCTATTGGTCATGGCAATACCACCACCAATACTATCACCTATAAATTGTTGAAAACGTCAATGGATTATGTTGACCAGTCAACCTGTGCTTCAGTAACCTCCGGGCTGCATGATTCTCAAATCTGTTTTTCCGGCGGTTCAGCACCTACGATGAATAATGGGATTTGTGCCGGCGACTCAGGCGGGCCGATCTACTGGAATGACAGTGGGACGCTGCGTCAAGTTGGCATTACCAGTTTCGGGCCGACGGTGTGTGGCTCTGGCTCAATTACGGGTGTGTTTACTGAGTTAACTAACTATGATACATGGATTGATCAGGTGCTGGATGGCACCCTTGCCCCAAACTATATTGCAACGGATGCAAAACGTCTGGCGTATTATCAGACGAATATATTGCGTAGTAGCTCCGGTGGTGGCTCGATAGGATGGTACTTATTGGGGGTATTATTCGGTATTTTGGGATATCGATGGAAGGAAAGGGCTTCAGCCACAATTCGGTGCGACGGACACACCCATCATATTTGATGGGTTATAATGCATGGCTGCTGCAAGTGATAATGGTTTTGCAAACCAGTAGCCCTGCAAGTGAGAAGCGCCCATCTTATGGAACTGGCGTAACATGTCGCTGTTTTCAATCCCTTCTATGACCACACTGATATGCTCTTTCCTACATAACTCGATTAAAAATGCCAGAAATTGGTAAGAGTTATGATTTTGCATGGTCTTCATCGAGAAGTATCGGTCTATTTTGATTTGATCAAAGGGGAGATCGAAAAAGCTGTGAATAGAACTGAAACCGGCACCGAAATCATCCAGAGACAATAAAAAACCAAGCTCATTGAGTCGGTTAATCTGCTGAAGCGCATATTTATGTTCATCAAGAATCACGGTTTCAGTCAATTCAAGAATAATCGAAGCCGGATTGAGGCCTGATTCTAAGGTAATGCGTAACATTTCATCGGGAAAGTTACTGTTCAGTAATTGTAGCACTGAGACATTGACGTTCACCCGGGCTGAGGCTTGATTTGTTCTATTGTAATGAGAGATGAATCGGCACGCTTTCTCAAATACTTGGTACCCCAGCTCAACGATGAGGCCTTTATTTTCAGCCACGGGGATGAACTCATCGGGATAAATGTGACCGTAATCTTTGGAATGCCATCTGACTAAAGCTTCGAAACTGGAGACTTTTCCCGTCGTAGTATCAACAATGGGCTGAAACTTGACCGAGAGGCTTTTATTTCTTAAAGCATCTTTTAAGCCGCTTTCGATGTAAAAATAGCGATCCACTTTTTTTTGCGTATTCCCCTCATACACTTCGATCTGAGACTGACTTTGTTCATTGGCAAATGCACATGTTCTAAAGGCAATACTCAAGATTTCTTCACTTTCAAGCTGGTGGTCACAATCCGGATAAATTCCGAGACTCATGCCATTGGCAAAGAGTGTATTTTGTTGTGCCATGCAGGCCTGATAACGGAGAATAAATTGAGTACACATCATTCTGAGAGATGTATGCGCAACCGAATCTCTGAACAGTACCGCGTATGTATCCAAACTCACCCGGTAAAGTGTTGCGTTTTCATGGGGGAAGACATTGGCCGCTGCTTTGACATTGCTGATGACGTTTTTGAGTAGGGCAGAACCATATTCGATCAGATAGGATTGTAATTCATGAATCTGAATATAAATGACCGAAAAGTTGTTCTTTGTTGATTGAACGAGTAAATCCAGATCTAAAAGTAGTTTTCGCAGATTAAACAAACCGGAGCTGTCATCATAGAAAGCGGCTTCTTTGAGATAGGTTTCCATCATTTTTTTATCAGAAATATCCCGGTGACTGCCGACGATGTAAGTTTCACCGTTTTCGGTCAAACAGATCGCACTTCCTTCGATCCATAAATAGTCACCGTCGGTTTTTCTTACCCGATACGGTGTGATCATTCGTTGTTCAAAAGCCTCGATATGATAGTCGACTCGGTTGATCAGTAATGCCTGATCGTCAGGATGAACAAGCGCATACCATGCGGAGATATGAATTGTGGGTGACTGAATACCAAACTGAACATAGAAATTCGGGTTATAAAATGTCAGATGGCCTTTGGCATCCATGTGAAATATTCCCTCATTGAACACATCAAAAATATGGATGAGGCGCGTGTTATATTCGTTGTTGGGCGGCTGAACTTGTGACACCCCTTCCCCCAAGTCTTTTTGCATGTAATCGAAGGCTCCTTGACGCCAATATGCTCATCAGTCTGATTTGCTTAAGTTGGTCGTGTTAGAGTATTGCTTCAATGATTCGGTTCTGGCTGCTTTTGATAGGCTTGTGTTCCCCACAGTGGCACGGTTGATATACTGTGTTTGAAGCTGCCGGAAGTCTCTTTAGTTGAGTAAGAAACATAGATCAGCGTTTGTGTCTTTGGGTCATATATTCTGCGCATTTTCATGGACTTAAAGAAAATACTTTTGGATTTTTTGAAAATCACTTCCCCCGAATCTGACTTGTCAATTTTTGCGATCATTTCAGGAGTTATCTCCCCCGTTTGCCGACAGGCAATCGATGAGTCTGATGGATCGGATAAACTAAGATCAGCTTCAATGCTGGCAATGTGGCAGGTAACACCGGTAACGATGGGGTCGATGAGCTGATTGATTTTGATATCTTGGGTGGTAAACAGGCCTAAACTGACATCACCCACTTCATTGTTATCACAGGCAGTGAGTCCCAGAGAAAGCAGTGATGCGATGAATATATTCTTGAGTCTCATGTATGGTTTCCAGCCGTCAAATGAGTGTCCCATCATAGCAAGATATTTGAGGATTCCCAAATAAACTGAGTCTGATGAAGGCATTACCGTGACATTGTCTATGAACGTTATCGCTAAGTGATGACTGATTCACCGGGAATTTCGGCAGTGATATGAACCCAAGCAGCACTTTTATCCCCTTTTCGGGATAGATTCGAGTAAGATGGGTGATTCCCCGATATTGAAATGATAGGGCTTTATGAATATCGCACAAATAAAAAACCAGTGGTTATCGGCTCAAGTAGATGTTGCGTATCCAACGCCCCAAAGTTTGATTGGGCGTGATCTATATCTGGCATCGGTTCAGCAATGCACATATCAGGATGTCGCATTACAGGCCGTTGCTGAGTTGATACCACAGGATGTCTATCGCGTTGATTTTCATCGTTTAACGGTGATGTTTGCTCAGCTTCAGGCCGGGCAATACCAGACCCCGACAGAAAAAGAAGCCATTATCGAATTCTTTACCCAAATTATTTATGCGCCACCTTGTGAGCTATATCTTGGTTTTGAGCAGGGTGAGCCTGTTGCAGCCGGGGTTCTGACGCAGACGGAAGCGGGGGTTTTAGTTTCTGATTTAGTCATTGCCAAGACCAGTTCGGCTTATGAGACACCGCTTGATTTTGCGTATCAGATCTTAAAATACAGTCAAGTGAATGAGACTGCTCAAGTTTGCAGTGTCGAGTTAAAGAAATAGACGTGCTTACTGAGTAACTCATATATTTTTTATTTGAAAATAAATTATTCCTTGTTCTCGATCATAAAAAAATCGCTTAAGAATCAACATGGACTAAAATAAAGTTGAAACATTCAAAAAATATTGAATAATGGGTACGTTGATTGTTAGGAGAAGCATTTGCTTCAATATTGATTTGAATACAGGATAAAGCCTTATGTCGAACTCGTATGTGTTGGTCGTTAATTCAGGTAGTTCATCCCTTAAATTCGCGGTGATCGACTCTCAAAGCGGTGATGCTATTGTCAGTGGGTTAGGTGAATGTTTCGGATTATCCGAGGCTGTTATCAGTTGGAAATATCAGGGTGAGAAAACAGAGGAAACGATCGATTATCCTGATAATCATCACCAACATGCGGTTGATCGGATTGTCAAACTGATTGAGTCCCTCGGGCTGAATGACAACATCATTGCCATCGGGCACCGGGTTGTCCACGGGGGAGAGAAGTTTACTTCGACGGTTCGTATCAATGAACAGGTTATTACCGAAATTGAGCAACTGGCAGAACTTGCACCGTTACACAATCTAGCCCATGTCAAAGGGATTCGCGCAGCAGTCAAAGCATTTCCTTCGCTACCTCAGTTTGTTGTGTTTGATACCGCATTTCACCAAACCATGCCGAAAAAAGCCTACCGGGATGCAATTCCGACTGAGCTTTACGATGAGTATGCGATTCGTCGTTATGGTTTTCATGGCACCAGCCACTATTATGTCAGCCGTGAAGCGGCAAAAATGCTGGATAAAGATGTCAATGACACCAATGTAATCTCTGTCCATTTGGGCAATGGTGCATCTGTCTGTGCAATTCGGGATGGTCAAAGTGTTGATACGTCGATGGGATTCACCCCTCAGGCCGGATTGATGATGGGGACGCGCTCCGGTGACATTGACCCGGGCATTATTGAATTTTTATTAAAGAAAGGCTGGACACAAGAACAAGTCTTCGACACTTTGTATAAAAAGTCAGGTTTTCTGGGCTTATCCGGTCTGACTTCCGATGCCCGTGGTGTGTTAGAAGCCATGGAACAAGGCAATGAAGATGCCAAACTCGCATTTGAAGTGTTTACCTATCGAGTTGCAAAATATATTGCTTCGTACATGATTCCGCTTCAGCGCGTTGATGCGATTATATTTACCGGCGGGATTGGTGAAAACTCACTACCGATTCGTCGTGAAATTCTGAATTATTTGCGCGTGTTCGGGTTCGTGGAAGATGAAGCCGGCAATGAAGCTGCACGGTTTGGCAATTCAGGCGTTATTGCCCGCTCTGAACTACACAATGCGGTAGCGATGGTTATTCCGACTAACGAAGAGTTGGTAATTGTACGCGAATCTGTTGCTCTGCTTGATTAATTGATATTTAAATGAATTGATATTTAAGAAAAAAAGGTCAGCCTTTAATAGGTTGGCCTTTTTTTATCTCTGTTTTTTTCGTTCAGACCGAAACATATCGAAGTCACCATTATTTTTATGAAAACAATTCAAAATTGTGAAAACATTTCAGATGTTAGATATTTAATGCCAAATATAACACCGATTTTTTGTGATTCTTATCAATTTAATTTGTACGATATTAATTTTTAATTTTACACAAGTATATGAATAGTAAGTGATTTGTACGGATTGAGTTGGATTTTATAGATTTATGTGAATTCTAGCGATGTTTTCAGTTGTTTCATTAGTTAGTATTTTGAATGTTCTGATGATTTGTCATAAATCAACGCAACGAGTTTTTTTCACAACTGTTTTATTCTAATTAATTTTTAAGGCACACTTGTGCCTTTTTTTTACCCATGTGATATTGAAGAGCTTTAATATGAATCTTAATTTAATTGTGTCTAGAGTTTATCTGGGGTTTTTTACTATTATTTTAACGATGTTAATTTCAGCCGGTGCATTATTAAATAGTAATCATAAAGTCTCTGCCAATATGGAATTCATGTTGAAACAATCAACACCGTTCATATTACGTTCAGGTGAACTGACCATCAACTATTTGAATATTGACCGGAGTATGATGTCATATTTATCCACCCTATATCCGGAAGATTTGGAGCCTTTAAGTCAGTCAATTCATCAATCGATGCAAGATTTCCAGACCAAACTAGCATGGTTTAAAAAACGAGATGATCCTGAGCATCATATTCGGGGGTTTATTGAGAAAATAGAATCGACAGCCGTTAAAACATTTCAAGATATTAATATAATACTGAGTGGGTATCAGAAGTATTTGCAAATGAAAGATGAAAATGTCAAACAACGAGCATTGCTCCAGTCACTCATTATGCAAATTAATAATAATTTATTAGCAAATCTGGCTGCAGCAAGCCAGCCTGATGCGCGTCAGTCGGTTGAAGCGTTGCTCACTCAGATTGGACTGTTAGTGAGTGAAGTCAATGACGCGTTTTCTTTACAAGATGTAATTGAAACCCGCGCATTAGAGCGGCGCTTTAAAATACGCAAAACACGTTTGGATGATGCGATTGCAACGTTTCAGGCTGCATCACCATCATTTTTCCGCCAAAGCGAAACACCATTGAAGCTACTTGGCCAGCAAGCCTTCTCCGCTGACGGGGCTGTCTCAAAGCATATTGCGATGGTAGAACTCTATGAGCAACTGGCTATGCAACAGGAGACGGTTAAGGTGGATATTGACGCACAATTGAAACATATTGATGACTTTTCAGCGTATGCGACTCAAATGGCAGAACAGCGGTATATTGAATCCACGGCTCAAGCCAAAGAATCGGTTATTACCGTCGTGATATTGTCGATTGTGTCAGTGGTAATTGCGCTCTCAATCGGTATTGTGATCGCGGCCATGATTCGCAGACCGAGCCGACGCTTGCAACACGTTCTTGGCCACGTTGCGGAAAAAGATCTGAGCTCACGAGTCAACGATCAAACCAACAATGAGTTCGGGATGTTGTCTAAGACGGTGAATATGGTCATCGATGATTTATCCCATATCATTCATCAAATCCGCTCGACAGCGAAGCAACTGAATCATGCTTCTCTCGATAATCAACAGACCAGTGAGGCACTCAGCCTTGCTATTGCAGAGCAAAATTCACAAACTGCATTGACGGCCTCAGCCATGGAAGAAATTGAATACACGGTGAGAGACATATCGGAGTCGGTCAGCGAGACGTTATCTATCGCAACCGTTGCGGTGAATGATTCAGACGCAGGACAAGTATTAATGCAAAAAAATGTTGAGCAATTGAACCATTTGTCTCAGCGCCTGAGAGATTCAACCCAAACGATATATCAATTAGAGAGTTATTGTGCCGGTATTGAGTCGATTCTGGACATTATTTCTAATATCTCTTCACAAACGAACCTTCTCGCCTTAAATGCCGCGATTGAGGCAGCAAGAGCGGGCGAACAAGGTCGTGGTTTCTCTGTCGTGGCGGACGAGGTCAGGGGACTGGCTGAAAAAACAACGGCAAGCACCCAGGAAATACAGGCAAAAATTGAACAACTACAACAAAGCTCTGTTTTAGCGGTAAAACAAATATCAGAGTGTGTCGATGATATGGAAAACTGTATTGTTCAAACGCAAGATGTCAATTCCTCTTTAACTCAGGTTCACATCAATCTGAATAAAATTGAAGAAAAGAGTCATAAAATATCGGCTTCGACGGAGCAACACCAGTGTGCGGCAATTCAGGTCAAGGATAATATTCATAAGATTCAAACCTTGTCTCACCAAAATATGGTTCGCTCCGAAAATTTAGCAAAGCAGAGTAAAACATTAGAACAGATGGCAGAACATCAATCTAAACTCACTTCTTCATTTAAATTATGATAAGCAATTTAATTAATATTCGAAGTGAATAAAATAAAAGCACTAAAATAAGTGTGGGAACTTTATGTTATGAATGATAACGATGTTTGAGATGTGAAATGATTTCATGACTTATTAGAAAACTGCAAAGCCTTTCAATTTTTTCCTAATCGTTAAATAAAATTCAGGTTTAGCGTGATTAACGTCACGATTAAGCGGCCAATAATCTTGAATACTCGAGTTGTAAGCGATTTCAGACAGAGGTTCATTTGGTCACTATCAAACATGTATCAGAACGTGCAGGTGTATCACAAGCGACTGTTTCCAGAGTAATCAACGGTTCAACCCGGGTCAGTCGGGAAAAGCAATTAAAAGTCGAAAGTGCTATTAAAGAATTGGGTTATCGCCCGAATTCGATTGCTCAGGCGTTGGCTTCCAGCCGTACAGAAAGTGTTGGTATTGTGGTTCCTGAATTGGGTGGTCCATTTTATTCAGGGATATTACAGAGTATTGAAGGGCAGCTGCGTCAATTAGGTTATCATGCGGTGATTACTGCGGGTTCAAATACTGAGCAAAGCCAGAAAGAAGCGGTGGAATTTCTTTTAGGTCGTCGGGTTGACGCGCTTATTCTTCATACACAACAACTCGATGATGATTATTTAATCATGCTCGAAGAGCGAGGAATTCCCATTATTTTAATTAATCGTGTCGTACCTGAAATGTTGACCAGTTGTATTGATATCGATAATGAAGCCGGCGGTTTATTAGCCACTCAATATTTGATCAAAATGGGACATAAACATATTGCCTGTATTACCGGGCCATTGAATAAATCTGATGCAAGAGGACGTTTGCAGGGATATCGAAAGGCACTGGAAAATGCCGGTCTGGAATATAACGAGATGCTCGTTTCTGAAGCCGGATTTACTGAAGAAACCGGCATGAGCGCCATGAAAAAACTACTCAATCGCGGATGTCCGTTTTCTGCTGTATT
Source organism: Vibrio ruber DSM 16370 (assembly GCF_900163965.1). Taxonomy (GTDB): domain Bacteria; phylum Pseudomonadota; class Gammaproteobacteria; order Enterobacterales; family Vibrionaceae; genus Vibrio; species Vibrio ruber. The sequence continues at coordinate 17,362 of NZ_FULE01000049.1, forward strand.
TGCAGCCAATGATCATATGGCATTTGGCGCGCGAGAAGTGTTGAAGTCAGTGGGGCTTTCTGTGCCGGATGATATTTCGTTAGTTGGATTTGATAATATTCTTTTTGCTCGTTATCTCACACCGGGATTAACAACTATTGATTTTCCGATTGAGAAAATGAGCAAAGAAGCAGTAAAACTCGCGATTCATAAACTTAATAAAAATAAATCTGATGTGAATCTTAAACTTGTACCTTCTCTAGTGATTAGAGATTCGGTCAAGAACGTTATAAATACCCTATAAGTTATTTAAGGATAAATGATGAAAATAAAAGCCTTAACACTCACCTCGGCTGTTCTGATGGGAATCGTGTCTGCGCCTTCTTTTTCTGCGGATGCGGATAAGAATATTCGCTTTGATGGATTTCCCGATTTTGACAGTAGCCTGAAAGTGATACTGCCCGATTTTGAAAAAAAGACAGGGATTCACGTTGATTATCTGATGAATAACCACGGTGACCACCATACCAAACTAACAACGAACCTTGCGACAGGTTCTGGTGCCGGTGACGTCATTGTTGTTGATGTCGAGAAGATCGGTCCGTTTGTCGCTTCAGGTGGTTTGGTTGACCTGTCTAAAAAATATGGTGCCGATCAGTACGCCGATCGTTTTGCGCCTTATGCATGGTCGCAAGGTAAAGGGAGTGATGGTGATATCTATGGTATGCCGGTGGATTTAGGCCCCGGGGTCATGTACTACCGCACCGATATCTTCAAAAAAGCCGGGCTGAAAGTTGATGATGTGATCAAAAGCTGGGACTCATACATTGCTGCCGGTGAAAAACTCAAAAAAATGGGTGTCCAGTTAATTCCGTCCGCTTCTGATGTCGCCCAGACCATCATTTTCACCACCGTCCCTGAAGGTGAAGGCATCTATTTCGATAAGAATGGTAAACCGGTTGTCACGTCTGAACGGTTTGTTCATGCGTTTCAAGTGGCTAAAGAAATTCGTGATAAAGGGTTAGACGGCCGAATTCTGGCTTGGTCAAATGAATGGTATGAAGGGTTCCGTAAAGGTACTTTTGCGACGCAATTATCAGGAGCTTGGTTGCTCGGACATTTACAGAACTGGATCGCCCCGGAAACGTCAGGAAAATGGGCCGTTTCACATTTACCGGATGGAATTTACGGCAGTTGGGGCGGATCATTCCTATCCATTCCTAAGCAATCCAAGCATCAGGATGAAGCATGGGAACTGATTAAATACATGACGACCAACCGTGAAATTCAGTTGAAACACTTTGCTACGATTGCTGCATTCCCTGCCAATGTCACCACGTATGACGATGACATGTTTAAAGAAAAAATTGATTTCCTTGGTGGTCAACAAGCGCGGTTGCTATTTGCTGAAGTGGCTCGAAATATCAAACCGGTTCAGCCGTCAAAAGGGGATCATATCGCTCGTTCGATTATCTTTGAAAATGCGCTGATGGAAGTGCTTGATGAAGGTAAAGATATTAAAACTGCACTTAAAGAAGCGGAGCGCTTAATTAAGCGTCGGACTCGTAATCTTTAATTAATGAATCAGTATGTATACAAGGAAGTCATCATGACTTCCTTGTAAAGAGGTTGTAATTATGAAGCATTCGTCAAGAGATGAAAATAGATACCCATCGGAGGAGCGTTTTTTAAATAAATATTTGAAAGCGCTTACACCCTATGGTTTTTTATTCCCGTTTTTATGTATTTTTTCTGTGTTTGGCGTCTTTCCACTCGTTTTTTCGGTCTATCTTTCATTTCACGCATGGAACCCGGTCGAAGGTTTAGAAGCGATGAAGTTTGTCGGGTTTGAAAACTATTCAGTTGCCCTGACTGACCCATGGCTGTGGCGTTCACTTAAAAACACATTTTGGCTCGCAATTACTTCTGGTGTGGCGCAACATTTAGTCGCGATTCCGGTTGCTTATATTTTAGTCTCAATGGCAGACCGATTACGCCATTGGTTAACGTCTGCTTATTTTCTGCCTTATATCACTTCTACTGTCGCAGCCTCACTGATCTTCTTTAATATGTATTCACCCAATTCAGGCATTATCAATCAGACGCTGACTTCACTTGCTGACAGCTCTTTATTCGGTTGGGCATTTGCATGGGTGGAACAATTTCAGCCGATTCGTTGGCTGGATGATGCCACGATGGTCAAACCGTCGATCGCAATTATGGTGTTCTGGAAATATACCGGTTTCAACATTGTTTTATATACCACGGGTCTGATGACGATTCCGAAGGATATTTTAGAAGCCGCCCGCATGGATGGTGCCAATGCGCTACGTCGTTTCTGGAGTATCTCCCTGCCGATGATTCGTCCTTTTATTTTCTTTGCCGTCACGATGACCATTATCGGTAACTTGCAGCTTTTCGAAGAACCATTTGTTTTGACCCGTGGTACCGGCGGGACCGGCCAGTCTGGTTTAACGATTTCAATGTATCTCTACAAAGTGGGTTGGGAATGGTTAGAAATGGGCACCGCGTCGGCAATTTCATGGCTGCTGTTTGCGCTGATTGCAACATGTACTTTGATTCAATTTTTCTTCTTCGGCAAGAAAGGACTGGGGGAACAATAAAATGTTGACGAACTCATTAGAGACAAAACCTTCGGGCCTGAGTGCTTTAAAACCGAGTGACAGAACCATCGCGGTGATGACCAAGTCACTTATGATTGTATTGGCATTTGTTTTAATTATTTCTGCGATTGTGACGGTATTTCCGTTTGTCTGGTCAGCGCTGTTATCAACCCGTGACCGGACTGAAATTTTTGGTTCGGGGATCAGTTTTGCGATTGGCGATAGTCTGGCGTTCAACTATGCCAAGCTGCAAGAAATCATGCCATTTTGGCAGGCGATGTTTAATTCGATCTATGTTGCCTTTCTGGGGACTGCCATTTCACTGCTGTTTTGTAGCATGGGTGGTTATGCATTCGGCGTGTTTCAATTTAAAGGTAAGAAACTGATATTCGGTATGTTGGTCGGCTCCATGATGATTCCCCCGGTGCTGAGTCTGATCCCTTATTTCATGATTATTAAGTTTCTTGGCCTGTTAGATAACCACATCGCGGTATGGCTGCCGTTTACGACCACACCGTTTGGGATCTTTCTGATGCGTCAACATATTGTTGCTTCCGTGCCGAAAGAGTTATTAGAAGCCGCGAAGCTTGATGGTGCCGGTCAGCTACGCACGTACTGGAGTGTTGTGTTGCCCTTGATGAAACCCGCTTTGGCGACTTTAGCTATTGTCCAGTTTGTCTTCTTCTGGAACATGTTTATGCAGCCTTTGGTGGTACTGACAACGCCTGAAAATTACGTCATCACCCAAGCGCTTCGCAGTGTGCAGGGGATTCCGAATACCCCATGGGGTGCGGTGATGCTGGGTACAACAATTTCAATACTGCCCCTTGTCGTGACTTATTTGTTTGCATCTAAACAGATGATCAGCGGGCTCACGTCCGGTGCAGTAAAAGGTTAGGATTTTAAAGGTTATGAGCATGAATAAATACGAACTTCCTCAAGACTCTCAATTACGTCATAAAGACTTTGTTTTTGGTGTGGCAACATCTTCTTATCAGATTGAAGGCGGTGTCGCAGAAGGCGGACGGACACCTTCAATCTGGGATACGTTCTGTAAGATTCCGGGCAAGGTAGACAATGGTGACAATGGTGATGTGGCTTGTGATCATTACCATCTCTGGCAACAAGATATTGAAATGGTGAGTGATTTAGGCGTCGATGCTTATCGCTTGTCGATTGCATGGCCCCGTATTCTACCTGAAGATGGCATCGTGAATCCGCAAGGGTTAGCGTTTTATGAGCAGATCATCGATGCGTGTCATGCCCGGGGAATGACGGTATATGTCACTCTCTATCATTGGGATCTGCCCCAATATCTCGAAGATAAAGGCGGTTGGCTCAATCGTGAAACTGCGTATAAGTTTGCTGAATATGCCGATATCGTCAGCCGTTATTTCGGCGATAAGATCGAGGTGTATACCACATTGAATGAACCGTTTGTGGCTGCTTTTCTTGGGTATCGCTGGGGGATTCATGCTCCCGGTATCGTCGGGGAACGTGAAGGCTTTTTAGCCTCTCATCACCTGATGTTAGCCCATGGCTTAGCCATGCCGATACTGCGTAAAAATGCCCCGAATGCCAAACATGGGGTGGTATTCAGCGCGTCGCCGGCTTACCCCTTGGCAGACGAAGATATCGGTGCTGCCAATTACTCCGATGCTGAAAATTATCAATGGTTTATTGATCCGGTTCTCAAAGGGGAATATCCCGCATTAATTACGGAGAGTCAGGCAATACATATGCCGATGATTCTCGACGGGGATCTGGAGATTATTTCCGCGCCGGTCGATTACATTGGGATTAACTATTATACCCGCAATGTGGTGCGTTATGGTGAGAATGGCGAGATTAAAACCGTGCCGCAACCGGACAATGAACATACGTATATCGGCTGGGAAATCTATCCGCAGGGTCTGACGGATTTACTGATTCGTTTACATGAGCGTTATGACAATATACCGCCGATTTATGTGACCGAAAATGGTGCTGCGACGAATGACACCTGTGTTGATGGACAAGTCAATGATGAACAACGCGTGCGTTATTTCCAAACCCATCTTGAAGCCATTGATCAGGCAATTAAATCCGGGGTGCGGATCGATGGCTATTTTGCCTGGAGTTTAATGGATAATTTTGAATGGGCATTTGGCTACCGGCAGCGGTTTGGTTTGGTTTATGTTGATTATCAAACGCAGGAAAGAACACTGAAACAAAGCGCTATTGCTTATAAAAATATGTTGTTAGAGCGAGCTGAGGAGAATAAGTAATGGCTAAAGTTGAATTCAAAAACATCAAGAAATCCTTCGGTGAGGTTGATGTCGTGAAGCACTTTGATTTCACGGTCAATGATGGTGAGTTTGTGGTGTTCCTCGGGCCGTCAGGTTGTGGCAAATCAACCACATTACGGATGTTGGCCGGGCTTGAAAGTATTACTTCCGGTGACATTTATGTCGGCGATAAGTTGATTAATAAAGTGGATGCGAAAGACCGCGATTTAGCCATGGTATTTCAAAGCTATGCACTCTATCCCCACATGACGGTTTACGAAAATATCGCATTTGCATTGAAACTCAAAGGCATGGCTAAAAAAGATATCGATACAGAAGTGCGTAAAGCGGCAAAGATGTTAGAGCTGGAGCCGCTACTGGATCGCAAACCGAAAGAGTTGTCGGGCGGTCAGCGTCAGCGGGTCGCAATGGGTCGCGCGATGGTTCGTACCCCTAAGGTCTTTTTATTCGATGAGCCGCTCTCGAACCTCGATGCGAAGCTACGGGGGGTGATGCGTGAAGAAATTAAACAGCTACACCGCGAATTGAAAACCACCACGATTTACGTCACCCATGACCAAATTGAAGCCATGACGCTCGCGGATCGGATTGTGATTCTCAAAGATGGCTATGTTGCGCAGGTCGGGACGCCAACGGATGTCTTCCAACGGCCGGCGAATAAGTTTGTTGCCCAGTTTATCGGCAGCCCGTCGATGAATATGCTGGAAGCGAAGCTCATCAGTCAGGATCAAGCGTTTTATATTCAATTGGGCGAAAATCTGATTCCGTTACCTGAACGATTTAAAGCATTAGCCTCAAAGAATTTGGCCTTACATTTGGGGGTTCGTCCGACGGATATTCATTTACGGGCGCAACATATCGATCATGAGCGTGTTTTTCCATTCTCAGTAAAAATTAAAGATAAAGAATTACTGGGTGCCAGTATTTTGCTGAAAACTGAAATTGCCGGTCAGCCACTGACTGTAGAAACTCAGGCGGCAGAAGTGAATACCGACGAATTGAAATTATATTTAGATCTGGATTCAATTCATTTATTTGATGCATTAAGTGAAAACTCTTTAGCCAGTTAATGTCGCTATTTTCAATATAAATTAGCTTTAACATCACAATATATTTAAATCGAATGCTTCCTTTATGAATAAAGGAGGCTAGGGATAGTCATGATGAAATTCGGATATTTTGACGATAAAAATAAAGAATATGTTGCCACAACACCCTGTACACCAATCAAATGGTGTAATTATGTGGGAACTTTAAACTTTGGTGGTTTAGTCGATAGTAACGGCGGTATTTTACTGTGTAAGGGCGATCCCGCACTCAATCGTATCACCAAATATATTGCCCAGATGCCCAATGCCGACTTTAAAGGTTCGACACTCTATTTGAAGGTTCGTAATCAAAACGGGGAAGTAACGATTTTTTCTCCGTTTTATACACCGACTTTAAAGCCGTTAGATAAATTTGAAAATCATACCGGACTTTCTTACACCACCATTATTGCCGAAGCTTATGGTGTGCGCTGTGAGAGCACTTTCTTTGTACCGAAGCAGGACCCTGTTTTACTGCAAGATATTAAAGTGACCAATATTTCCGGTGAGGATTTGCATGTTGATGTGATACCCGTGGTTGAATTCACCCATTTTGATGCATTGAAGCAATTGGTGAATGCCGACTGGGTGCCTCAGACCATGATTTTGCAAGCACATCATCAAGATTTGGGACATACCGTTTTGGAACAGTATGCCTTTATGAAGCGTGATTATGCTGTGAACTTACTGACCGCTGATCGGCCAGCGACTTCATTTGACGGGGATCGCCAGAAGTTCCTTGGTAACCTCGGGTATGGCAGTTGGGCGGCACCGGCAGCACTCAATGATGCAGAACTGACCAACAGTGAGTGTTTGCGCGGCGATAATATCGGTGCGCTGAACTTACGTTTAGGCTGGCTGAAACCTCAGCAAACCGAGCGGACGGTGGTGCAGTTGACTCAGATGGCGAGTCTCGATGCGGCACAACCGATGTTAGAGAAATATCGCGATCATCAAGTGGTTGATCAGGCTTTCACCGCGCTGGGCGAGTTCTGGGATGACTATTTATCAGCGATTCAAGTGACTACACCTGATGCAGCAATGAACTCAATGCTGAATGTGCACAACCCGCGTCAGTGTCATACCACCAAAAACTGGTCGCGTTATTTATCACTGTATCAGCTCGGCTATGGTGCGCGTGGGATCGGGTTCCGCGATTCATCGCAGGATATTCTCGGTGTGATCAGCCACATGCCTGAAGAAGCACGCGAATTTATCGAACGTTTGCTGTCAGTGCAGAATACCGATGGGTCCGCGATGCATCAGTTCTTCCCTTCGACAATGGAAGCCAATGCCGGTGACTCGCGTGAAGAAGAAGATCGCCCTGATTACTACGGCGATGACCACCTGTGGATCATCTATGCGGTCACTCAATACATCAAAGAAACCGGTAATGCAGATTTTCTCAACCAAGTGATTCCTTATTATCAAAAAGATAAACAGGGTAATCCGGTTGAGTCAGGGACGGTTTGGGATCATTTATGCCGGGCGATTGATTTTACGGCAACGCATACCGGGCAGCATGGCTTACCGTTGCTGGGATTCGCGGACTGGAATGACACAGTGAACTTACCGACGGGTGCCGAGTCGCTGATGGTCGCCAATATGTACGGTAAAGCATTATTGGATATGCTCGATTTGTGTCAACTCCGTGGTGAGGATTCGCTCGCACAGCGTTACCAAAGCCAGTACGAACAGATGCAGCATACCGTCAATCAGTATGGCTGGGACGGGGAATGGTTTGTCCGTTACTTTGATGAAAAGGGGGCACCGATTGGTTCACATACCAATGCTCAGGGGCAAATTTATACCAATGGACAAAGCTGGCCGGTGATCTCCGGGTTTGCCACGCCTGAGCGCGCCATGCAAGCTTTGGATTCTGTTCATACCAAACTCAATACCGCAAACGGCATTAAGCTTTCCACTCCCGGATATAACGGATTTTCGCCTGAACTGGGCGGGGTTTCTACCTACCCGCCCGGAGCGAAAGAGAATGGCGGGATCTTCTTGCACGCGAACCCATGGATGATGATTGCTGAAACCAAAGTCGGCAATGGTGATCGCGCTTATCAGTATTACCGACAAATTAATCCGGCTTCTAAGAATGATCAGATCGAGGTGTTTGAGTCTGAGCCCTACTGTTATCCGCAAAATATTTTGGGAGATGAGCACCCGCAATTTGGTTTAGGCCGTAATGCATGGTTGTCCGGTACGTCATCGTGGACATATGTGGCAGGCACGCAGTGGATTTTAGGTGTGCGGCCTGAAGTTGACGGGTTACGTATTGATCCTTGTATTCCGCGTGACTGGCCTGAATTTTCCGTACAGCGGAAATTCCGGGGAGCGACTTACCGGATTCATGTTGCCAATCCGCATCATGTCAACCGGGGCGTCACAGAGATGCGCGTCGATGGGGTTGTGATCCAGGGAAATAAAGCACCGGTATTTACCGATGGTGAACATCATATCGAGATTACTTTAGGTCAATGATATTAAGCGAATGATAAATAAAGGGCACATTGGAGTGCCCTTTCATCTCAAAACACATAATCACTATTTTTCAATCGTGTGGAACATTCAATTACGATGGATATGAATGATGAATAACAAAATACCCTATACAAGTTATTATGGGCTTGCGAGTGAACTCTGTAGTCAAGGTGAAGCGGTTGAGTTTCTTCAGCCGTGGTATACACCGGTTTCGACCACACCAGAAAATACCGGTATGGCTGTCGGAGGTATTGGTTCGACATTTACCCTCACACCAAGAGGCGAGACGCCTAATTTCAGTTTTATCCCGGGAATTTATATTGATTGTTCACAAGAACAGATCAATTTTAATGATTTTTATATCTCTGTTATGGATAACCCCGACATAGATAATCTCAGTATTAGTCATCTTGATGATTTAGCCCGATTCCTGACATTTTATCCTGTTACTTTTGCCGGTGTTGAGCTTGAAATTGATGATGAACAGCACACGTTGGCAAGAATTAAACAGGGTCTGTGCGGTTTAAATTTTTACCTTGAGAATCAGGAACGGTTTGAACGCTGGCAGGTGGAATTTACCGAGAAAACACAACGCTTGATTGATCAGGCACCTCAGGCGCTGGAAACGCAACTCTGGGTCGCCATTGAGTTTTTTAACGGATTATTAGTCAATCACTCGGCTGAAGTGTGCTCTTTGGCGTCTCAGCGAAGCGCTGATCTTGATGTGATACAACCTGAAGAGATCCATTATCAAGCGTTATATCCGATTGCACAGTATGAATATACCCGTTTTGATGATGTTAAAGTGCGGCGTAAAGTGGTGTCACCGATCATCAAAGGGGATGAAAAACTGTGTTCTCTGCCATTGCACTGGAATCACTTTCATTTAGAAAACCGGAGTGGCGTCACCAAGTTAATCACCTTAGCACAGCCGTTTGATAACCTGATTGGTGCCACTTATCAGAAAAGCCGTCAAGGAGTGCAGGATTCATCCTGTTCACTGGTGCGCAATCCGATTCAACAGCGACATCACACCGCAAAAATCAGCGATGAACAGCGACAGTTTATCGGCGTGAGTTTAACCAGTGAGTCGCCATACCATGGTGATATTGAAGGTGAAGTTTTATATGGTGCTGTTGCCAGTCAGTCAGATATCGAATCCGGGAAAGTGACGATTACCGTGAAGCCGACTTTGTATGATTCACAGTTGGATGAAGCGTTGCTGGCGGCCTTGAATATCGGGCGCACCAATACTTATTTTGATTGTGGTACTTATACGGGGCGTGAGCCGTTGTCTTCTCTGGTGGTTGTTCAGGTCGAATTACAGCCCGGAGAGTCGCTGGATTTGAGATTTTTACAAGTGATGGATCACAGTAAAATTTGGCTTGATGACTGGCATTCCGAAAAGGCATACAGCCGGTTTTTTCCGGCACGTGACAGAGCCACATGTATGGCAACGGAAATGCTTTCCCAGCTTGAGTTGATTGAAGAGCGCATTATTCGCCAGCAAATTGCACTTTATGACACAGTTGCCCAACAGATGAAAACGCGGGAAACCGCTGTCAGTTTTTCTACCATGGCGATGAATACCTTGTCATTTCTTGCAGAGTCAACGGTTTGGGACTGTCATGACCGGTTTCTCGTCAAAGAATGTGTAGATTATCCGTTTTTTAATTCGTTGGATGTCTATTTTTATGGATCTTTTGCGATTCTTTATCTGTTGCCACGCTTAGATGGCAAAGTCATGGAAGCATTCGCACAGGCTATCTTGTCCGAAGATGAGACTCCCCGGCGTTATTGGGAATATGCCGAACGGCCTTTTGCTGATGTGAGTGATGAGAAATATCTGGGCGTCCGTGCTGTTTATGGTGCTGTCATCCATGATTTAGGCAGCCCTTTTGATATCCAGCCGGATGCTTATAGCTGGCATAATGTCAAAGAATGGAAAGATCTGGCGCCGAAATTTATTTTAATGGTCTATCGCCACTATCAGGAGACCGGTAATCATGCAATCGTTGAGGCTTGCTGGCCTGCGGTGCAAGAAAGTATTAATTATTTGTCTTCTCTGATCGAAGCCGGTGACACGCTGCCATTCGTCCATGGTACCGATGATACATTTGATAACCTTTCGTCACATGGTGTTGCCATTTATTGTGCGAGTTTATGGGTTGCAGGGCTTCAGGTTGCCGCTCAATTAGCACTCATGATGGGGGAATCACAACGCGCAAGCGAATATCAACAGCGCGCGGACGCCGCCCTTGAAACGTTAGAACAGAGTTTGTGGGATGAACAACAAGGTTATTATCACTTCTCTGCAACCCCGATTCAGGTCAAACACCTGACGGGTCATGACTACCAGCCCTTGCAACAGTTGGGTCTGACCCTGTCGGGCGACCGTGTCGTTGATGCCCGGATTTTGAATGACTATCTCAACCAAGTCGATCAACACAGAGAACAGTCTCGCTTCGAACAACGTTTGCAAAAGAAACAGCAGCTTTTAACCGTTGCTCCGCTGGCATTTACTCAAGAATATCAAGTCATGGCGATGGATTCAGATAATAGCTTCGGTGATGCGTTGATTGCCGATACTTATTTGAAACTGATTGGTATGGATGGACTGTTCAGCGCAGAACGAGTCAACCGGACACTCGATTTTATTTACGCAACCAATTATCTGAAAAATAGCCCGCACTTGGGAGTTGCCAATATGACCCTTGCAGACGGTGCCCCACACGATGCGTTTCAAGCTCAGGATGTCTGGGGGGGCGTCCAGTTTAGCGTTGCGAGTGCATTAAAACTGGCCGGGAAATACGAACAGGCTGAAACACTGCTCAAGACGGTTTATAACACCTTGTATCACTCGGCTAAAATTCCGTTTGCAGCACCGGAAGGGTTTAATGGGTCTGCCCGGGTCAGAGCCAGTGATTTACAAACGTTACTAGCGCTGAATGAGACCGAAGCAACTCAGTGTTTTCAGGCTTTGAAATCGGTTGGTGCAATGCTTGATGACGGGCGTGTCAGTCCGACCCTGCGGGCGATGAAAGCACAATTCACCCGTGAGTGTACAGGACAGGGGCTGGATGAGACGCAGGTTGAAACACTTTATACGTGGCTGATCAGACAGAGTATGAAATATACCGCGGGTCGTTATTTCAGGCCGGGGATGATTTTTTCTTATATTTATCGTTAATCCTGTCTCATAACAAGGGGCGATGAGACAAAATCCTTGTTCTTCACTTATTTACATCCTCAGTGATCTTAAGGGATATTCCGGCCGGAATATCCCTTGAATGAAAACCAATTGAATCGATGCTGACCTTGTACACCTTAAGGTGACTTGGGTATATGACTTATGCTAAAAGTGTTGAGTGTGAGTAGATTAATATTATTAAATAGGTTGATTATGGATAAAACTAATAAGAACATGGCACCTACTGCTTATGAAGTAGCGAAGCTTGCGAATGTATCCCCCAGTACCGTTTCCCGGTACTTTAACCGAACATCTTATGTATCCAATGACAAGACAGCCAAAATAGAGGAAGCGATTCGGGCATTAGGATATAAGCCTCATATTCATGTTGATCGGCTTGAAAAAACCCGCTCGATGACGATTGGTGTGCTGGTACAAAACCCCGATAGTCCATACACCAGCAGTCTACTCATCGATATGGAAAAGGTATTGGCAGAGCATGGGTATTCACTCCTGATTTCCGTCAATAGCTGGCAGGCGACGCTGATTTCGCATTCTTTAGACTATCTGCTGAAAAGTAATGTTGATGCGATTATCATCATCTCTGGTAATGTTGATAAAAAATTGATCCAAAAGTGCTCAGAAAAAATGCCTGTGGTTGCCGTCGGATACAATATTGAAGGTGAAAAGATTAAGTCGATCTCTCTGGATAATACGCTCGGAGGCTATTTAGCCACACTGCATTTAATTCAGCTCGGTCATGTGAATATTGCCCATATCAAAGGCTTGGCCGATCATGATGATGCGATTTCACGGTTTGAAGGGTATAAAAAAGCACTCGATGAGGCCGGTATTGGGTTCAAAGAGAAACTGGTTTCAGAGGGTGATTTCAGCATCAAAACCGGCTATGAGAAAATGGTCGAGCTGATTGAATCCAAAGCGTATTTCTCAGCCGTTTTTGCCGCGAATGACTTAACGGCTTATGGCGCTATCAGAGCACTGAATGACTATGGGTTTAAAGTGCCGGACGATGTTTCTGTGATCGGGTTTGATGATCTGCCCACTTCACCTTACTTTACGCCGTCACTCACGACTTTGCGGCAACCGTTAGATGAGTTGGGGGCGATTAGTGCGCGGTGCATTTTAAAACTACTCAGTGGCGAAACAGAAGTGGTCAGACTGCCACCGATCAGCTTAATTACCCGTGAGTCTACTAAATCCCGTTATCAATAACTCACGGTAAACATCCCTTAAACCAGGGGGATATCATATCTGTAAACAATAAGGCCGGAAATAGATAATATTTCCGGCCTTTTACGTATCATCGGACTAATGATGAATCAGTCCTGTCCCTTCATTCATGCGTTGCGCGTACGTCATCGAGGAAACTCGCTGTCCAGAAGAACGGTGCATTCCAGTTTACGGTGACTTCATTGAGCGTCCACGCACCGATGTCATCTTTCCAGCATGTTTGTCCGATACATTTTCCTTTCATTGACGATGCAACCGGATCACTGAAGTTGATGGAGTTCGGGCCTCCGGACATTACACCCGGTGGAACGAGTGGTGAGTTCTGATCGATTGAATGCGCCCAGAAACGATGATGCGGATTCATCAGAGGACGGCTGCCATAACCGGACACATAAGACTGATCAAGCGGATTACGGCCTAAAATATAGTCCATTGCATCAATGACGGCATCTGCATATTTCGGATCATGGGTAAAGTCATACGCGATACCTAAGAAGAGACTTCGATTCATGAAGTTCGAGTTCGACCCCCAAGTGTACTCAGTGGCACGATAAGGAATATGATAACCTTCTTTAGCGATAGCGTGCAGATACATATCGGCAGTATGGATCACATTCGCCCGTGCTTTGGCTTTGTCTGCCTGAGACAACTGATTCGGAACCAGTGCTAATGTTAAGGTTCCCGCTGCGCTCATTCCTTTCCAATAGAGATCACCGGTTGCATTGGCATCACCTTTAGGGGTGGTCAGGTAGTAAGGTGAAGCCTGAATGGCATTCCGATACTCTTTTTTACCGGTTGTGGTAAATAGTTCTGCGGCCGCCCAGTAAAACTCATCATCTAACTGAGTGTCATCATATGGGCCGGAGCCGACAAAGTTGTCATAAGCAAACACATTTTTATGTAAGTTGGCGGCTTTCCATGCTCTTTCTGCTGCAACCAGGCACTGTTTAGCAAAAGCCGGATCCGAGTCTTTCCAAACTCGTGCACATTGTGCTGCCGTTGCTGCGAGGTTAAGTGTTGCTGCTGTCGTCGGATAGCTTAAGAAACGTTTTCTCGGATCTTTGTGCGGTGGCAGGGGCATACCGGTCCATGCATCATCCGCAACTTTGTGGAACACCATGCCACCGGCATCAATTTGGGTCAGTTTCAGATGCTTCAGTTGTTTGGACTGGTCACCGACCGGTACCCAGACTTTTGAGTTTTCAGGGGCTTGCATCGCCATCATAAAACTCATCATCCATCTGGATTCATCCAACAAGTCATTATATTTGTTGTGATTCTCCGGGATCTTTACTTGGCCGTCAGCAAACGCACTGGTTTGTTTCGGGTGTGCAAGTTTTTCTCGTTCGTAGTAGTTCATTAACGTCCAGACCGAGATTCCCCCGTTTACCACGTATTTGCCTTGATCGCCTGCGTCATACCATCCACCGGTGACATCTAAAGAAAAATCACACCCCGGCCAGTCGTTGCCTTTGGCATCGGTTTGATTGAAACAAGTGACAATCTCCGGGAGATGTCCGGCCGGACGAGCCAGATCTTTGCGCTGGACGTACTCGGGTAAAATATCAATGCCACTGCGTTGTTGGTAGAAGAAAGATAGTGCATCGTATTTCATTTTCCGGTAAATCGAGTTGTCAATCGCAAAGGGATGACTACGTTGACCATCAACGTCAAGCACTGCTTTACTGACCGGTTGGCGAACATCACTAAAATCGATAATTTGCACATTTTCACCGGACGCTTTATTGAGACCGAAGGGGATTGTTTTTCCTTGAGCAATCTGATGATTATTGGCGTCGAACAGTTGCCATGTTAAAGGTGATGTTTTGGGCGTGGCAATCACAGCACGTTTCGGGCCATTGACGAAGTAGCCGACTTGGTTGACCTGAACTTTCGAGAGATTGGCTTTCTTGGTATATTTCGGACCGGATAGTGAAATATCTTTGACGCAAACGGTGGTCGGATTTTCGGTCCCCATTTGGAACTGAAGCTGCACCTTATCATCATTGGCTGAAGGTTTGAATGAATAATGGAATGACTTCAGCTCCTGATTCAATGCTGTGTCTTTGAGGAAGTAGCTGGTGTAGGGCGCGCCATCATGCTGAACCAACGTTTTTACCCTGATCGGTTGATATGCCTTCGCCTGAAATTGAATTTGGTAAACTTCTCCCTTCTTCAGCGCGAGACCGGATTGGCCTAAAATAACATCCCAAGGATTGGCACCTTTTTTATCGAAGGTAATACACCCCATCTGATCGCTTGATTTCAGCGTTGCGCCAGCGGCCCACCACCCGTCGGTTCCTTGTGAAAAATGGCCATTGGTGAGTAAGTTTTCTGCATGGACACCGGGGTGATTATCAGATGAAGCGGACTTCACCGAGCAACCACTCAATCCAATAACACCGCAACTAATAATAGTCACGATAGTTAACCGCTTTTGATTCATTTTAACCTCTTTATTTTTAAAGAATACAGAGAGATATTCATTGTTAAAAAAATAAATAGAATTTCTCTGTATGATTGCCTTCCCTGATAAATTGGGTTAGATAGTATTTAGAATCGAGATATTCGATATTATTGATAAAACGACAGTTAAAATAATAATGCAAGTGTTAGTTTTTAAATTGTGAGGCTTATTGTTTTTTTGTTTTTTACACTGATTGATTATCAGAATACATGAAAAGAAACATTTCATGGATGATGAATAAATTGTGACTAAAGCCTTCATTTTTATTTTTTGTGGTTATTTGAAATCTCGTTTTCAAATCTAGTTATAGACAAAATTTTATAAATGTCATTAAAGTCAATTCACGGTTCCGAGAAGCAAAAAGGTTTGGTGTCTATGCATTTTTATGTGTAAGCATCAGAATACATCTGTCACAACAAGGACATGAGGTTGAACATGATGACAACATTCCGATTGGTTTTTCAGGTAGTTTTATTAAATATTTTATTTGTATCTTCCAGTTTCGCTCTCGGTTGGAGTGGTTTGAATTGGTCTGTATCAGACGGCTGGAGAAATGGCGGCAGTGAATTTGACTGTACATGGGCGGCTAAAAACGTATGGCAAGAATCAGGTGTTTTGATATTGCATGCGAAGAATGAAGGCAGTTATAAGAGTTGTTCAGAAGTGAGAACAACGCAGTATTACCGGCGCGGTCGGTATGAAGTTGAAATGCAGGCCGGTGCAGTCCCCGGTACCATCAGCTCCTTTTTTACCTACACCGGTCAATCAGGAACCTCGAGTCATTATGAAGTTGATATTGAGTTAATGGGTGGGACAAACTTACTCCATACCAATGTATGGATTGGTGGTCGGCAATTTCCACTTGATATTGATTTAGGGCAGTATGGTATGTCGGTTTGGAGTATGGAAAAGTATGCATTTACCATTGATGCCAATGGCGTAACATGGGAAGTATTTAGCCGTTATAACAATTCTTGGGTTACTGTCAGACGTGTTAATCAACGTGTATCAAGCTATATGCAACTATTTATGAATAACTGGATTAGTGCCAACCCTAATTTTCCACCAAGTCGTTATGATGGTCGTCCAGCTTATGCTAAATATAGATATGTCAGAGTAAACCGTTATGATTGATCGCTATTTTATTTCAATAGCAGATTTTACTAACAGTTATTGAATAATCGATCAAATATTAACACATATTTATTTATGATCAGGTTACCGCAGCGCATCCCCCGCGCAGCGGACCTTTATTGGTGCCTCATGTTTGTCTGTTTATATTAAATATAATCTATTCGATTATTTTAAAAATTAAAGTAATGTAAAAGTGATAATTAAAAAATAAACATATAAGAAATGAGTTTAATATTTAAATGATAATTTCAGAATGTACAACGTCAACGCAATAAGAAACCGATTTAATATTGGCCGAGATAAATAGGTTTAATATAAATCTAATTCATACTTATTTTAGAGCGTTTGAAAATGATGAAAACAGTAAAAGCAAAATCCCTTATTATATCGCTCACTCCGATGATTATTGCCGGGTGTAATTTTGAAAAAAATATTGACCATATCGATGTGAGTAAAAATAGTGCGAGTAACAGTGGTTTAGTATTATTAGGTGCTAATTCGAGTAGTGATGTAACTCCGTGGATTCAATCTGAAAATGATAGCTGGAACGTTGCGGCCGTGACGACCAGCAAAGCGAGTCTGGCCAGTATTGAGGCTGGATTAGCCGACAATACAGTTGATGTTCAGGTGTCAGGGCCCGGCAGTAGTATATTTATGATGCAGGCGGCATCTGCAATAGATTTGAGCCAATATAAATCGGGTTATATTGAGTTTAGTATTCGGCCGCAAAGCACCCCACCATCAGCAATCACGTTATCGATTGATAATGAGTGGCCGGTCAGAAGCAGCCTTGTGCTGTCCGGTAAGTTGGCGGATAACCGTAACTGGCAAACGCTGGCCGTTCCGGTTCAGTGCCTGAAACCCTTTGATGGGGCGAAAGCTGTTGATTTGAGTCAGGTGAAAAATCCATTCCATCTTGATATAAAAGAAGCATTTAATTATGAGATTACCGACATTTTCTATCGGTCATCAACCGATAAAACCCCAGTTTTAGATCCGGATACATGTAGTGACAACGCATCAACCAGTCTTGTCAATAATGCTCCTGATTTAGTTACAGGGGACACCGCATTATTTTATTCAGGCGATATCACTCAGGCACAAGATCTGAGTAAGGCTTATCCACTGAATAGCTTCGACGTTGATATTAAGAGTGTAAATAATATCGTCACCTTAACGTTTAGTAAGAATGGTGGGGCGTTCTTAGGTAATGATGACTCTAACCGTGATCTCTCTGCACATTCAACGGATGTGGTTACTGTCGATATGAAAGTGACAAGTTATGGGGATTCAGGAAGTATTCAAACTAGAATAGATGGTCAAGTCCTTGATGGTGGTACATTTTTCTCGCTAGATAACAGTTTGTTACCTGCGGACAATAAGTGGTATCGGTGCCAGATAGAAGTGGCTTCAATGATTAATACCTCAAGTCTGAGTTCTGTGAAAAAAGCATTCGTTGTTGGCGGAGTCTGGGATCAAATGAATAACCTTGCGTTTTCATTCGCTAATGTGGCCGTGACAAAACCGAGAAAAGATTATAAAGCAAGTGAACCGTGTATTGCTCTGTAGATATTTTAATTAAGGAGGATTTTTAAATTACTTCATTCGTATTTTTATTCAGTGGTGATATTAGAAAAACATCTATAAAAAATAATTTATGTTGTTTTAAATTCCAATAAATAGGGACATAAAAATGAGAGCATTGAAATTAATTTCTGTATGTATTGCAGTGGGTTTACCAATGATATCTAATTCAGCTTTTGCTGATGATGATTTTAGATTTTTCGGATATGCACGTTATGGCGCTGCTTTTCAGGATAGTGATGAACAGCGCGTTACAACCGCAGGGGCATTGAATGGCAACGCAACCGGTCGGTTAGGCAATGAAGATAATGGCGGAGAATTCGGTTTATCAAAAGGCTACACCAGTGATCTCGGTGACCAGTGGGATATTGTCGTGATGTTTGACCACTATTCCCAAGAATCCTGGGCGCAAAGTGGTACCGGTGGGGTTAAAGTCAAAAAAGCATATGCGAGTGTGACTAATTTTGTTGATTCTCAACCCGAATTAAAGGTCTGGGCGGGACGAGATTTTCATCAACGTCCGCAAACGGGTCTGAATGACTATTTTTGGATGACTCACGACGGACAAGGTGCCGGCTTTTATAATCTGAATCTGGGCGGTGCCAAACTTGACTTTGGTGCGGTCGGTCAAGTCCAAAGTGATCTGGTCGATGATAACGGCAAATATGCGGTGACGTCGAAACTACACGGTATTAACCTTTTTGATGATGCATCGGTTGAGTTTTATGCCAACTATGGTTTTGCATCGAAAAAAGCACAAAAACAATCATATTATAATACGAGGGCATATCAGTTAGCGGCTGACTTTTCGATGTCTGGTCACCATCTCCTTTTCCGCTATGCTGATAATGCCAAAGACAGCGTATTTGATTTGACCAAAGATCAGCGTGCTTGGTTAGTCAGTTTTAACGGTGCGAACAATATTTCTGATCAGGCCGCGGTTGAGTATCTGGCAGCATATCAGTTCTTGGATGTGGCAGGGAATGAAGACCGGGCAAACTATAATGTGATTGTGCGACCCACGTATAATTGGGACAGCATTAATTCAACATGGATAGAAGCAGGCTATAGCGTTGTCGATTATAAAGACATTAATGCCAAAAACAGCTCGTGGAAGGTAACATTCTCACAAAATATTGTGATTGGCTCACAACTGCCGGCACGCCCGATGTTGCGTTTCTATACCACGCTCGGTAAAGCAGACAATGAGTTTATTGGCTTCGATTCTAAAACAGGCAATATGCAGTCGAGCCAGTTAGATACATTGACGTTCGGTGCGATGTTTGAAGCTTGGTGGTAATGCGTTAGCCTCCTAAAAAGTAATCAAGATCAACCTTATTGATCGTTCAGTAAGGTTGATTTTTGGTATCGGCAGCAGGTCTTTCTCCGTCGCTTACCCTGCGCTCTTGATCTTCTCTGATGGCCTGACCTCCGGGCTCTGTTTGTTTCCTCGTGTTTTCTCTTCCTGCGGACAATATTCCCGCGGCCAATAAGTGGCGATTTGCTTGATATACACTATTATTTTATGGGAACGATGTCTCATCATGTTTGATGCTTGAGAACGTTTCCGGCTGCTATGCTACGCTATAATCAGGATATGGTGAAAGGACAAGGAATAAGTCAGATGACTGAAACACCGTTTTGTATGGTGCTGACAACGATTAACAGTCAGGAAGGTTGTCAGGCGATAGTCTCACGTCTATTGTCTGCCCAACTGGTCGCTTGTATTCAGACTCTTCCTATTAGCAGTCATTATCGTTGGGAGGGAGAGATTTGTACCGACCAAGAGATATTACTGCTGATGAAAACTCAGAGTCGCCACTATCAGGCTGTTGAGTCAGCGATTCGGGAAGTCCATTCGTACGAAATCCCACAAATTATTCAAATCCCGGTGATGGATGGGTTTCAGGCCTACCTGCATTGGGTTGAAACCGTAACACTGCATCCGGAAGAGCGGGGGTAAATAACTTATCGCTACTCGAGGTCTGAATAGCATATTTGATAGAACAAATGGGCATGTTCGCTGTTAAGATAAGTTGTAAACGTCAGCGGTGTTGCGTGGCATTGGCAATAACGTCACAGAAAGAAGACCGGATGCGATGCGGATATAGGAAAATAGGGAAGAACAGGATAATCTTGTTCGAATATCCTTCAACAGACAGACGGCAGTGAGAATGCTCTCAAGGAGTGCAGCAATGTCAGGAAATCAGAGCTTACAAACAGTGTTCCATACAGAGATGGAAAATCCACTGATTTGGCCTATTTTGGAAGTGCTGAAACGAGAATGCTCGGGCTGGAAAGTCCACACACTTTCAGCCCGGTTAAATGAGTTAGGTTATGTACCGGAATTAGATTCATCCCCGGGCAAGGATATTTTTAAACGTAACTTTTTGATTATGAATGCACTCTATCAACTGCAAGAGATGCTTTATCCCGAGCGCTGGCTACAGGTTGAGGCGATGGATATTGAGCTACGCTTGGTGAGCAGTCATGTGGCGTATTTCATTGATCAGGCTGATCCGCTCCGCATGTATTATACCGACTGGAGCAATTATGAAGCGAGTGAAGGTGAAGTCAAACGCCTGTTGAATGAATTCTGGACCCGTTACCGGCAATACATTGGTCAGGATGACAATGTGACCGATATGGATCGAGCCAGAGCGTTACGGTTATTTGAATTGCCAGTTGATGCCAGTGACACGGAAATTCGTAAGACATGGCGCAAGCTGGCGTTACGCTGGCATCCGGACCGCGATAATGGCGATACAGAAAGATTCCGAACTTTATGTGAAGCATGGCATATCTTACGTCAGACGGCTGCGGACAGAGTAATACATGGGTGACGCTGTCACCTTTGCAATTATTCTACATCTTTCTGGTGCGCTCCGTCTTTCATGAGTCTTAACTGTCTTTGATCAACATGAACAGCATTAATTGATCTGCCGTAATGGAGATTGGGATTGCTGTTCCAGATTATTTTCAAACACATCAGCAGGCACTGGCCGTCCGTATAAGAATCCTTGTCCGTAGTCACAACCTTCCGCGATGATAAATTGCTCTTGCGCTTCTGTCTCAACCCCTTCAATGATGATCTGCAATTTGAGTTTTTTAGCGACTTGGATGATAGAGCGTACAATTTCTTTGTCTTCTTCACTCTCTTCCAATGCGTGCACAAAGCTTTTATCAATTTTAATACAGTCGAAAGGAAATTTTTTCAGGTAACTGAATGACGCATAGCCGGTACCGAAGTCATCGAGTGATAGGGTGATACCGAGTTCATGAAGGATCTGAAGAATATCGCCGGCCACTTTCTCATCAGTGATCAAACCGCTTTCCGTAACTTCTATTTCCAGATGATGAGCTGGTAGTTGATAGGCTTGCAAAAACTGTTTGACCTGGTCGACAAAGCGAATGTCTCGTAATTGCTTCGCTGACACATTGACTGCGATTTTAAAATCGCTCAGGTAGCGCGTCCATTGACTGGCTTTTTCAATTGCTGTTTTCAGCACAAAGTTTCCGACCTCAAATATCAGACCATTTTTTTCTGCCAGATGAATCAGTGTTTCACTGGAGATTTCTCCCAATACGGGATGACGCCAGCGCAATAAAGCCTCTGCACCGCTCCAAAGCCGGGTGGTCGGGCAGACTTTCGGCTGAAAATAGAGCATCAGATCGCCATTTCTGACCGCATGAAGCAGATAGTTTTCTAACTGATGCAGGCGGAGTTGAGATTGAGCGAGTGCTTCTGAATGGTAGTAATACAAATGGCCGGAATCTTTGCACGAAATCATCGCTGCGGAAGCTTGCTCAAGCAGCTCGGTAACAGTAGTGTTTTCACCGGAAATAGCAATGCCAATATAAGCATGTAAGTGAATCGACTGATGATGAATATTAAAGACAGCTTTGCTCATCGACACCAATTTCTCACAAAGTATATCTACATCATGTTTGAGATGACTGGACTGAACAATCAGTACCAGATCGGTGGAATTGGGCCGGGCCGTTAACAGTTCAACATCTTCGAGTTCCTGTAAGTCGAGCTGTGCATGATAGTGTTTCAGTACGTTTTCCCATTCCTGATAACCAAAACGTGTTTGCAGATGGCGGGCATTGCTGAAGCCGACATGGATGACGGCAAATTTTTCCTCGCTTGCGGCATAGGTTACCAAACGAGTTTTCAGCTCGTCTTCAAGTGCGAAGCGGTTGAGAAACCCCGTGCTGGGATCGTGGCGTTTATTATATTGCAACTGGCGTTCGACGATTTTGCGGCGATCGATTTCCTGATGCAAGGTTTGAGTCAGACTGACGTAGTCTACCGTATCATGAGAGAGCGTATTTTCAATGTAGTGGTTGAGTCGATTGATCTCGGATTGTTGAGTCAGTATTTTCAAATGAGACTCGATCGCGGACTGAAAATTTTCCAGTAGCTGAAATTCAATCTCATGAAAATGGTGTATCTGGCTATCGACAATCACTAACATCCCAAAAGGTATTTGATTGGGGAAATGAAGTGGCAGACCCGCATAGGACATGACCGGATCCGGTAAATAAGTCGAAAGTGTCGGCTCTTCTTCAATATCGGAAACCCAAAGCGGCTGCCTTGAATCGAGAACAATCTGATGGAGTGGACAAGCACTGAGCTCATCAAGGTTGAGTGCGCCCGGAGAATGATGATTGTGACATATCCGCTCGTTCATACCTTCACGACAGCGTAACAGTATCACCGTCGGAGAAGAGAGAATCCCCGCAGCGAGATTCACAATATTTTGCCAGTTATCCAGAATATATTCCGGAATGATCAAATGGTTCGGGTGGTTATTTGGCATGTTGTGATATTCCTGAGCTCAGCTGTTCCATAAAAGTCAGCACTCTATTTATAATCTAGCAAAAAAAAGCTTCGAGCACATACCCGAAGCTATAAAAACATCAGAGTGAGCACGATATCATCGTTATTCTTTTGTTGCGACTTTGATAAAAGGGCGGAGATCGACCGGTGCATGCTCATCAATGGTCGGCCAGTGGAAACCGTTCAAGCGCATAAATGCTGTTTTGAAATTCTGATAAGCTTCAAGCTGAGAAAAATTATCGGCACTGATTTGTGTCACTAGCTGTTGTGTTTTGGTTTGAACTTGCGGAGAAAGTTCGCGTTCATCCAGACGAATCAATCGTTCGCCATCAACAGGCACTCTCTCTGAGCCATACAGTTTTTCGGTGAACAGGCGTTGCATTTGGGTGTTACAGTTTTCATTCATGCCTAAAGATTGCATGGCCTGATTCAAAGCAATCAAATAAGGACTCAGGCCGGGGATAAAGATACTGGCCCGGGTGATTAAAGCCTGACAAACCACCGCATAAGCGTTACCACCATAATTGGCGAGCTTTAAGTTGAGAGAGTGACTGGTTTGGTGTAAATCGACTTTGGCTCGTCCCAGTGTGCCGTCCAGATAGATGGGATGAGTTAATGCTGAGCCGATATAAGAAAACGCAACGGACTGACAACCATCAGCGATCGATTCTGCATTAATGAGTGCATCGATCCATGCTTCCCAGTCTTCACCGCCCATCACTTTGAGCGTCGAGTCGATCTCTTCTTCTAAAGCGGGTTCAAGGGTGACATTTTGCCATTGGTCTTGACCCAAATCGAGCAGGACACTCTGTATGGACTGACCAATCGGTTTGATGGCGGAGTACCAGAAGCTGTCACCATTTTCTGTTTTGCGACGTTTACCGGAGGCGACACTGTAAATGATGAGATCGACTTCGCCTTCAAAGTAAGTCTCAATCGCTTCGATCACGGCTTCTTTGGTTTGGCGGGAAAATACATCGCCCTGAATATTAACCGCAGTCCGACCTTCACGCTGCGCGTACTGTTTGAAATAGTAATTGTTGTAGAACCCGGCACTACCGGAGTGGTTCGTCTGTGGTGGTGTATCGAGAGAGACACCAATGGTATCAGCCTCTGCGCCGCCAAATGTGAGTGCGATACGGGCGGCAAGCCCCAGCCCGGAAGATGCACCTAAGATGAGCACTCGCTTGGGACCGTGTTGAATCGGCGTTGCGGTCTTCGCATACTGAATTTGTTGTATAATCGATTGCTCGCAACCATAAGGATGTGCGCTATGTGCAACAACGCCATTGATCTTCGGGGTTATGTGCATGTCGGTTACCCTGTGATGATGAAATCTCATGATGAACAGAAAACAATGTAAACGTGTCGAATTTTCAATTAACACATAAGCTACATTAACGCAAAATTGACTGATGTTTATTGAGCTAGGGCAGTAAAAACCGAACTAGTCATGATGATGACATACCTGAGTCAGTCGATGAGGCCATTAAAGGGCTCAACTGTTGTGCCATCCATTCGGCAATCCAGGGTTGGGCTTTTTCATTCGGGTGGAGTCCATCGGATTTCATCCACTCCGGGCGGATAATGACCTGTTCCAGAAAAAACGGCAGTAGCGGAACTTGTTTTTCCTGCGCCAGTTTCGGATATATAGCAGCGAAAGCGTTGCTATAGCGCTTGCCATAGTTCGGCGGGATGCGAATCTGCATCAGAATTGCCTGCGCACCGGATTGGGTGACGAGATCAATCATCCGGGCGAGGTTTTGTTGCGGAATTTGTGGTGAGAAACCGCGGAGCCCGTCGTTGGCTCCCAGTTCGAGCAGCACATAATCTGGTGTATGTTGCTGTAACAGCTGTGGTAAACGAGTCAAACTGTTACCAGTTGTATCACCAGAGATACTGGCGTTGACGACAGTGACCGAGCGGTTGTACTTTTGTAAGGCTTGAGCAAGTAAACTCGGCCATGCCTGATCGACGGACATTTGGTAACCGGCACTTAAACTATCACCGACAATCAGTAACCGGGCATTATGAGCCTGTAATGAATGAGCCTGTAACGAAAAAGTCAAAACCAGAAGAAAGGATAACCATCGCATGACCAACACACCTGTGATTTCTGCAAAATATCTGAGTAAAACAGTGTCTACGAATCAGCAGAATTTGACAATTGTTAAAGACGCTCATTTTGATATTTATCCAGCAGAAAGCGTTGCCATTGTCGGGACTTCCGGAGCCGGGAAATCGACCCTGATGGCACTGTTATCCGGACTGGATATTGCCTCCTCGGGTGATGTGGCGCTGTTTGGGCAGTCACTCAGTGCGCTCGACGATGAGCAGCGGGCTGCCATACGCAGCGAATCGGTTGGCTTTATTTTTCAGAATTTTTTACTGATTCCCAGTTTGTCAGCATTGGATAATGTGACATTGCCTTGTCTACTCCGGGGAGAGCCTGAAGACCGGACACGGGCGACGTCACTGCTAAACGCTGTCGGACTGGGCGAGCGGCTTCACCATACACCAGCGCAGCTCTCTGGGGGCGAGCAACAACGGGTCGCCATTGCGCGGGCGTTTATGATTCAGCCTAAAATTCTGTTTGCTGATGAACCGACGGGAAACCTCGATCAAAAGACGGCAGCGGTGGTGATTGAACTTCTGTTCCGGCTCAATGAAGAGTTCGGAACCACGCTGGTATTGGTCACTCATGACCCAGAGCTGGCACAACGCTGTCAGCGACGGTTGCATATGAGTGAAGGGCAGATCGAGGAGGTTGGATCATGAATGCATCAGCTTTGGTCAATCGCTCACTGGTACGCTGGTGCTGGCAGGAGCTTCGGCAGGGGCAGTTGTGGCTGGTGGTGATGGCGTTTGTGCTGATTATCGCCAGTGTCTTTGCGTTATCTGCGATTGCGCAACGCATGGATCAGGTGATTGTCAAGCAAGGGAAAGATGCCTTAATGGCCGATACCGTTTTTGTCAGTGCCAACCCGGTTCCCGAATCATTGATCAAAAAAGCACAGGCGCTGGGGGCGACTACCTCTCTGATGACACGGTTCTCAACGATGTTGTTCGGCGGAGAGGGAATGAAGCTGGTGTTTGTCAAAGCAGTGGACGATGCGTTTCCGCTACGTGGGACGCTGCAATTATCTGACGGTCATACGACTCGGCATCATGTTGCGCCAGACGAAGTTTGGCTGGATCCACAGTTATTGTCGGATCTCGGGATCAAGATTGGTGACCGGGTTAGTCTCGGTGATATGGAACATGTGGTTTCAGGCACGATTACCGAAGAGCCGGGCTTTAGTTTCAACCCTTTTCGTCAGATGTCGACCGTTTTTATTCATCAGTCTCAGGTGCCGGAAACCGGTGCACTGCAAGTCGGCAGCCGTGTTGAATACCAACTGTTTATCAATGCTCCGGATGACGTTCTTAAACAGTTAAAACAACAGGTTAAACTGACTCCCAGTGAGGAATGGCGTGATGTCGGGCAGCGTTCCAGAACGCAGGATATCTTTAATAAATCAGAGCAGTATCTCTCTCTGGTTGTCATTATTATCGTGTTGATGGCGACAATGACGTTGTTGCTGACATGCCAGCATTATGTGGCTTCCCGTCGCCAGACGGTAGCGATGTTGAAAAGTCTCG
Organism: Vibrio ruber DSM 16370; assembly: GCF_900163965.1. Lineage (GTDB taxonomy): Bacteria > Pseudomonadota > Gammaproteobacteria > Enterobacterales > Vibrionaceae > Vibrio > Vibrio ruber. Next base: position 43,945 of record NZ_FULE01000049.1, read on the forward strand.
GTGCATCGAAACGGTGGGTTTGGCATTGGCTGATGGTTCAGGTGTCGATGCTCATAGGCATCGCCTTATTGCTGGGGTTACCCTTGGGTTACGGGTTGGAACGATTACTAAGGCTACCGTTAATTGGGCTGTTGCTAACCCCCTTACCTGAATTGGGGATGACCCCATTTGTGATGGCATTGCTCAGTTGTCTGCTGGTTGCGATACCGGGGCTCGGTATTCCGCTGTATCGGTTGATTGATATCGAGGCGGTTGCCAGCCTACAGAATCACACCCAGACGAAACACAAACATATTTATTTGTGGGGATTATGGCTGTTTCCCTGTGTCGGTACTGCATTGTACTGGGGCAATCAGTTTATGGTCTGGCTGGTTCTGGGAGGTATTGTCTTTTCGTCTGCACTGCTCGCCGGGATAGGGTTACTCCTGTTTCGCGGTGTACAAGCACTACCGTTAAATGCGGCATTCAAACTGGCACTGAAACGCGTCAACCGCACGCCATTGGCAACAGGTATTCAACTGGGGGCGTTGTCTTTGTCACTGATGCTGTTTGCTGCTTTATGGCTGGTCAGAACGGACTTACTGTCGGACTGGTCAAGTGTCTTTCCTGAAAATGCACCGGATGTCTTTGCGTTAAATATTGCAACGCATGAGAAAGACAATTATCTGCATCAGTTACAGCAGATGGATATTGCTCACTCACCGATTTTTCCGATTATTCGCGGTCGCCTGTCGCAGATTAATGGCTCTGATGCGATTGAGTACGCCGGTGGCCGGGAAGCCAGTAATGTGTTACGTCGGGAAGTTAACTTCACATGGGCCGAGCAGTTGCCAACCTATAATCAGGTCGTTGCGGGGCACTGGCAGCCAAGCAATGGGGTTTCGATAGAAGAAAGTGTCGCGCGTGAACTGGGGGTAAAAGTCGGTGATCAATTAACTTTCATGATCAACAGCCAATCGGTCACCGCTCAGGTGAACTCGATCCGGCAAGTCGAATGGCGTGAAATGAAGCCTAATTTTTATTTTATATTTACGCCGGATCGCCTGTCTCCGCTGTCTGCGACTTGGATGGTGAGTTTTCGCCTCGGAGCCGATGCATCGCATCAGTTATCACAATTGGCTCATGCGTACCCGACTGTGAGCTTGCTTGATTTACGAGAGATGACCCAAAAGATTCAGGGGTTGCTCTCCCAGATTATCAATGCCATTTCAATTCTGGCTGTGGTGGGGGTGATAGCCGGTTTGCTGCTGATTTATACCCTGCTGCGGTTGAGCCTGATGCAGCGACAGGAAGAAATGAAATTATACCGAACTTTAGGAATGAGCCGCCGGCGGTTGATGTGGACGGTGCTGGCTGAGTTTGGTCTGATTGCGGTTGTAGCAGGCAGCGTATCAGGCTTTGGCGCTGATGCGATGGTTGCCGCGATTATCCAATATGCTTTTGAACTGACACCGCGCGTTCATCTGCTGTTGTGGGTGATTCAGCCTGTATTTGCTGTGGTGATGGTGATGCTTGTAGTCGGGCGTTTAATTTATCAACTAACGCATTCGCGTCGGTCTTTGATTAGTGCGTTGAATGTTGAGTAATCGGGGGTGTTTTTTTGGTTTGCTATATTTTGGCACTGAGTTTTTGGCTCTGAATTATGACGCACAATTAGATTTCCGATTTCAGATGCATTGGTACTCAGTGCGCCAGTCACTCTTGCAGAGATGCAAGAGTGACCAGAAGATCTTTTTTGTTTGGCTGAATCGCACGTTGTCCAGAACCGGCTTTTACGGGCGTCCTGCCCGGAAAAGCCTAACCATTCATCCGTGAATGGTTTTCTTCGTTTGGTGGTTGATTTGAATGGCGTGAAACACCGAATCAATAAAGCTTAATTGATCGATGTTCTCAGGGTGAAAAATCAGGACGATTTTTCAGGATTGCCTGAGCAGGATGCGAATCAATCCGACCCTGATTCGGTGCTCTGAACTCAACCCCTAGGCCTTTTGGGGTACTTTTTCGGCCATGAAAAAGTACCTGGGGCGCAGTCGGAGATGTGATTGAAATCGGGGAACGTGATTGCGCACCAAACCAGCAGCCTATCATTTTTACCTTCCCAGCCTTTGGCACCGAAATTTGACGCACAATCCGCTTTTCCGATTTCAGAGACATCGGTACTCAGTGCGCCAGTTCATCTTTCAGAGATGAAAGACGAACCAGAAAATCTTTTTTTGTTTGACGGAGTCACACGCGTTCCAGAACCAGCTTTTACGGGCGTCCTGCCCGGAAAAGCCTAACCATTCATCCTTGAATGGTTTTCTTCGGTAGGTGGTTGATTTGAATAAAGTGAAACATTGAATCAACAAAGCTCAATTGATCGATGCTCTCAGGGTGAAAAATCATGGAGGATTTTTCAGGATTGCCTTAGCAGGATGCGAATCAATCCGACCCTGATTCGGTGCGCTGAACTCACCCCCGAGGCCTTTTGGGGTACTTTTTCGGCCTTGAAAAAGTACCTGGGGCGCTTCGGAGATGTGATTGAAATCGAGGAACTTGATTGCGTCCCAAACCAGCAGCCTATCATTTTTACCTTCCCAGCCTCCGGCACCTAAATTTGATGCCATCAGACCCTTTATTTTTTACTCTTAAAAAACACACTTAAAATCAATAAATTAGAAACAAGCATTTTTAACAAGGTAAAAAAGGGATTTTTCGACTAACCTTTTGCTGTGACAAGGTTTTTTGTGATAAGTTTATTGTTCACTGCCGCGTAGGCAGCTTAGAAATCAGCGTCACTACGGTGTGCGTAATACCCTACGTTCACTGCCGCGTAGGCAGCTTAGAAATATAAAACCGATCATCTCGGCTGAATCATCACGTTCACTGCCGCGTAGGCAGCTTAGAAAGTCCGGATAATAACGTCCGGTGCCAGCTCTCCGTTCACTGCTGTATACATGGGTAATCAGAACTATTGCTTTGAATTGAATCGCATTTTTCTCAGTAATGTGCGCAAAGTGAGGGTTGGTGGTGTTCTTTGTCAGCCCCTTCTTTTATGCTAACCTCATTATCCACAATCAGTCTCATGCCACGATTATGAAAACAACCCTCGACCATCTTCCCGAATATAAACAGCGTGAACTGGCGATAATCTCAATGGTTCTGCGTGACACGTTAGACGATTATCTGCAAGGCAAAGCGGGCAGTAAAAGTGAATTCCGTATTCTGAAAATCATCCTGTTTGGCAGTCATGCCAAGGGGAATTGGGTCAGTGATCCGGTCAATGGCTATATCAGTGATTATGATATTCTGGTGATCGTCAATAAAGCAGCGTTGGTTGAAGATTATGTGGTCTGGCAGCGTGCCGAAGAGCAGATTGATCGCAAAGTGAAATCGGCACCATTGGGTTTGATTGTGCATGATTTAAACGAAGTGAATAATCGACTACAACAGGGTCATTATTTCTTTAAAGATATTCGCGAAGAAGGGATTGAGCTATTTGCCGCGACGCCAAAGCCACTGGCGGAGCCGGGTGATCTGACTGAGGAAGAAAAACGGGAGATTGCCCGTAAGCATTATGAGCAGTGGATAAAAAGTGCTACAGAAAGCATTAGAATGTTTCACCATGCCTTTAATGACTTGATGCTTAATGAAGCAGCCTTCAACCTGCATCAGGCAACGGAGCGTCTTTTCGCCTGTACACTGCTGACTTGTACTAACTACTTACCGAAATCCCACAATATCGAGAAACTTGGTAATCTGTGCGTGCAGATTGATCCGGTCTTTGCTGAGATTTTCCCGATGGACAATAAATTTCACCGTCGTAGTTTCCGCCGTTTGCAACGGGCGTATATTGATGCGCGTTATTCAGCCCACTACGAAATCACCGAAGAAGAGTTGAATTATTTGGTGGCAGAGGTGCAGCGGTTACTGGGGGTGGTAGAGCAGGTTTGTCGGGAGAGAATAGAAGAGGTTTGAGTGCATTCTTAACTTTGATTAGCCCAGCCTCCGGCACCGAAATTTGACGCACAACTGGTTTCCCCGATTTCAGAAACATCGGTACTCAGTGCGCCAGTCACTCTTGCAGAGATGCAAGCGTAACCAGAAGATCTTTTTTATTTGGCTTGGGTGATCGCTTGCCAGAACCAGCTTTTACGGGCGTCCTGTCCGGAAAAGCCTAACCATTCATCCGTGAATGGTTTTCTTGGTTGAGTGAAACATTTTTAAAAACCGAGTCTTCATGTTACCCCCATTCCAAAAATCATCACTCACCGACAGAAACCCAAATTTGCGCATACTTTATGAGTTCTTTTGAGTATAATTGCCGACTCATTTGAAAATAATATTATCAATAAGTATGTATTGATAACCAAGAATCGGTAAACAACACATTCAGGCTTTTATGACTCGACTTAAATTGAAATTCACCATCAATGGTGTCAATGATGAGACATTGGTGGTTCGTGACTATCAGGGGATCGAGTCCATCTCAGATTCAGTCGATGATCAAGGCCAGCCGGTTTATGGCTATCGCTATACCATCGATATTGCCAGTCGCAACAGCGACCTGAGTTTCGAGCAGATGGTCGATAGCACCGCACTGCTTGAAGTGCTGCGCGATCATGAGGTCGTGCAAAAAGTTCACGGCATTATCCGCAATTTCAGCCGGGGCGATACCGGTCACCATCATACCTTTTATTCACTCACCTTGGTGCCGTCACTGGAAAGACTGTCGCTGCGCCATAACAGCCGGATCTTCCAGCAACTGGACGTGCCGGAAATTCTTTCGGTGCTGTTTCAGGAAATGAATATCAATGATTATGCATTTTCGGTGCGGCGTGAGTGCGCCAAACGGGAATATTGCGTTCAGTATCGTGAGACCGATTTAGAATTCTTCCACCGTCTGGCGGCTGAAGAAGGGCTGATGTACCGCTTTGAGCATCAGCAAGACAAGCATGTTTTAGTCATCACTGATAACCCCGAAGGGTTCGGCCGTCTTGCCATGCCGGTGCCGTATAACGCCTTGTCCGGTGGGGTGTTTGAGCAACCCTACGTCTCAACTTTGACCGAGCACAAACAGACACAAGTCAGTGATGTGCAGCTGAGTGATTACAGTTTTAAAAAGCCGTCTTACAATATCACGCACTCGGCCACCGCTTCGGATATGAGTTACCAGCGCGGTGACTATGAACATTTTGACCATCCGGGGCGGTTTAAAGATGACACCACGGGTCAGGCATTTACGCAGATCCGTCTTGAAGCGCTGCGCCGACAAGCGCATACCTTCAGCGGTAAAAGTAACGACGCACAGCTTCAGGCCGGTCAGCGGTTTGATTTGATGGCGCACTTCGACAGTGAGATGAATCGCAATTATCTGCTGATTCAGGTCGCCCATCAGGGCAGCCAGCCGCAGGCACTGGAAGAGTCCGGAGGCAGCGGTGCGACCACATATGCCAACCAGTTTGCTGCCATTCTCGGTGATCAGGTGTGGCAGATGACACCGCGCAGTAAACCGATCCTCAAGTTCCCGACGATGGGAACAGTGGTCGGCCCCGAAGGGGAAGAGATCTACTGTGATGAGCATGGCCGGGTGAAAGTGCAGTTCCCTTGGGATCGTTACGGCAGCTCAAATGAGCAAAGCTCTTGCTGGTTGCGTGTGACACAAGGTTGGGCCGGTGCGCAGTACGGCATGATGGCTATTCCGCGCGTCGGGCATGAAGTGGTGGTGCATTTTCTCAATGGTGACCCGGATCAACCGATTATCACCGGGCGAACATACAATGCCAATAATGTCACCCCGTATCCGCTGCCGGAGCACAAAACCAAGACGGTGATCCGCACCGAGACTCACCAAGGGAACGGTTACAACGAGCTGAGTTTTGAAGACCAGTCGGGCAGTGAGAAAATCTATCTGCACGCGCAAAAAGATACCGACACACTGGTTGAAAACGATGCAACCACGCATATCAAACATAACCAAAGTACCACCATCGATAATGACCGTTACAGCCATATCAAGGTCAATGACCATCACACGGTCAGCGGTGAAGCGCGCACCAAAATCGCCAAAAGCCAGACGCTGATGATTGAAGGCGAGTTGCATGTCAAAGCAGGCAAAGTGTGGGTCAATGAAGCGGGTACAGAAATCCACATTAAAGCCGGTGAGCAGGTCATCATCGAAGCCGGGAATGAAATCACCCTCAAAGCCGGTGGCAGCTTCGTTAAAGTTGACCCGTCAGGCGTCTCCCTCAGCGGTGCCGGGGTGAATCTGAACTCCGGCGGTAGTGCCGGGAGTGGTAGTGGATTTAGCAGCGAGAACGTAATTCTGCCGCACCTGTCAGCCAAGGCGGCTGCCGGTGATAAGGCTGCTTATTCTTCAAAACAAGCCACATTGACTACGGCTGATGCGGTGGTGAAAACTCAGATGCCGGATAGGGTGAAAGAAAACAGCGGCATGAATATCACCGGAGACAGCACTAATGTACCGGCGACTGCTTCAGCCGATTCGGGAAAACCCGTAAAGGTTGACCCGGAGAATATGTACTGGCCTAACTATGACTTTATTCACCATCGGGAAATTAAGGTGGAATATACCCAGAAGTCGGTAGACCTAGCGGTGCTGTCGCTCGAAGAGGCGGAAGAGTTTGCCAATAATTTGTGGCGGGAATACAACGGCAAAGATACGCTGGACAATGGCAAGAAAGTTTGGGATGGTGCTGCCAATGCCCATGATGCCTATCGACTGGCAAAAGGGTTGGGAGGCATGGGTGTGGTTGTGTACACAAAACCCTTCAACGGACGGGATTACGTGATTATCAAAGGGTACAAAAAGCATCTAAAAACCCTGATGAAAGGCAATCGCTGGCGCGCCAATAATCCGCAGGTGGTTCAACTCGGTCTGGGTACGAAGAATATGGCGAGAAACATGCTGCGGGTGGGGCTGGTCGTAGATATTATCTTCGCTGTTGCAATTAATGCCGTTGACTTTTTTGTTCATGATGAGAAAACCATGGAAGATTTAGTCGGCCGGTCCGGTGTGGATATTGCCAAAGGGATGATAGCGACGGGAGCCGGAACTGTCGCAGCTGTTATTGCGAGTGTTTATAGTGCTCCATTAATAGCTGTGGGATGTATTTTTGCTGGAGTCGGCTTTATTGTTAGTGTCGGGCTTGACTGGGCTGATAATGAGTGGGGCGTTTCCGATGTGATTGTAGAAAAATTAAAAGAGGTCAATGAATGATAGTGAGAATCGCTGGGCTTGTATTTTTTGTGCTGATTTTAGGCGGAGACCTTTTACTGGCACCAAATCTATTAATTCCATTTCAGCCTCTTGAAGCAAGGATCCGTCTTCTAGCATATACGAATTTTGTCGCTATCGCTGCTGTTATTCCATTAGTCGGTGGCGGTATATTAGTCGGTATTCACCAACTATTTCACCCAAGAAAAGATAAAGGGGAGTATGCGACTGCATATCGTGGTGCTTGGATGAAGATAATGTGGATTACGCTAGCCGCTGTCATCGTTGCTATTCCCTCTCGTTTCTACCTCGGCTACAAAGTCGATCAGGCCGGATATGTGAAGTGTGTGAATGAGTCCCGTACCTCTGCTAAAAGTAGCTGGCGGGTGTATGCCAAATCAGAAAGTTTATGTAAAGATTCTTCTGGGATTTATGGGGGATAAGGGCTCTGTTTGGAATTCAATTTCCCAGATGTTTGATTGGTTGGTATGAGTTTTCGGTTGATATTTAATAGGACTGTATAACTCTTTTTTGCCCCTTTATCGTTTAGCAAGTGATTCTTGACCATGTCCTTAAGTCAGTTCTTGACCTACCATTCTTAATGGCAGACCATGAGTCTAGTTGAGTAATAATGATTATACAGACATGTTCTGCAATTTATGAGCGGAAGGAATAAATACACCTATAGAACAATATGTTACTTCTATTGCGTCTGTATTTTATGAAAATTTTATAAAGACATTGTCTGCTGAAAAGACACTGTTAAATTTCTATGAAGTTCGGAGTATGGAGGTTGAATGGAAGAACTAAAAAAGGTTGAAGAATTGATCCTGTCATTCTTCTGTGAATCACATGATTTTAATGGAATTCCACTTAGGCAAATTTCACGGGACTTAGAATTGGAATATGAGCATTCTATTGATCTAGTCAAAGAATTGGTGAAGTCTGAAGTTGCTTCAATCCAATCTAGTTCCAATCCTCATATCATTGGTTTCTCTCATCATAATGCAAATTCCCAACTTCAAGTTCTTGAACATGCAAAGAGTGTTAAGGTTGAGTCTCAAGCATTTGGAATGCTTGAGGTGCAAATTGAGCAAACCGATTATCCTATCTGTGTTTATCCAACTAGAAGACTCGCGAAAGAAAGTCGAGATCTAACAGTATTTGGTAATGCCAAATATACTATTCAACTAGCATCAGCTGAACCCCAATTAGCTTTTAGGTTCTTTGAAACTGATGTGCTAGAGCGCTATTCAAATGACCCAAGATTTGATTTTGAATTTCGGGATTTCAGCGGCTCAATTTCATGTAAATATGATGAGGGTGGTAATCCTATTCTTAGAGATGAAGATCAGATCTTTGTGAAGTCATTCGGACTAGGCTTTGACTCAGAGTCAAGCCGAGTTGTGGCTGTTTTATTACGTGATCTAGGTAAGCTTTCATGGGAACATCAAGTATATTGGAGTGACCTGCTCCCCTAAATCTAGTCCAGTCTATACTTAGTGATGTTCATCCAACCAAGGAGATGATGAACATGAAGAAGCGATTCAACGAACAACAGATCATTACCATTCTTAAAGAAGCCGAAGCAGGTATTCCCGTCAGGGAGTTGTGCCGTAAACACGGGATCTCGGATGCGACTTTTTACACCTGGCGCAAAAAATATGCGGGAATGGATGTCTCCGAAGCCCGTCGGC
>NZ_FULE01000072.1 GCF_900163965.1 Vibrio ruber DSM 16370
ACGGTAGGTAAAAATACGAGCAAGATACAAAATTACATTAAGCAGCAACTAGAGCAGGATAAAATGGGAGAGCAATTGTCGATCCCGTATTCAGGTAGCCCGTTTACGGGCCGCAGGAAGTAGTCATATGCAAATGTCAGATCACTACGCGCCTGCTAGGGCGCTGCTAGTAGGAGAGCCTTATAGGCGCATATGAAAAACCACCGGCTATGCCGGTGGATACTTTTTTTTGATCCAAATCTGTGCAGTGAAGTCAACACCAGCCTGTGGATAACTCTGTGTTTAAATGATTGACTTTAGGTGCATGAGTCGTCACTACCAAGCGCTGAACAGATTGTTCAGCTTGGGGATATAAAAAGATTTACACACAATAAAATAAAGATCATCACTACATATTGTGGATCATTTTGAGAATGACTACTTTATCAACACAATCCACAGCTTTATCCACTGATGGCGCAAAAATGATCAGTTATGAATGAGCCTTGTGATTCGATGGTATGATAGGATCTTGAATAGGTTACAATAGTGTTCACCGATAAAGTGCGAGAGTGATAAATCATGGAGCAATTTCAACATATTGATGTTCAGGGGGCACTGAACATGATGCAAGAGCAGGGTGCAACGTTAGTCGATATTCGTGATCCCCAGTCGTTTGCTGTAGCACATGCTGAATCTGCGTTTCACTTGACCAATGATACGATCAATCAGTTTATGGCTGAGGTTGATTATGAGCAGCCCGTGCTGGTGATGTGTTATCACGGGGTCAGTAGTCAGGGTGCAGCCCAGTATTTGATTAATCAGGGATTTGAAGCGGTATACAGTATTGATGGTGGCTTTGAAGCATGGCATCGGGCGAATTTACCCGTCTCATCATCATGATGTCAGTGATCCTGATGAGCATTACATGACGTTGTGAGCACGCTGATGCTCCCATTATTCGCCGGAGAAGAGCAGAAATATGATTCGTCTGATTACGATCGATAATCCTCGTGTGGGGCAGGCATTCATTGACTATATGGCTTTAAAACATATAGAGATTATGATGATGCCGGAGGCAGAAGCAACATTCTGTCTATGGTTAATCAAAGATGAACACTTGCATGAAGCAGAAACTGAGCTGAAGCAGTTCCTAGCACATCCTGAAGATCCGAAATATCGTGCGGCATCCTGGGAGACTGACGGCCGACAAAAAACCACATTTCGTTACAACTCACCAAGTGTTTTACAACTGTTTTATGCCAAAGCCGGTTATATGACATTGGGGGTGATGCTGCTGTGTATCACTGTCTTTGTACTCCAGATGTTTGGATTACAACAAACGATGTTCAATCTGCTCCATTTTCCGACCTCTCAGAATCAGGCTTGGGAAATCTGGCGTTGGGTCTCACCGGCTTTTCTGCATTTTTCTGTCCTTCATATCATTTTTAACTTGTTGTGGTGGTGGTATCTGGGAGGCGATCTCGAAAAACGTCTGGGTGCCTTGAAACTGACTAATTTATTGGTGCTATCGTCAGCCGGCTCAGGGATTGTACAGTATTGGAGTGATGGTCCGGGATTTGGCGGGTTATCTGGTGTGGTTTATGCGCTGGTCGGTTTTATTTGGATATTCGGCTGGAAGCGGCCTGAACTGGGATTATCAATACAGAAACCGTTACTCGGTTTTATGCTGATCTGGTTAGTGATTGCTTTTGTGCAGCCGTTTATGCCAATTGCCAATAGTGCTCATGTGGCTGGATTACTGATCGGCATGGGACTCGGACTGTATGAATCTAAGCGTGTCCCGGCAAACGTGTAGGTCACAACCGATACAATACCGCCCCCGGACGGGCCGTTCCTTGTCAGTAAACGGCCGCTTATCGGGTACGGTGCTTTTATTGGTAAAGATACTGTTTACTGATAGATATATTTAGTGAACAGCAAATCAGCGACAATGGAACGCCCTGTTTCCGGCAGCAGCAAATCATTGATTTTTTTTACCAGTGTTTTTCTTAGATCTTCTCTTCCCGCGAGGGAACGAATGGTATCAGCGGTCTGTTTCCCCATCAGCTCAACCACCGTATCGCGAATCAGTGGCTGATGCTTTTCGATGATCGGCAGATCGGAATTATTGGCGACCATAATCTCAATCCGGACTTGAATGTAGCCAAGTTCCTTCCCTTTGGTAAAGAAATTGGTAGTTAAATCCGGTTCCAGCGTAAAGTAAGCCAGCTTAGGTGCACCTGAATCTTCAGCTGCATGGCTAAGTGAGACAGAAAGCAGGCCTGTCATGAGAATGATGAGGGCTAAATAACGTTTCAGCATAATAATGTTATAATCTGACAAAGGTTGATGATATTCGAATCGCTCTGGTCTTGTTACAATGGTTTACCCATTGATAACAAAGTTGACAGCCTTCGACATTCGCTTCAAAACAATATCCCAATCAGGATATTATGCAATCACAAAGGCATTCACATAAAAAATAGTAGTATGCATCAATCAGTTTCGCCTTATCTATCGCTATTAAACCAGATAATCTGGCAAGAATGCGAAAATTTTTATTTTCCGACGCCAAAGATTAGACAATGGTTACAAGAACAGGGGTCGTTGTCCCAGTTGATGAGAAACTATTGTCAGGCACTATCCGTTGAAGTACTCCGGCATGACTGGCAAGCGACGACATGGCTTGCCGCGCAAGAGCAAAGTTTGTTGGGGTCACCCCACCGCGTTTTGGTTCGTCAGGTGCTACTGTCGGGAGATGAAACCCCATGGGTGATTGGGCATACGCTGATTCCGCAACTGGACCATAGTGACTTGTCGAATCGCCTCTTTCAATTGGGATCGAGTTCACTTGGGGATTTTGTGTTTCAGTCTGATGATGTTCAGCGAGATGTGTTACAGGTCGCAAAAGTGAACACTGAAGATGGCGTATTGTGGGCGCGTCGCTCAAGGCTACAGATGGCATATCAACCGATGCTGGTCACCGAACTATTTTTACCTGACGCCCCCGTGTATGTTAAGGAGAACACACAATGACTGTATCAAAGGCAAAAGCGTATTGGCAATTGATGCGCATGGATCGTCCTATCGGTTCTTTGCTGTTGTTATGGCCGACGCTATGGGCATTGATTCTTGCTGCCGAAGGTATTCCGGATCTGAATGTGCTGTTTGTTTTTGTGCTGGGAGTGGTCTTAATGCGCTCAGCCGGTTGTGTGATTAATGATTTTGCCGATCGTCATGTTGACGGCCATGTTCAGCGAACCCACATGCGTCCTTTACCGGCAGGTCTCGTGAGCGAGAAAGAGGCGGTCGGCTTGTTTCTGATTTTGTCGTTGTTCTCATTTGCGCTGGTGCTGACGATGAATAAACTCACCATCCAGCTCTCTTTTGCCGCGATTGTATTGGCATTTATTTATCCTTTTATGAAGCGCTATACCAATTTACCGCAGGTTTTCCTGGCACTGGCTTTTAGCTGGGCGATTCCGATGGCTTGGGCGGCACAGTCCAATAGTTTACCCGGCGTGGTCTGGTTTATTTTTCTGATTAACTCGGTCTGGACGGTTGCTTATGATACCCAATACGCAATGGCAGACCGGGAAGATGATTTAAAGATCGGCGTGAAATCAACCGCCATTCTGTTTGGCCGCTTTGATAAATTGATTATCGGTATACTTCAGTTGGTGACGTTACTGATGCTGATTGGCGTCGGTGTGATGTATCAGTTGAGTGCTGCGTTTTACTGGAGTGTGCTGATCGTGAGCGGATTATTTGTGTATCAGCAGCATTTAATTCGACATCGTCAGCGAAACCTGTGCCTGCAGGCATTCTTGAACAATAACTATGTCGGTATGGTGATAGCCGCAGGTTTGCTGCTTTCTATGTCTTCTGTTTAAATAACACCAATGTCGTCTGTTTAAAACCAATGTCGTCGATTTAGAAGCGATGTTATCGATTGAAAGCATTCGTCAATCCTCATATGAGAAACGGCATCAAATATGCCGTTTCTTTTTGCTCCGAATCACATCGCCCCTGAAGCTTTTAATCAATCAGATAAGTGCTTTCTCTGATCGTGAGGCGAATCTCAGGGTAGAGCAGTGTGAATATCAGCTCCGACAATTGTTGACATTTTTCTGTACAGAATTGCTGATCATGATTGAGATAATCCTGCTGTTTCAGCGTGGTCATGAGCGCCGTAAATACACCTTTATCAAAAAACTCCGGCGCATTAATTCCATGCAGTCGTCCCAGACGACGAGCAATTTCCTGACTGTTTTTCTCCAGTTCACTTTTACCCATATCCGGTGTCGAGACCAGTAGATTTAACGTAATCGCATAACGTTGCAGGGTTTCGGAAATCGTTCTGCCGAGTAAGATTAACACCTGTGTTCTGGCTGGATTGATAGACACTGTGTCGTCTTCATACTGGATTAACTCCTGCCGCTGCAATTCGCGCAGATAAGCCTCAATATGTTCATTGAGTGCTTCCGGCTGATAACTCAAGAACAGCTCTTGCTGGATGAACGGATAGATGAGCGCGACATAGTGACGGAGCGTATCGAGTGACAGGGATTGGTGACTCACCAATATCTGGGCAATCAGGGACGGCAGCGCCAACAGATGAATAATATTGTTGCGATAGTAGGTCATGAGAATCGATTGGTGACGATCCAATGAGATAATTTCACCAATACTGTCGGATTCGATCAAAAACTTATCGAGAGATGTCGCATGATGCACCAACGATTCGGCACTATCGGCCGGGACGGTCATTGTTTCCGAGTAAGGCACATTGCGTAGCAGATTCAGATAACAGTCGATCTGTTTGATTAAATTTTCCCGGGCAAGCGCACGCTGACGAGAAGCGAGCAGTGCGGTCGCACATAATGTCATGGCATTGGCTGCCGCGGCATCATTAATGCGGGTCATCATTTTGGTTGCCAGTTGATTGACCAGCAGTGTGATCCACTGCGGGCGGCTATTCCCGACCCGGTCAATATCTTTGGTCCAGTCGGGCACTTCCTCATTCAAAAACTGATTGAGCAGGATCGGTTCACCAAAGTTGACATAGCCTTGGCCGAAATTCTTCAGTTTACGAATGGTTCGGATCACCAGACTGGCATTTTCTTTCTCTTTCTGCTTACCGCGCAGCTCTTTGGCATAGGTTGAGACCTCCATAACATGTTCATAGCCGATGTACACCGGCACCAGAGTTACAGGGCGGTTGAGGCCTCTTAACATCGCTTGGATGGTCATTGCCAACATCCCCGTTTTGGCGGGGAGCAAACGTCCGGTTCTTGAACGGCCGCCTTCGCTGAAATACTCAACGGAGTAACCTTTCGCGAACAAGTCCGCCAGATATTCGCGGAAAATGGTCGAATAAAGCTTGTTGCCTTTAAAACTGCGGCGGATAAAGAATGCTCCGCCACGACGGAACAAAGGACCTGCCGGGAAAAAGTTCAGATTCAGACCCGCTGCAATATGAGGGGGAACCATCCCTTCGTGGTACAGCACATAAGACAATAGCAGATAGTCCATATGGCTCCGGTGGCAGGGAACATAGACGATTTCATGTCCGTCCTGAGCCAGACGACGCACACGCGCCGCATTATGCACATTTATTCCCTGATAAATCCGGTTCCAGAGCCATTTCAGCAAGCGATCACTTTTGCGCACCAGCGAATAAGAGAAGTTCGCTGCGATCTCGTCTAATATTTTCAGGGCTTCTTTCTGCGCTTTTTTCTGCGAAATATTTTTGGTTTTCACTTCGTCATTAATGGCATGACGAATAGCTTGTGACTGCATCAGACGTTGCAGCAAGACTTCACGCTCCGGCAGTTGCGGGCCCGAAGCGGCCAGTTTCTGGCGTGAAAAATGAATCCGGGCTACCCGCGCAACTTTATGGGCAATGGCTGCATCCGTACCGTGGCTGTCTGCCATGTAGCGCAGAGAAACGACGGGACTGAAACGCACTAAGCAGTCTCTGCCGGACAGCAATACCGCCTTGGCCTTTTGTGGGCCGTTCATCGGCTCCAGATAGGCTTTAGTCTGGTTTTCTTTACCGGGCTTTCTGCCCCAAAGCACCGAAGTTGGCAGGAGCTGAATATCCAGCTCAGGGTTACCCTGATGTAACGCAAGCAGTTCAGTAAACTGCGTGACGGAACCGTAAGGCACATCGTCATCGCTGCGGATCAACGTCGGCCGGGATGCAATAAAGATATAGCGTGTGAGTTTTTTACCGTCGATTTCCAAAGGTTGAAATGGATCCGGTAGTCCAAGTTTCTCCGTTTGCTGTTTTAAAGTCAGCAGATCGACGGTCGATTGAAACGGCAGTGCATAAACAATGGGTTTCTCCAGATCAATATGATGATCCGCGATCGGATCGGCCGGAACGACCGTGCTCTTGGTCAAAGCAGATACAGGGATAGTTAATAGTGAACGTGATACTGATTGTCGGACTGACATAAAAGCTCGGACTCTCAAGAATGAATAACGAAATAGGGACCAGATTGTCACGATATCAAGCATGTGAACCCAGTCACCAGAATGTTGTCTAGGATAACAGAAACAGGGGCAACCTTTTACTATTGGCAACTATTTTTTGTGTACTACTACTGTTCCTCATGACCGTCGTGATAGGATTCTCCCTGCTTGTCCGGATGCGCCAGTTCACCCTAATTATCATAATCGGAAAAATCTATGCAACAGAAACCAGCTCAAGGTCTGACTCGTATATTGAACGCTGCCAAATATTCCTATCAGGGCATTCGTGCCGCGATCGTCGGTGAAGCCGCTTTTCGGGAAGAGTTGATCGTGTGTCTGATCCTGATTCCCATTGCTTTATTTGCAGACGTGACTCAAATCGAACGTTTACTGCTCATCGGTTCATTGATGATGGTTTTGATCGTTGAGTTATTAAATAGTGCGATTGAAGCCGTCGTGGATCGTGTCGGACTGGAGCATCACCAACTCGCAGGGCAGGCCAAGGATATGGGCTCGGCAGCGGTGCTGCTCTCCATTCTGATGTCACTCTATGTCTGGGTGGATGTTTTTGTTTTCTAAAGGTTTAAAAGATTCACTTTTCATTTTTCATAATACTGGATATACTCACAGTTGACTGTATAAAAAGACAGGTGAATTATGAAGCCTTTAACACCACGCCAACAACAGGTCTTTGATTTGATCAAAAGCCGGATTGAAGATTCCGGAATGCCGCCGACTCGTGCTGAAATCGCCAAAGAGCTGGGGTTCCGTTCTGCCAATGCGGCTGAAGAACATTTAAAAGCACTTGCGCGTAAACAAGTGATTGAAATTGTTCCGGGCGCCTCTCGAGGCATTCGCATTTTGCTTGACTCTGCCAATGACCCGGTCGAAGAAGGTTTGCCACTGATCGGCCGTGTTGCCGCAGGTGAGCCGATTCTGGCGCAGGAGCATGTTGAAGCGCATTATCAGGTTGATCCGGCAATGTTCAAACCCCAAGCTGATTTTCTGTTGCGTGTCCACGGCGAGAGTATGAAAGATATCGGCATCATGGATGGTGATTTACTGGCTGTGCATAAAACTCAGGATGTCAGAAATGGTCAGGTTGTGGTTGCCCGTCTCGAAGACGATGTTACGGTCAAACGACTTGAGCGCCAAGGGGCCAAAGTATTGTTACATGCGGAAAATGAAGCGTTTAACCCGATTGAAGTCGATCTTTCCTCTCAGGAATTAACCATTGAAGGGGTGGCCGTCGGGATTATCCGCAATACCGACTGGATGTAACCGACTGACCGGAAACATCTGATCCAGTAAGTTATTGAGAACCCCTCTCAATAACTTGCTAATGTAATTGATATTCATTATCATCTAAGTTAACTTGAGAGGATAATGACAATGTCATATTACTGCCGGAAGCATCGAGAACATTATCAGATTCCTGCGCATCTTGTTGAGCCGCTGTGGTTCAGGAGGCGGGAAAGCTTAGCCGATAACGGCTTAATCTATGATCCGATTGCCGCACAAGCCTGTCTATCTTGTGAGGTGGCGCTCGATTGCAGGGATGGCAACCTTGATCAAAAGCAGTTGTTACATGTCACGCTGACTCAAATCTGTGATCAGCAGGTGCGGGAATTTCTGGCGACATATCCTGATGCTTGGGTGATTAATGTCGGAGCCGGTCTGGATACACGCTTCTACCGCGTTGATAATGGCCGGTGTCATTGGCTGGAAGTCGATGTGTCTGAGCATTTGATCTGGCGACAGCGATTATTCCATCCCAGCGAACGTTATCAGCATATCAATGGCAGTGTCACCTCGCTGTCATGGCTGAAAAATATCCATATTTCAGAGTCTGCACCGATCCTTATTCTGTGTGAACATGCATTACTTGAAACGCAGTCAGAACATGTCGCCGCGTTTATCAGAACGCTCGGGCTGACTTTTCCTCATGCTCATGCCTGTTTGCTGCTTGCCGGCGATAAAACTGGCACCCGTTTAGGGCAACGGATGGGATGCGGTGCTTACCAACATGGTTTTGCCGCCCCGAAAAATGCGGTATTAAACTGCTTACCGTGGGTTAAAGAGGTTCACAGTTTTTCACCGTTAAACTATCCCTGTCGGCGTTGGAAAATCTGGCAGCGCTTAGTTTGTCGCCTGACGAGCTGCCAATTCCGCTACACGCCTGTAGTGGTTCACTGTTATTGGTAATATGGTGTTGTTCGTCTTTTGTCCGGGCTGTGTACACCGTACCAAGCCCGAAACAAAAGCATCGAAGTGCGACTGAAGCATTGCGTCATCAGAGGCTGGCGATTAAAACAGGCGATTCAACCCATTCAACGCTGCAACCCGATAAGCTTCCGCCATCGTCGGATAGTTAAAGGTCGTATTGACGAAATATTCAATGGTATTGGCTGCGCCTTTCTGTTCCATAATCGCCTGACCGATGTGAATAATTTCCGCTGCCCGTTCACCAAAGCAGTGAATCCCGAGAATCTCCTTGGTTTCCCGGTGGAACAGAATTTTCAGACTCCCTACATCAGTCCCTGCGATTTGCGCGCGCGCCAGATGTTTAAACGAAGAGCGGCCGACCTCATAAGGGATTTTGGCATTGGTCAGCTCCTGCTCGGTTTTACCGACAGAGCTGATTTCAGGAATGGTATATATCCCGGTCGGAATATCTTCAATGAGCTGGCTGTTACTTGCACCGAATGCAATGATTTGTGCGACAAACCGGCCTTGATCATAAGCGGCGCTGGCGAGGCTAGGGTAGCCAATCACATCACCGACGGCATAAATATGTTCGACTTCGGTCTGGTAACTGCGGTTGACTCCCAACTGGCCGCGCGAATCGGCTGCTAATCCGAGCACTTCGAGATTTAACCGATCGGTGTTACCCGTTCTGCCGTTGGCATAGAGCAGGCAGTCGGCTTTCATTTTCTTACCGGATTTCAGGTGAACAATCACCCCGTCCCGGCAACCTTCAATACTTTGATAGGTTTCATCATTGCGAATCACCACGCCGTTATTCCAGAAGTGATATGACAACGCATCGGAGACTTCATTATCAAGAAAAGACAACAGACGATCACGGGTATTGATTAGGTCGGTTTTCACCCCAAGTCCCCGGAAGATCGACGCATATTCACAGCCGATCACCCCGGCACCATAGATCAGAATATGGCGCGGATCATGGGCTAAGTTGAGAATCGAGTCGCTATCGTAGATGCGCGGATGACTGAAATCGACATCATGCGGTTGATAAGGGCGCGACCCCGTGGCGATGACAAACTTATCCGCGGTATAACGCTCTTTGCTGCCATCATGCTGAAGCACTTCGATGGTGTGACTATCGATAAATTGGGCAACGCCAAACAGTAAGGTACATTTGTTGCGATCATAAAACCCTTGGCGTAACCGGGTCTGCTTATCAATCACAGATTTTGCGTGCAACAGAATATTGGGGAATGTGGCGTGAAGGCTGGTGTTGTTATGGCAAAACAGCGGGTTGCTGTTAAATTCGATGATACGGCTGACGGCATGTCTTAAGGCTTTTGATGGAATCGTCCCCCAATGGGTACATCCGCCACCGACACTTTGCTCTTTTTCAACGATGGCGACATTCAGCCCTGCTTTGGTCAGCCCCATCGCGGCACCTTCACCGCCGGGACCACTGCCGATGACAATCGCATCGAAATGATGAGTCTCTGACATATGACTTCCTGATGAATATTCGTTGGTTTTTTTGGTGTTTATATTGTAACGCATTATTGTAACGTATTGTTTAGCTGTGTCGCTGTTCTGCCAAGTGATCAGTGATAATGATCGCTGATACCGGCATGAACTCAGTTTGAATAGACAATTTTGTGCGGGATGAGATATTGTTTTATCGATAAAACAATAATTCGCGTTATAGTAGAACGTTTTTAGCTGTGATTTAGGAATTGTACGCCATGGGAATTCGTGCTCAACAGAAAGAAAAAACCCGTCGCTCATTAATTGATGCTGCCTTTCGCCAATTGAGCGCACAACAGAGTTTTTCCAGTTTGAGCCTGAGAGAAGTCGCCAGAGAAGCCGGTATCGCCCCGACTTCATTTTATCGCCATTTTGATGATATGAATGAGCTAGGGCTGACCATGGTTGATGAAGGCGGATTATTGCTGCGACAACTGATGCGTCAGGCACGCCAGCGTATTGCGACCAAAGGCAGCGTGATTCGCACCTCGGTTGAGACGTTCATGGAATTTATCGAAAACAGTCCCAATGTATTTCGGCTATTATTGAGAGAACGCTCAGGAACCTCCTACGAATTTCGGGCTGCGGTCGCAAGAGAGATTCAGCATTTTGCTGCCGAGCTGACTGAATACCTTGTCCTCAACGGGTTGGCGCGAGAAATCGCAGCCCCTCAGGCAGAAGCTTCCGTGACCTTGGTATTCAGCTCCGGTGCTGAAGCGATGGATCTGGATAAGAACGAACGGGATGAACTGGCAGAACGATTAATTATTCAGTTAAGAATGATTGCCAAAGGTGCAGCAAGTTATCGGATTGCACGTAAACATCAGCAGAGAGATGGAGTTGATTAATGTCGGATAAAAATACTTCAGAACGCAAGAACCTGATTCTTGCTTTTATTGTCGGTGTCTGTGGTGATGCCATTTTGTCTTCAATGACCATGAGTGAGGTCTCTTTTTCTATTTTTCCCTGGATAGCCTTAATTCTGGCGGTTCAGGCGCTTTATCAGGAATATCTGCGTCAGCCCGTTTCAGAAGATTTTCCGCTAGTCGGGTTAGCCTGTTTTTTTGTCGGTGCTTTCGGCCACTCCGCCTTTGTCAAAGCGCAGTACCCCGAAGCCGGGTCGAACTTTCTCGCGATCGTCGTGGTACTCCTGCTGATGATCTGGATTGCCCGCAAAATGGGGTATTGGGGTAAGCATTAACCTCCTGTGCTGATGCGGGTTGTCCGTGTGACAAGCCGCAGTGTGTCACACAACTCAATTGTTTGCTCAACAAGCGCAACACTGCATAGTAAAAGCCGGTCAGTTCACTGACCGGCTTTGTTGTTGGTGAAACGACCTTTTTCATCATTCTATCGCTGGCGTGTGTGCCGGAGACTGTGAGTCTGCTGCGAGAGTTGCGTTCCTCTTATTCTTCAATCACCGAAACTTTGCGCCATGCATAATCTTTAAAGTCACTTCTTTTGAAATCATAACGTTGAATAAATTTTTCAATCAACTGATCTTGTTGCTCAGTGGTCAGGTGGGTACTCTTCGATGAGATAAAAAATAACCGCTCCTTGCCGGCAAAATTTTCTGAGGTCAGCATGTACGCCTCTTGGTTCATCTTACCGCCATTGAGCAGCGCTTGGCTCAGAATAAAACTGCGACTGAAATGACTTTTATCCAGTTGGTATTGTTTGAGATCTTCTTGCGTCAGGTTGGGGTTTCTTGCTAAGAACTCTGCACGCTCCGCTTCAGTGACCGGTTGAATTTTAGTGATCCACAGTGAGGAATCTTGCTGATGCTTGTCACCGGGGTAATAAATGGACTGATTAATGTAATAATCCATCGTTTCAATATAGATACCAACCCGGTAGCCTTGTGTGTTCTCGTGGCTCAAAAAGAGAGAGATGGGATTCATACCATTTTGAACATAGTCCCTGTCAGCGTTGCGAAAACTGGGGTGTTCCAGATAGTCCTGAATCTCACTGACATAGCTGGAGAAACCGTACTGATTCGGGATCATATAGCCATTCAGTGGCATTTTAGCATTGGTATAGACGTAAAATGACCCTAAATCTTTTTCTCTTTGTTCGAGTGTTGTTTCGGCTTGCTTTAAGAGGTTGTATGCTTCCTGTCGTTTTTGATGATGCATATTGTTCATGGTTTGCATGGCATTCTGAATGGCCAGCTCATCCTGTTGGCGCTTCCAGGAGATCGCCTGTATCGCTGCAATAAAACCGAGGAACAGACATACAGCAACGATGAATTCAAGCTGACGCTTTTTATCAACAGCGGCCGCCATCTGTTCAGGAGTGAGGAAACGAATATCATAACCGAGAAGTTCATCGTCATTGGGCAGTCTGACTTGGCCGACATCTTCAAATGGCACATAAATAACCCGTCCATTTTTTAATGTCACGATCGCGTAAGCATCAATGGTCTCGACAAGGCCATGATTTTCGATACACACATACGAGATCTCCCATCCGGGAAATTTAGCATGCGAGTAAAGCACCGCATGTTTATCAATGAGTTTAATGGCTCTCTGGACGTTAGTGTAAAAGAACATACGTGATGGCTTCCGTTGACTTGATAAGACGATTTAAATATGAGCTATCAATACGCACGTGGTGTGAATACCGATTTAACGCTAGGAGAGGGCGATTATAATGAAATCCCTGCATTGTTCTTGATAGATTGATATATAAAAGAACACACTGTGAAATTACTCGCAAAATAATGTCGAACTAAGTATTAGAAAAGTATGAGATTTCACCAACTCTCTCGCGCTTTGCCGCGCTGCCACTCGTCAACAAATCAGACACTGCTTACGCTACATCTGCACCGCTAAAAACGGTGTCGGGATTCGAACCCTGTTGCAAACCACAGATACACAAGTGACTCATATTGTATTGATGAGCCGTTGTGTGTAGCCTTTACTCACTTCGATTATGGTGAGCTGGGTTGGGCTGACTCAGTCAGGCTGCAACCTGTGGTGCGGTAGTTCGAACCCTCCCAGTTCACCACCTCTGAGATTCGAACCTCTGGTGGTGATTTTTGAAACGCTACAGGAGGCCATGATGCCAAATTCAACCACTCATCTTGATTTACACCTCACCGCTCGCGGTTATCTGATTGATTTCCTTGCCACCAGCACCGCACCTTCCGTTGACCAAAATGAATTGCGTGAGATTCTGCTATTTCTCAATAATCTGATTACGTTTGATGAGATAAATTTGATTAAAGAAGATGTAGAAGGGATTTAATGGAGAAAAGGGGGATCAGGTTGCTGATCCTCCTTATTGTAGTATTATGGTCTTGGATTCATTTCGTCGATATAAATCATTGGTGTCATTTCTTTAACTATTTTTATTACTCTCTTTCTAATTAAATCCATTTCTTTTTTACTTAATGAATCTTTACCATTTTTTTCTAGATCCTCATTAATAAATTGAATGCTCCAATCATTCTCTGCTTCTTTTATATTATAAGAAGTCCAACTGTTGGTGGCTTTCTTAAAGATGTTACCAATGATAATACATGTCACTGCATCTATTACATTACTTCTGGATTTGTATATTATTTTCTTATAATGACTTTCACATGTAGACCAATTGCCACCAATCTTAAAATAATGGTGCATATATTTATTGGGTTCTTTAATGTCACTTGTATAGAAAATATTACCAATCGCAGGTGAGAAGTTATTTTTTGCCATCAAAATAGATAGTTTGTTGATATCTTTCTTATACTCTAGAGGTAGTTCATTTTCCTTTTGAAAATAATTTAGATAATACTGAATTGAATAATCAATAATCATATTCATTAATGGTTGATAATAATGATTTTTGGCATTTTCAGTGACTAACTGCTCCAGTTTTTTATGTACCTCTTCTGAGCTGTTTTCATCATACTGAAGCAGATAATACTCCGCCTTTTTATCGCCTTTCTCTGCCCGCTCTTGCAGTAGTTTTCGCCCGAGTTTTCCCCATTTGGGGTCACAGTAGCCGCGAAGATAAAGGCTGCAATCTTCACTGCTGACATCCAAACGAAGAGCTGCATAAGGGTTGCCCAATTCAGCGGATTTCCGGAATAACCGAGCAATTTCTTTGCCTGCGTAGATACTGCCCCCGGAGATATGAGCCAGCCAGTACATTGCATCAGCATTGCCTTGCTCGACTAAGGGTTGCAGGAGTTTTTTGGCTATATCCCAGCGATCCCGCTGGATAGCGAGTACAGGTTCATACAATGGGTCTCCGGGTCGATAGGTACTGGAAATATACGGGTCGGGGTTAAATGGCTGGCTTTTCTGGGCCATTTCGAGTAACTCAGTCAGTACCTTGGGGCCTTCTGCCTGCCGGGACTGAAAGCCGGAAGGGGTCATCAGATAGGCCATAAAGCCACCTATGGATAAGATAACAATACCAATTAAGGTAAAGAGTGTTTTGTAAATCAGTCGATTATTGATCTTCATGCTTTAAAGTGTCCAGCTTTGTTCTTTCCACGGGTTGTAGGTGGTTTTGTTCCAGAAGTAACCGTTGTCCTTTCTCGTCTCTGTGTTCGAGCATTGTATGATGCGCCGAATATTTTCGATTTCAGTCACTTCTGCGTCTGCGCATCAGATACTTTTGGCTTGGCCCCAAAAGTATCCAAAAAGGCCGGTTGTTCAGCTTTAGTGCCGGCTATCAGGGGCGCTTTTATTCGCATCCTGCTCACGAAAAGCTAAAAAGTTCGTCCTGAACTTTTTCCCTGAGTTCATCGCTTCAAGCGACATAAGCACACAGGGTGATCAAACTGATACCGCGATGCTGCTGAGATTTACGTTCAATCACTTTGTTTCAGGTTGACCTTGTGAATGACTTCATTTGAGCGGTTTGATTGTAACCCAATCTAAATATGAATCATGATGAATTGGTGTTTCAGAACAGCACAGTGTGAAATGACTCGCAAAATAATGACACACCCAGTGTGAGCAAAGTATGAGATTTTACGCTATGACACGCGCTTTATTTTCTTATGACTCGTCAGCAAATCAGACACTGCTTACGCTACATCTGCACCGATAAAATCCGGTGTCGGGATTGGAACACCGTATAAACCACAGACGCACAAATTCACTTATCTTGTACTGATGAGCAGTTGTGTGTAGCCTTTACTCACTCCAATCATGGTGAGCTGGGTATAGGACTGACTCTGTCAGGCCGCAACCTGTGGTGCGGTAGTTCCAAACCTTGCTCAGTTCACCACCTCTGAGATTGGAACCTCTGGTGGTGATTTTTGAAACTCTACAGGAGGCCATGATGCCAAATTCAACCACTCATCTTGATTTACACCTGACCGCTCGCGGTTATCTGATTGATTTTCTTGCTACCAGCACCGCACCTTCCGTTGACCAAAATGAATTGCGTGAAATTCTGCTATTTCTCAATAATCTGATTACGTTTGATGAGCTGAATTTGATTAAAGAAGATGTAGAAGGGATTTAATGGAGAAAAGGGGGATCAGGTTGCTGACCCCCTTATTGTAGTATTTATGGTCTTGGATTCATTTCATCAATATAAATCATTGGTGTCATTTCTTTTATAATTTTTTGGGCTCGAATTTCTGCTTTCTGAAGCTCTTCAGAGGTTAATTTATCTAATTTATTTTTCTTTAGTGAAAAGTTGAAAATTAACATTTCACTATCTTCACCTCTAATATAATCTTTGGCTATGGCACAAGATGTCCCATCTATTATCTCTTCTCTATTTTTTCTTGATTTATTGATGTAATAATTTTGGCAATGAATTAGATCGCCACCAAGATTTAATATTTTTATTAAATTTATATGAATATAATCTGATTTGAATAATTTTTTATATTGGAAAACCATATTTATAGCTGGAATGTAGTTATTATCAGCTGCGATTTTTATTAATTCGCTTAATAATAACTTTTTTCTTTTTCCTAAAGGTTTATCTCTGTCTAAAAAAGGCATGTGCCAATTGCCAAAATAATCTGTTAATAATTTTTCTAATGGCTGATAATAATGATTTTTAGCATTTTCAGTGACTAGTCGTTCCAGCTCTTTATGCACCTCTTCTGAGCTGTCTTCATCGTACTGAAGCAGATAATACTCTGCTTTTTTATCGCCTTTCTCTGCCCGCTCTTGCAGTAGTTTTCGCCCGAGTTTTCCCCACTTTTGATCACAGTAACCGCTCATAAACATCTGGCATTCACGGTTGTTGCTATCTAATCGGAGTGCGGCATAGGGATTCCCCAGCTCGGCTGACTTCTGGAATAACTTGGCCGCCGGGCCGCTGGAGTAGTAGCTATCGTCATAGGTGATTTGAGCCAACCAATACATCGCATCAGCATTGCCTTGTTCGACTAAGGGGTGCAACAGCTCTTCGGCTTTTCCCTGCCGATGTCTTTGAATATATAGCAGGGGCTCATACAGCGGATCTCCGGGACGATAGGTACTGGAGATATACGGGTCGGGGTTAAATGGCTGGCTTTCCTGAGCCATTTTCAGTAGCTCAGTCAGTACCTTGGGGCCTTCCGCTTGGCGGGACTGAAAGCCTGAAGGGATCGCCAGATAGGCCATCAGTCCACCGACCGCTAGAATAATCACACCAACGATGGTCAGCAGTGTTTTGTAAATCAGTTTCTTATTGATATTCATGCTTTAAAGTGTCCAGCTTTTTTCTTTCCACGGGTTGTAGGTAGTTTTGTTCCAGAAGTAACTTTTGTCCTTTCTCGTTTCTGTTTTTGAGCATTGTATGATGCGCTGAATGTTTTCGATCTCAGTCACTTCTGAGTCTGCGCATCAGATACTTTTGGCTTGGCCCCAAAAGTATCCAAAAAGGCCGGTTGTTCAGCTTTAGTGCCGGCTATCAGGGGCGCTTTTATTCGCATCCTGCTCACGAAAAGCTAAAAAGTTCGTCCTGAACTTTTTCCCCTGAGTTCATCGCTTCAAGCGACATAAGCACACAGGGCGATCAAACTGATACTGCAATGCTGAGATTTACGTTCAATCACTTTGTTTCAGGTTGACCTTGTAAATGACTTCATTTGAGCGGTTTGATTGTAACCCAATCTAAATATGAATCATGATGAATTGGTGTTTCAAAGCAGCACAGTGTGAAATTACTCGCAAAATAATGTCGAACTAAGTATTAGAAAAGTATGAGATTTCACCAACTCTCTCGCGCTTTGCCGCGCTGCCACTCGTCAACAAATCAGACACTGCTTAAGCTCCATCTGCACCGATAAAATCCGGTGTCGGGATTGGAACACCGAGTAATAACACCAAATGCATAAACCATCGCCTTGTGCTACTTCATGTTTATGTGTAGCCTTGGCTCACTCATATTATGGTGAGCTGACAAGGCAACCTTGTGTTGACCGTTTGGTGTTAACGGTAGTTCCAAACCTTGTTCAGCTTGCCACCCATGGAGATTGGAACCTTCAGTGTGGCTGTATTCTCTCATTAACACCAAAGAGGTTACGATGTCTAATTCACAACCTAGTTTACACCTCACCGCTCGCGGTTATCTGATTGATTTTCTCGCTACCAGCACCGCACCTTCCGTTGACCAAAATGAACTGCGTGAGATTCTGCTATTTCTCAATAATCTGATTACGTTTGATGAGATAAATTTGATTAAAGAAGACGTAGAAGGGGTTTAATAAGAATAAAAGCGGGGGATCTATGATTAAGATCCCCATTATATGAAGTTTATGGTCTTGGATTCATTTCGTCGATATAGATAACAGGAGTCATTTTTTCTAGCATCTCTTTTGCCATTGAAATTACTTCACTATTTTCATCACTATTTAATGCTTCAACCCCTTTTCTATTCATATATGATTTAAATATTGTCAATTTAGAATATTTATTAGTTCCATGATTAATGATATCTGTCATATATGAGTATGCTGCACCAATTAAGATATCATGTCTAGTTCTATTAGGTTTATCTATATTGTATTCAGCACATGTTATTGATCTTGATGTTAATTTAATGCATTGGTTAATAATTTTTGATAAAACATTATCTTCATACACGTCACTCATATTATAAAAAATATTATACATTGCTGGAGGGAAATTATTATTAACTGCCAATAATGCTATTTCTGAAATTAATTTCCTTTTTTTATTGCTCAATTCTTTACTTTTTTGGAAATAAGTTAAATATGATTGACTATTGTAATCAATCATCATTCTTATCAATGGCTGATAATAATGATTCTTAGCATTTTCAGTGACTAGTCGTTCCAGCTCTTTATGCACCTCTTCTGAGCTGTTTTCATCATACTGAAGCAGGTAATATTCTGCTTTTTTATCACCTTTCTCTGCCCGCTCTTGCAGTAGTTTTCGCCCAAGTTTTCCCCATTTGGGGTCACAGTAGCCGCGAAGATACAGGCTGCAATCTTCACTGCTGACATCCAAACGAAGAGCTGCATAAGGGTTGCCCAATTCAGCGGATTTCCGGAATAACCGAGCAATTTCTTTGCCTGCGTAGATACTGCCCCCAGAGATATGAGCCAGCCAATACATTGCATCAGCATTGCCTTGTTCAACTAAGGGTTGCAGGAGTTTTTTGGCTATATCCCAGCGTTCTCGCTGGATAGCGAGTACAGGTTCATACAATGGATCTCCGGGGCGATAGGTACTGGAGATATACGGATCAGGGTTAAATGGCTGGCTTTCCTGAGCCATTTCGAGTAACTCAGTCAGTACCTTGGGGCCTTCTGCCTGCCGGGACTGAAAGCCGGAAGGGGTCATCAGATAGGCCATAAAGCCACCTATGGATAAGATAACAATACCAATTAAGGTAAAGAGTGTTTTGTAAATCAGTCGATTATTGATCTTCATGCTTTAAAGTGTCCAGCTTTGTTCTTTCCACGGGTTGTAGGTGGTTTTGTTCCACAAGTAACCTTTGTCTTCGATCGCTTGAATCGTCTCTTCAAGGCGCTTGCGATCTGCAACCACTTGTGGCTTGTCACCTTCTTTGGCGACCCGAATGGTTAAGTAGTCATATTCGCCATCGACAAAATGAGCAATTGCATCCGAACGCTCTTCAGCTTCATAGTGGTAGCGTTTCATGTTGCCACATAAAGTAGTACTAATAGAAATGAAAGTTTCTCTAGCTATTTTTATATCTTCTATTCTAATGCTCTTTGGTAGTTGGTTTATAAACTCTGCCAATTGCATCCAACTTTGGCTAAAGCGTCGCCATTGTTCCATCGGCAGCCGGGCGGATTCATAGTTGCCCCTCATACGGATCAGGGTCTTTTCAAACTGTCGGCGTTTTTTCTCAATATCCGCTTCACTGGCACCTGTTTTTGGGGATATCCATTTGAGGATTTGCACGATGGTTAATGCTTTGTCTACTTCCTGATTCAGTCTGGCTCTTTCTTCTGCTTTATTTTCGAACAAACCACCTTTGTTTTGATTACTCAAACAGTCGAGCAGATGGCACAAAGTTTCCGGTGGCAGGTTAGTGACCCAGCTCTGGTTTTGTTTTACCTTGGTTTTATCCAAAATATTTTTGGCGATTAACGGTGCATAATCTTCCTGCAAACCATCTTTGTGAATAAAAGACAGGGCTTTGGCCGGCAGCAACAGGGCTTCACCTAAAGTCAGACCGAGTGCGACCGCGACGGTCAGGCGGCGGTTGAGCTCTTCAAAGTCTTCATTGCGGCCTTGCTCATTCACTTCACCGAAAGCTTCAATGCGTTTAAAGCCGGATTCATTGAGCATGGCGAGCAGGCATTGAATAAAGCGGTCAACGTTGAGCGCATCAAGGGCGATGGCGACTTTGCCTGACGCACCGGGGCCGCAGACCAGTTTGGCTGCGGCAATCACATATAAAGCTCCGCGGTGGAAAGTAATGCTGAACTGAGCCGATAATCCGATGCCATAGCTGACAGCTGCCTGAACCGCTAAACTC
>NZ_FULE01000090.1 GCF_900163965.1 Vibrio ruber DSM 16370
TGACCTGCTTTCGCACCTGCTCGAGCCGTCACTCTCGCAGTTAAGCGGGCTTATGCCATTGCACTAACCTCACGATGTCCAACCGTGATTAGCCCACCTTCGTGCTCCTCCGTTACACTTTGGGAGGAGACCGCCCCAGTCAAACTA
Organism: Vibrio ruber DSM 16370; assembly: GCF_900163965.1. GTDB lineage: Bacteria > Pseudomonadota > Gammaproteobacteria > Enterobacterales > Vibrionaceae > Vibrio > Vibrio ruber. Next base: position 148 of record NZ_FULE01000090.1, read on the forward strand.
CCCACCAGGCACTGTCCTCACCCCAGATAATGGGGCCAAGTTAGAACATCAAACATACAAGGGTGGTATTTCAAGGTCGGCTCCACAGTCACTAGCGTGACTGCTTCAAAGCCTCCCACCTATCCTACACATGTAGGCTCAATGTTCAGTGCCAAGCTGTAGTAAAGGTTCACGGGGTCTTTCCGTCTAGCCGCGGGTACACTGCATCTTCACAGCGATTTCAATTTCACTGAGTCTCGGGTGGAGACAGCGTGGCCATCATTACGCCATTCGTGCAGGTCGGAACTTACCCGACAAGGAATTTCGCTACCTTAGGACCGTTATAGTTACGGCCGCCGTTTACCGGGGCTTCGATCAAGAGCTTCGCCTAAGCTAACCCCATCAATTAACCTTCCGGCACCGGGCAGGCGTCACACCGTATACGTCATCTTACGATTTTGCACAGTGCTGTGTTTTTAATAAACAGTTGCAGCCACCTGGTATCTGCGACTCTCATCAGCTCCATCCGCAAGGGACTTCACCAGCAAGAGCGTACCTTCTCCCGAAGTTACGGTACCATTTTGCCTAGTTCCTTCACCCGAGTTCTCTCAAGCGCCTTGGTATTCTCTACCCGACCACCTGTGTCGGTTTGGGGTACGATTTCTTGTGAACTGAAGCTTAGAGGCTTTTCCCGGAAGCATGGCATCAATGACTTCATCACCTTGGTGACTCGACATCGTGTCTCAGCCTATCGTAGAGCCGGATTTGCCTAACTCTACAGCCTACGCACTTGAACCTGGACGACCGTCGCCAGGCCCACCTAGCCTTCTCCGTCCCCCCATCGCATTCACAACAAGTACGGGAATATTAACCCGTTTCCCATCGACTACGCCTTTCGGCCTCGCCTTAGGGGTCGACTCACCCTGCCCCGATTAACGTTGGACAGGAACCCTTGGTCTTCCGGCGAGGGGGTTTTTCACCCCCTTTGTCGTTACTCATGTCAGCATTCGCACTTCTGATACCTCCAGCAGACTTTACAATCCACCTTCAACGGCTTACAGAACGCTCCCCTACCCAATATACTAAAGTACATTGCCGCAGCTTCGGTTTACAGCTTAGCCCCGTTACATCTTCCGCGCAGGCCGACTCGACTAGTGAGCTATTACGCTTTCTTTAAATGATGGCTGCTTCTAAGCCAACATCCTAGCTGTCTGAGCCTTCCCACATCGTTTCCCACTTAGCTGTAATTTGGGACCTTAGCTGGCGGTCTGGGTTGTTTCCCTCTCCACGACGGACGTTAGCACCCGCCGTGTGTCTCCCGGATA